>JAYWGR010000089.1:0-65542 GCA_043778145.1 Rhizobacter sp.
CACAACTGACGTGAATTTCAAAACACGCAAGCCATACCGACGGCGGATAGACCAGGGTTGAACGGCAAGTGGCCAGCAGGTTCTCGGCCAGCAACGCCAGACCAGCAAGCTCAGCGCTGCCCGAATTCCCGGCGCGGCAGTGAACTTGCAAGGTCAGCGTGGCGGCCAGAATCGCGATCACTCTGTCGCCATTGCGCTGGGCCTCGGCCAATATCTTTTCGCATGTTTCGACCGCATGCGTTGGCTCCGCCCGGTGCGCCAGCTCGATTCGCGCCAGCATCCACCAGTATTCGCCGGCCTTCCGCAGCATGGCGAGTGTGGAAGAGTCGAACGCTGCTGAAGCGCGATCGCCTTGCTGGCGCAGCATCGCAGCCATTGCCAACGCCCGCCTCGCCGCGCCGGCGCCTTCTGGCGTCACACCCTCGGCCGCAGCGCCTTTGTTCGCCAGCATTTGCTGCGCGCGAGCAAGCTGACCCAGCTGCAGGTAGACCTCGGCAATGGCCACGTCACAACCCATCTGCACTGGCGCATTTGGCGCTGTTTGCAAGAGCATCTCGCGGCCCTCTTGCAGTTGCGCCAGCCCGAGCTCGAATTGAGCTTGCCCGCACAGCGCAGAGCCGATCAAGGCGCGCGTGTAACCAGTGAGGATGCTGGGCTTGTCAAAGTCGGGCTGCGCGGCTGCGGCGTCCATCGCATGCTGTTTGGCGGAGCCCACCATGCCTCGGCGCAGTTCCAAAGCGGCCAAGCTAAGCGAGGCTGGGACAAGCTCGCTCACATCGCCCGAGGCGCGCATGAACGCGATCTGCTTGGCCAGCGCACGGGCAGCGTCGTCCAAGCGGCAGAGGTGGTAGAGCACCACGGCGTGGGCGCTGGCGAATTCGATGCGCAGCGCTTCATCGCTGATGTCGTCGATGCGGTCGACCCAGGGGCGCATCAACTCCAAACCTTCGTCGGGCTTACCGCGCCCCACGCAGGCTATCGCCAGTGACGCAAGCAACTCGACCTGCAGCAACAGGTCGTCAGGCTTGAGCAAGTGATGCGCTTTGCGACCAGCGATCTCGGCCAGATCGGCGCGCCCTGCGTTCATCAGCATGGAGGAGCGGCGCGTCCACACCAAGCCAGCGCCAGGGCCATTGCCAGCCGCTTCGATCAGCCGGTCACTCAGCGCCTGGGCCGCGACAAAACCCTCGCCATGAAGCAAGGGACGAAGCGCTTGGGAGCGCACGACCAGCGCGGTGCTGGCATCCCCGACGGCCGCAAACGCGTCCGCCGCCTTGAGCAGCAGCGCGGCCTGTTCACGCGGTCGACTCGCTCGTCGCGCGCGGTCCGCTGCCTGCTCGAACGCTGCCGCGGCGCGCCGCATCTCGCCGCCCGCGAGCCAGTGCTCCGCCACACGCGCGGGTTCGGCTTTGCGGCCCTCCATGCAGCCCGCGATCAGGCGATGTGCATGCACGGCTATCACGCGCGGCGTGGCTCGGAGCATGCCGTCGCGTACCAAATCATGTCCAAATGCGTTGCCTCGCAATACGTCAGCGGCTTCGAGTTCGGCCCATGCACTTGCCAGTGCCAGCACCGGTTTGCCGAGCGCGTGCTCTGCGAGCTCTGGAGTGAAGTCGGCGCCCGCCAACGCGGCCACGCGCGCGAGTGAGCGCGCGGACTCTGAGAGCCGCTGCAGCCGGCGATCGATCATGTGGGCGATGCTCTGCGGCCGCGGCAAGGCCACGCTGGCTGCAGCGCCCGCGCGCGCCGGTTGCAGGCGCGCCTCGCGCAAAGTCTCCAGCACATAGAGCGGGTTGCCGCCGGTGTGCTGAGCCAGCATGGGTGCAAATTCCGCAGCGCCGATGCCGGGCAGCGCCAGGCTGTCGAGCAGCTCGACGAGGTCGGCATCGGTCAACGGTGCGAGCACGATCCAGCGCGCGCGCGGTGAGTCAGCGAGGGCTTGCAGCAGCGCGCCGTTTTCATCTGACGCGCTGATGGGGCGATGCGCAAAGGCCCAGCGAACGCCACTCAAGCGATCGGCATCGACGAGCGCGCGCAGCATCTCCACACTGGCCGGATCGGCGAAATGCAGGTCGTCGACGACGAGCGTGTCGACCCCGGCGGCGAGCGCGTCTGCCACCACCTGCTCGATCGCGGCTTGCAGGCGCGGCGCTTGTTTGCTTGCCACCGCGGTGAGCGCGGCATTGCCCCACTCTGGCGCGACGAGGGCGAGCTCCTGACGCGGTGCATGCGCCAGTGCGGCCGGCGCCGCAGCGAGCAATGCGCGCAGCAATCTGGCCATGGCGCCGTAGGGCACGGCCGCATCGCCGGGGCGCGCTTGCGCATAGACCGCGTGGGCTTGCGTGGCGACGAAGTCCTGCAGCAAGCGCGTCTTGCCCATGCCGGCCTCACCGACGAGCGCGGCGATGTGGCCCTCGGCATGCGCTTGCGCAAGCTGCAGGCGCTCGGCTTGCCGGCCCACCGCGCGCGGCGGGCGCAGCAGCGTGGCGGGCACCGGCCGCGGGCTGTGCCCTGATGCGGCCTCCATCGGCCGGCCGCGTTCGATCGTCTGCAAGAGTGCAAGCGTTTCGGCCGAGGGCTTCAAACCGAGCTCGTCCTTGAGGGCCGCTTCGCAGGCTTCGAACGCGGCCACGGCGGAGGCGGTGTCGCCGCGCTGGTAATGCAGGCGCATCAAGCGGCGATGCGCGTGCTCGGAAAGCGGGTCGTCGATCAGCAAACGGCGTGCGTGGCTGAGCGCGCGCACCAATGCGCCGGCAGCCTCGCAAGCAGAGGCCAAGCCCGCCAACGCATCGCGGCGGCGGGCCGCCCAAGCCTGGCGCTCAGACGAAAGCCATGCCGCGAGCTCCGTGCCGTCGTCCGCATCGATGCCTTGCAGCAGCTCGGCATCCCAGGCGTTGGCGTTGGCCTCCAGCGCCGCGAGCTCGGGCATCGGCTCGACGCGGAGGTCGTCTGCAAGACAGGCCGTGGCCGAGACTTCAAGCAGCCGCGCCTCGGTTTTGCTGCGCAAACGAAAGAGCCGCTGGCGCAAGTTGTTCAAGGCGCCACGCTCGGTCGCGCCGGGCCAAACGAGCGTGGCGGCGCGGGCGCTCGCGCCGCCGTTGTTGAGTGCAACATAGGCCAGCAATGCCGCGTCTTTCGGCGCCAATGCGAGCACGGTATCGCCGTCGATCCCGGTCGTGAGGCACGGCGGGCCGTAGCAACGCAAACGCCATAACCTGCTCAACGATTGCACTCCCGTTTTGTCAGCACTGCCCTTGCGGACTCGCGCGGTGGTCACTGTAGGCGAGTCATGCTGTGGTCGGCGCAAAAGATCCCGGCTCATCGACTCATCGACTCATCGACTCATCTACTCAGCGGCCCATGGCATCGCGCTGCGTCTCAAGGCTTCTGCGCTTGAGAAGCACACCGAGTGCCATCAACCCGCTCAAGCTCAACAGCCATGTGGCGGGTTCGGGCACTGCCTGTGCGGCGAGAACGACGAGGTCGAGATGATCAGCCGAATCCACCGCACCAAACTGCACGCCTGAGGCAATGCCGTACTCGATCACATCGGTGAGCTGGCCGGAATAGCTCGCGAAGTTCATGACGCGGTAGGTGTCGCCCACCTGCGGGCGATAGCCCTCAAAGTTGGTGACGTGCACCGTGCCGTCGAATGCCGCGGTGCCGGTCAATGCGAGCAGGTCGCCGATGCCGGCTGCGCCCACGTCGAAGCTCAATACGCCGTTCGACTGCTCCACCAAGGCCCCATCGATCGTCAACTTGGCGATGCGGTCAGCCCCATCCGGCATGCCGGGCGATACATCACCGGCGTTGTCAATGCGGGCAGAGGCATAGCTCGCGGTGCCGCGCATGATGCCTTCGTTGAAGAAGCCTTCGCGCAGACCGATCGTTCCGGACAAGGCTTCCATCGCGCCGTGACTGATCAACTCGGCACTGATGGGCGACACGCCTGTGCCGCCCGATTTGCGCAAGATGCCGGTGTTGTCGAACGTCTCGCCGAAATTGCCGCCCGCAAGAATGTCGGCATCGGCTTGAAGATCGAACAATCCACGGTTGCTCAGCGCGGTGCCGCGGCCATACAAAAACGCGTCGTCGCTGGTTTCCCAGCGGGAGCTTCCGTTCTTGACAACCGTGCCAACGAAGACTTTGGTGTTGAGACTGCCATTGCCAATGCCGCCACCACGGGATTGGGCAGGCTTTGCGCGAGGTAGTCACCAGTCGCCCAGTTCCAATCGGCTGCGCCGGCATGGGGCGAGAAGGCACTCGCGAATGCCGCAGCAAGCGTGAGCGATCCGCTCGTGAACACCGAAGATGGCATGTTGCACTCCTGGAAGTTGTTGGGCGTGAAAGGCGCTTTCGCCTTTCAACGCCATGTTCCGG
Source organism: Rhizobacter sp. (assembly GCA_043778145.1). GTDB lineage: Bacteria > Pseudomonadota > Gammaproteobacteria > Burkholderiales > Burkholderiaceae_C > LMDS01. The sequence continues at coordinate 4,381 of JAYWGR010000089.1, forward strand.
AGCAGCAATTACCAGGGAGTTACCGCGCCATCTGGCGGCGCGCGCACGCTCTCAATCGTCGAGGCCCAACTCTTGAATCTTGCGCGTGATGGTGTTGCGCCCGATGCCCAGCTTTTGAGCGGCTTCAATGCGCCGGCCGCGGGTGATCTCAAGGGCGGTGTGGATGAGCTGCGCCTCGAACTTGCGCGTCAGCGTGTCCCACACGTCAGGTTCGCCGGCTTGCAGAAGGCTGCGAGCGTCTTGCTCCAAGCCGACCAGCCAGTGCGTGCCGATCGGCGTGCTCGCCGGCGCTGCGGCCGATGCGCTGGCTTGCAGCGCCGCCTCTTGCGGTGAAGGCTGCAAGGCAGGCGCCGTGATGATGATCGGCATGCCGCCGGTTGCAGGGCTCGGCATCACGACTTGCGGCACGGTGGCCTCGGGTGCGCGAGGCATTGGCGGCATGGCCAAAGCCGGCATGGCGACCGGCACCGCAATCGGGGCGATTTCGACCTGGAACTCCGGCGGCAAATCCTTCGGCTCGATCATCTGAGCCGGCGCCATCACGGTCAGCCAATGGCAGATGTTCTCGAGCTGGCGCACGTTGCCTGGAAAGTCGAACTGCATCAGCCGCGCGAGCGCCGCATCGGTGATTCGCTTGGCGTCGACGCCGAGCTCCTTCGCGCTCTTCTGCAAGAAAAAGCGCGCGAGCGACGGCACATCTTCAACGCGCTCGCGAAGCGCCGGCAAGCGCAGGCGGATCACGTTCAAGCGGTGAAACAAGTCTTCGCGGAAGGCGCCGAGCTTGACGCGGTCTTCCAGGTTCTGGTGCGTCGCAGCGATCACGCGCACGTTGCTGCGCATCGGGTTGTGGCCACCGACGCGGTAGAACTGGCCATCGCTCAGCACACGCAACAAACGCGTCTGCAAGTCGAACGGCATGTCGCCAATTTCATCGAGAAAGAGCGTGCCGCCATCGGCTTGCTCGAAGCGGCCGCGGCGCGTGGTTTGCGCGCCGGTGAAGGCGCCGCGCTCGTGGCCGAAGAGCTCGGATTCGAGCAAGTCTTTCGGAATGGCCGCAGTGTTGATCGCAACGAACGGCCCACTCGCGCGCGGGCTGTGTTTGTGCAACGCATTGGCAACCAACTCTTTGCCGGAGCCCGATTCGCCCGTGATCAGCACGGTGACGATGCTTTGCGACAAGCGGCCGATCGCACGGAACACATCCTGCATCGCAGGCGCTTGACCGAGCATCTCGGGCATTTGCGCGCTCTTCTCGTCACCCACCTGCTCGCGCAGGCTTTCCTCCACGGCGCGGCGGATCAGCTCGACGGCCTTGGGCACGTCGAACGGTTTGGGCAAGTACTCGAAGGCACCGCCCTGGAAGGCACTTACCGCGCTGTCAAGATCGGAGTAGGCGGTCATGATGATCACCGGCAAACCGGGATGCATCTCTTTGACCTTGGCGAGCAAGTCGATGCCCGAGCCGCCGGGCATGCGGATGTCGGAGACGAGCACTTGAGGCGCGTCGTCTTCGAGTGCGGCGATCACGTCGCGCGGGTTGGTGAAGCTGCGGACTGCGAACTCTTCGCGCGCCAACGCTTTCTCGAGAACGAAGCGGATGGATTGGTCGTCGTCAACGATCCAGATCGGTTTCATAGAGGAAATTTCATTCACTGCCCGCGATACGGTCACTGGTTGAGAGGCCGCTTGCCGCAAGTGCGAACCGCTCGTGGCGGCATGCAGCTCAGGGCAGCGGGATCACGATCATGAAGTTGGTTCGGCCTGGCTCGCTCTCGCATTCAACTGTGCCGTGGTGCTGTTGCACGAAGGTTTGAGCGAGCGTGAGCCCGAGGCCTGAGCCACCGTCTCGACCCGAAACAAGCGGGTAAAAAATGCGGTCTCGGATTGACTCGGGCACTCCTGGGCCGTTGTCTTCGATATGCAAGTCCAGTGCCAAGCGGTAGCGGTGTTTGCCCAAGGTCACTTGGCGCGCGATGCGAGTCCGCAGGGTGATCACGGCGTCGCCAAGCGCAATGCGGCCTTCGAGCGCCTGGGCGGCGTTGTGGGCGATGTTGAGCACAGCTTGGATCAGCTGCTCGCGGTCGCCGCGAAAGTCAGGAATCGAGATGTCGTAGTCGCGCTCGACGCTCAAGCCACGCGGGAACTCGGCCAAGATGAGCGCCCTCACCCGCTCGCACACTTCGTGGATGTTGACGTCACTCACCACATGCGGCTTGCGGTGTGGCGCCAGCAGGCGGTCAACGAGCGCTTGCAGCCGATCGGCCTCGTTGATGATGACCTGCGTGTATTCGGTCAGTGCGCGCGATTCCACTTCCATCTCAAGCAGCTGCGCCGCGCCGCGAATGCCGCCGAGCGGGTTCTTGATCTCGTGCGCGAGGTTGCGAATCAACTCTTTCGTGACCTGCGCTTGATCGAGCGCACGTTCCTCGCGGTCTTGCCGAGTCTGCTGTTCGATTTCGACCAGCTCGACCACCACGCTCTCCGAGGCGTCCATGCGGTTGACGATCACATGCACCGGCAGCGGCTCGCCGTGGATCGCCCCGGCGCGGCGCAGTTGCGCTTCCAGTCGGCTGGTTGAGAACTCATTGCGGCTCACGGCGCTCACGGTGTCGCGCAGCCGTGCCGGCTCGACGAACCAATCGAACATCGAGCTGCTTTGAACGCTGCGGCGTGAGAGGCCGAGCACGCTCTCGAAAGCAGCGTTGGCGAACACGCAATTGCCGTCGGGGTTGACCACCGCGATCATCGTCGCGAGGTGATCGAATGCGGCGAATGCGGCCTGCGCCGCCGCAGACCTCGGCGCGATGGCGCGAACCGCAGGCGCGCGGGTCACTGCGGCGTCTTCGACAGCTCGCGCTTCAGCGCGTCGATGTCGCTCTCTTTGCGTGCAATGCTGGCTTTGAGTTCGGCCACGCGGTCGGCGTATTTTTGGTAGTTCTTCTCGTCACCGCGGCGCTCTGGCGCGCCGCCGTTGTATTCGGCCTTCAAGGCGCCGATGCGGTCTTCTTCGCGCTTGAGTTCGCTCTCAAGGATGCGCCGCGCATCGCTGTCGCGCGCGCGCTGGTCGGCCGGAGGGATGCGTGCTCCGGGTGGGCTCGCACCTGCCGGGCTCGCACTCGCAGCAGGCACCGGCCCAGACCGCGGCTTGCTGCCTTGGATCACGGTGATCGGCGCGCCTTCGAGCGAGCTGCAACCCTTGTCCTTGGCTTCTTTGGCCGACAAGGTATCGGTGTAGAGCACTGGCTTACCGGGGCAACGGTAGACGACGGATGGTGTCGATTGCGCCATGGCCGAACCGCCGACGAACCCACCCCACGAGGCCAGGCCGATGGCTGTCATTCGCTTCACTAACGCACACCGCATGCTGCTGCTCCAAGGTCCATTCAAGTGGCCCGATTGTCGCGCAACGAGACAGCCGCATCGCCCGGTGGATCGAATGAAAAGGGACGGCAATTGCCGTCCCTTTCTTGCGCTTCAGCGAGGCTCGATCACACCGAGCCACGCCTGGTTTTGATCGTCCCTGTAGAGGCGAGGCAACAACTCAGAGCGAGTAGTACATGTCGAACTCAACCGGATGAGTGGCCATGCGGAAGCGCGTGACTTCTTGCATCTTCAGGTCGATGTAGGCATCAATGTAGGCATCGGTGAAGACGCCGCCCTTGGTCAGGAACGCGCGGTCTTTGTCGAGGTACTCCAAGGCTTGATCGAGGCTGTGGCATACGGTCGGGATCAGCTTGTCTTCTTCTGGCGGCAGGTGGTAGAGGTCCTTCGTGGCGGCTTCGCCTGGGTGGATCTTGTTCTCTACACCGTCGAGGCCAGCCATCAGCAGCGCGGCGAAACCGAGGTACGGGTTCATCAGCGGATCGGGGAAGCGCGCTTCAACGCGGCGGCCCTTCGGGCTTGGCACGTGCGGAATGCGGATCGAGGCCGAGCGGTTCTTGGCCGAGTAAGCCAGCTTCACCGGCGCCTCAAAGCCCGGGACCAAGCGCTTGTAGGAGTTGGTGCCAGGGTTCGTGATGGCGTTCAGCGCGCGGGCATGCTTGATGATGCCGCCGATGTAGAACAGCGCAAATTCCGAGAGGCCTGCATAGCCGTCACCTGCAAAGAGGTTGACGCCGCCCTTCCAGACCGACTGGTGCACGTGCATGCCCGAGCCGTTGTCGCCAACGATGGGTTTGGGCATGAAGGTCGCCGTCTTGCCGTACGAGTTGGCAACGTTTTGGATCACGTACTTCTGCAGCTGGACCCAGTCAGCACGCTGGACCAACGAGCTGAACTTCGTGCCGATTTCCATCTGGCCGGCGTTGGCGACTTCGTGGTGATGCACTTCCACCGGAATGCCGACCGACTCGAGTACCAGGCACATCTCCGAGCGCATGTCGTGCATGCTGTCGATCGGCGGCGTGGGGAAGTAGCCACCCTTGACCGTTGGCCGGTAGCCGGAGTTGCCGTGCTCGTATTCCTTGCCGGTGTTCCAAGCAGCTTCTTCCGACTCGATCTTCGAGAAGCAGCCGGACATGTCGTTGCCCCAACGAACGCTGTCGAAGACGAAGAACTCAGGCTCGGGGCCGAAGAAAGCGGCGTCGCCCAGGCCTGAGGCCTTCATGTAAGCCTCGGCGCGCTTGGCCAGCGAACGCGGGTCACGCTCGTAGGGCTTGCCGTCGGTCGGGTCGATCACGTCGCAGGTCAAGAGCAACGTCGGCTCTTCGAAGAAAGGGTCGATGTTGGCGGTGTTGGGGTCGGGGATCAGCGTCATGTCAGACGCTTCGATGCCCTTCCAGCCGGCGATCGACGAACCGTCGAATGCATGGCCGGAGATGAATTTGTCTTCGTCGAACGCAGACACAGGCACGGTCACGTGCTGCTCTTTGCCGCGGGTATCGGTGAAGCGGAAGTCAACGAATTTGATTTCGTTTTCCTTCACCATCGTCATCACGTCGGCAACGGTCTTGCTGGCCATCGGGAACTCCTAGCGAATGCTTGTTAGTGGTGGGGTATCAGGTACGAGAGCGGTGCGAGAGGGCGTTATTGCCAGCATTCGGCAAGCCCAATCACGCACGCTTATGTAGCAGAAAGCATGCCCGCAGGCGGCGCTGACGGGGCGAGAGTGCAGCGCTTGGGTGCATCTAACCCTCGTAAAGCGAGCCGGTGTAAAGCGCAAATCGCATGTTCTGGACAGCGCTTTCGATTGCCCCGGTTTGGTGCAATCGAACCCTAATCAACGCACCAACTCTGGGCCGAGTGTGGCGCCATACTGCGCCAGGCCATCGCGCAGCGCGTCATACGCCGAAGCGAGCAAGGCTGCATCGCCTTTCACGCCGAGCTCGATGTGCCGGCCGAAGGTTGGGTGATCGACGCTCGGCAGGCTGAAGACCTTGATGCCGGCAAAGCGCAATTCGATCGCCTCCATCAACGGCGTGAGCGTGGCCTCCATGGCGCCGATGACGATCACCGATTTTTCGCGTGGGCCGGGTGTGCTTTGCAGCTCGGCGAAGTGTTGGTCAAGCACCGATTCGATCATCGGCCAAGCCATCACAGGAAAGCCGGGTACGAAGAACACGCGGCCTACATAAAAGCCGGCGATCTTGTTGAACGGGTTCGGGATGATCCCGGCGCCTTGCGGAAACATGCCCATGTTGAGCCGGTGCAGGTTGTCGGGCCGGTCGGGCTCGAAGGGCACACCTTGCTCGGCTGCGGTGTCTCGCATTCGCTCGATGAGGAGATCGCGCGCTTCCGGATGAAGCACCAGCGGCAGATTGAGCGCGCGGGCTGCGCATTGGCGCGTGTGGTCGTCGGGCGTGGCGCCAATGCCGCCGCACGAGAAGACGATGTCGCCGCTGGCGAAGGCGTCTTGAAGATCGGCGGTGATGCGCGCCGGGTCGTCGCCCACATAGCGCGCCCAGCTCAGGCTCAAGCCGCGAGCGGCGAGCAGCTCGATAACCTTGGGCAAGTGCTTGTCAGCCCGCTTGCCGGAGAGGATTTCATCGCCAATGATGATCAGGCCGAAGTTCATCGCGGTGGGAGCTCCCGGGGTGTGACGTCTTCAATCAAAAGCGGATCGGCCGGCGGCAAGCGCGGGTTGCCAGCGCCGCCGGGTGATGAGCCCACAGGCGAAGCCGACGGCATCACCGCGGCAGCCATTTCGGCCGCACTGCGCTCAAGCCGCAAGGCCTGCAAAGCCGCCAATGCATAGTGCGCAAACCAAAGCGCCGAGAACGCGAAGACGAGCGTGTAGATCCACACCGCCAGCGGCACCAGCACCGGCGCGAGCGCGAGCAGCATCGCGCCCGAAGCCCACACCAGTGACGGCGCCGCACCGAGGTAGCCAGTCAACACGCCCATGGCCAGCAAGCGGCCGCGGTGGCGGCGCACGATCTCGCGGCGCTCTTCGCGAGTGGCGTGTTCGGCGAGCACGTCATAGCTCATCACGCGGTAGGTGAGCCAGCCCCAAATCAGCGGCGGCACGATCAGCACGAGCGGCGGCACGAACCACAACGGAATCGACGCAATGAGCGCCACCAGCGCCACAACCGTGGCCCACAACGCCCCGAACGCGCTGCCGAAGAACGAGCCGCCGTGCTGACGCTCGAGCGCGGCAAAACGCCGCGTGCTGACGAGGTTGAGCACCGAAGGCGTCATCAGTGCAGCCACGAGCAGGAGCGACAACACGACGATCACCGGCGTCGTCAAGAAGACCACCACCAGCGGCGCCAGCACGCTCTTCAATCCGGAGAGGCCGCTGTTCTCGAGCCAGCTCAACATCGTGGCGACCATGTACCAAGACTCGAAAGCCGCGCGCACCGCGTCGACCGCCGGCGCCCAAAAGAAGTAGCCGAGGCCGAGCGCCAAGCCGCCCATCAACACGAGCGGCAGCACGGAGAGCGCAATGACCCGCGGATGCAGGCAATACGCTGCGGCGCGCCAGAAGGAATCGAGCAGGAGATTCACTCGTCGTCACCGCCGCCGAAAACGCTGCCGAGCAGCCCGCCCACGGCCAAGCCGCCCAGCACCGAGCCCTCTTCGCGCGAGCCACCGCGCTGCGGCGCTGCGGCAAACACGCGCGACGCCAGGCGCGAGAACGGCAGGCTTTGCAGCCACACCGTGCCCGGGCCGGTGAGCTTGGCGAGAAAAAGGCCTTCACCGCCGAACAGCGCCGTCTTGATCTTGCCGACGTACTGAATCTCGAAGTTGACGCCCGCCGTCATGGCAACGAGACAACCGGTGTCGACCATCAAGGTTTCGCCGGGCTGCAGATCGCGGCGCATCACGGTGCCGCCGGCATGCACGAAGGCCAGGCCATCGCCATCGAGTCGCTGCATGATGAAACCCTCGCCGCCGAAGAATCCGACCGACAACTTGCGCTGAAAGAAGATGCCGAGCGACACGCCGCGCGCAGCGCAGAGGAAGGCGTCTTTCTGGCAGATGAGTGTGCCGCCGAGCTGGCGCAAATCCATCGCCATGATCTTGCCGGGGTACGGTGCGGCGAACGCGACGATCGCCTTGGATTGCGAGCGGTTGTGATAGATGGTCGTGAAGAGCGATTCGCCCGTCACGAGGCGTTTGCCAGCGCCAAGCAGCATGCCGAACAGACCGCCACTTTGGGCCTGAGAGCCATCGCCGAAGACGGTGTCCATCTCGATGCCGGCTTCCATGTACATCATGCTGCCGGCCTCGCCGACTGCCGCTTCGCCCGGGTCGAGCTCAACCTCAACGAACTGCATCTCGGCGCCCTTGATCTCATAGTCCACCACGTCCATCGCCATCGTCTTGCTCCTGGGTGTTTTCGACGCGGTGGGATGGTAGCGGCTGCCTGCCGACCCGGCGCTTAAACACCTGGAATGCGCCGCTTATGCGCCGATCGGCCGCGCGCCAGTTGGGTACAACCAAGACGTACCCGACCCTCTTTCACCGCCTTGGAATCGAACGTGCCCCACCGCTGCCAATGATCCACTTGCTCAATCTGCTGGCCGCCATTGCCTTGCTCGTTTGGGGCACGCACATCGTGCGCACTGGCGTGCTGCGCGTCTTTGGCGAGAACCTGCGCGGTGTGTTGTCGCGCAGCTTCAGCAACCGTGCCAGTGCGCTGCTTGCGGGCTTGGGCGTCACGAGCGTCGTGCAGTCGAGCACGGCCACGTGCTTGATCGTTGCGTCGTTCGTTGGCAAAGGCTTGGTCACCACCACGGCCGGCCTGGCCGTGATGCTGGGGGCTGACGTTGGCAGCAGCGTGATGGCGGTGGTGTTCTCGTTTGATCTCTCGTGGCTCTCGCCGCTCTTGATCTTTGCCGGTGTGGTGCTGTTCATCTCGAAGCAAGACGCTGGCCCTGGCCGCATCGGCCGTGTGTTGATCGGCCTCGGGCTGATCACGCTGGCGCTGCAATTGATCGTGGGCGCAACCCGGCCGCTGACCGAGTCGCCCGCAGTGCGTGGCTTGCTCGTCGCATTGCCCAACGATGTGTTGCTCGATGTCTTCGTGGGCGCGGTGCTCACCGTGCTGTCGTACTCGAGCCTCGCCATCGTGTTGCTCACCGCCACGCTTGTGTCTTCGGGGCTGGTGCCGGTGCCGGTGGCGCTCGGCCTGGTGCTGGGCGCCAACTTGGGCAGCGGCGTGCTCGCGATGATCGCCACCAGCAACGCCTCACCGCAGGTGCGGCGCTTGCCGCTGGGCAACTTGCTCTTCAAGGCCAGCGGCGCGCTGCTGATGATGCCGCTGCTGCCGCAAGCCCACGTGCTGCTGCAGCAACTGACGCCCACGGTGCACCAGCAAGTCGTCTTCTTTCACCTCGGCTTCAACCTGATGCTGGCGATGTTGTTCATTGGCGCGACTGGCCTCGTCGGCCGCACCGTTGACCGCTGGCTGCCGGCGCCGCGCGCCGGTGCCGGCACCGAGCGGCCGCGCCATCTCGACCCCGTGGCGCTCACCACGCCGTCGCTGGCCATCAGTTGCGCGGCCCGTGAGGCGCTGCATCAGGCCGATGTGGTCGAGACGATGATGCGCGGGGTCGTGCCCGTGATTCGCTACAACGACTTGGCGCTCGCTGGGCAGCTGCGCAAGCTCGATGATGATGTCGACGAGCTCTACTCGGCGATCAAGTTCTACCTCACGCAAATCTCGCGCGAAGCACTCTCTGACAACGAAGCGCGGCGCTGGACCGACATCGTTTCCTTCACCATCAACATGGAGCAGATCGGCGACATCATCGAGCGCGTGCTGCAAGATGTGGAAGACAAAAAGGTGCGCAAGAACCGCAGCTTCTCTGATGCCGGCATGGCCGAGATTTGCCACTTGCACGAACGGCTGATGGCCAATCTGCGCCTCGGCATGAGCGTGTTTCTTGACGGGCGCGTGCGCGATGCAAAGAAGTTACTTGAAGAGAAGGCGCGCTTTCGCGACCTGGAGCATGAATACGCCGCCAGCCACATCGCGCGGCTGCGCGATCACACGGCGCAAAGCATCGAGACCAGCTCGTTGCACCTTGATCTGATCAGCGACCTGAAGCGCATCAACTCGCACATCTGCTCGATCGCCTACCCGATTCTCGAATCGGCCGGTGCGCTCTCCAAAACCCGCATCCGCCATTCGCAGCTCTCGCCGCTGGCTGCAGACGAAATCGCGAAGCTGCCCTGAGCGTGTTGACGCTGAAGTGCTCAGCCCAAGTTGCTGAGCCTTGTGGGGCAACAGCAATGGATAAAGCGAAGCGACGCTGCGCTCCAGGTGAAGCGCAGCGAGTGCCTCGATCAGCGAGCGCTGCCGCGGCGGAAGAGGTTAACGATGGCGAGCAAGATGACTGCGCCAACGAACGAGACGGCCATGGACGGCAAACTGAAGTTGTCTTGGTTGATCGTGCCCACGCCAACCAGCGGCGAGATCAGCCAACCCCCGAGGAATGCACCGACGATGCCGACGACGACGTTGAGCAAGATGCCTTGTTGTGCATCGGTCTTCATAACCATGCTGGCGAGCCAGCCGATGATGCCGCCGATGACGAGCCAGATGATGAAGTTCATGGTGTGTGGAGTCCTTGGGCAGAGCGACCGGAGCCGCGTTGGGGTGGAGAGTGACGGCCATTGCATCAGTCGCAATGTGGTCACGAGCTTAGGGTGCGCTTCTCCGCTGCACCCTTCCCGTTCATCGCCGCGGCGGGCTCACAACTTCCCCATCTGATGTCGGACTCGGCCTACGCGGCCGCGCGTGCGGCCACCAGGTCAGCATAGAGCGCCATGTACTTTCGGGCCGCGCCTTCCCATGAGAAATCTTGGGCCATCGCATTGCTCATCAGGCCGTGCCACTTTGCGGGGTCGGCAAATGCGCGAACCGCGCGCTGCACTGCGGCATCGAGCGCGGCAGGGGTGGCGGCGTCAAACACAAAACCTGTGCCGCGGCTGACGGCGTCGCTGCTGATCGCGTCTTGCGCGGCGTCTGGCGTGAAATTCGGCGCGTCAATGACCGTATCGGCCAGGCCGCCAACTCTGCGCACCACCGGCAAAGTGCCGTAGCGCAGGCCGTAGAGCTGCGTGAGGCCGCAGGGCTCGAAGCGCGAAGGCACCAAGATCGCATCAGCCCCGGCGATCACGCGGTGAGCAAAGGCTTCGTCATAGCCGATGCGCACCGCCACACGGCCAGGATGGGCCGCCGCTGCGGCTTGAAACGCTGCTTCCAGGCCCGCATCGCCTGCGCCTTGCAACGCGAGTTGCGCGCCGCTGTTGAGCAGGCCCGGCAATGCGCCCAAGACCAGGTCAAGGCCTTTCTGAGATGTCAACCGGCTAACCACGCAAAAGAGCGGCACGCCGGCTTGCACTTCGAGCCCGAGCTCGGTTTGAAGCGCCTTCTTGCAGACTGCTTTGCCAGCCAGATCGCGCGGCGTGTAGCGCGCGACCAAGCCCACATCCTTGGCCGGGTTCCAAACCTTGCCATCGACGCCGTTCAAGATGCCCACCACATCGGCACCGCGGCTGCAAATGACGCCGTCGAGCCCGAAGCCGAATTCGTGGGTAGCGATCTCGGCCGCGTAAGTGGGGCTGACGGTGGTGACGCGGCTCGCGAACATCAGCCCGGCTTTCATGAACGAGACCTGGCCGTGGAACTCGAGGCCAGTGGCCGTCATGAACCGCGATGGCAGGCCGAGCACGGAGAAGTCGCTCGGCGGGAAGAGGCCTTGGTACGCGAGGTTGTGAACCGTATAGACGGTGGCAGCGCGCGTCGGCGGATGCGCTGCCACGTAGGCGCAGGCCATGGCGGCGTGCCAATCGTGCGCGTGCACCACGTCGGGCACCCAGGCGGGATCGAGCTCGCCGGCGGCCAGGTGCGCGCCGATCCAGCCGAGCAATGCAAATCGCTGGACGTTGTCAGACCATTCGCTGCCGTCGCCCGCCTGATAGGGGCTGCCGCCGCGGCGAAAGAGGTAGGGCGCGTCGATCACATAGACCGGCACCTTGCTGTAAGGCATGCGGCCAAGGCGCAGCGTGATGCGCGCGGCGCCGAAGGCAGCGCCGATCTCGCACACCGTTTTTTGGTGCAGCACGGCATCGACGATCGCCGGCAGCCCCGGCAGGAGCAGCCGCACATCGGCGCCCTCGCCGATCAGCGTTTGCGGCAAGGCACCCAGCACATCGGCCAGGCCACCGGTTTTGACGAGCGGGAAGATCTCGGCAGCAACTTGCAGAACTCTCATCGATGCTCAATCCGCCAGCTTCTCAAGCATCTCGCGCGTGACCAGCGTGATGCCGTTCTCCGAGCGGTAAAAGCGTTGGGTATCGAGCTCCACGTCTTCGCCGATGACCATGTGATCGGGAATCACGCAGCCGCGGTCGATCACCGTGCGGTTGAGCCGCGCATGCCGGCCCACTTGCACGCCCGGCAGCAGCACCGACCAATTGACGCTCGAATGCGAGTGCACGCGCACGCTGCTGAAGAGCACCGAGCGAAACACCGCGCCCGAGACGATGCAGCCGCCCGAGACCATCGACTCGATCGCCATGCCGCGCCGATCAGGCTGGTTGTGAACGAACTTGGCGGGCGGCAGCTGGGCTTGGTAAGTCCAGATCGGCCAGCGTGTGTCATACAAGTTGAGCAGCGGGTCGGTGGCGGTGAGATCGATGTTGGCGTCCCAGTAAGCGTCGATCGTGCCGACGTCGCGCCAATACGGCGTCTCGTTGAGGCGGTTGCTGACTGCGCTCAACTCGAAGGGGTGTGCCGCTGCCTTGCCGTTTTTGACGGCGCGGGGAATGATGTCTTTGCCGAAGTCGTGACTCGAGTTGGGATCGGCCATGTCGCGCTCAAGTTCTTTGTAGAGAAAGCGCGCATTGAAGACATAGATGCCCATGCTGGCGAGTGCCATGTCAGGGTGGCCGGGCATGGCGGGCGGGTCGGCGGGCTTCTCGAGAAAGTCGACGATGAGGTCTTTGGTGTCGACTGCCATCACGCCGAATGCGCTTGCCTCGGCGCGTGGCACGGCGATGCAAGCCACCGTGCAATCACGCCCTTTGGCCACGTGGTCGGCCAGCATCAGCGCGTAGTTCATTTTGTAGATGTGATCGCCGGCGAGCACGACGATGTAGTCGGCGCGGTAGCTCGCGATGATGTCTTGGTTTTGGTAGACGGCGTCTGCCGTGCCGCGGTACCAGCTTTCGTCATCCGTGCGCTGCTGTGCGGGCAGCAGATCGACGAATTCGTTCATCTCGTTTTTGAGGAACGCCCAGCCACGCTGCAAGTGCTGAAGCAAGCTGTGCGACTTGTACTGCGTGATCACACCCACTCTGCGAATGCCAGAGTTGAGGCAGTTGGAGAGTGTGAAGTCGATGATGCGGAACTTGCCGCCGAAGTAAACCGCGGGCTTGGCGCGTCGATCGGTGAGGTTCTTCAAGCGGCTGCCGCGGCCGCCGGCCAGCACGAGCGCGACTGCGCGTTTGGGTAAATCGAGGCTGAGTGCGAGTTCGTCGGGTGTCATCGTCAAGTCTCCTGAGGCCCGGTTTTCGTTCGTCGGCCAGCGTACTGTAAAAAGTTGGAAGCAGACACCCGTAGAGCCAACAATCAGGCCGACATTTGAGTCAGTCATCTCCGTGTTTACACGGGCCTGCTGAAGGCGCGGATCTTGCGATGACCCCATTCATGAGCGCCCATCGGCATACTTCCAACTCCTAAGCCATGAAGGACTCCCCGGTGACCCAACGCTCTGACTCCCCGCAGTTCGCGATGCAAGCCGGCATCGAAGACCACCTTCTCAAGACAGTGGGCATTGCGCCCGATGAAGCCACGCCGGTTGACTTGATGCAATCGGTTTCGCAAGTCGCACGCGCGCAGTTGTCGCAGCGCTGGGTTCGCACTCAAGCCGAGCAGCGCAGCGCTCATGCGCGCCGGGTCTATTACTTCTCGATGGAGTTCTTGATCGGCCGAACGCTCGGCAATGCATTGGCCGCACTCGACCTCGGTGGCGCGGCTGCCGAAGGCCTCGCAAAACATGCGCAAAGGCTCGAAGACGTGGCCGAATGCGAGCCCGATGCCGCGCTTGGCAATGGTGGCTTGGGGCGCCTGGCCGCCTGCTTTCTCGACTCGATGGCCACACTCGGCCTGCCGTCATTCGGCTACGGCATTCGCTATGAATACGGCATGTTTGCGCAAGACATCACCGGCGGCTGCCAGATCGAATACCCGGACCCGTGGCTGGCCGACGGCACGCCGTGGGAGTTCCCGCGCACCGGCGTGACTTACCCAGTGCGCTTTGGCGGCTGGGTCGAGCATGCGGGCGACAAATCGATTTGGGCACCAGCCGCCGAAGTGGCCGCCAAAGCCTACGACATGGTGATCCCCGGCCACGGCACTGACAAAGTCAGCACCTTGCGGCTCTGGAAGGCGGTGGCGCCGGCACACATCGACCTTCACGCCTTCAACACCGGCGATTACGCGCGCGCCGCGACCGTGAAGAACGAGTTCGAGAACATCTCTTGGGTGCTCTACCCGAACGACAGCACGCCCGCCGGCCGGGAGTTGCGCTTGCGGCAGGAGTACTTCTTCGTCGCCGCGTCAATGCAAGACTTGATTGCGCGCCACCTTGATGAACACGGCAAGCTCGACAACCTCGCCGACAAAGTCGCGATTCACCTGAACGACACGCACCCGGCCATCGGCGTGGCCGAGTTGATGCGCATCTTGTGCGATGAGCATTCGATGGAGTGGCCCAAGGCCTGGGGCATCTGCACCAAGACCTTCTCTTACACCAACCACACGCTGATGCCCGAGGCACTCGAAACCTGGCCGGTTGGCTTGATGCAGCATGTGTTGCCGCGGCACCTGGAAATCATCTTCCGCATCAATCAGGAGTTCCTTGATTTCGCGGCGCGGCACCGGCCGGGCGATACCGGCTTTCTGCGCCGCATGTCGCTGATCGACGAGACCGGCGAGCGCCGTGTGCGCATGGCGCACCTCTCCATCGTGGGCAGCCACAAGGTCAACGGCGTCTCGGCGTTGCACTCCGATCTGCTGGTGCAAACCATCTTTGCTGACTTCGCGAGCCTCTGGCCCGATCGCTTCACCAACATGACCAACGGCGTGACGCCGCGGCGCTGGTTGCAACAAGCCAACCCCGGTCTCTCCGCCCTGCTCGACCGCACGGTGGGCACCGGCTGGCGCCAAGATTTGAACGTGCTCTCGCAGTTGAAAGAGCTGCAGGCCGACCCGGGCTTCGTCGCCGAGTTCATGGCGATCAAACGCGCCAACAAGGAGCGGCTCGCGGCGCACATCGAGCGCGACACGGGCTATGCAGTCAACCCGAACAGCCTCTTTGATGTGCAGGTCAAGCGCATCCACGAATACAAGCGGCAGTTGCTCAACGTGCTGCACGTGGTGGCCCGCTACCAGGCCATCCTCGCCGACCCGACGGCCGATTGGGTGCCGCGAACCGTCATCTTCGCGGGCAAGGCTGCATCGAGCTATGTGATGGCCAAGAACATCATCCGGCTCATCCACGACGTGGGCCTCTCGGTCAACAAGGACACCCGCATCAGTGACAAGCTGAAGATCGTGTTCGTGCCGAACTACGGCGTCTCGGTGGCCGAGATCATCATGCCGGGCGCTGATCTCTCGGAGCAAATCTCGACTGCCGGCACCGAAGCGTCGGGCACCGGCAACATGAAGCTCGCATTGAACGGCGCATTGACGATCGGCACCGATGACGGCGCCAACATCGAGATACGCCAGAACGTGGGCGACGAGAACATCTTCATCTTCGGCCTCTCAACACCAGAGGTGGCGGCACTCCGTGCGAGCGGCTATGAACCCACGGCACGGGTGGAGGCCAATCCGCAACTCAAAGCCGTGCTCGACGCGATCGGCGGCGGCCAGTTCTCGCCCGATGAACCCGGGCGCTACCGCGGCCTCGTCGATTCGCTGCTCGGCGGTGGTGACCATTACTTCTTGTTGGCCGACTACGAGTCGTACGTCGCTGCGCAGGCGCGTGTGGATGCGCTCTACAAGAAGCCCGCCGAATGGGCTGCGCGCGCGATCGCCAACGTGGCCGGCATGGGCGTGTTTTCATCTGACCGCACGATTCGCGAGTACGCGGAGCAGATTTGGCACATCGAGCCTGAGAAGCGTTGAGGCCACGGCCGCGCCGCCCGATGCTGGCCATGGCGCAACCGGCGAGCCATATGGTGCGAGTGCCCTCACCCGGAGCCCCCAATGACTGACGCGCACCCATGCTGACCGACCACGAGACCGACCTGATCCGCCAAGCGCTGCATGGCGATCCCTTCTCGGTGCTCGGGCTGCATGCCGATGCCGCGGGGCGCATCTGGCTGCGGGCGATGTTGCCGAGTGCGGCTCAAGTGGCGGTGCTCGATGCGGGCAGTGGCGAGTTGCTCGGCACGCTGCAGCAGCGCCATGCGGATGGCGTCTTCGAAGGCGAGCTCTCCGCAGCAGCCACCAACTACCGGCTGCAGGTGCGCTGGCAAGACGGCCATTCGTCGATCTCAGACGATCCGTACCGCTTTCCGCCCGTGCTTGGTGAGCTGGACGCCTGGCTGCTCGGCGAAGGCTCGCACCTGCGGCCGTATGAAGTGCTGGGCGCCACGCAACGCGTGATGCTCGGCGTGGCCGGCACGGCGTTCGCGGTTTGGGCGCCGAATGCACTGCAGGTGAGCGTCGTCGGCGATTTCAACCATTGGGATGGCCGCCGCCACCCGATGCGGCTGCGCCGCGAGTGCGGTGTGTGGGAGATCTTCTTGCCGAGCGTGGGCGCCGGCGCGCACTACAAGTTCCAGATCCGCGAGCGCCACGGCGGGCTGTTGCCGCTGAAGGCCGACCCCTTCGCGCTGCAATCCGAATTGCGCCCGGGCACGGCCAGCGTGGTGGCGCGCATGCCGTCAGTGGCGGCCTTGCCCGCAACACGCAGAGCCGCCAATGGGTTGGCCGCGCCGATGAGCATTTATGAAGTGCATCTCGGCTCGTGGCAACGCAAAGCCAACGAAGGCAACCGCTTCCTGAACTGGGCCGAGCTGGCCGACCGCTTGGTGCCTTATGCCGTGGAAATGGGCTTCACGCACCTGGAGTTGATGCCCGTCAGCGAGCACCCGTTCGATGGCTCATGGGGTTACCAGCCGATTGGGCTTTATGCGCCGACCTCGCGCTTTGGCCCGGCCGCGGGCTTTCGCCGCTTCGTCGAGCAATGCCATGCGGCCGGGCTCGGCGTGCTGATCGATTGGGTGCCCGCGCACTTTCCGTCTGACGCGCACGGTTTGGCTGATTTCGACGGCACGCGCCTCTACGAATACGCCGACCGCCGCGAAGGCTTTCACCCCGACTGGAACACGCTGATCTACAACTTCGGCCGCACCGAGGTCTGCAACTTCCTCGTCGGCAATGCGCTGTTTTGGTTGGAGCGTTACGGCATTGATGGCCTCCGAGTCGATGCTGTGGCCTCGATGCTCTACCGCGACTACAGCCGCAAGCACGGCGAGTGGATTCCCAACCAGCACGGCGGCCGCGAGAACCTGGAAGCCATCGCCTTTCTGCGGCGAATGAACGAGGTGGTGGGTGTTGAGTGCGAGCACGCGATCACTGCGGCGGAGGAGTCAACTTCGTTTCCCGCGGTGTCGCGGCCTGTCTATGCCGGCGGGCTGGGCTTTCACTACAAGTGGAACATGGGCTGGATGCACGACACCCTGCAGTACATGGCGCGCGACCCCATCCACCGCCGCCATCACCACGCCGAGATGACCTTCGGAATGGTCTATGCCTTCAACGAGAACTTCGTGTTGCCGCTCTCGCATGACGAAGTGGTGCACGGCAAGCGCTCGCTGCTCGGCAAGATGCCGGGCGACCGCTGGCAGCAGTTTGCGAACCTGCGCGCCTACTACGGCTTCATGTTCGGCCACCCCGGCAAGAAGCTTTTGTTCATGGGCTGCGAGTTCGCACAAGAACGCGAATGGAACCACGACCAAAGCCTCGATTGGCATTTGCTCGACGACCCTTCGCCCACCAACCCGCACGGCGGCATGCGCCGGCTCGTGCGCGACCTCAACCACTTCTACCGCGCGACGCCGGCGCTGCACGAGCGCGACTTCGACGGCTCGGGCTTCAGCTGGATCAGCGTCGACGATGCCGAGCATTCGGTGCTCAGCTTCATTCGCCGCGGCGTGCGTGATGACACGCTTGTGATCGTCGTCTGCAACTTCACGCCGCAGGTGTGGCCGGGCTTTCGCATCGGCGTGCCGCAGATGGGCGACTACCGCGAGCGCATCAACACCGACTCCACACACTACGGCGGCAGCAACGTCGGCACGCCCTTGGGTGTGGCCAGTGCCGAGCCGCTGGCGTGGCAAGGCCAGCCGCACTCGATCGTGGTCGACCTGCCGCCACTCGCCACAGTGATGTTCGAATGGAAGCGCTCGCGCTGACTGGGATGGACGTGACATGAATGACACCGCTTTCTCGAACGTCAGTCGGTCGAACGACGAGCCGTCGAACGTCCGTCCGTCGATCGCCGCTTTCTCGATCGCCGCCTTCTCGATCACCGCTGGCGAGCCCTGGCCGCTTGGCGCGCACTGGAATGGCAGCGGCGTCAACATCGCCGTGTTTTCCGCGCACGCCACTGCCATCGACCTTTGTCTCTTCGATGCCTCCGGCGAAGAAGAACTTGCCCGCCTGCGCTTGCCGCGCCGCAGCGATGACGTCTTCCACGGCTTTGTGCAGGGCATCGGCCCCGGGCAGGTCTACGGTTTGCGCGCTGAAGGGCTGTGGGAGCCGCTCGCCGGGCACCGCTTCAACCCGGCAAAACTGTTGCTTGACCCAAACGCGCGCGAGATCGTCGGCAACTTCTCATGGACCGATCTGAACCGCGCCGGCGCACCCGGCCAGCCCGACGCGCCCGACCCGCGCGATAACACCGCCACCGCGTTGAAAGCCCGCGTCGTTGCCGATCAATTCGACTGGAGCGGCGACGTCGTCTTGCGCACGCCGATGGCTCAAACGGTGATCTATGAAGTGCATGTCAAAGGCTTCTCCAAACGCCACCCCGGCGTGCCCGAGGCGCTGCGCGGCACGTTCGCGGGCCTCGCGCACCCGGCCTCCACTGCACATCTGAAAGCCCTCGGCGTCACTGCGGTTTGCCTGTTGCCGATCCACCATCACCTCGACGAAGAGCGGCTCGTGGGCGTGGGGCTCGTTAACTACTGGGGCTACAACACGATCGGCTTCTTCTGCCCCGACCCTCGCCTGGCCGCCGCATCGCAGCCCGGCCACTGGGCCTTGAACGCGCGCGACGAGTTCCGTGCGATGGTGAAAGCGCTGCATGCGACCGGCATCGAAGTCATCCTCGACGTGGTCTACAACCACACCGCCGAATGCGATGCCGATGGCCCGAGCTTGAGCTGGCGCGGCCTCGACAACGCGAGTTGCTATCGCCTCGAAGCGGCCGACAAGCGCGTCTATGAAAACCACGCCGGCTGCGGCAACACACTTGATTTGCGCGAGCCGCGCATGCTGCAACTCGTGATGGACAGCCTGCGCTTTTGGGTCTCGGAAATGCATGTCGACGGCTTTCGTTTCGACCTCGCCACCGTGCTCGCCCGAGGCGAGGCCGGCTTCGACCCGCGCGCCGCATTCTTTGCCGCCGCCTTGCAAGACCCGGTGCTCGCGCGCGTGAAAATGATCGCTGAGCCCTGGGACATCGGCCCCGGCGGCTACCAGGTCGGCGCCTTTCCACTTGGTTGGTCCGAATGGAATGACCGCTTTCGCGATGACCTCCGCGGCTTCTGGCTGCAGGGCAAACACGCGCGCGGCGTGCTCGCACAGCGGCTCTGTGGGTCGTCTGATGTGTTCGAGGCGAGCGGCCGGGCGCCGAGCACATCGATCAACTATGTGGTCTCGCATGACGGCTTCACCCTGCGCGATTTGGTGAGCTACACCGGCCGCCACAACCTCGCCAACGGCGAGGGCAACCGCGACGGCACGAGCCACAACATCAGCTGCAATGGCGGCATCGAAGGCCCGACCGATGACCCGGCCATCAACGCCTTTCGCGGCCGCTTGCAACGCGTGATGCTGGCGCTCACCGTGCTGGCACAAGGCACGCCGATGCTCTGCGCGGGCGATGAACTCGGCCACAGCCAAGGCGGCAACAACAACCCGTACTGCCAAGACAACGAGACGACCTGGATCGACTGGGCCACGGCTGATGCCGACCTCATCGCCTTCACCACGCACCTGATCGCGCTGCGCCACGCGCACGCACCCTTTGCCGACCGCTGGTACAGCACGGCCGCAGAAGGCCAAGGCTTGCAATGGACCGGCCCCAACGGCCAGCCGCTTGACGCAGCGGCCTGGAACGCGGCAGAAGCGCGCTGCTTGGCCTGCCACATCGGCTCCGCACGCGCGCCAATGCTGCTCCTCATGAACGGCAGCGCGCAAGCCGCCGAATTCGCCTTGCCGCCCGGTGCCTGGGCTGCGCTGCTCGACACCACCGCCGCCCGCGGCACGAGCGATTGGCATGGCAGCGATTCATACCTGCTCCCAGCGCAAAGCATCGTGCTCCTCACCGCCACCGCGCCATGAACATGGCCGCCAACTCATGAAACTGCCTCGCGCTTGCGGCATCTTGCTGCACCCCACCTCACTGCCCGGCCCACATGGCTCCGGCGACTTAGGTGACAGTGCCCGCCACTTCGTCGACTGGCTGGTCAGCGCCGGGCAGCGGCTGTGGCAAATCCTGCCGCTGGGCGGAATCGGGCCAGGCAACTCGCCCTACATGAGCAGCTCGGCTTTCGCCGGCAACCCGTTGCTGATCGACCTTGCCGAGCTCTCCGAGCGGGGCTGGTTGACGCAAGCCGAGCTCGCGCCAGGCGCAGGCTTGCTCGATGAGCGCATCGCGTTCGGCGATGTCGTGCCCTTCCGCATGGGCCGCCTTGCGCGCGCGGCAGAGCGCTTTGCCGCATCGGACGACCCCGCTGCGCAAGCGGACTTCCACGCCTTCTGCCAAGAACATGCGAGCTGGCTGGCCGACTACACACTCTTCATGGCCTTGACCGAAGCGCAGGGCAGCGCCGGCTGGAGTGACTGGCCCACTGGCCTCGCCCGCCGAGAGCCACAAGCCCTGGCCGCGGCAGTGGCCGAGCACGCCACGCGAATCGCTTTCTGGGCGTTCTGCCAATGGCGCTTCTTCCGCCAATGGGCGGCGCTCAAGGCATACGCGAACGAACGCGGCGTCAGCATCATTGGCGACGCGCCGATCTTCATCGCACTCGAAAGCGCCGAAGTCTGGGCGCGGCAGCCGCTTTTCGAACTCGACCCCACGGGCCGCCCGTTGGTGGTGGCCGGCGTGCCGCCCGATGCCTTCAGTGACACCGGCCAACACTGGGGTAACCCGCTCTACCGCTGGTCAGCCCACCAAGCCGATGGCTATGCGTGGTGGGTTGAGCGCATTCGGCGCACCTTTGCGCTGGTCGACATCGTTCGCATCGATCACTTTCGCGGCTTCGCGGCCTACTGGGAGATTCAGGCCCACGAGCGCACGGCCATCAACGGCCGCTGGGTCACTGGCCCGGGAGCCGCGCTGTTCTCGGCAATCGCCAACGCGCTGGGCCCGTTGCCGATCATCGCGGAAGACCTCGGCGTGATCACGCCCGACGTGGTCGCGTTGCGCAAGCAGTTCAACTTCCCCGGCATGCGCATCTTGCAGTTCGCCTTTGGCGACGACAGCGCCAATCTCTACCTCCCGCACAACCACGAGTCGGATTCAGCGATCTACCCCGGCACTCATGACAACGACACCACCTGCGGCTGGTGGACGAGCGCGCCGCACGAGCTGCAGCACCGCGTGCGCGATTACCTCGGCACCGATGGCCGCGAAATCCACTGGGACCTGATCCGCGCCGCTTGCGCCAGCGTGGCCGATACCGCCGTCATCGCCATGCAAGATGTACTCGGGCTCGGCAGCGAGGCGCGAATGAACTTTCCCGGCAAAGGCGAACGCTTCTGGGAATGGCGCTTCACCTGGTCGCAGGTGCAGGCCCATCACGCAGAGCGCTTGGCGCACCTTTGTGCGCTCTACCGGCGCGACGGCACGCCCCTGAAGTGATCACGGCCAGGGCGATGCAGCCTTGGCAGCCACCATAAAAAAAAGGCGCCCGAAGGCGCCTTTTTCATCACAGCAAAGTTGCGATTAGCGCACGACTGCGATCTGGTCGCGCTTGTCGGCTTTGTAGGTGTACAGCGTCAGAGCGCCGTTCTTCACGTCGCCCTTTTCGTCGAACGAGATCGTGCCGGTCACACCCTTGTAGCCGGTGGTCTTGGCCAACACAGGCAGGTAGACCTTCGGATCCGAAGAGCCAGCCTTGACCATGGCAGCAACCAACACGTTGGTCGCGTCATAGACGTACGGTGCGTAGACCTGAACGTCGATGCCGAACTTCTTCTTGAAGTCTTCGGAGAACTTGGTCATGCCGACCTTCTGCTCACCTTCAACGCCACCGGCTTCTGCGCAGACGACTTGGCCGTCGGCCATTGCGCCACCAGCCAGCTTCGGCAGCTCGCCCGAGCAAATGCCGTCGCCGCCCATGAACTTGGCGTTGATGCCGAGTTGCTTCATTTGGCGAATCATCGGGCCGGCCACAGCGTCCATGCCGCCGAAGAAGACGACGTCAGGCTTCTTCGACTTGATTTGGGTCAAGATGGCGGTGAAGTCCGTGGCCTTGTCGGTCGTGAACTGCGCATCGGCAATCGAGCCACCCGCTGCCTTGACGGCCTTGGTGAACTCTTCGGCAACGCCTTGGCCATAAGCCGTGCGGTCGTCGATCACTGCAATCGACTTGCCCTTGAGTTCCTTGACGGCGTACTTGCCGAGGGTGCTGCCGAGATGCACGTCGTCAGCAACGACGCGGAACGCCGTCTTGTAGCCTTGGCGCGTGTACTTCGGGTTCGTGGCCGAAGGCGAGATTTGCGGAATGCCAGCATCGCTGTAGATCTTCGACGCGGGAATGGTCGTGCCGGAGTTCAGGTGGCCGATCACGCCGACGACTTTGGAGTCGACCAGCTTTTGGGCAACTGCGGTGCCTTGCTTCGGATCAGCTGCGTCGTCTTCGGCGAGCAGTTCGAGCTTGACCTTCTTGCCACCGATGACCACGCCCTTGGCGTTCAGTTCGTCGATTGCCATCTTGGCGCCGTTCTCGTTGTCCTTGCCAAGGTGAGCGATGGCGCCGCTGGTCGGGCCGACGTGGCCAATTTTGACGACCGCATCTTGAGCGAAAGCGGTACCGCCGAGCATCACAGCTGCCGCAGTGGCGAGCACATTGAGTCTAATTTGCATTCAAAATCTCCGGTTGGAATATTAAAATGGTGTATATGCTCTGATCCTGTTCAGCGATCCCGACGCATCAGAGAACGATAACCGAAAAAAAACTGGGTCTTTTACGGGCGTCGCCCACCGGTGTGCGGGGTTGCTGAACGAGCTGCCATGTCGGCCAGCCCCTCCCTAACGCCTGAATCACCGGCCGCGATGACGGGAGATTTCCTGAGCCACCGCGCGAGCCACAATCTCTTGCAAGGTCGATGCCAGCGCTTGGCGGCTGTCGCGAATCAAACCATCGGTCGCACGCGCCAAAAGTGGCGCAAGCATCTCGCGCATGCGGTAGTCGAGCATCAGATCGATCTGGCGCTGAACGTCAGCCAAGATCGCTTGCGTCAGCCGAGCTTCGGACGGCAATGACTCCATCCCCTCTGCAGCCTGTGCGGCAGCGGCGGGCACTGGCGAGATCGGGTTGGATGAACCCGTATCGGGCCAAGGCACCACCTCCGTCAGCGTGGGCACACCTCGGGGTGGCGGCCCATCGGCACTCATTCGCCCACCTCGTGCCGCACGATCGAATAGCCGCGGTTGGCGTAGTGCTTCCAGCGCAACCGTGCCGCGCCGCGATCGGCTTCGTCGTTCGAGACAATCTCGATCAGCCGTTGAAAGCTCTCGAAGCCTTCAGGCGCATCGATGCCCAGATTCACCAAGACTTCATGCGAGTTGGTTGCGGCCATTGCGTCAGCCGCCCGCTCTGCAAGCCAGACTGGTGTGGCCCGCACACGATCGGGGATTGCAGCACCAGGTCGCAGCAGAAGATGCGGAATGAACTCGACTGGATCAAAGGCCCACAGCGCCTGATCGAGTTCTGCAAGCGTCGACTCATCGCCAGTCACAACCACACGTGCGCTTTGGCGGGTAGCCTTGCGCAGCAGTCGGCATGCGTATCCGATGCGCTCGGCCACATTGAAATGAAAGCTGACTTCGGTCAACGGAGCTCCCGGCCCAACGGTGCGATCTCGGGACTCACCACATCCGGGCTCACGACATCAACTGGCCTGCGCCAAAACAAAGTGCGTGAGCAATGACACCGGCCGCCCGGTCGAGCCCTTGGCCGCGCCCGATTTCCATGCGGTGCCGGCCACATCAAGGTGCGCCCAGCGGTACTTGCGCGTGAAGCGGCTGAGGAAGATGGCTGCGGTGATCGCGCCGCCCGGGCGAGCGCCGATGTTGGGCATGTCTGCGAAATTGCTTTTCAAGCCTTCGCCGTATTCGTCGTCCATCGGCATGCGCCAGCAGGGGTCCAGGCCTTTGGTGCTCGCGGCGATCAGTTGCTCGGCGAGAGCATCGTCAGCGGTGAAGAGCCCCGAATGGTGATGACCAAGCGCGACGACGCAAGCGCCGGTCAGCGTCGCCACATCGACGACGACCGCGGGCTCGAACCGCTCAACATACGTGAGCGCATCGCAAAGGATCAGCCGGCCTTCGGCATCGGTATTCAAAATCTCGACCGTCTGGCCTGACATGGTGGTGACCACATCACCCGGCTTCACGGCGCTGCCATTCAACATGTTTTCACACGACGGCACGATGACGACGAGGTTGAGCTTCGGCTTCAATTCGGCCACGGCGCGCAATGTGCCGAGCACGCTCGCGGCACCGCCCATGTCGAACTTCATCTCGTCCATCTCGCCCGCAGGTTTGATCGAGATGCCGCCCGAATCGAAGGTGATGCCTTTGCCAACGAGCACCACTGGCGCCTGAGTCTTCGGTGCGCCTTGATAGCGCGCGACGATAAATCGCAGCGGCTCATCCGAGCCTTGTGCCACGGCAAGGAATGCGCCCATGCCGAGTTTCTCGACGTCTTTCTTGTCGAGCACTTCCACTTTCAAATCGAACTCTTTGCCGATCTTCTTCGCCTGCTCGGCGAGATAGCTCGGCGTGCAGACATTCGCCGGCCGATTCGCGGCTTCTCGCGCCAGATGCACACCCGCCGCAATCGCTTGGCCGCGTGCCAAGCCGAATTGCACTGGCTTGGCTTCAGCCTTGGCGCAGAGCAAAGTCACCTTGCCAATTTTCGACGCCTCGGGCGCGCTCGGCTTGGTGTGGCGGTACACATAGACAGCGTCATGCACTGCCGCCACCAAGGCTTCGGCATGGGCGTCATTCAACTCGGCAACCCAGCCAATGGCGATGTGCTTGGCGCCACTGGCCTTTGCTTCGGCAAGGCCAGCCGACACGGCAGCCTTGAAAGCTTTGGCAGTGACTGCTTTGGCAACAGACAACACAAGGCGCGGTGCGCGCAGGCCCGACGGCCGATGCACATAGAGTGTCTTGCCGGGCTTGAGTTGGAGGTCACCGTGAGAGATTGCGTCGCGGGCCAGAGCGGCCACCGACGCATCGAGATTGCCAGGCAATGCGAGCTCGGGAGTCTCGCCGCACAAGACCCAAATCAGCGCATCGCAGTTCGTGGCGGCCAGCGCGTCCGGTGTCGTTACTTGATGACGGAAGTCCATAATGACCAGTCTGTAAGACAAGCTGACGATGTTATTCGATTCCACTTTGCGCCGAGACTTGGCGCGCAACTTCGGCGCCACGCTCGTGGTCATCCTGACCATCGTGCTGACGATGATGCTGATCCGCACCCTGGGCCAAGCCGCAGGCGGCGTGGTGTCGCCACAAGACGTGGTTTTGCTACTCGGTTATGTGGCACTCGGCCACTTGCCGACGATGCTTGCGCTCTCGCTGTTCATCTCTGTTGTAGCAACGCTCTCGCGCATGTACCGCGAAAGTGAGATGACGATCTGGTTCGCCAGCGGCGTCGGCCTGACACGCTTTGTGCGGCCCATTTTGCGCGTGACCTGGCCCGTGTTGCTCGTCGTCGGGCTGCTCGCGCTTTTCGTCTGGCCGTGGCAGAACTTGCGCAGCGTGGAGCTCAAAGAACGATTCGAGCGCCGCTCTGATTTATCGCGCGTGGCGCCAGGCCAATTCCAGACATCGAGCGACGGCAGCCGCGTTTTCTTCATCGAGCGCGACGCGGTCGATGCAAGCACTGGGCGCAACGTCTTCATCCTCGCCAAACAGGCCGCGACCGAATCGATCACATCAGCGCGAAGTGGCCGCATCGCGATGGACGGCGACGACCGCTTCCTCGTGCTCTCACGCGGTCAGCGCAATGAAGAGAACCTGCAAACCGGCGACAAAACCCTGGCTCGGTTCGAGAGCTACCGCCTTCAGGCCGGCGAGCGCGTTTTCTCCGAACTCAACAACTTGCCCGCCAAAGCACGCACCACCCTTGACTTGCTCCGCACACCCACGCCGAACTTTCAAGGCGAATTGGTCTGGCGTTTGGGGCTGCTGCTGGGTGCCGCCAACATGGTGCTGCTCGGCATCGGCTTGGCAGCAACAAACCCGCGGCGGGCCAACAACTGGAACCTCATGTTTGCGCTGCTGAGCTTCGTCGTCTACTACAACGTCATCAATCTCTCTCAAGCCTGGGTCGCGGGCGGCAAGCTGAGCATGGGCACAGCGCTCGCGCTCGCGCATGGCAGCGTGTTCGTGATCGCCCTTGGCTTGTTGTGGTGGCGCGAGTACGGCAGCTGCCTCGGCTTGGGTTGGTTACGCCGATCGGCGCGGCAGGCATGAAGACCGTCCGCCGCCTGTTCTATGCCGACATCGTCTCGTCGGTCGGCTTCATTGGCCTGGCATTCCTGGCACTCTTCTTTTTCATCGATTTTGTCGACGAGTTGGGCAGCGTCAGTCAGAGTGGTTACACCGCGTTGCATGCGGCGCTTTACTGCCTGCTGCTTGTGCCCGGTCATGCTTACGAGGTCTCGCCGATTGCGGTGTTGATTGGCTCAATCTATGCGCTGTCGCGGCTTGCCCAATCGTCGGAATACACGATCTTGCGCACTGGCGGTCTCGGACCGGGCCGGGCACTCTCGCTGCTCGCCAACCTCGGGCTCGTGTTTGCAGTGCTCACCTATTTGACTGGCGACTACCTCGCGCCGGCGGCCGAGCGCCAGGCCAGCCAGCTCAAGGCCACTTACAAAGGCAGCGTCAAACTCGGCGCGACTGGTGCTTGGCTGAAAGACCACGCGACCACCCCCGAAGGCGAGCGCAGTTACTCGATCAACGTGGGCTCGGCCGGGCCGGCCAACGTGTTGCACGACATCCGCATCTTCGAGTTCGATGCCGATGGCCGCCTGCTCCGCCGTCTTGCCGCCGCCGATGCACTCGTCACCAAAGGCGGCAGCTGGACGCTGCAAAACGTGACCACCACGCGTTGGCTCAGCGCCGGCGACAACGCCCAAGCACCCGAAGCCAAACTCGACACGCTCGACTGGCCGACCAGCCTCTCAGCTGCCGTGGTGGCGGCCGCGGTGCTGCCGGTTGCCAACATGTCAACGCTGGAGCTGGCGCGCTACATCGGCCACTTGGCTGACAACGAACAGGCCGCGCAGAGCTACCGAATCCAATTTTGGAAGCGCGCGCTCTACCCCTTTGCATGCTTGGTGATGGTGGCGCTGGCGCTTCCATTTGCATACTTGCAGTCGCGTGCCGGCAGCGTCAGCCTGAAAGTCTTCGGCGGCATCATGCTGGGCATCAGCTTCGTGCTGCTCAACAACGTGGCAGGCCACCTTGGCCTGCTGCGCGACTGGACGCCGTGGATCGTTGCTGCCACGCCAAGTGCGCTCTATTTGCTGCTGTCGATGGCGGCCTTCAGCTGGCTGGTTCGTTACCGCTGAGCCTGCAAGATGCCGCTGCCCAACGCCTGATCGGAACGGATACTTTGAACGACCTCTCCACCACAGAGCCCAAACCCGGCCTCCTGCTGTTCGCCCACGGCGCTCGCGATCCGCGTTGGGCGCGGCCTTTCGAGGCGATCACAGCGCGCGTCGCGCAGCGCCGGCCAGGCTTGCCCACGGTGCTCGCCTTCCTTGAACTGATGACACCGAACCTGCTGGACGCTGGGCAGCAACTCGTCGACGCCGGTTGTGCCCGCGTCGATGTGGTGCCGCTCTTCTTGGGCGCGGGTGGGCATGTGCGCAAAGACCTGCCGGCGCTGCTCGCCACGCTGGCAGAAGCTCACCCCGGCGTGGCGTGGCAATTGCGCGGGGCGATTGGCGAAGTCGATTCGGTGATTGACGCGATGGCCGACGCCGCCCTCGCCATGTTGCAAGAGCCCGCTGCGTCATGAACCTGCATCAATTCCGCTTCGTCCAGGAAGCCGTTCGCCGCGATCTGAACCTCACCGAAACCGCCAAGGCGCTGTTCACCTCGCAGCCGGGCATCTCCAAGGCCATCTTGGAGCTGGAAGGCGAGTTGGGCGTCGACATCTTCGCGCGGCACGGCAAGCGTTTGCGGCGCGTCACCGAGCCGGGGCAGCTGGTGTTGAAGTCGATCGAGCTCATCATGCGCGAGGTCGGCAACTTGAAGCGCATCGGCGAGGAGTTCTCGATGCAAGACGCCGGCACGCTGTCGATTGCCACCACGCACAGCCAGGCGCGCTACTTCTTGCCGGGGCCGGTGGCACAGCTGCGCAAGCGCTTCCCCAAGGTCAACATCAGCTTGCACCAAGGCTCGCCGGATCAGGTGGCGCGCATGGTGATCGATGAAGTGGCTGACATCGGCTTGGCCACCGAATCACTCGCCGATTTCGACGAGCTGGTGAGCATGCCTTGCTACGAATGGCAGCACGCGATCGTGATGCCGCCCGGCCACCCGCTAACGCAGATCGAACGCATCTCGCTCGAAGACCTGGCGCTGCAGCCACTGGTTTCCTACCACCCATCGTTCAGTGGGCGCACGCGCATCGATCAAGCCTTTGCCGCGCGGCGGCTCAAGCCTGAGTTCGTGCTGGAGGCGATCGATGCCGACGTCATCAAGACCTACGTGCGGCTTGGGCTTGGCGTGGGCATCGTTGCCGAAAGCGCGGTGCGCGACGACCCCGTTGGCGGCGATCTCGTGTCACGCCCGGTCGGCCATTTGTTTGGCCAGAGCGTCACGCGGATTGCGTTCAAGCGCGGCGCTTACTTGCGCAACTTCGTCTACGCGTTTGCCGAGATGCTGTCTGATCGCCTGAGCCGCGCTTTGATTGCGCGGGCGATGGGCAGCACGACACAGGACTACCAGCTTTGAGCCGCCACATGACCGCCCATCTGCCTGCGCCCACGACGCCCGCCACTACGCCCGCCACGACACCCTCGATCACGCCCTCGATCGCCAGCCGCTTGCCAACTGTCGGCACGACGATCTTCAGCGTGATGTCAGCGCTCGCTCAGCAGCACGGCGCCGTCAACCTCGGCCAAGGTTTCCCAGATTTCGATTGCGATCCGCGCTTGCTCGACGCCGTTGATCACGCGATGCGCAGCGGCCTGAACCAATACCCGCCGATGGCCGGCGTGCCCACCTTGCTCGACGGCGTGGCCGCAAAAATCGCCGCGCTCTACGGCCGCAGCTATGACGCGCGAGCTGAGATCACGATCACCGCTGGCGCCACGCAAGCCATCCTCACCGCGATTTTGGCGATCGTTCACCCCGGCGACGAAGTCATCGTGCTCGACCCGAGCTACGACAGCTACGAGCCCAACATCACGCTGGCTGGCGGCACCACGGTTCACGTGCCGCTCACGCCGCGCAGCTTCCGGCCCAACTTTGACCTCATCGCCGCAGCGCTTTCGCCGCGCACGCGGGCGATCATCATCAACACGCCGCACAACCCGAGCGCGACCATCTGGTCAGCCGAGGACATGCATCGCCTCGCTGATCTGCTGCGGCCGACCAACGTGCTGGTGATCGCCGACGAGGTCTATGAGCACATGGTGTTTGACGGCGCCTTGCACCAAAGCGTGGCGCGCTTTCCCGATCTCGCGGCGCGCAGCTTCATCGTCTCAAGCTTCGGCAAGACCTACCACGTGACGGGCTGGAAGATCGGCTATGTGGCGGCGCCTTCCGCGCTGATGGCCGAGTTCCGCAAGGTGCACCAGTTCAATGTGTTCTCGGTCAACACGCCGATGCAGCATGCGTTAGCGCACTTCATGGCCGACGCTTCGCACCACACCGGTTTGGCGGCGTTTTATCAACGCAAGCGTGATCTGTTCCGCGATGGCCTGGCCAAAACAAGGCTGCGGCTGCTGCCGAGCGAAGGCAGCTACTTTCAGTGCGTCGACTATTCCGATGTGAGCGATTTCACCGAGGAAGCCTTCTGCCGCTGGCTAACGGCTGAAGTCGGCGTGGCCGCCATTCCGTTGTCAGCGTTTTACTCAGGCGGCTTCGAGCAGCGCATCGCGCGCTTTTGCTTCGCCAAGAAAGACGAGACACTCGCCATTGCGCTGGCGCGTCTCGCGGCGATCTGAACGGCGCTGATCAGTGCAGTGCTGATCAGCGCTGGTAGGCGATTTCGCTCGGCCGCGCAGGCACATCGTTGAACTCGATCTGGTTCGATGCCGGAGCGACCGGTTCGCCGCTGGCTGCACCGGTGCGCTGTGCATGCTCCGGCTCGCCCAACGGCATCGGCATCGACAAATCGAAGTCGACCGGTGCCGCGCGACCCACGCTCGGCACAGGCGCTGCCGAGGTGTCCGGCGTGGCGCCGCGCTTGGCGGGCGGGGCGCTGCGAGGATGTGCCGCAGCCGCAATCGGCAGGAGCAGATCGACCTCGACATCAGTGGCGCGTGCAGGCTTGGCAACCTCGGGCTCGTTCGCCTCGAGGCCAGAGAGATCACGTGCAATCGTGAAGAGGAAGAGCAGCTCTTGGTAGGCCGGCAGGTCGACGGTTGCTTCCATCTCCGTGCGGCGGAAGAGCGCCGCTTCGAGCGCCGCCATGACTTGATTCGGCGCGCGCCAAAGCGACTGCAGGTGGCCGAGCAGCTCAGGGTAGGCTTCTAGCGTGCGGCCGGCTTGCAAATCGGCGCCCCACTCTGGCGCGTTGGTTTCGTAGCGGCGGTTGAAGCGGGCACGAACGCGGTCGTACGAGGTGCGGTCATCACAACGGTGGTAGATCTCGAGCAGCCTCAGGTAGGGCAAAGGGCTCGCGCCACCGCCGCTGCGCACATGGGCCATCAGCAGATCGGTCGCGGCTTCGTCTTGGCCGAGCACGACAAAGAATTCAGCTTGCTGCTCCACATCGATCAATTGATCGACCGATTCGTCTCCCAAACTGCCCGGCATGGTCATCAACTCGGACGGGGAGAAGTCGCGGGTCGAGCCGACTGGCAGGCGCATCGATGCCGAGGCCTCCCATCGCGGAACGACGGGCGACGGCGCGGGCACTGCCGGCGGGATTGGTGCAGCTTTG
Organism: Rhizobacter sp.; assembly: GCA_043778145.1. Classification (GTDB taxonomy): domain Bacteria; phylum Pseudomonadota; class Gammaproteobacteria; order Burkholderiales; family Burkholderiaceae_C; genus LMDS01. Next base: position 35,449 of record JAYWGR010000089.1, read on the forward strand.
GCAACGGGCTCGGGTGGCTCATCCGGCAGCATCGAAATCGCCGGCGCCAGCGCAGCCGAGGTCGACTCCTCTTCACCACCCCACCACAAAGGCGCTTCGGCCGCGCGTGGCTGGCGCCGCAGCGCCCACACCGCGAATCCTGCGAACAGGGCAGCCAGCGCAGCCAGCCCATAGACGAGCGGATTGGCATAGCGCTCCGACTCTGCAACCTGCAACCGCGTTTGAACCTGCGCAAGCGCTTTGCGGGTCGACCTTGATTCGGCCGAGAGTTGCGCGGCGCCCTCTTCCAGCCGCTGAATGCGCTGGCGCTCAATCGCGAGCACGTCGGCCGCTGCATCGGGCGCCGATGCGGCCACTGGCACCGCGATGTCGTCGGACTTGGCCTTCGCGAGCATCGCCGCAGCAGAGGAAGCAGAGGCGCTGGTCGCGGAGGCGGTGGCATCCAGCATGCCCATGGAAGGCTCGAGTTGCAAGCGCGATACGCCGGGGGTTTTGCCCTTGCTCGCGGGCTTTGCCGAGGCAATGACCGGCGCGGCCGCGGGCGCCTTGCGCGCTCGAGGTGCGATCTCGGCCGATGCCGTGCGGCGCGCGTTGGCGCCCTTCGTGCTGTCAATGCTGTTAGTGCTGCTGGCACTGCTGGTGCCGGCGCCGGTGTTGACGCCGCTGCCAGCGGTGCGCGTGGTCTGCCGTGTGGGTTTGGCTGCTCGCGATGCGCGCGGTGGCCGATCGGAGACGACGGGCGACGCATCTGTGGGCGGCAGGGTGGCCACTGGCGAGAGCTTGGTGGTGGGTGGCATCGACTGCGAGCCATAGGCAGACTGAACGCTGCTGAGCAATGGCGTCATCGCCGAATCCAGCCGCTGCGGCGCGAGTGTCTCGGGCAGCACGGTATCGGCCTGCGCCAGGTTGACCAGCGGCGGATCGATGAACGCGACGAAGTGACGCGACAGCTTCGCTCCGCATCCCACGCTCACGTTGATCGTCACGACCGGCTCGTCGATCAACGAGGTGCTGGTGACGCGCACGCTGCGTTCACCCGGCTCATTGCCCGGCTCCAGCGTGACGCGCACCTGACCTGGCGCGAGTTTGTTTTCTCCGGAGTAGACCTCGGCGAAGACGCACTCTCGATCGAGTGTTTCATCACCGGTGAGCTGGATCACAGCGGCGAAGTTCAGCGCCTGACCGAGCTGCGTGGCGTTGGCCGTTCGGCCGAAACCCAAAGCCTGCGTCTTCGGTGAAGCGAAGCCGAGCGAGGTACCAATGACGACGATGACGAGTGCGTTGCGCATGTGTAGGGGGGTGAGCCAAATGCTCGAAACAACTCTACCGACAGGGTCGTTCGTCAATCGCAGGAAAAGCACCCGGTTTGCCGGCCTGCTCGTGACGGAATCCCGCTCACACCATGGCATCGGCATTGCTCAGCGAACAACGCGGCACCGCGCTGACCCTCACGCTCAGAGCGATCCGGCCACGCGCAACAGCTTGTCCGAGGCCATGATCTCCGCAGATCGATCAGCTGCGATAGCTGGGGTCGATGCGATCGAGTCGGCGCAGCAAGCCGGGCCAGCTCAGGCCGCCTGCACCCACGCCGCGGGTAGAAACGCGTGCCTGCTCTTGTGCCGTCTCGATGATGCTTTGCGGTATGTGCTTGAGCTCACTGCCACCGGCCATCGCCCGGACCTGAATCGTGCACACGGCTTCGAAGAAATACATGTTGACGAACGCATCGGCCACTGTCTTGCCGAGCGTCAAAAGGCCGTGGTTGCGCAGCATCAGGTAGTTGGCGCGGCCCAGATCGGCAACCAACCGCGGGCGCTCGTCTTCATTGAGCGCCACGCCTTCATAGTCGTGATACGCCAGGCTCGACAGCACGAAGATCGAATGCTGTGAGAGCGGCAGCACGCCGCCCTTTTGTGCCGACACCGCCACACCGTTGAGCGAGTGGGTGTGCAACACGCAAAGGGCATCATGCCGTGCCGAATGCACCGCGCTGTGGATCGTGAAGCCGGCCGGGTTGACGGGATACGGAGAGTCATCCTGCTTGTTGCCAGCGGCATCGATCTTGATCAGGCTCGACGCGGTGATCTCCTCAAACATCAGCCCGTAAGGATTGATCAAGAACTGGTCTTGGCTGCCCGGTACGCGGGCGCTGATGTGGGTGAAGACGAGGTCGTCCCACTTGAACAAAGCAACGAGCCGATACGCCGCGGCCAAGTCAACACGAACCTGCCACTCCTCGGGGCTGACTGACTCGCGGCGGCTCTCGATGTCGAGCGCATGGGGCTTCAATGCGGGTGCGTTCATGGCGGTCTCCAATGGAGGGTTCAACCTTGATTCTGATCCGGTGTGCTCGGTCAGAATAGGTAAGCGACCCTGACCCTGCTGTCACCTCAGAGACTGCCGATGAACACGCCCGTTCTTACGATCGAGGAACAAAACCACATCGATGGCGGCTCTTGGTTCTCGAAACTTTCCCCTCCTTTGCGCGACGCCATCCTGGCCCGCTCCAACGTGCGGCGCCTGCGCGATGGTGCATTGCTCTCCACCCGCGGCGCGCCGGCCGAAGAGTGGTGCGGCGTGGCCAAAGGCGCGGTGCGGGTCAGCTCGGTGTCGCTTGCGGGCAAGCAGATCACGCTGACCTATGTGGAGCCCGGCACCTGGTTCGGCGACATCGCACTGTTCGACGGCATGCCGCGCACCCACGATGCCAACGCCCACGGCGAGACCACCTTGCTGGTCGTGCGCAAGGCCGACTTCAAGTGGCTGCTGTCGCAACACGTGGAGCTTTACGAGGCTTTGCTGCGCCTGAATTGCCGGCGCCTGCGCTTGTTGTTCGACACCGTCGAAGACCTCAACACCCTGCCGCTGTCATCGCGATTGGCCAAGCAGGTACTCTTGCTCGCACGCAGCTACGGCGTGGAGCAAGGCAGCGAAATTCGCATTGGCTTGCAGCTGGCGCAAGAGGATTTGGCGCAGCTGCTTGGCGCATCGCGGCAGCGCGTCAATCAGGAGTTGAAGGGCTTCGAGCGAGACGGTGCAGTGCGCATCGAGCCAACTCGGCTGGTGGTGCTCTCAAAAGAAAAGCTGCTCGCCATCTCGGCGGGTTGAGAAGGAGACAAGCGGTGGAAGCAAACTCAGGCACACGCGCAGTGTCGGAGCAACACGCGTTCGATGTCGCGATGTTGCTGGCTTACCTCGAACGCGAGCTGCCCGGCTTCAGCGGCCCGCTCAGCGTGCTTCAGTTCAAGGGCGGTCAGTCAAACCCAACTTATCAGCTCGTCACGCCCAGCCGCTCGTATGTGATGCGCTCCAAGCCCGGCCCGGTTGCCAAGCTGTTGCCTTCGGCCCATGCGATCGAGCGCGAGTTCCGCGTGATGAAGGCACTCGCCGGCAGTGCCGTGCCAGTGCCCGAGATGCTGGTGCTTTGCGAAGACGAAAGCATCATCGGCCGCGCGTTCTATGTGATGGAGTTCAAGCAGGGTCGCGTGCTGTGGGAGCAGTCGCTTCCCGGCATTGCGCAGCCCGACCGTGCTGCGTATTACGACGAGATGAACCGCGTGATGGCGGCGCTGCACACCGTCAACGTTGAGGACGCGGGCTTGAGCAGCTTCGGCAAACCCGGCAATTACTTCGAACGCCAGATCGGCCGCTGGACGAAGCAATACCTCGCCTCAGTCACCACACCGATCCCGGCAATGGAAAAGCTCATCGCCTGGTTGCCCGAAAACATCCCGGCCACGGCGCGCGACGAGCGTGAGACAGCGATCGTCCACGGCGACTATCGGCTCGACAACCTCATGTTCGACCCAACCGAGCCCAAGGCGATCGCCGTGCTCGACTGGGAGCTCTCGACCATCGGCCACCCGTTGGCTGATTTCAGCTACCACTGCATGTCGTGGCACATTGAGCCGGGTCAGTTTCGCGGCATCGCCGGGCTCGACCTTGCTGCCCTCGGCTTGCCCGATGAGCAGGCCTACGTGCAGCGCTACTGCGAACGCACCGGCCGCGCCGATGTGGCCGCGGTGATGGCCGACTGGAACTTCTACCTCGCCTACAACCTGTTCCGCCTCGCCGGCATCTTGCAAGGCATTGCTAAGCGGGTCGAAGCGGGCACGGCATCGAGCGCATCGGCGGCGCAAGCAGGCAGTGGCGCGCGGCCACTCGCCGAGATGGGCTGGAAGCTCGCGCAACAAGCCTGAACGACAGACCTCACACCCAGACGGAGACTCGACCATGGACTTCAACTATTCCCCTCGCGCCCAGGAACTGCAGACACAGTTGCTGAAGTTCATGGACGAGCACGTCTACCCGGCCGAGCCGCGGTATGAAGCGGAGATCGAGGCCAACACCAAGGCGGGCAAACGCTGGACACCGCTGAACACGATCGAAGAGCTCAAACCGAAGGCGCGCGCCGTCGGCCTCTGGAATCTGTTTTTGCCGCCAACGGCCGGTGGCGCGGGCGCAGCACACAACGGCCGGGACTTCGGGCTCTCAAACAGCGACTACGCGCCGCTTGCCGAAATCATGGGCCGCGTGCCGTGGGCCAGCGAAGTCTTCAACTGCTCAGCGCCCGACACGGGAAACATGGAGACGATCGAACGCTACGGCCAACCCGAGCACAAGGCCGAGTGGTTGCAGCCTCTGCTCGACGGCAAGATCCGCAGCGCCTTTGCCATGACCGAGCCGGCTGTGGCCTCGTCTGACGCGACCAACATCGCATCGAGCATCGTTCGTGACGGCAACGACTACGTCATCAACGGCCGCAAATGGTGGATCAGCGGCGCCGGTGACCCGCGCTGCCAGATCTACATCTTCATGGGCAAGACCGACGCGGAAGCGCCGCGCCATTCACAACAATCGATGATCCTCGTGCCTGCTTCCACCAAAGGCATCACGGTGATGCGGCCGCTCTCGGTGTTTGGCTATGACGACGCGCCGCACGGCCACATGGAGATCGACTTCAAAGACGTGCGCGTGCCGGCAAGCAACATCTTGCTCGGCGAAGGCCGCGGCTTCGAAATCGCGCAAGGCCGGCTTGGGCCGGGCCGAATTCACCACTGCATGCGGCTGATTGGCCTGGCCGAGCGTGCGCTCGAACTGATGTGCAAGCGCGCATCGGCTCGCGTTGCGTTCGGCCGCACCGTGGCCGAGCAAGGCGTGACGCGCGAGCGCATCGCCGAAGCCCGCTGCCGCATCGACATGGCGCGCCTGCTCACACTCAAGGCCGCCTGGATCATGGACGTGGCTGGCAACAAGACCGCCAAGGCCGAGATCGCGATGATCAAAGTGGTGGCGCCGCAGATGGCTTGCGACGTGATCGATTGGGCGATGCAGGTGCACGGCGGCGGCGGCGTGAGCGGCGACTTCCCGCTTGCGAGCTTCTATGCCGGCGCACGCACCTTGCGCTTTGCCGATGGCCCGGACGAAGTGCACCGCAACGCCATCGCGAAGATGGAGCTTGGCAAGTACGCTTGATTTGGATCGCAGCCACAGCGGTGTGGCCGGTGCTGCGCCTGGTGCTGGCTCACCGGGTCAGCGGCGTTTGCGGTCGGCCGGATCGTCGGGCCGCAAGCTCTGCCAAGCGCTCGATGCGCTGCCCGCCCACTCGGCGCCCGGGTCGGCATGGTTGCCGGCCGATCGGATCGCTTGAGCAACCGACGTTTCGAACAACTCCAGCGCCATCGCCACCGCCTCTGCCGTCGGCTTGGCCAGCTGAACGCGCAGGTAGCCACGGTTGCGCATGCTCATCAGCACGAAGGGCGGCGCGTCTTTCAACAAACCCTCGCGCGCACGCTCCAGGCTGTTGGCCAGCGGCCCCTCGATCCATGCGAGCCCCGCGGCCGGCACGCTTGCCACAGCGCCAAAGCCCGCACGGATCGACGGCAGCGCAGCGAGGTTGACCTTCGGAAACATCACCAGCCAGCGCATCTCTTCTGGCGTGGTCGTGCCGATCTGGGTTTGCGTGCTCTCGGTGAACTGCTCGTAGGTTTGGCGTTCGAGCTGCTCGAGCAATGGCCGAGACAACAGCAGCATTTGCATGTCAGAAAGCAAAGCAAGCTCGATGCGCATGCGCAATTCGCGGCCGTGGATGTAGGCGCGTTGCGGGCGGCCCCACTCGAGACGCCAAGGCTTGCCTTCGAGCTGCCCATCGATGACGAAACCATCGCCATCGCGTGAGCGCTTGTAGTGATGGCCGCGGCGCTGGGCCCAATCGGCCACGCCGCTCAGGTCAGGCCCAGCAGGTTGAGACGAAAACCAGCGCTTCAGCGAGGCGAGCATGGGCGCACCCGATCAACTAGAGTGCAGATGACTGCGCAACCTGAGGACTGCATCATGATCGAAGTGTATTCGTGGGCCACACCCAATGGTCACAAAGTTCACATCATGCTCGAGGAGTGCGGCCTGCCCTACCGAGTGCACGCAGTCGACATCGGCGCGGGCGACCAATTCAAGCCCGACTTTCTTGCGATCAGCCCGAACAACAAGATCCCGGCCATCGTCGACCCCGATGGGCCTGACGGCGAGCCGATCTCACTCTTTGAATCGGGTGCGATCCTGTTGTATCTGGCGTCGAAAACCGGGCGCTTTTTGCCCGAGACCACACGCGGTAAGTTCGAGGCCATGGAGTGGTTGATGTTTCAGATGGGCGGCGTGGGCCCGATGCTCGGGCAAGCGCATCACTTCCGCATCTACGCGCCAGAGAAGATTGCCTATGCCGTTGACCGCTACACCAATGAAGCCAAGCGCCTCTACGGTGTGATGGACAAGCGCCTGGCGAAGGCCAAATACATGGCGGGTGCTGAATACAGCATCGTCGACATGGCCATCTTCCCGTGGCTGCGCTCATGGAAGAACCAAGGCATTGACTGGGCCGATTACCCGCACCTCAAAGGCTGGTTCGATGAGATCGCTGCGCGCCCGGCGGTCAAGCGTGGTGTTGAAGTACTGGCCGTGCAGCGCAAGCCGTTGATGGACGATCAAGCGCGTCAAGCGCTCTTCGGTTCGCAGCAATACGAGCGGCGCTGAACCGCATCTCTCCCTCACCAAAACCTTTGTCACGGACCCTCTCGCATGACCCGAACGCTGCTCTGCACCCTCGCCCTTTTGACCGCGAGCGCTGCCACGCAAGCCCAGCCGATCGGCGAAGTTGACACCGTCTTCAAGCTGATCGGGCCAGACCACAAAATCGTCGTCGAAGGCTACGACGACCCGAAAGTGCCGGGCGTGACCTGCTACGTTTCGCGCGCAAAGACCGGCGGCATCAAAGGCGCCGTCGGCTTGGCGGAAGACAAATCGGAAGCATCGATCGCGTGCCGGCAAGTGGGGCCGGTGTCGTTCCCCAAACCGCTGCCGCAGCAAGAAGAGGTGTTCGACGTGCGCCTCTCCATCCTCTTCAAAAAGCTGCGCGTGGTGCGCATGGTCGATGCAAAGCGCAACACGCTGGTCTACCTGACCTACTCAGACCGCGTCATCGAAGGCTCGCCGCAAAACAGCATCAGCTCGGTGCCGATCGACCGGGCCACAGCGATCCCGCTGCGCTGAGCGCGCTTCCGAAACTTGCAGGAGTTCACGATGAACGACTCGCCGGTGCAACTGCTTCGCGATGGCTCAGTGACCACGCTCCTCATCAACCGCCCGAGCGCGCTCAATGCGCTCGACGTGCCGACGGCACAAGCCTTTCGCGCCGCGTGTTCGGCGCTCTCGGCCGATCAGGGCGTGCGCGCAGTCATCGTTCGCGGCGAGGGGCGCAGCTTCGGCGTCGGCGGTGATCTCGCGGCGATGCGTGATGACGCCACCGCCGTGGCCGGCCAGTTGATCGATGCCATGCACGCCGGCGTGCTGATGCTGACCACGATGGACGCCCCGGTGATCGCAAGCCTGCACGGCGCGGTGGCCGGCGGCAGCATGAGCCTGGCTTGCGCGTGCGACCTGGCCATTGCCGCCGAAGGCACGAGCTTCAACCTCGCCTACGGCCGCATCGGCGCAAGCAGCGATCTCTCCAGCTCATGGCACTTGCCGCGGCTGCTGGGCTTGCGCCAAGCGATGCAGATCGCCCTGCTGTCCGACACGATCGACAGCACTGAGGCCTTGCGCCTCGGCTTGGTCAACCGAGTCGTTCCGGCCGCCGAGTTGCAACGCGAGGCGATGGCACTTGCACAGCGCCTTGCGAATGGCCCGACCTTGGCCTACGGCCGCCTCAAGCGGCTGCTCCGGCAGTCGTTCGACAACGACCTGCCCACCCAGCTCGACGCCGAGCGCAAGGCCTTCACAGCCAGCACGCAAACGCGCGATTTCGCCGAGGGCCTGGCCGCGTTTTTGGGCAAACGCGCAGCGCAGTTCGAAGGCCGTTAACAGAGGGCGACTGACGCAGTGCGGCGCGTCGTCTGACAAGCGCACGGGAAGACCAAACCTGTCAGCCGGGCGGGCGCCGCAATACGCTCATGAGATGACAACTCAAAGCGCAACGCCCATGAAGATCTTGATGGTTCTGACCTCGCACGACCAGCTCGGCGACACCGGCAAGAAAACCGGCTTCTGGCTCGAAGAGTTTGCCGCGCCCTACTACGCGTTCAAAGACGCTGGCGCCACGATCACGCTCGCATCGCCCAAAGGTGGCCAACCGCCACTCGACCCGAAGAGCGACGCACCCGACGCCCAGACCGACGCCACGCGTCGCTTCAAGGCCGATCCGGCTGCGCAAGCGGCACTTGCGGACACGCGGCAGCTGGCTGCCGTGTCAGCCGACGCGTTCGACGCAGTCTTCTACCCCGGCGGCCACGGCCCGCTCTGGGATTTGGCAGAGGACCCGCATTCGGTCGCGTTGATCGAGGCGATGTGGGCAGCTGGCAAAGTGGTGTCGGCCGTCTGCCATGCACCTGGCGTGTTGCGCAACGTGCGGGCCAAAGACGGCACACCGTTGGTGAAGGGCAAAGGCGTGACCGGGTTCACCAACTCGGAAGAAGAAGGCGCGGGGCTCACGAAGGTTGTGCCGTTCCTGGTGGAAGACATGCTGACCGAACGCGGCGGCAACTACAGCAAAGGGCCGGATTGGCAGCCGCATGTGGTGACTGAAGGCCAGTTGATCACCGGCCAAAACCCAGCCTCTTCCGAGCCTGCGGCGCGTGCCGTGATGGCGCAGTTGCAAGCACGTTGATCGGCACAAGTAGTGACACAAGGAAAGACACAAGGAACGACGATGAGTTATCAAACCACCAATCCCTACAGCGGCGAAATCGTCGCCACGTTTGACGAACTGAACGATGCGCAGCTCGAAAGCAAACTGGCCGCAGCCGCATCGTGTTTCAAGGCCGATTGGCGCGAGAGGTCGTTCGCAGAGCGCAAGGCCGTGCTGTCTCGCGCGGCCGCACTGATGCGCGAACGCTCCGACTCGCTGGCCCGACTCATCACGTTGGAAATGGGCAAGCTGATCCAACAAAGCGCAGGCGAAGTGGCGCTGAGCGCGGCCATTCTTGACTACTACGCCGAGCATGCCGAGGCTTTTTTGGCGCCCGAGACACTGGCCACGGCCAAGGGTGAGGCCATGGTCGAAAGCGCGCCGATCGGCGTTCTTTTCGGCGTGGAGCCGTGGAACTATCCGTACTACCAAATCGCGCGTTTCGCGGCGCCCAACCTCATGGCCGGAAACGTGGTGATGGTCAAGCACGCCTCCAACGTGCCGCAGTGCGCGCTGGCCTTCGAGCAAGTGATGCGCGATGCGGGCGCGCCAGAAGGCGCCTACACGAACCTCTTCATCTCGAAAGACCAAGTCGCCCAAGTGATCGATGACGACCGGATTCGCGCCGTGGCACTCACCGGCAGTGAAGGAGCGGGCGCCGTCGTCGCGGCCCGGGCAGGCAAGAACCTCAAGAAATCGACGATGGAACTCGGCGGCAGCGACGCCTTCATCGTTCTGGAAGATGCCGACCTCGACAAAGCCGTGAAGCACGCCGTGAGCGGGCGCATGGGCAACACGGGGCAAGCCTGCACTGCATCGAAGCGGATCATCGTGGTCGAGCCAATCGCCGATGCCTTCTTGCAGAAGTTCCAAGCAGCGATGTCAACATTTCAGCCCGGCGACCCCATGGACGAACGCACGACGCTCGGCCCGCTGTCATCCGCTCAGGCGCTGAAGACATTGCTGCAGCAAGTCAGCGAAGCAGTTGGCGGCGGGGCTCGCGCTTTGATCGGCGGAGAGCGCATCAGCGGGCAAGCGGGTGCCTTCATGCAGCCGACGATCCTGACCGACATCGATGCGAACAACCCCGTCTACAGCCAAGAGTTTTTTGGACCAGTGGCGCTCTTTTTCCGCGTACCAAATGAAGACGCGGCGGTGGCGCTGGCCAACGATTCGCCCTTCGGATTGGGCGGATCGGTGTTCACCAAAGACACTGAACGCGGCAAGCGCGTGGCGCGGCGAATCGAGACCGGCATGGTGTTCATCAATTCGAGCGCGATGTCATCGCCCGAGCTGCCTTTCGGTGGCGTCAAGAACTCAGGCTATGGCCGAGAACTCTCGGGCGCGGGCATTCAAGAGTTCGTCAACAAGAAGCTCATTCGGGTGAACTGAGCGGCAGACGCGCGCCCGGGCGAAACATCAGGGTGACGCTGGGATGCCAAACAGATCGGCCAGCGCCTCGCGGTAGAGCGGCTGGCCGATCAAGTTGGCATCGTGGTGCGAGCCACCTTCAACCAGCACAAAGCGCTTGGGCTCGGCCGCACGCTCAAACAGCTGGCGGCCAAGCATTGGCAGGATGAGGTTGTCGTGGTCGCCATGAACGACCAGCACTGGCGAGCCGACCTGCCCTATGCGTGAGCCTGCATCCAACTTCTGCGTGATGAGTGGTGCGAGCGGCAGCCAGCCCCATTTGAAAGTGGCAAGCACATCGGCAATCGATGGAAAGCTGCTCTCCACGATGAGCCCGGCTTCGTCATCAACCTCGGCGGCGAGGTTCACTGCGATGGCGCCGCCGAGCGAGTGCCCAAAAACGAAGCGGCGCGAGTTCGGGTATCTCGCTGCCAACCAGCGCCATGCGGCCAGTGCGTCTTCGCCAGCTTGGGCTTCAGACGGCAGGCCGGCGCTGCTGCGGCCGAAGCCGCGGTAATCGATCCCGAGCACCGAGAAGCCGAGGTCGTGCATGCGGCGCATTCGCGGCGCACTGCCGCGCACGTCGAACCGCGCGCCGTGCAGGTAGAGCAGCACGGGCGCGTCGGCATGGTCTTGGGCGAGCCACAGGCCGTGAAGGCGGGCTGGCGCCTCGGCCTCGGCAGGCTGAAAGTCGATCCACACATCGTCCATGCCTTCGGCCGCCGCGAGGCCGCCGGCCCAGGTTCGGTCGCTGGGCTGGAAAATCATCTCGCGCTGCTGGCGATCGAGCGCCGCGCAGCCGCCGAGCCCCACACCGATTGCGAGCAAAGCCAGTGCGGCGCGGCGGCAGCAAGTGCGCTGAAAGACGGATGAGACGCTCACGAAGGCGATCGTCTCACGCGGTGTCAGCCGTCAGTGTTTACCCCAGGTTAACGTGCACGCGCCGCGGCTTCCGCGTGGTATTTCTCTGTGGCCACCTCGACGGCTTTGCTGTGGATCGCAGCCAGCTCGGGCCGCGCGGCGCGAGCGCGGTCAGATGCGGCGTTGGTGCTCATTTGCCCCTGCCAGCGCGGAAACACATGCCGCGCGACCAAGTCGTAGCTCTTGCGCGTGGCGTCAAAGTTGGCCCAGTTGTGCGCCAGCATCAGGTAGGCGCCGAAGCCACCGTTCGATTGCTTCCACAACCGGTCGATCTGCTTGTCCACCATGTCTGGCGTGCCGATGGCGCCGAAGCCCGATTCGTTGACGAAGGCGATCATCTCCTTCACGTTGCTGCCCGGCACCGCCATCTGCGGGAAGGCGGCCACGGCCTGAAAGTAATCGAACCACTGCGCCATGCCGTATTCGACGTCGCGGTAGGCCTGGTCCATCGTCTCAGCGCAATGCACCATGCCAACGAGCCGCCACTTGTCGCGCTCGACGCGGGTCTCGTAGTGCGCGGCCTGCGCTTCCATCACGTCCCAGTGGAGCGCGAGCGCGTCGAAGCCGGCGGCGGTGGTGGCGCCGATCGACAGGAGGCCGATGCCGTGCATACCGGCGAGCTTCGGGCCCGTGGGCGAGGCCACGGCAGGAACCGCGATGTCGAACAGCGGATTGGAATACGGCCGCAAGTGCAGGCGCGCTTCGTGCAAATCCCAGCGATCGTTTTTGAACGTCACGGGCTCATCGGAGCTGAGCAGCTTCATGATCACTGCGAGCCCGTCTTCAAGCAGCGGGCGTGTCTGGGTTTGCGAGAGGCCAATCATGATGCCGTCGCTCGGCAGCGAGCCGGGCCCGAGGCCAAGCATCACGCGGCCGCGGGTCAGGTGATCGAGCTGCACGATGCGCTCGGCCACCCAAAGCGGGTTGTGGTAGCTCACGCTGATCACGCCGCTGCCCAACTTGATGTGCCTGGTGCGCTCGGCCGAGACCGCCATGAATATCTCCGGGCTCGCGCTGATCTCGGTGCCGGCCGAATGGTGCTCGCCGCACCAGGCTTCGTCGTAGCCGCAGCGGTCGAGCCACTGAATCAGCTCCAGGTCTTGCTCAAGCGCCAACGTGGGGTTGATGCCGGGCTTGTGAAACGGCGCCAGAAAAATACCGAAACGCATCCGATGATTCATCACGCATGTCTCCGTGTTGTGGGGACCGCGGGTCAAGGCAGTGCAACCGGCTTGCGCGGACCAAGCGCTTGAGTGGGCGCCTGGGCGCTTTGTACTGCGATGCGCTGAATACTGTCCACCCGTGGATGCCATGCCATGACGTGCGTGGGGGCTGCGCGCGCAATGGCGGGGCGCGATACTTGCGACTGCTTTTTTGATTCACGAACATCGATGGGAGTGACTTGATGGGCTGCCTTAGTCGGATAACTGTGAGCACCAAGGAACGCGAAGCGGGCCTTCTGAGCGCGGACAACATGACTGCGGCGCTGTCCGCCCTGCGTCAAGACGGCGTGGTTATGCTCGAACGGCTCTTCGAGCCGAGTCTGTTGACATCGATTGCCCGCAAGATGACCATTGATCTTGAGCGCGAAAAGCGCGAGGGCATGGCGTGGTCAGGCGGTGGAAAGTTGATTGGTCATCTGAATGCCGTGCCGCCCACCACGCCTGAGTTCTTGACAGAGCAACTCTTGCTCAATCCCATCTTGTTTGCGCTCTCACAAAGCGTGTTCGACAAGCCGGTTTTGAACATCAAGTTCACGAGCAATGTGAACCTGCCGGGCAGCGTTCGCCAGTCATTCCATCCCGACTTCCGCGCGCTTGACGACATCGATCAGCTCAATATCAGCGTGCCCTTGTGCGATGTCTCCGAGCGCAACGGGAGCACAGAAGTCGTGCCGGGCACGTATCGAATACCGTTCACTTTCAAGCGCCTAGAGCAGGAGTTGCAAAGCCGGCGGGCGGAGCGTGCGAATGCGAGCGTTGGCTCGGCGATGCTGTGGTTTCCGAGCTTGTGGCATCGCGGTACCGCCAATGCCTCGGCCGATCCACGTCACATGATCACGCTGACACATGCACCAGTCGGCTCCAAGAGCCACGAGGCGGCTCCGCCAACGCAACTGCCGGAATCGGCTAAAGCATTGGTGCGCGGGAGGGAGAACGCGGTGAAAGCGACGTTTTCAGCAATCAGCGGAGACACCGTCTTCACGCCCAATTACTTCAAGCCGACTTTCGTTGGCCGACTCCGAGAGTCATTGCACGCCGTGTCGCCGAGAACCAATGAGTTCTTGATGAAGCATCTCGGGAAGTAACTTGATCTGGGCACTCAGCGGCTGCAATGCGCGCTCTTGCGCGCACGTAGCGTCAGGCCTATCAAGAGTTGGTCAGCCCGGAGGGACTCGAACCCCCGACATCCGACTTAGAAGGTCGGTGCTCTATCCAGTTGAGCTACGGGCTGTGGGTGCCGAGACTCAAAGGCACTTGAGCCTTGGGGAGGGATGGTCGGGGCGGTGGGATTCGAACTCACGACCACCTGGTCCCAAACCAGGTGCGCTACCAGGCTGCGCTACGCCCCGACGAACCCGCATTGTACTCAGCGATTGGCCGGTGCCGGCAGCATTAACTGCTTTGAGATCGCAATGCACTGCGCAATGTGTTGTTCACAGACGAACTTCAGTGCCGAGAAGGTCAATGCGGCCGACAAAGCCTGCCCTGCAATCGGCACGTACTTCGCAGCCTGTTGCGTGGTGAGCCGCACGCCAACGAGACGCAGCATCTGCATGATCAACTCGCGTGTGACGAGTTTGCCGACCAACATGCCGCCGCCCGCCGAGATCGCTTTGTAGACCGCGATGCGCCGGTCTGGCGCAAGCCGCTCTACTTGCTCCGGCGTCAAACCGAATGCGCGGTTGATCTCCGGAATCAGCTTCATCAGCACCGCCACATCGGTGACCCAATCCAGACCGGGAATCGGCAAGACGGCCACGCCGGCCGCCACGAGCGAACGGCGATTAACGATGCGGCGGCTGGCACGTGCTGCCGCATAGATCTCGGCATCGGTGCCGGGCACGATGGTCCAGTCGTTGGTCTGTTTCGTCATCGGTGGGTCTCGTTCAATGCATCAATTGCGTCCAGACTTTGTCGAGCCGCTTCACACTGACCGGTTGCGGCGTGCGCAGTTCCTGCGCGAAAAGGCTGACGCGCAATTCTTCGAGCAACCATCGAAATTCATCCAACCGCGCATCGGGCACGCCTTTGCGCTCGGCCAGATGGCGCCAGAAGCGCTGCTCGATCGGCCGCAACTCGGCCAGGCGTTGCGCGTCGCGGGCCGGGTCGGCGCGCAGCTTGTCGAGGCGCATGGTGATGGCCTTCAGGTAGCGCGGCAGGTGCGCAAGTTGCGGCCACGGCGTGGCATCGATGAAGCGCTTGGGCATCAAGCGATCGAGCTGCGCGGCGATGTCGTCGGCCACGTCTTTGGCCGGCCGCGCGTCTTTGAGCTTGCGTTGCGCGGCGGCGTAGTCGCTCAAGATGCCGGCGGCCATGCGCGCGACTTCGTTGGCGATCAGCGTGAGCCGGCCGCGACCTTCTTCGATGCGGCGGGCAAACGATGCGGCATCGGTGGGCAACGGTTCGGTGAGGAAGGCGCGGTCAAGTGCGACATCGATGATCTGCTCGCGCAGCTCTTCGTTTGTGCCGAGCGGCATGTAGGCCACGGCCATTTTCTGCAGGTCAGGAATGTTCTTCTCGAGGTACTTCAGCGCATCACGAATCTGCAGTGCGATGAGCCGGCGCAGGCCGGCGCGGTGTTTGCGCGCGGCTGCATCGGGCTCATCGAAGACTTCGATCTCGACGTGCGTTCCGCGGTCGATCAACGCCGGAAAGCCGATCAGCGCCTGGCCGGCTTTGCGAATCTCCATCAGCTCCGGGAGTTCGCCGAAGGTCCAGGCGGTGTGCTTTGGCTGTGGGGCGGCGGATGTATTCGCGGGCGCACGAGCACCCTCACCCCTGCCGTCTCCCGCGGGCGGATGAGGGAGCGCAGGACTCCCGGGCCGGCTCGCGTTCCCGACTGCGGGAGTGGGTTGCGGCGCCAGCTTCAGCGCCGCCAGGGCCTGAAACGCCGACCTCGCCTGCCCGCCCAGCTCGGCCTTCAGCGCCGCGATGTTTCGCCCGGTTCCCAACTGCCGGCCATGCTCGTCGACGATGCGAAAGTTCATCACCAGATGGGGCGGCAACTGCTCTTGCTTGAAATCGCCACGCTTCACATCGACCTGCGTTCTGTCGCGCACATGGCGCAGCAGAACGTCGATCAGGTTGCCATCAGCGAAGCTGGTGTCGGCCACGAAGGCGTCAACATAGTCCGGCAGCGGCACGAGCCGCGAACGCGGCCGCTGGTGCAGGCTCTTGGCGAGCACGAGCACCTTGTCTTTCAGCATGCCGGGAACCAGCCAATCGCAACGGTCGTCAGCGACTTGGTTGAGCGCATAGATCGGCACGGTGACGGTCATGCCGTCTTTGGCGTCACCGGGCGCATGCAGGTAGCTCACCGTGCAATCGATGCCGCCGAGGCGAATCGTCTTCGGAAACGCCGAGCTCGTGATGCCCGCCGCCTCGTGCCGCATCAGCTCCTCGCGCGTCAGCAGCAAGAGGTTGGGCTGGCGCTTTTGCTCCTCGCGGAACCAGCGTTCGAGCGAGTGACCACTGCACACGTCGACCGGCAGCTGCTGGTCATAAAACGCATAGATCAGCTCGTCGTCCACCAGCACATCTTGGCGGCGCGACTTGTGCTCCAGCTCTTCAACCTGCGCGATCAACTTGCGGTTGGCGGCCACAAAGGGCAGCCGCGTTTCCCACTCGCCGTTGACCAATGCTTCGCGGATGAATATCTCGCGCGCAGCAAACGGATCAACATTGCCGAAGTTCACCCGCTTGTTGTTGTAGATCACGATGCCGTAGAGCGTGGCGCGTTCGAGCGCGATGACCTCTGCCGCCTTCTTCTCCCAATGCGGCTCGAGCAGCTGCGTCTTGATCACGTGGCCGGCAATGCCCGGCAACCACTGCGGCTCGATCGCGGCAATGCCACGGCCGAAGAGCCGTGTTGTCTCGACCAGCTCGGCCGCGACGATCCAGCGCCCCGGTTTCTTTGAGAGGTTCGCGCCCGGGTGCCGGTAGAAGCGAATGCCGCGCGCACCCAGGTACCAATCGTCTTCGTCGCTCTTGCAGCCGATGTTGCCGAGCAAGCCGGCCAGCATCGACAGATGGATTTGCTCGTAAGTGGCCGGCGAACCGTTCAAACGCCAGCCGTGTTCGGCAACCACGGTGTGGAGCTGAGAATGAATGTCGCGCCACTCGCGCACGCGGCGAGGCGAGATGAAGTTGTCGCGCAGCAGCTGCTCTTGCTTGCGGACAGAAACTTTGTGCTCGCCCTTGCCGCCTTTGGCATCTTCGAGCCACTGCCAGAGCTTCAAGTCGCCTGCGAACTCTGACTTCTCGTCGTCAAACTTCTTGTGCGCTGCATCGGCGGCCTGTTGGTGTTCGAGCGGCCGGTCGCGCACCTCTTGCACGCTGAATGCCGCGGCAATGATCAGCACCTCGGTCAACGCCTCGCGGTGGCGTGCTTCAAGAATCATCCGGCCGACGCGCGGGTCAAGCGGCAAGCGCGCCAGCTCGCGGCCGATGGGCGTGAGCTGGTTGTTGTCGTCAACGGCACCGAGCTCGGCGAGCAGTTGGTAGCCATCGGATATGGCGCGGCGCGGCGGTGGCTCGATGAAGGGGAAGTCTTCAACCGTGCCGAGCCCGAGCGAGGTCATCCGCAAAATCACGCCGGCGAGCGATGCACGCAGAATTTCCGGGTCGGTGAAGCGCGGCCGAGCGTTGAAATCAGCTTCGTCGTAGAGGCGAATGCAGATGCCGTCACTGACCCGGCCGCAGCGGCCCGCGCGCTGGTTCGCCGCCGCCTGGCTGACCGGCTCGACCAGCAGCTGCTCGACCTTGTTGCGGTAGCTGTAGCGTTTGACGCGCGCGGTGCCGGCATCGATGACGAATTGAATGCCCGGCACGGTGAGCGACGTTTCAGCCACGTTGGTGGCCAGCACGATGCGGCGCGCGCTGTGCGGCTCGAAGACGCTGTCTTGCTCTTGTTGCGATAGCCGCGCAAACAGCGGCACGACCTCAACACCTGGCGGATGGTGCTTGCGCAGATGATCGGCCGCTTCTCGAATCTCGCGCTCGCCGGGCAAGAACACGAGCACGTCGCCCGAGCCTTCGCGCCAGAGCTCATCGACGGCCGCGCTGATCGCGTCGTTCAAGTCGAACTCACGGCTCTCTTCAAACGGCCGCCAGCGCTGCTCCACGGGAAACAGGCGCCCCGAGACTTGGATGATCGGCGCCGGCCCATCGTGTGACGCGAAGTGCTCGGCAAAGCGATCCGCATCGATCGTCGCCGAGGTCACGATGACCTTGAGGTCAGGCCGCTTGGGCAAGATCTGCCGAAGGTGCCCAAGCAAGAAATCGATGTTGAGGCTGCGTTCGTGGGCCTCGTCGATGATGATGGTGTCGTAGCCGCGCAGGAGCGGGTCGCTCTGCGTCTCAGCCAGCAAGATGCCGTCGGTCATCAGCTTGACGCTGGCGCCGGGCGAGAGCCGGTCTTGAAACCGCACCTTGAAGCCGACCACCTCGCCGAGCGGTGTATTCAGCTCCTGCGCAATCCGCTTGGCCACGCTCGATGCAGCGATGCGCCGCGGCTGCGTGTGGCCGATGAGTTGGCCGCCCCTGGGTGAAGTGACCCGCGAGTTCGCTCGGCCGCGGCCGAGTTGCAGCGCGATCTTCGGCAGCTGCGTGGTTTTTCCCGAGCCCGTCTCGCCGCAGACGATCACGACTTGATGGGCCTGGATCGCTTGGGCGATCTCATCGCGCCGCGCCGAAACCGGCAACGACTCAGGGAAGGTGATGGGTGGCAGCGCGTTCGCTGCGGGGAGGGGCAAGTTTGGGAGGTTCGACATCGACTGCGGATTATCGAAGCTCCCTTGATTTCAAGTTGCCGGTGCGAGGTAAGTGATCATGTTGATGACCGCGCCTTGCGGATCTTGGATGACGGCAAAGCGGCCGACGGTGGGAATGTCAGTCGGCGGCATCATCACCTTGCCGCCGAGCGCGGACACCTTGGCGGCCGTGGCATCCACATCAGCCACAGTCACATAAGTTACCCACGCTGGCGGCATGCCGGGCGGCGCACCTGGCGGCATGCCCATCACCCCGCCAATCGCCGATTCGCCGACCTTGACGACGTGGTACGGCATGCCCATGTTCATGGCCTCGAACTTCCAGCCGAAGAGCTGGCCGTAGAACTCGGTGGCAGCAGAAGGGTTGGTGGTCATCAGCTCAGTCCAGCTGACAGCACCGGGGGTTTGGAACGGGTCCATCGCGCATCTCCTGAAGTGGCAGAGCGTGTGATGCTGCGCCCGCTGCGGGGCAGCGTCAACCCTGGCCGCAGGATGCCGTCAGAGCGTCGTCCAGCCGTTGGTCACTGCGATCTTCAGCAGGTCGCTGGCTGAATCGACGCCGAGCTTTCTGCGCAGGCTGAGCCGGTGCGTCTCGACGGTGCGCACGCTGATGTCCAGCAAGTTGGCCACGACCTTGTTGCTGCGGCCATGCGCGAGCAGCAGCAAGATTTCGTGCTCGCGTGCCGTGAGTTGCGGTGCCCCGCGCTGTGCGTGAGCCTGCGCCACCACGATCGCCACCTGCGCGCTGAAGTAGTTGCCACCAGCGCACACGGCACTGATGGCGGCGAGGATGTCTTCCGTGGGCGACTCCTTCAACACATAGCCGCGCGCGCCCGCCCGGATGGCGCTCAACACGTATTCGCGGTTGTCATACATGCTCAGCATCAGCACCTTGATGCTCGGGTGCCGGCGGCGCAACTCGGTCGCCAGCTCAATGCCGTTCATGCCGCGCATGCCGACGTCGACCAGCATCAGATCGGGCGCATCGGCGTCGGCCAGCGCAAGCGCTTCGGCGCCACTGGCCGCTTCGCCGACGACCGCCAAGCCGGCCACCACCGAGAGCCGCGCGCGCAGGCCATCGCGCACCAGCGCGTGGTCGTCAACGATGACCAGCCGAACGAGCGCCGTCATGCCGCGGGCGACAAGGGAAAGCTCGCCATCAACACCGTGCGCCCTTGCTGCGACACGAGCTGAAAGCCGCCGCCGTTGCGCTCAACGCGCTCGCGCATGTTGGTCAAGCCAATGCCGCGGTCTTTGCTCAGCTCGACGCGCTGCACATCGAAGCCGCAGCCGTCGTCGCTGATGCGCAGCACGAGCCGGTCTTCCGAATCATCAAGCCGAATATCAACGCGGCTCGCGCGCGCATGCCGCTCCACATTGCGCAGCGCCTCTTGCGCCACACGAAACAAGCTCACCGCTTGCAGCTCGGGGAGATGGTCTTCATGCACGCGCGCAGCCACTTGCACGGCCAAGCCGCTGCGTTGCGCCAGCTCGTTGCCGATGTGCTCAAGCGCGGCGGGCAGGCCGAGGTCATCGAGCAACGCCGGGCGCAGGTCGTGCGAGATGCGTCGCACCTCGCCAATGGCTTTCGACAAGGCGCCGATCTCCTTGTCGATCGCCGTGACCGGCTGATCGCCCGGATGCGCAAGCCGATGGCCCACCAACTCAAACTGGTACTTGATCGACACCAGCAACTGGCAGATGTGGTCATGCAGCTCGCGCGACACCCGCGCGCGCTCTTCTTCCTGCGAGGTCACCACGCGGTGCGCGAGCGCCTTCAACTTGCGATCGGCTTGCCGCTGCTCGCTGATGTTGAGCGCCAAGCCGCCGGCAAAGACCGCGATCGCCGCGACCACGGCCACCGCCGCCAAGCCGATCAGCGTTTGCCGCACGCTCGCCAGCAAGTTGCCGCGCATCAAGGCGGCAGCCGCATCAACATCGTCAAGGTAGATGCCGGTGCCAAGCATCCAGCCCCAGCGCGGCAGCATCACCGAGTAGCCGAGCTTGGGCGTGATGCGGCCGGAGCTTGACGGCTTGGGCCACAGGTAGCGCGTGAAGCCGCCGCCTTCGCGGGCGCGCTGGAGCAACTCGCGGATCACGAAGACGCCGTCACGGTCACGCATGTTCCAGAGGTTCTGGCCGATGAGCTCAGGCTGGCGCGGGTGGACCAGGTTCTGGCCTTCGAGGTCATAGACGAAGAAGTAGCCATCGTCGCCAAAGTTCATGCTGCTCAGGATCGATTTGGCTTGCTCCTTGGCCGGATCGTCATCGCGGCCGGCGCCGTAGAGGTTGTCGATCGAGGTCAGCGCCAACGCCACATAGCTGCGCAGCTCATCGCGCTTGGTGCTCAGCAGCGTGGCCTCCAAGAGGCTCGCTTGCTGGTCTTCGAGGCGCCTCGTCTCGATCACCAGCAAGGCGCCGATGCAGACGATCGCCAGCAGCAGCGGCGCCACCGCGAGCGAGAGGATTTTGGCCTTGAGCTTCATGGGCGCATTGTGCGGCGACGTGCGGCAGAGTGCGGCGGAATGCGGCCGTGTGCGGCGCAGTGCGGCATTGCGGATCGGAGTGCGGCGCAATGCGGCGCACTGTGGCGGCACTCGAATCGTGCTGCGGCCGCATGAGAGCGCGTGCTTTCCCTTAGGCACTTCTACGCAGCGATTCCACGCAGTCCTGCGCATGCGGTTGCGCGATGTGCCGCGCACAATCATCCGCTAACGAGAGGTGCGCCCAAGCATCCCGTTTAACGCCAGTCCTCACCCTGATAGGAGACACCCGATGATCCGCTTGACTCACCTTGCCGCAGCCGCTGCCCTGACCTTCTCAGCCAGCCTCTCTCTGGCAGCCGACCCGATCAAGATCGGCGTGGCAGGCCCCTTCACGGGCGGCTCTTCATCCATGGGCGTCAGCATGCGCGACGGCGTTCGCCTCGCAGCCGACGAGATCAACAAAGCCGGCGGCGTGCTCGGCCGGCAGCTCGTGCTCGTCGAGCGCGACGATGAAGCCAAGAACGAACGCGGCGTGCAAATCGCTCAAGAGCTGATCAACAAAGAGAAGGTTGTCGCAACCGTTGGCTACATCAACACCGGCGTGGCGCTGGCCTCGCAGCGCTTCTTCCAGGAAGCGAAGATTCCGGTGCTGAACAACGTGGCAACCGGCTCGATCATCACCAAGCAGTTCGAGAAGGAACCCGAGAACTACATCTTCCGCAACGCCGCGCACGACAGCATTCAGGCGCCGATGATCGTGGAAGAGGCAGTCACCCGCCGCGGCTTCAAGAAGGTCGCGATCCTGGCCGACTCCACCAACTACGGCCAACTCGGCCGCGCTGACCTGGAAACCGCGCTGAAGGCCAAGGGCGTCTCGCCAGTCGCCGTCGAGAAGTTCAACATCAAAGATGTGGACATGACGGCGCAGCTCCTCAAAGCCAAAGAAGCTGGCGCTGAAGCCGTGCTGACCTACGGCATTGGCCCCGAGCTCGCGCAGATCGCCAACGGCATGACCAAGCTCGGCTGGAAGGTGCCGCTGATCGGCTCCTGGACGCTCTCGATGGCCAACTACATCGACAACGCCGGCCCCGGCGGCGAAGGTGCGCGCATGCCGCAAACCTTCGTCCAGGAGCCGACGAACCCCAAGCGCCAGTCGTTCATCATCAGCTACCTCAAGACCTTCAACCCGAAGAACGCGCGCATGGATTCGCCAGTCTCGGCAGCGCAAGGCTATGACTCGGTCTACCTGCTGGCCGCGGCCATCAAGCAAGCCGGCGCAACCGATGGCCCGAAGATCAAGGCAGCGCTCGAAGACCTGAAAACGCCAGTTGAAGGTGTGGTCACGACCTATTCCAAGCCCTTCTCGAAGACTGACCATGAGGCCATCACGGCCAACATTCCGGTGTTCGGCGAAGTCAAGGGCGGCAAGGTCGTCTACGCGTATCCGGAAGACCAGAAGAAGGCCTCCGTCGTTCAGATGAAGAAGTAATCAACGTGAAGACTTAGAGGCTTGACGCCAAGACGCCGCCCGGGTTGCCTCGAGGCGGCGTCTGTCTGTTGAGGGCACATCCTCCGCCCTGACTCTGCCGCCACCCACCGGCGCGCTGCGAGAACTGCCATGCAAATCCTCACCCAACTGGTCTTCAGCGGCATTGCGCTGGGGATGATCTACGCGGTCATCGCGTTTGGCTACCAACTCACCTTCGCGACCTCGGACACCTTGAACTTCGGCCAAGGCGATGCGCTGATGCTTGGCGCGCTCGTCGGCCTCACGCTCGTGGGCTTGGGGCTCAACTATTGGCTGATGATCCCGATCGTGTGTTTGTTCGGCGCGTTTCAGGGCGCCGTGGTCGAGCGGATTGGCGTGCGGCCGGCGATCAAGATCAAGTCGGAATTTGGCTGGATCATGTCGACGATTGCGCTCGGCATCATCTTCAAGAACGTGGCCGAAAACGTGTGGGGGCGAGATGACTTGAAGTTCCCTTCGCCATTGCCCGAGTCGCCGCTGAAGTTCCTTGGTGCCAACGTGCTGCCGATGGAAATTTTGGTCGTGGTTGGCGCGGTGCTGATGATGCTCGCGGTCGAGTTTTTCAATCGCAAGACGATCTACGGCAAAGCCGTGGTCGCCACCTTCAATGACCGCGATGCGGCCAAGTTGATGGGCATCAACACCGGCCTCGTGATCACCTTCTCTTATGCGCTGTCATCGATGACCGCTGCATTCGCCGGCGTGTTGATCGCGCCGCTCACACTCACCGGCGCCACCATGGGCGCGGTGCTCGGCCTGAAGGCTTTCGCCGTCGCGATCATCGGCGGCTTGACGAGCGGCATGGGCATCATCGTCGGCGGCATCATCCTCGGCATCGCCGAGACGACGACCGGCTTTTACTTGAGCACCGGCTACAAGGACGTGCCGGGATTGGTGCTGCTGTTGATCGTGCTCGCCGTGCGCCCGCAAGGCCTGTTCGGCAAGAACCTCATCAAGAAGGTCTGACCATGAAGCGCAGTCACCTTTTGCTCGCCATCGTCGGCATCGCAGCGCTGATGCTCTTTCCGGTCGGCATCACGAATCCCTACTACATCCACCTGCTCGAGACGATCATGATCTACGCGATCGTGCTGTTCGGGCTCGACATCGTGGTGGGCTACACCGGCCAAGTTTCGCTCGGGCACGCGGGCTTGTTTGGCGTGGGCGCCTACACGGCTGGCGTGCTGGTGATGAAGCTCGCGGCGCCGCTTTGGATCACGCTGCTCGTGGCCGTGCTCGTGACGGCTGGCTTCGGCGCGCTGCTCGCGTTGCCGGCGTTGCGTGTCTCGGGGCCTTACCTCGCGATGGTGACGCTCGCCTTCGGCACGATCATTCAGATCCTCATCAACGAGATGACCTTCCTCACCGAAGGCCCGATGGGCATCACGCTGAAGAAGCCAACAATCTTTGGCCACGTGCTCGATGAGCGCGAGTACTACTGGCTGGTCGCGGTGCTGATGGTGCTGGCATTGATCGTTGTGCACCGCATCCTGCGCTCGCACCTCGGCCGTGCGTTCGAGGCGTTGCGCGGCAGCCCGGTGGCTTCTGATTGCATGGGCGTGTCGGTCTACCGCTACAAGGTTTATGCGTTTGTTATCAGCGCGGGCTTCGCGGGTTTGGCGGGCAGCCTCTATGCGTACTCCGAGCAGTACATCTCGCCGAACTCGTACAACTTCGAGCTCACGGTTTTGTTCTTGCTCGCTGTCATCATGGGCGGCCGCAAGAGCCGCATTGGCTCGCTCGTGGGCGCAGCCATCATCGTGCTGCTGCCCAAGCTGCTCGATGACATCGTGATGTTCCGCTATGTCTCTGTCACGCTAGCTGTGTTGGTGGCGATCACGGCGGTGGTGGCCGTTCAGCGCGGCCGCTCCAGCGTGCAGCAAATGGCGATTCCGGTGGTCGGCAGTGTGGCGCTGGCAGCGCTGTCGTTCTGGCTGCAGACGATGACCGACTGGCGGCTCTCGATCTTCGGTGTGATCATGTTGTTCGTCGTCTACTACTTGCAAGACGGCATCGTCGGCTTCGTTCGCAGCGCGCTCAACTTGCCGCGCACCTCGCCTGAAGTCTTGCAGGCAGGTGCGTCGCAAAAGACGGTGGATGCCCTGTCCATCGCTGACACCGGCGCATCGCCCGAGATCTTGAAAGCCGACGGCGTGCTGATGCAGTTCGGCGGGCTGAAGGCGATCAACAACGTGTCGCTCAGCATTCAACGCGGCACCATTCACGGGCTGATCGGCCCGAACGGCTCGGGCAAGAGCACGATGATGAATGTGCTGACCGGCATCTACGTGCCCACCGCTGGCGCCATCAGCTTCAGCGGGCGTTCGCTGGTCGGCCGCACGTCGTCTGACATTGCGCTGTCGGGCATTGCGCGCACCTTTCAAAACGTACAGCTGTTCGGCGAGATGACTGCGCTGCAGAACGTGCAGGTCGGCTTGCACCACACGTTCGCCAGCCACCTCGGCGATGTGGCGCTGCAAACGCCGCGCTACCGCCGCGAGAGCGCCGCGGCGGCCACGCGGGCGATGGGTTTGCTGCGCTTCGTGGGCCTTGCCGATTTGGCCTTCGAAGAAGCGCGCAACCTGCCGTACGGCAAGCAACGCCTGCTGGAGATCGCCCGTGCGCTGGCGCTCGACCCGCAACTGCTGCTGCTGGATGAGCCCGCCGCCGGCCTGACCGCACCCGACATCAAAGAGCTGATCGTCTTCATTCGCAAAATCCGAGAACACGGCGTGACGGTGATCTTGATCGAGCACCACATGGACGTGGTGATGAGCATGTGCGATACGGTCTCGGTACTCGACTTCGGGCAGAAGATCGCCGAGGGCAAACCGGCTGCTGTGCAGGCAGATGAGAAGGTGATCGAGGCCTACCTCGGTGGTCAGGCAGCTTGAAGGCGGATGCGATGCTGACAATCAAAAATCTCTCCGCGGGTTACGGCAAGGTGCAGGTCTTGCACGGCATCTCGATCGAGGTGCCCAAAGGCAAGGTCGTGACGCTGATCGGCTCCAACGGCGCCGGCAAGACGACGACGATGCGCGCCGTCTCCGGAATGATCGTGCCAACCGCCGGCGAGATCACGCTCAACGGCAAGGCGATCGCCGGCCTTGAGTCCTATCACATCGCCAAGCTGGGCCTTGCGCACTCGCCCGAAGGCCGGCGAGTGTTTGCCACGATGACGGTGACTGACAACCTCATCCTCGGCGCGTTTCCACGCCTCACCGGCAGCCGGCCGAAGGGCGACGTGATGGCCGACCTCGACCGCGCGATGGATCTTTTTCCCCGCCTCAAAGAGCGCCGCGAACAGCTGGCCGGCACGCTCTCGGGTGGCGAGCAGCAAATGCTTGCGATGGCCCGCGCGACGATGCTCAACCCCGATGTCGTGCTGCTCGATGAACCGTCAATGGGCCTGGCGCCCATCCTCGTGCAAGAGGTGTTTCGGATCATCGAGCGGCTCAAATCAGAAGGCGTGACGATGTTGCTCGTGGAGCAATTCGCCGCAGCCGCATTGGGCGTGGCCGACTACGGCTATGTGCTGGAGAACGGCCGGATCTCGGTGCATGGCCCGGCTTCGAGCCTGCGCGACGATCCGGCGGTGAAAGCCGCCTACTTGGGTGGGGGCGCGCACTGAAGGCGACGGTGGTTCCTGCAGCACAGGCGCTGCGCGCCCTGTGGCAATCGGCCGGCTTGCCAGCGGAGGCGTTGGCGCAAGTCGAGCTCACGGGAGTGGACCCGGTGCTGTCGTCGTCGTTCGCGGTGGGCACGGCAGCGCAGATTGCAACCGCGGCTGCAGCGCTCGCGGCCACCGAGATTGGGCGGGCGCGCAATGGCCTCAATCAAAGCGTTGCGGTCGACATGCGCCACGCCGCGCTCGAATGCTGCGGGTTCTTCACCGTCAACGGCCACCAACCCGAGGCGTGGGATCGGCTCGCCGGGCTCTACCGCTGCGCCGATGACCAGTGGGTGCGCATCCACACAAATTTTTCGCATCACCGCGACGGCATCTTGCGCCTGCTCGGCGTGGCGCGAGGCACCGAGATCACGCGCGAGACGATTGCCTCCGCACTGGCCCATTGGCAGGCATTGACGTTCGAACAAGCCGCGGCCGACGCGGGCCTCGTGGTCGCAGCATTGCGCACAGCTGACGCTTGGCAGCGCCACCCGCAGCAAGCGGCCATCGCCGCGCAGCCGCTTGTCGCCATCGAACGCATTGGCGACGCTGATCCCCTGCCCTGGCCCGAGCTGCCCATGGGCGAAGCGCCGCTTTCGGGGATCAAAGTTCTGGACTTGACGCGCATCTTGGCCGGCCCCGTTGCGGGCCGCACGCTGGCGGCTTACGGGGCTGATGTGATGCTGGTCAACGCGCCGCATCTGCCCAACATCAGCGCGATCATCGACACCAGCCGCGGCAAGCGCTCGGCGCTCGCCGACCTGCGCTATGCCGATGGCCGCGAAGGCCTGCGCCGCGTACTCAGCGATGCCGACGTCTTCATTCAAGGCTATCGGCCGAGCGCGCTGGCGGCGCTCGGGTTCTCCGACGACGCTTTGACCGCGTGGCGGCCAGGCCTGGTGGTTGTGAGTTTGTCGGCCTACGGCGGCGTGGGCCCGTGGGGCGCTCGGCGCGGCTTCGATTCTTTGGTGCAAGCTGCCACAGGCTTCAACCTTGACGAAGCCGATGCGGCATGCGCGCGCGGCCCGAAGCCGCTGCCGATGCAAATCCTCGACATGGCCTCCGGCCTGTTGATGGCCTTGGGCGCGCAAGCCGCGCTGCTGCGCCAGCGCACCGAAGGCGGCAGCTGGCGGGTGCAGGTGTCGCTCGCGCGAACCGGGCAGTGGCTGCGCGAGCTTGGCAGAGTCGTGCCTGGCTTCATTGCGCCGAAACCTGATTTCACCGCGCTGCTGGAGGCGAGCCACTCCGGCTACGGCGAACTGCGCGCGATGCGGCACGCGGCTGTGTTCTCGCACACCCCTGCAACCTGGGTTCGGCCGTCGGTGCCGCCCGGCACCGACGCACTTGCTTGGTGACGCCACTCGAGGCGAGCGAGCGCATGGGATTGCGCGGCTTGGCACGGCGTGGCGAATCATCGCGTGCAAGAATCGCGGCCGACTTCTCCTGCCCGCGCTTGCCTAGCGCCGCAACCCCTGAGCGCCATCACCCGTGAACGCAGCCGTGAGCCTGGTCTTTCCCCACACGTTCGTGCCGTGGTTTCGCATCGTTGCGCCGCACATTCATGCGTACCGCGGCAAGACTTTTGTGGTGGCGATCGCGGGTGAGTTGATCGCGGCCGGCAAGCTGAGCTCGTTTGCGCAAGACCTGGCAATCCTGCAGGCGATGGGCATCAAGCTCGTGCTCGTGCACGGCTTTCGGCCCCAAGTTAACGAGCAATTGCGCTCCAAGGGCCACGCGGCGCGTTATCACCAGGGCCTGCGAATCACCGATGCCGTGGCGCTCGATTCAGCCCAAGAAGCCGCCGGGCAATTGCGCTTCGAAATCGAAGCGGCATTTTCGCAAGGCCTGCCCAATACACCCATGGCCAACGCGATCGTGCGCGTCGTCTCGGGTAACTTCTTGACGGCGCGGCCGGTTGGCATCGTCGACGGAGTTGATTTCATTCATAGCGGCGTCGTGCGCAAGGTTGACGCCGCGGCCATGCGCGCGGCGATCGACATCGGCGCGATGGTATTGCTCTCGCCGTTTGGCTTCTCGCCCACGGGTGAAGCTTTCAATCTGACCATGGAAGACGTGGCAACCAGCACCGCCATCGCGCTGCAAGCGGACAAGCTGCTTTTCGTCACCGAAGTGCCCGGTATTCGCGAAGACCAAACCGATGCCGAAAGCCCAATCGATACCGAGTTGACGCTGGCCGACGCCGAACGCCTGCTCGCCAGCCTGCCGCCACCACTCTTGCCCACCGATACCGCGTTCTACTTGCAATATTGCGTGCGGGCGTGTCGAGGCGGTGTTGAGCGCTCGCATATCTTGCCGTTTGCGCTTGACGGTGCGCTGCTGATGGAGGTTTTCACGCACGACGGCATCGGCACCATGGTGATCGACGAGAAACTCGAAAGCCTGCGTGAGGCCACGGCCGACGACATCGGCGGCGTGCTGCATTTGATTGAGCCGTTCGAGAAAGACGGCACCCTCGTCAAACGCAGCCGCACTGAGATCGAACGCGACATCGGCCAATACACCGTGATCGAGCACGACGGCGTGATCTTCGGTTGCGCAGCGCTCTACCCTTACCCCGAGGCAAAAACCGCCGAAATGGCGGCGCTGACGGTATCGCCCCAAGTGCAAAGCCAAGGCGACGGCGAGCGGATTCTCAAGCGAGTTGAGCAGCGCGCGAAAGCGATGGGGTTCGACAGCATTTTCGTGCTCACCACGCGGACCATGCATTGGTTCATC
Source organism: Rhizobacter sp. (assembly GCA_043778145.1). Lineage (GTDB taxonomy): Bacteria > Pseudomonadota > Gammaproteobacteria > Burkholderiales > Burkholderiaceae_C > LMDS01. The sequence continues at coordinate 64,369 of JAYWGR010000089.1, forward strand.
AAGCGCGGCTTCGTGCAGGTCGACCCGGATTGGTTGCCCGACGCACGCAAACGCAAATACAACTGGGACCGGCGGTCTCAGGTCCTCGTCAAGAAGCTAGGCTGAGAGCCCGAAGCGGCAGCCGGGCGCACTTCCGGCTGCCTTTGCCGAATTTCACATTTTCCCCTCCCGCGGCGACGCGACCCATTCACCGGAGACACAACACCATGGCCCGCACCGTTCAATGCATTCATCTCAAGAAGGAAGGCGAAGGCCTGGATTTTTCGCCTTACCCAGGCGAACTCGGCAAGCGCATCTACAACTCGGTCAGCAAAGAGGCTTGGGCCCTGTGGATGAAGCACCAGACCATGCTCGTCAACGAGAATCGCCTCAATCTGGCCGATCAGCGCGCCCGCCAGTATCTGGCGCGCCAGATGGAGAACTTCTTCTTCGGCTCGGGTGCTGAACAACCTGCGGGTTATGTGCCACCTTCGGCCTGATTCGATTCAGTGTGGTGAGGTTGCCATTGTCGAATAATGATGCTTGCGCCGAATTTCAATTCGTATCTATAATGCACTGCACGTCTTGACAAGCGCACTGCTGAATAGACGATCCAATTGACACACTGACGTAAGGGAAAACCATGGCAAACTTGAAAGAACTGATCGCACAACGCGAAGCTCTCGAAAGGGAAATCGAGCAAGCGCAGAAACATGATCGCACCGAAGCGATCGACAAAATCCGCGCCCTCATGGCCGAGTATGGTTTGAGCGCAGCCGACGTGAGCCGTGGCATCAAATCCGTCAGAGGTACCACCGCTGCCAAGGGTGGCAAAGTTGCAGCCAAGTACCGCAACAGCGCAACTGGCGATACCTGGAGCGGCCGTGGTCTGCAGCCGAAGTGGTTGAAGGCCGCACTGGCTTCCGGCAAGAAGATCGACGATTTCGCCATTGTTTGAAGAAATTGCTGCGGGAATGTAATTCCCGTCGCAAGAAGACGGCGGCCGAATCTACCGCCGTCACAAAGAGCCACCCGCCGCGGTGGCTTTTTTCATGGCGCGGCGCCAGATCAGCAGCGGCACCCGCATCAGACATATGTCCTGAATCCGTGAGCACGATGTGAAATTCTCTCGCAACGCGTTGAATTGATTGGTTTTTTGGCAAGTTTCTTGCATGCATGAGACTCACCTTGGAGG
>JAYWGR010000090.1:0-24385 GCA_043778145.1 Rhizobacter sp.
ACTTCTCTGCGCTGCTCGGTCGGGCCGGGAAGCCCACAAACTCGGCCTTGCAGGCCTCAAACATGTGGGCTTCTTTTTCCGGCCCGCCCTGCGCTGCTCGACGGCTCCCATGGGGCCCGAACACCTCGTTCGCTGCGCTCACATCCAAATGCATTCGTTTGAGAATTGGCGGGATGTGAGCGCAGCGAACGGCTCTTGAGCGGGCCCCATGGGAGCCGTCGAGCAGCGCAGGGGAAGGCGGGAAAAGAAGTTTGCATGTTTGAGCCGAAGGCGAGTTTGCAAACTTCCCGCCTTGCCCGAGCAGCGCAGAGAAGTTCGCCCTAGGCGAACCGGCTCCGCTGGGGTGCCGTTTTCTTTGGTGCCTTTCTTTTGGGCAAGCAAAAGAAAGTCACTGCGCCGCCGGGCGCAATCCCGGCACCGGCCGCAGGCCGCATCGGCCCAAAGGGCCGAACAAACCCCCGCCACACAAAATGCCCCCGTGACCCACCCACAAGCCCCCACCCTCCTAGAGGTAGTCAACCTCTCCATCACCCTGCAAACCCCAAACGCCCAAGTCACCCCCCTCCGCAACCTCAACCTCACACTCGCCAAAGCCGCCACCCTCGGCCTCATCGGCGAAAGCGGCTGCGGCAAATCCATGACCGCCCTCGCCCTCATGGGCCTGCTCCCCGCCAACGCCACCGCATCCGGCAGCATCCAATTCAACGGCCAAGAGCTCATCAACGCGCCCGACTCCACCATGAGCCCCCTGCGCGGCAACCGCATCGCCATGGTGTTCCAGGAGCCGATGACTGCGCTCAACCCGCTGCACACCGTCGGCGATCAAATCGCTGAGCCTTTGCGCGTGCACCAAGCCATGCCCCGCCGCGCCGCCCAAGCCGAAGCCCTGCGCCTGCTCGACCGCGTGCGCCTGCCTCAGGCCGCGCAACGGCTCAAAGCCTACCCACACCAACTCTCGGGCGGCCAGCGGCAGCGCGTCGGCATCGCGATGGCACTCGCCTGCAGCCCCGATCTGCTGATTGCCGACGAGCCCACCACCGCGCTCGACACCACCATCCAACGCGAGATCCTCGACCTCATCGCCGAGCTCGTGGCCGAACGCGGCATGGCGCTGCTGATGATCAGCCACGACCTCGGCGTGATGGCGCGCATGGCGTCCCGTGTGCTTGTGATGTATGCGGGCAGCGTCGTCGAATCGGGGCCGACGGCCGATGTGTTTGGGCGCCTTGCGCACCCCTACACCCGCGGCCTCTTCCAAGCCCGGCCTCGCCTGGCCACACCGCGTGTCGATGGCCGCAAGCCGCGGCTCGCCACCATTGCCGGCCGTGTGCCCGAGCTTGCCGATCTGCCCGCCGGCTGCGCGTTTGCAGACCGCTGCGCCTGGGCGATCGACGCATGCCGCGAGCGCTTTCCGGCGATGCACGCGGTGGGCCCGGCACACAGTGCGCGCTGCATTCGTTTGGATGCCGTCAACACATGACCCACGCAGCGCCCTTGCTCGTGGTCGAGCAGCTCGTGCAGCACTACCGGCTGCCGCGCGAATCGCTGTTCAAGGCGGCGCCGGTGGTCGAGGCGCTGCGTGGAGTGAGCTTCACGGTGGAGGCGGGTCGGAGCCTGGGCATCGTCGGTGAATCGGGCTCGGGCAAATCGACGCTCGCGCGGCTCGTGATGGCACTCGAGAAGCCGACCTCGGGCCGCGTGAAGCTGCTCGGCCGCGACCTGCATGCGATGCCAAACACCGAACTCCGCGCCGCGCGCCGCGATGTGCAGATGATCTTCCAGGACCCCTATGGCTCGCTCGACCCGCGCCAGCGCGTGGGCCGCATCGTCGCCGAGCCGTTGCGGGGTGCCGCTCGTGCCGAAGCGCAACGGCAGGTCGCCGAAGTGCTCGATGCCGTGGGCCTGCGCGCGAGCGATGCCACGAAGTACCCGCACGAATTCTCCGGGGGGCAGCGTCAGCGCATTGCGATTGCGCGAGCACTCATCACTCGGCCCAAGCTCATCGTGGCCGACGAGCCGGTAAGCGCGCTCGATGTCTCGGTGCAAGCCCAAGTGCTCAACCTGCTCACCGATTTGCAGCGCGACTTTGGCGTCACCTACCTGCTCATCAGCCATGACCTCGCGGTGATCGATCAAGTGTGCAGCGACGTGGCCGTGATGCAGGCCGGCCGCATCGTGGAGCAAGGCCCGCCCGAGCAGCTGTTTTGCCATGCGGCGCATCCCTGCACGCAGGCCTTGGTGGCAGCGGTGCCCGAGGTCGGTGCGGCGCGTCTCCAGTAGAGTTGTGCGACACCTTTTTGCACGCCCGCCTCGATTCAGGAGCAGTGAGATGACGATGACATTACCGGCCCGCATGATCTTGAATTCGACGCTGGCCGCGCTCGTGATGGCGGGCCTGGCAGCGCTGCCCCATGCGGCTTCTGCGCAAGCACGCAAAGACAGCGCCGTGCTCGGCATGGTGCTCGAGCCCGCGCCCGGCCTCGACCCGACGATGGCGGCCGCCGCAGCCATCGGCGAGGTGGTCCACTACAACGTGCTCGAAGGCCTCACCAAGATCAACATGGACGGCAGCATCTCACCGCTGCTCGCCGAGAGCTGGCAAGTCGACCCGGACGGCAAGGTCTACACCTTCAAGCTCAAACGCGGCGTGAGCTTTCACGATGGCGAAGCGTTTGACGCGGCTGACGTGAAGTTCAGCTTCGAGCGCGCCAAGGCCGCGGGCTCGACCAACAAAGCGAAAAAAGCGGTGTTCGACAACATCAGCCGCATCGACACGCCCGACCCATTCACCGTGATCGTGGTGCTCAACCAAGCCGACGGCAACTTCCTCTTCCGCATGGGCGAGAACACCGCGGTGATCCTCGATCCGAAGAGCGCGCCCACCACCGCGACCGCACCGGTCGGCACCGGGCCGTTCAAGTTCGGTGCGTGGGCCAAGGGCTCATCGATCACGCTGGTGAAGAACGATGCTTACCGCCATGCTGCTGCGGTGAAGATGAAAAAGGTGACCTTCCGCTTCATCAACGAGCCGGCCGCGCAAGTGGCGGCATTGCTGGCAGGTGACATTGACGGCATACCGCGCTTCAACGCACTGGAGAGCTTGAAGCAGTTCCAGAGTGACCCGCGCTTTGCCGTGGTGCCCGGCGGCACCGAGGGCAAAACCATCGTGAGCATCAACAACAAGAAGAAGCCCTTCGATGATGTGCGCGTGCGCCGCGCCATTGCCGCGGCGATCGACCGCAAAGCCGTGATCGACGGCTCTTCCGAAGGCTTCGGCCAGCCCATCGGCAGCCACATGGTGCCGAGCGATGCGGGCTATGTGGACCTCACGAGCGTGAACCCCTACAACCCGGAGAAGGCCAAAGCCTTGCTGAAAGAGGCCGGCGTGGCCACGCCGCTCAACGTGACGCTCACGCTGCCACCACCGCCCTATGCGCGCAAGGGCGGCGAGATCGTCGCGGCGCAGCTGGCCAAGGTCGGCATCATCGCGAAGATCGAGAACGTCGAGTGGGCGCAGTGGCTCTCCGGGCCATTCAAGGGCAACTTTGATCTCACGCTGATCAGCCATGTGGAGCCGCTTGATTTCGACCGCTATGCCGACCCGAGCTACTACTGGGGCTACGACTCCAAAGCCTTTCGCGATCTCTTTGCGCAATACAACGGCAGCGCTGACGCCAAGACGCGGCTCAAGCTGCTCGGCGACCTGCAGCGCCTGCTGGCCGCCGACTCGGTCAACGCCTGGCTCTACCAACTGCCGCAGTTCGCCGTGGGCAACAAGAAGCTCAAAGGCCTGTGGAGCAGCTCGCCCATCTTCGCCAACGACCTAAGCGCACTCAGTTGGCAATGACGCGCCGACCCTGACACGCCGGCAAAGACACGCTGACCACGTTGACCACGTTGACCACGCTGACCACGCCGCCCAAGCGATGACGCGCAAGGCAGTGACCCGAACCGAGGATTCCCATGCGCACCTCCGCCCCGACCACTGACCTCAGCGCCACCGAGCTGCTCGCGGCCTATCGCGCCCGCACCCTCTCGCCGGTGGAGGCGACCGAAGCGGTGCTCGCCCACATCGCCGCGTGGGAACCGCATCTCAATGCGACCTACCGGCTCGATGCTGACGCGGCGCTTGCCGTGGCCCGCGCCTCGGAAGCCCGCTGGCAGCGCGATGAGCCCATCGGCCCGCTGGACGGCGTGCCGACCATGATCAAAGAGAACATCGCCACCCGCGGCACGCCCATGCCGCTCGGCACCGGCTCAACCCTGCTCACACCGGCCGCTGAAGACGCGCCACCCGCGGCCCGCCTGCGCGAGGCCGGCGCCGTGATCCTCGGCAAAACGACGATGCCCGACTACGGCATGCTGACCTCGGGCGTCTCGAGCTTTCACGGCACCACGCGCAACCCCTGGAACCTCGCCGCCAACCCGGGCGGTAGCAGCTCGGGTGCCGGCGCGGGCGTGGCGGCCGGCTATGGCCCGCTGCACATCGGCACCGACATCGGCGGCTCGGTGCGCTTGCCCGCGTCTTGGTGCGGCATCTTTGCGCTCAAGCCCAGCCTCGGCCGCATCCCGATCGACCCGCCCTACGCCGGCCGCTGCGCCGGCCCAATGACCCGCACCGTGGCTGACGCTGCGTTGATGATGAATGTGCTCGCCCACCCCGATTGGCGCGACGCGATGAGCCTGCCGCCGCAAGCCATCTCATGGCAGCACCTCGGCCGCGACCCCAAGGGTTTGAAGATCGGCCTCTGGCTCGATGGCGGCTGGGGCCTGGCTCTGGAGCCCGAAGTGCGCGCCGCGATCGAAGCGGCTGCACGCGCATTCGAGGCCGCGGGCGCGCACATCGAGCCGCTGGCGCCGTTCACCACGCGCGAGATGATCCAAGGCCTGGATGACTTTTGGCGCACGCGCTGCTGGGTCGACATCGCTGCGCTCCCCGCCGAGCGGCGCGCGAAGGTGCTGCCCTACATCGTCACTTGGGCCGAGGCCGCTCGTGGCATGAGCGCCGAGCGGCTCTTCAAGGGCTACAGCGCCATGGGTGCGATGCGCGATGCCACCGTGCGCGCCACCCAGCCCTTCGACTTTGTGCTCGCGCCGGTTGCGCCCATGGCGGCCTGCGGCGCCGAGCTGCCCGGCCCGGCGAACGACCCCGCGCGCCCCTTCGAGCACATCGCCTTCACCGTGCCGGCCAACATGAGCGAGCAGCCCGCTGCGAGCGTGAACTGCGGCTACACCGAATCGGGCCTGCCGATCGGCCTGCAAATCATCGGCCGCCGGCATGACGACCTCGGCGTGCTGCAACTCGCCCGCGCCTGGGAAGAAATGCGCCCGGCGCAGCGCCCCTGGCCTGCCCAACCTCCAAACTGAGCGGCACGCTTTCGGCATACTCCCAGCTTCACCGCAAGCCATGCAAGACCGCCGCGGCAACCCCGTCAGCACCGCATCGGCCACCGCGCTCGATGCGGCCGAGCAAGCCATGTGGCGAATGATGTCGTTCTACGGCACGCCGGAGGCTGACCTCGATGCCGCCTTGGCCGCCGACCCCGCCTGGGCCGAGCCGGTGCTGATGAAGGCCGGCTTCCTGCTGAGCTTGACCGAGCCTTCCGTGCTGCCAGATGCGCGCGCCTTGCTCGACGGCGTGCAAGCGCGCCAATCCACGTTGATCGACCGCGAGCGCCGCCACCTGCACGCCTTGCAATTGCTGATCGCAGGCGACTGGCTCGGTGCCTGCAACGCGTGGGAGGCGCTGCTGCTGCAGCACCCTCGCGACGTGCTCGCGCTGCACTGGGCGCACTTGTTTGACTTCTACCGAGGCGATGCCGTCAACCTGCGCCAGCGCGTGGCACGCGTGCTGCCTGAATGGGACGCGGCCGATGCGCTGCACCCCTACGTGCTCGGCCTCTACGCCTTCGGGCTCGAAGAGAACCAGCTCTATGCCGAGGCCGAGGCCACCGGCCGAGAAGCGTTGGCGATGGCCAACGTGCCATGGGCGATGCACGCCGTCGCGCATGTGATGGAGATGGAAGGGCGCCATCAAGACGGCTCGGCATGGATGCAACGATGGCGCGCCGATTGGGCGTTAGGCAACGGCTTTGCCGGCCACCTCGGCTGGCACCACGCGCTCTTTGCACTCGAACGGCTCGACCATGCCGCAGCGCTGCACATCTTTGATGAGCACCTGGCGGCCGACCCGGCGCAAATCACCTTGCAGCGCATCGATGCAGCCGCCCTGCTGTGGCGCGTGCAGCTGCTGGGCGGCCCGGTGGGCGAACGTTGGCAGCAGCTCGTGGCCGGCTGGCCGATGCCGGATGGCGTGGCGGGCCGCTTCCCTTTCAACGACCTGCATGCCTTGCTGGCGCTGCTCGGCAGCGGCGATGTGGCGCGCGCCGACGCGTGGCTGCACCAAGCCGCGCGGCACGCCGACAACGCAGTCGAAGGGCCGCGCGCGCTGGCCAGTGAGGTTGCCTTGCCGCTGATGCGCGGCCTGCTCGCATTCGCCCGCGGCGACTTCGATCGCGCCGTGCACCACCTGAGCCCCGTGCGCGCGCAAACCCACCGCGTGGGCGGCAGCCACGCACAGCGCGACCTCATCGACCAGACGCTGATCGCCGCCTCGGTGCGCAGCAGCGAGCCCGCTGTGGCGCGGGCGCTGCTCAACGAACGCCGGCTCGCCAAGCCCATCACGCCGCTGACCGCGCATTGGCTCTCGCGCCTGCCCGCACCCTTAGACCCCACAGGAGACCGTTCACATGCCCACCCTTGACGAACAGATCGCGCAGAGCCTGCACGAGAGCCTGCGCAGCGGCGAACTGCAAACCGCGCAAAACTGGGGCAAGCCGATGAACCTCGACGACGGCTACGAGCAAACCCCGCCCGAGCTGCGCATGGCCTTCAAGGCGCTGAAAGACGCCGGCTACGTGCCGCCGGAGATCGAACTGATGAAGCAAATCGCAGCGCTGCGGCAATGCATTGCCGACGAGCCCGACTCGCCGCAGCTTGAGGCCTGGCGGCAACGCGCCAGCGAGTTGCAGCAACACGTGGCTTTGCGGCTGGAGAAGCTGCGGATGACGGGTTGCTTGTGATCGTCAAGCTTGATGACGGCGCGGCGCATTCGCCGCACTGAACCGCCGCGCGCAGAGGTATATCGGTGCACACCGCACCGACCAACCGGGCGCGCGCTCTACACATTCACCGGAGAACACATGCCCGCTTCATTTGCCGAGACTGCGCGCCGCTTTGCGCTGGCGTCTTGCCTGCTCTGCCTGACCACCGCCGCGGCCACGGCGGCTGATTCGCCAGGCATGCCCGAGGCCATGACGGTGCGGGTGGACGCCACCAACGTCGCCCAAAAAATCTTGCAGGTGACCGAGCACATTCCCGCCGCGCCCGGGCCACTGCGCCTGCGTTTTCCCCGCTGGCTGCCGGGCTTCCACGGGCCGTATGGCGATGTCTCGCAAATCGCAGGGCTGCAGATTCGCGCGGCCGATCAGCGCTTGGCTTGGCAGCGCGATCCGGGCGATCCGTTCACCTTCGTTGTCACCGTGCCGGCCGGCGCCAGCGCGGTCGATCTGGCCTACCAATCGATTGCCCCGCCGGCCACGCAGCCCTACCGCGCCCCGCGCGCTCAGCAAGTGATCGGCCTGCAATGGCACGCCGTGATGCTCTACCCCGAGGGCCGGCCCGTGGCCGAGATCAGCGTGCTGCCGAGCGTCAAGCTGCCGGCCGATTGGCAGCAAGGCTCGGCGCTTCGGGCCACCAGTACACAGCCACCCAGCGATGGTTGGCTGGCCTTCGAGGCGGTCAGCCTGGAGACGCTGGTCGATTCGCCGCTCTACGCCGGGCGGCACTACCGCCGCGTCGAGCTCGATCCGGCGGGCACGCCATGGCCGGCGACGCTGCACCTGTTTGCCGATCGACCCGATCGACTGCAGCCGAGCGACGCGCAGCTCGACGCCCACCGTGCCCTGGTGCGCCAAGGCACCGCCTTGTTCGGCGCGCGGCCTTGGCGCCACTACGACTTGCTGATCGCCATCGGCGAAGGCCTTGGCGACACCGCACTCGAGCACCACGAGTCCAGCGAGAACGTCTACGACACCGATTACTTCAAAGACTGGCCGAGCGCCGCCCGCCGCCGTGACGACGTGGCCCACGAGTTCGTGCACGCCTGGAACGGCAAGTTGCGCCGCCCGGCCGACCTGTGGGCGCCCGACTTCAACACGCCCTCGCAAGACAGCCTGCTCTGGGTCTATGAGGGCATGACGCAGTACTACGGCCTGGTGCTCGCAGCGCGCAGCGGCTTGGTCTCACCCGAACTGGTGCGCCACCACTTCGGCCGCGTGGCCGCGTTTCTGCGCGACTTGCCTGGCCGCAACTGGCGCAGCTTGCAAGACACGACCAACGACCCCGCCCTGGGCGGCGCCGGCCACCGGCCTTGGTACGACTGGCAACGCGGCTGGGATTACTACGACGAATCGGCGCTGATGATCTGGCTCGACGCCGACACGCTGATCCGCGAAGCCACACGCGGCCGTCGCTCGCTCGACGACTTCGCGCGCAGCTTCATTGGCGCAGCCAATGGCGAACGCGGGCCGAAGCTCTATGTGTTCGATGACGTGGTCGCGGCGATGAACGCCGTGCACCCGCACGACTGGAAGGCCTTCTTCCGCGAGCGGCTCGACCGCACCGACACCCCCGCGCCGCTCGACGGCCTCACGCGCGCCGGCTGGCGCCTGGTCGAATCCGACAAGCGAAGCGAGATGGACCTGGCCGCGCTCGACCCCGACAAGCCCATGCTCAGGCTCGGCCTGTCGCTCGGCCTCGGCATCGCGAAGGACGGCAAGATCGGCTACGTCAGCTGGGGTGGGCCGGCATTCCAGGCCGGCATGAGCGAAGGCGAGCAGATCGTGGCCGTGGCGATGCAGGCCTACAGTGTCGACCGGATCGAAGCCGCGATCACTGCCAACAAAGATGGCCAGCATCCGGTGAGCTTGCTCGTCAAGCGCGACGACGATTACCGCGTCGTGACGCTCGACGTTCGCACCGGCCTGCGCTACCCGTCACTCGCGCGCATCGATGGCCAGCGCGACTGGCTGGCGGAGATCCTGACGGCAAAGTGACAGCGGGCCAGCGCTCACCACCATCCACCCGCAAACCCAAGCGCGATGGCGCTCGCCGCTACGGCGTGGCGGCCAACAGCGCCGCCAAGTGCGTGTCCACTTGGGCAAGAAAGTGCGGGTCGACGCCGAACAACGCCAAGTGGCCATCGATGCTCGCAAGTGGCCGCAGCTCGGCACCGGGAATCATCTCGGCTTCATCCCGGCAGTCTTCGACGGTGAAGAACATGTCGTGGCTGATGGGCATCACGAAGGTCTTCGCTTTGATGCGGCCGAGCGCTGCGGCGAGATCGCCATCGGTGTGGCGGCTGACATCGCCGTGCTGCCACTTCCAGGCCATGCACAGCAGGTCGTTCGGGTCCATCGGCGCGAAGTAGCCGGCCATGAAGTTGTCAACGAACTCCGCCACCGACGGAAAGCCCAATGCCGCTGGCCGCCCCGCGCGGAAGAAGCTCGTGCTCCAGCCCATGACCGTCCAGAGGCGCGCATGGCGCTTGAGCCCGGCGGCGACTTCTGCGCTGCTGCCGTAACGCCCACCGTTGAAGCCCGGGTCGCTGACGATGGCCTCCACCAGCGCCTGCGTGAACTGAAAATCGTGCGCGGTGTTTTTCGCAGTGCCGGCGATGGCCGCGGCCCGCTTGACCATCGCCGGGTAGCGCACGGCCCACTCGTAGGTTTGCTGCGCGCCCATCGAGCCGCCGACCACCAGGGCGAGTTGATCGATGCCCAAGCGCTGCGTGAGCAAGCGGTGCTGGGCCACCACGTCGTCTCCAATGCGAATGCGCGGGAAGGCCGAAGGATCGTCCGCGAGATGCGGCGAGGTCGACAAGCCACTGCCAATCTGATTGACGACAACGATGAAGTATTTCTCGGGGTCGAGCGCGCGGCCTTTGCCGATGTAGACCTGCTCGATGAGCTTGCTCGTGCCCGAGTACCAGGTGGGCACGAGGACGGCGTTGTCGCGCGCGGCGTTGAGCTGGCCGTGCGTGGCCACGGCCAGCTTGCAGCTCGGCAGCGAGCCGCCTTCTTCAAGGTCGAGCCGGCCGATGTCGATCAGCTCGTAGGGGCCGTGGCCTTCGGGGCCGTAGTAAGTGTTGGCGATCATGGCGTGAGACTCCGGTGGGTTTGACGCGCGCCGCTCAGAGCCTGAGAGTTTTTCGGGCGTGACCGAGCAGCGCCTCAAAACGTGTCCGCTCTAGGCGCAAAGCACAGCCATAGCTCGGGCTATGGCGCGCATTTGCAACGACGAGCGGGCGCGTTTTGGGGTGATGAGCGGGCATGAGCGAAAAACTCTCAGGCTCTCAGGCTCTCAGGCTCTCAGGCCAGCGCGAAGCCTTCGTAGCCCTTGGCGGCCACGTCGTCACAGAGCTTGCGGTAGGTGCCCACGCCGCCGGCATACGACAGCATGCGGCGCGGCTTGCCGTCCACGTTGGAGCCCATGTACCAGGAGTCGGTCTTCGTCACGAGCGTGGCGTTGGCCACTTCATCGTGATGCGCGACCCACGCGTCTTGCGCTGCGGCCGTTGGCTCCATCACGCGTTTGCCGGTGCTGCGCATGTGGGCGATGCAGTCGCTGATCCAGTCGACCTGCTGCTGCAGGCAAGTCGTCATGTTGCACAGCGCGGCCGAGGGCGCCAGCGGTGCCGCGGTGGTGAACATGTTGGGGTAGCCGTGCACCTGCAGCCCCATCGTGGTCCGGATGTCGCGGCTCCATTCGTCGCGCAGCAGCCGGCCGCCGCGCCCGCGAATGTCGATGCGGGTCAACGCCCCGGTGCCAGCGTCGAAGCCGGTGGCCAGGATCAGCACATCGAGGTTGTGCTGCCTACCGTCAGCGGTGAGCAAACCGGTTTCGTTCACGCTCTCGATCGGCGCGGCGGCCACGTCCACCAGCTCAACATTCGGGCGGTTGTAGGCCTCGAAATAGTTCGTCTCAAGCGGCACGCGGTGGGTGCCGAAGCCGTAGCTCGTCGGGATCAACTTATCGGCCAGCGCGGGGTCATGGATGCGGGCGCGGATCTTGGCGCGCACGAACTTCGAGATCTCTTCGTTGATGGCCGGATCGAAAAACAATTCGACGAACGATGCCACCCAAAAACTCAGCGAGCCATCGGCCCAGAGCTGCTCAAGAACCTCTTGGCGTTGCCCGGCTGGCGTGCCAGCCCAGGTGTGTTCGAAGTCGTAGTCGAAGCCGGCAAAGGTGCTGTGCACGCGCTGCCTCATGGCCTCGAAGTCGGCCTTGGTTTTCGCGCGGTCGGCGTCGCTGAGCTTGGGGTTGCGCATGGGGATCGCGTACTGCGCGGTGCGCTGGAACACGGTCAAGTGGCCAGCCTGCGCCGCCAAGGTTTGAATCACTTGAATGCCGGTGGCGCCGGTGCCGACGACACCCACACGCTTGCCGGCCACATCGATCTCCGCCTGCGGCCAGCGCGCGGTATGAAAGAGCTGCCCCTTGAACCGCTCCTGCCCCTGGAAACGCTTCTCTAGCGGCGCTGACAACATGCCCGCGCAGGTGATGAAGAACTGCGCATCCAGCGTCTCGCCGCGGTCGGTGCGGATCGTCCAGCGCCGCTCGGCTTCGTCCCACGCGGCTTCGGTGACACGGGTGGAGAAGCGAATGTCACGACGGAGATCGCAGCGGTCGGCCACGTAGTTGAGGTAGGCCTCGGTTTCCGGCTGCGCCGGGAATCGCTCGCTCCAGTTCCAGCCGTCACTCAGCTCGCGCGAGAACCAGTATTGGTAGACATGCGACTGCGAATCGACCCGCGCGCCCGGATAGCGGTTCCAGAACCAGGTGCCGCCAACTCCTGCGCCCGCCTCGATGGCCACCACGCGGAAGCCCAGTTCACGCAGGCGGTGGAGTTGGTAGAGGCCGGCCACGCCGGCGCCGATGATGACGGCGTCAAACCGTTCGCGCGGGAGGGTGGGAGAAGTCAGTTCGCTCATAAGGTCTCCGGTCGGTGAATGGAACACGGGTACGCCGGGCCAAAGACTAGAAGCAGCGCGCGGCCGAGGCTTGAACAAACCGGGCAACGCGTTGAACGAATCGGGCTCGCTGCCTGAAAGCGCGGGTTTGTCAGAAGCCGGGTCGAGCCGATCAGCTGCCGGCCTGCCGCCTGATCTGCGCTGGCGTGGCGCCCCGATGGGCGCGCATCACACGCGTCAAGTGCGCCTGATCGGCGAAGCCGCAGGCAGCAGCAACTTGCTTGATCGCGGTGGCGCTGCGGGTCAGAAGCTGATGGGCGCGCTGCACGCGCTGCCGCATCACGAAGGCATGCGGCGCCACGCCAAAGGTGCTGCGAAAGTGGCGGCAGAACGTCCAGACGCCGAGGCCGGCCACGCCCGCCAGCTCGTCAATGCGCAGCGCCTCGTGCAGGTGCTCGTCGATGTAGTCGCGCACACGGCGCGCGCGCTCTGTGGCCAATGCGCTCGCGCGCGGCAGAGCGCTGCAGTCGAGCTGCGCGTGGTGGCGCAGCAGGTGAACACTCAGCTGCAGCGCCAATGCCTCGGCGAGCATCGCTCCGCCTGGGCCTTGTTGCTCGGCTTCGGCGGCGAGCGCGTCAAGCAGGCCGGTGAGGACCGGATCGTCGACACGCAAGCGGTCGTGCAGCCTGACCTGTGCGCCCTCGGATTGGCCCATGTCCTGCGCCACCCGCGCGACGATCGCTTCAGACAGATAGACGTGAGTCACCTCGATCGCGTCTCGCCATCGCCAGTGCGATGGCTCGGTGCGCGACAGCAGCGAGACGACGCCCGGCGTGCAGTCGGCCTCGCTCCAGCGGCCGTCGAAGCGCCGGCACATGTGCGTGCGCCCGCCGAGATAGCGCACCAGCGTGTAGTGATCCAGCGGCGGCACCTCGACATCGAGCCCGCTGTAGCTGTAGCTGCGGAGCGCCACCTCCTTCCAGCCCAGTGCATCGCTCGCACACAACACCCGCCCTGGCACCCAGCGCGGGAGCTCCGCCGGCGAGATCGGTTTGCGCATGGCGTAGCTTCGCCATCTCGCCCAGCCGGCGCAAGCATGGGTTTGCGAGCATGGCTGTGAAGCGGGGCCGTGTAGCGGGTGCCACCGGTGTGAGGTGAGTCAACAGCACGTCACGACTCTCAGGCTCTCGCTGCCTTGCAGCCTCGGCCTCCATTTGGAGCAATGCACCTCATCGCCACAAGCGATACGACCAAAACGCTGCTTCTGTCTGCATGCGTCGCCGCAATTCCTCGGGGCTGAAGCCGGAGAGCCGGCGGGTCTCGCGGCACAGGTGGGATTGATCGGCATAGTCGGTCTCGGCGGCAATCTCGGCCCAGTTGACCGTGGCGCTGTCATCGCTTGCCGCCACGGCGAAGAATGCGCGCTCGGCACGCGACACCGCACGCAACTCGCGCATCGGCAAGCCCGCCCACGCTTTCACTCTCCGCTCGATCTGGCGCAAGCTGCGACCGGAGGCGCTCGTCGCGGCGCGCACGCCGAGCGCCTGCGCCCATTCGGCGTAGCGCTGCACCGGCGGGCGCTGCGGCGCAAGCGCCTGCCAGCGAGGCAGCAAAAAGGCTTCGATGCGGGCGATTCGTTCGTCGTCATCGATGTCATCGCGCAGGGCCATCGCCCACGAGAACCAGTCGCTCGGCAGCAGGCGCTCGGCGGGCACGGCTTGGTTCACCAGCGCCGCTGCGTCGATGCCGGTGAGCGCCTGGAATGCGTCTGGCGCAAACAGCAACATGAGCGCGTGTGCCGGCCCGTGGTTGCGCGTGTGAGTGGGCAGCGTGAATGGCCCCGAGACCATCACCGGCTCGGCGCGGTAGCCAGGCGGCGGAGCAGAAAAGCCAGGGCGAGGCACCCATTCCGAATCGCCCGTGAAAAACCAGTAAAGCTTGACCAGTGGCGCAGCCGGAAAGTAGTTGCCGCGTTGCTCGGCGTTCAGTGTGCGGCCGCGGGTGTCGCGCAACATGGCGGCTCGCACGCAGCCCGCCAAGCCCAGCGGCGGGAGCCAAAGTCGGGTGCCTGCGTCGTTCATTGGCAAAGAGTGTCGCATTCGTTCAAGACGATGCGGCCTGCCACGTTGCACCATCTCGCCCATGACGATGACCTGGAACGACCTCCCCGGCCCCACCACACGCTGGTGGGGCTTGCCCGCGCTCGCTGCGATGCGGCGCGACTACCTCGGCACCATTGCCGCACAGCAACGCTTCGGCGATCTGGTGCGCCAGCAGATCCTCAGAGAGCGCGCGGTCGATGTGTTCGACCCCGAGCTGCTGCGCTGTGTGATGGTCGACCATGCCGATGCGCTGATCCGCTGGGAGCGCGGGCCCGAGGTCTTCGCTGACGGCTTGGGCCAATCGGTGCTCGTCACCGAAGGCGCGGTGTGGCAACGCCAGCGGCGCATGCTGATGCAAGCCTTCACGCCGAAGCGCGTGGCGGGTTACGTGGCGCAGATGATCGAGGCGACCACGCAGGGCTTGGCGCCTTTGCGATCCGGTGAACTGGCGATCGACGGCCTCTTCAGCCACCTGACCATGGATGTCATTTCCCGCACGCTCTTCAGCGCACCGATCAGTGGCGACACCCAAGCCGCCGCCCATGCCGTGCAAGTGCTCAGCGAAACTGCGTTGCGCGAAATGTTCTGGCCGATGACGCTGCCGAACTGGCTGCCACTGCCCGGCAAGGCCGCCAAGCGACAGGCTCGCCGATTGATCCACGGGCTCATTCAAACGCAGATCGATGCGCGCCAGCGCCATTCGGATGGGAGCAAAACCGATCTGCTCAACATGCTCATCAGCCTGCGCGATGAAGAGACCGGCACCGCACTCTCGGCCCAAGAAGTCTTCGACCAATGCATCCTGAGCTTTCAAGCCGGCCACGAGACGAGCGCCACCGCGCTGCTGTGGTGGAGCTGGTTGATGGCCAGCCACCCCGAGGCGCAAGCGCGCGCCGCAGCCGAGATCGATGCATCGCTGGCCGGCCAGCCGCCGGGTGCAGACGCGATGCAGGCACTGCCCTGGCTCACCGCCACGCTGAAAGAAGCCATGCGCCTCTTCCCGCCCGTGGCCGCGGTGATGACACGGCGCTTGACCCGCGAGATCGAGCTCGGCGGCGTTCGCTTGCCAGCGCGCACGCTCATCCGCGTCACGCCATGGCTGCTGCACCGCGACCCGCGCTGGTGGCCGCGCGAGCCGAATGAATTTCGGCCGGAGCGCTTCATGGCCGCAACCGCTGACTGGGAGCCCGATCCCATTCCGCGCGGCGCCTACATTCCCTTCGGCCTCGGGCCGCGCGTGTGCCTCGGCCAACACTTCGCGCAGCTGGAGATGACGTTGATCGCCTGCCTGCTGCTGCAACGCTTTCGGCTCTCGCCGGTGAGTGATGCGCCGCCCACACCGCGCCTGGCCGTCACCTTGCGGCCGGTGGGTGGCTTGCGCTTGAAGCTCGAGGCCCGCGCATGAACCGGTGGCTGATGAGCGCGGCGGTGCTCATCCCGTTGTTTGCATGGCTGCACAGGCGATGAAACCACCGCAGTCAAAAGTCACGATGGCGCCGCCGTCACTCGGGCGCAAACTCAGCAGCCCACGTGCCGCAGCGACGAGGTTTGCCGATGAACATCCTCCTTCAACACCCGGCTTTTCGATGGCTTCTCGCCAGCCTGTTTGCCGGCCTGTCTGCACTGCTTCTCGCTGGCTGCGCGGCACTGCCGCCCTACCGCACTGAAATCGGCCCGAACAAAGCGCCCTGCACGCTCGAAGAACCAACGCAAGACACAGAAGGCCGCGTCATCTGGGAATCGGACCGCTCGGCCTGTGCCCACGCGTGGGCCGTGCGCTCGCCCAGCCACGGCGTCAACTACATCGAGATCGATGAGCAAGGCATGCTCGCAAGCCGCCAGGCGATGGAAGATGCGCTCGCCTACGCCGGTGAGCCGAGCCCATCGGGCAAGCCGGCCTATGTGCTGGTGTTCGTGCATGGCTGGCACCACAACGGCTCGGCGGATGATGGCAACGTGCAGGCCTTTCACAGTGCTTTGGCGGCCTTGCGCGCATGGCATGACGACGCCGACGTGCGCGGCATCTACATCAGCTGGCGCGGCGAGTCGATCTCGGCACCGGGCTTGCGCTACCTGACCTTCTGGGACCGCAAGAACACGAGCGATGAAGTGGGCCGCGGCGGGCTGCTGGAGTTCTTGCTGCGGCTGGAGCGGGCGGTGAAGCGCTCGCCGAGCTTGCCGGCCGGCGCGCCCTCGCAGGCCGATGTGGTGGCGGGCGCGAATGCGGTGTTGCCGCCATCGCCCAACAAGCTGGTGCTGATCGGCCACAGCTTTGGCGCATCGGTCACGTTCAATGCGCTGGCCCATGTGTACCTGGAGCGCTTTCTCGATGGCGTGTACTCCACGTCAACCAAGCCCGAACCGCGCTTTCGTGGCTATGGTGATTTGGTGATGCTCATCAACCCGGCCATCGAGGCCATGCGCTACGCGCCGTTTCAAAACGCCATCAACGACTACACGACGCGCAGCACGCCGCCGCAGGCCGACTTCTCGAACGACCCCTTGCCGAAGCTGGTGATCCTGTCATCGCTCGGTGATTGGGCCACGCGCAAGACCTTTCGCGTGGCGCGCTTCTTCTCGACCGTGCTGGAGAAACACGAGCGCATCGACGATGCGATTCAACCCGATGACAAGCAGCTGACCAGCGAGTGGGTGCTCGACCAAGTCACCGTGGGCAACTATGGCGGCTTTCACACCCACTGGCCGCTGCACATCGTCAGCGGCCCGGCGCAAACATCCAACCAGGTTGCCGCGCCCGGCGACAGCAAGATCAAAACGCTCGCAGCCCAAGGCCCTGGCCAATGCACCGCTTTGAGCAAGACCGACATCAAGCGGCGCCTCGATGTGGTGGCCGAGACCGACCCGGCCTTGGCCGGCCCCGGCGCCACCTTCGAAGAGTTCCCGGATTCGAACATCCGCATCGTGCGCAAGCCCACGCCGGTGAAGGGCTCGCCTTACGTGCTGGCCGATGTGGGCACCGAACTCATCGCCGACCATTCGCAGATCAACAACCTCAATCTGATCTGCTGGGCCGATCAACTCGTGAGCGGCTTCGACGCGCCCAAGCGCTGATCAAACGGCGACCGCCTGCCGCACCGCGCGCTCCCAATTGGCCATCAACGCCACCGCCCGCTCGCGCGGCATCGTGGGATAGAACGTGCGCTCAACCTGCCACTGCGCGGCCAGCGCATCGAGGTTGGGATACACACCGCATGAGAGCCCCGCGAGGTAGGCCGCACCGAGTGCCGTGGTCTCGATGACCTTGGGCCGCACGACCGGCAAGCCGAGCAAATCGGCCTGGAACTGCATCAACAAATCGTTGACGCAAGCCCCACCATCGACGCGCAACTCGGCCACCGCCGCGCCGCCCGCGGCCACGGCATCGCGGCCCATCTCCTGCAAGAGCGCGGCGCTTTGAAACGCGATGCTCTCGAGCGCGGCGCGCGCGATGTGCGCCACCGTGCTGCCGCGCGTGAGGCCCACGATGGCGCCGCGCGCCTCGGCATTCCAGTAGGGCGCACCGAGCCCGGTGAAGGCGGGCACGAACATCACGCCGCCGCTGTCGGGCACGCTCTCGGCGAGGTTTTGCACTTCGCCGCTGCCTTTGATGGCGCGCAGGCCATCGCGCAGCCACTGCACCACCGCGCCGCCGATGAACACGCTGCCTTCGAGCGCGAACTCAGGGGTTGCCGTGGGCTGCGCAGCACTCGTGGTGATAAGCCCGTTGGCCGACGACTGAAACTGCGCGCCGGTGTGCATCAGCATGAAGCAGCCGGTGCCGTAGGTGTTTTTCGCCAAGCCCGGCGTGAAGCACGCTTGGCCGAAGAGCGCGCTTTGCTGGTCGCCTGCGACACCGCCGATGGCGATGGGCGTGCCGAACAGGGCTGCATCGGTGTGGCCGTAGATGTGGCTCGATGGATGCACGCTCGGCAGCATCGCGCGCGGCACGCGGAGCAAGCCGAGCAGCTCGTCGTCCCACTCGTTGCGGTGCACATCGAGCAGCAAGGTGCGCGAGGCGTTGCTGACGTCTGTTGCGTGCAGCTTGCCGCCGGTGAGCTGCCACATCAGCCATGAATCGACCGTGCCAAAGGCCAACTCGCCGCGCTCGGCCGAGGCGCGCGCGCCGGGCACGTGGTCAAGAATCCACTGGAGCTTGGTGCCTGAGAAGTAAGCATCGAGGATGAGCCCGGTGCGCGCTTTGAAGAGCGGCTCGTGGCCCTGCTCACGCAGGGCCAGGCACGTGGGCTCGGCACGGCGGTCTTGCCACACGATGGCGTTGTAGACCGGCTCGCCGGTGGCGCGGTTCCAGACCACGGTGGTCTCACGCTGGTTGGTGATGCCGATGGCCGCGAGGTCAGCCGCTTTGATGCCGGCCTTGGCAAGTGCCTCGTGCGCGGTGGCGAGCTGGCTCGTCCAGAGTTCTTTGGGATCGTGCTCGACCCAGCCCGGCCGCGGGAAGATCTGCCGGAACTCGCGCTGCGCCATCGCAACGATCGCACCTTGCGCATTGAAGACGATGCTGCGCGAGCTGGAGGTGCCTTGGTCGAGCGCAAGCACATGCTGTTGTTGACCGATCTTCTGAGTCATGCGGCTTCCTCTCGCGGTGGGTTGGCGCAAGTCACGCAGCGCACGCCGGCTTCGGCCAAGAGATGCGGGAAGGGCGCGGGCGGCTCGGTGTCAGTGAAGAGCGTGTGCACTTGCGACAGCCGCGCGAGCTCAACCATCGCCGGCCGGTTGAACTTGCTGTGATCGGCCGCGACCCACACCTCGCGCGAGTGGCCGACGATGGCACGCGCCACGTTGACCTCGCGGTAGTCGTAGTCGCGCAAGGTGCCATCGGCCTCGATGCCCGAGATGCCGATCAAGCCGATGTCGACCTTGAACTGCTTGATGAACTCGACCGTGGCTTCGCCCACGATGCCGCGGTCACGCGGCCGCACCACGCCGCCGGCCACGATCACTTCACAGGCCGGGTTGTCAGACAGGATTGCCGCCACGTTCAGGTTGTTGGTGATCACACGCAAGCCTTGATGGCGCAGCAGCTCGCGGGCGATGGCCTCGGTGGTGGTGCCGATGTTGATGAACAGCGAGCAATCGTCGGGCACCTGGCTCGCGACCGACTGCGCAATGCGCTGCTTGGCCGCCTCGTTCAACTGCTGCCGCTGCCGGTAGGCGATGTTCTCAACCGTCGAATGCGGCAAGCGCACGCCGCCGTGAAAGCGCGCCAGCAAGCCGGCGCTGGCGAGCAAGGTCACATCGCGCCGCACGGTTTGCAAGGTCACGCCGAATCGTTCGGCGAGCGCCTCGACCGAGAGCGTGCCGTGGCGCCGCACTTCATCGAGCAGTTGGGTCTGTCGGGGGTTCGGATTCATCGTGCGCGAGCCTAAGCGAAGCATTTCGAAAGCTACTTAGGGGTTTCCATGTGAAATAAAGAAAACGAAAGCGGTACAAACGAACAAATACGAAAATTCATGGCACAAACGCTTTCATCCTCCATGCCGGCATCAGCCGGTGAGCAACACGCCTTTGACGTGCTCGTCGTCGGTGGCGGCATCAATGGCTGCGGCATTGCGCGCGACCTTGCCGGCCGCGGCGCGAAGGTGCTGCTCTGCGAGAAGGATGACTTGGCGGCGCACACCTCGTCATCGTCGACCAAGCTGATCCACGGCGGCTTGCGCTACCTGGAGTACTACGAGTTTTCGTTGGTGCGCAAGGCGCTGGCCGAGCGCGAGGTGCTGCTCAAAAGCGCGCCGCACATCATGTGGCCGCTGCGCTTTGTGATGCCGCACGACCCCGGCATGCGGCCGGTCTGGATGATCCGCGCCGGCCTCTTCCTCTACGACCACCTCGCCAAGCGCGAAGTGCTGCCCGGCTCGCGCACGATCGATCTGCGCGAGCACGCAGCCGGCAAGCCGCTGAAGCCCATCTTCACCAAAGGCTTCGTCTATTCCGACGGCTGGGTCGATGACGCGCGGCTCGTCGTGCTCAACGCCCTCGGCGCCCAGGAGAAGGGCGCCACCGTGCTGACGCGCTGGCGCTGTGTGGATGCGGAGCGCGGCGCATCGATCTGGCGCATCAAGCTCGAAAGCAGCACGGGCGAAGTGCGTGAGGCCACGGCCCGCGCGTTGGTCAATGCCGCCGGCCCGTGGACTGCGCAGTTCTTGAGCGTGCACGCGCACGTGCCGAAGCCCAAGGCGCTGCGGCTGGTCAAGGGCAGCCACATCGTCGTGAAGAAGCTGTTCGACCACGACCACGCCTACATCTTCCAGAACCCTGACAAGCGCATCATCTTCGCGATCCCGTATGAGGCCGACTTCACGCTGATCGGCACCACCGATGTCGAGCACCACGGCGCCGTGGGCGCGGCGCGCATCGACGCGAGCGAGACGGCCTACCTGTGCGATCAAGCCAGCCGCTACTTCGCCAAGCCCGTGGTGCCCGCCGATGTGGTGTGGAGCTACTCCGGCGTGCGACCGCTGCTCGACGATGAATCGGGCGACCCATCGGCCGTGACGCGCGACTACCTGCTCGAGATCGACACCGAGCATGCACCGCTGCTTTCCGTCTGGGGCGGCAAGATCACCACGTTTCGCAAGCTGGCCGAAGAGGCCGCGGACATGCTGGCCACACCACTGGCCTTGCCTACCGGCCCGTGGACGAAAGACGCGCCCTTGCCCGGCGGCGATCTCTCCCCATGGATCGGCCCGGCGCGCGCGCCTGACACCGATTTCGTGCGCTTCACCCAAGCCCTCGCCCAGCGCCACCCGGAGCTGCCCGATGCGTTGTGCAAGCGCCTCGCAAGGGCCTATGGCTCACGCGTTGAGCTTGTCCTCGCGGGCCCGCTGGGCGCGGAAGTCGCACCCAACCTCTTCGAAGCCGAGATGAACTATTTGCACGACCACGAATGGGCACGCAGCGCGGACGACGTGCTCTGGCGCCGCTCCAAGCTCGGCCTGCACTTGACCGAAGAACAGCGCCTCGCCGTGGCCACTTGGTGCCAAGTGCATTGGCAAGAGCGCGCAGCGCAAGCGCCCGGCGCAGCGGAGGCCTCATGGAACTGACGCTTTCGCGCATCGAACAAAAGGTGGGCGCGCAAACCCACCTCTACCCGCTCGATTTGACCTTGGTGCCGCGTGCCGTGACCGTGCTGCTCGGCGCCACCCAAGCCGGCAAGACCACGCTGATGCGCGTGATGGCCGGGCTCGACAAACCAAGCGCTGGCCAAGTGATGGCCGATGGCCGCGACGTGACTGGCCTGGCCGTTCGCGACCGCAACGTGGCGATGGTCTATCAGCAGTTCATCAACTACCCATCGTTCACCGTGTTCGACAACATCGCCTCGCCGCTGAAGCTGCGCAAAGACGCGATGGACAAAGCGAGCATCACCGCACGCGTCAACGAGCTCGCGACCAAGCTGCACATCGACCCGTTTTTGAAGCGCTTGCCGGCCGAGCTCTCAGGCGGCCAGCAACAGCGCGTGGCGCTTGCGCGGGCACTCGCCAAGAACGCGCCGCTGATGCTGCTCGATGAGCCGCTGGTGAACCTCGATTACAAGCTGCGCGAGGAGTTGCGGGATGAGTTGTCGCAGCTCTTCGCCACGGGGCAATCCACCGTCGTCTACGCCACCACCGAGCCGACCGAGGCCTTGCTGCTCGGCGGCTACACCGCGGTGATGGACGCGGGCGAGTTGCTGCAATACGGGCCGACAGCGGAGGTCTTCCACCGCCCGAAATCGATCCGCGTGGCGCGCGCGTTCAGCGATCCGCCGATGAACTTGGTGGCGGGCACGGCCGATGGCAGCAAAGTTCGATTGCCCGGCGGCGTGACGCTCGACATCCCCACATCAAGCACCGGCGCCGTGACGCTCGGCATCCGCGCCAGTGCGTTGCGTGTGCGCACTGCGCCGGGCGATGTGAGTTTGGCGGGCCAAGTTGAACTCGCAGAGATCTCGGGCTCTGACACGTTCGTCCACGCGAGCACGCCCATCGGCGAATTGGTGGCTCAACTCAGCGGCGTCCACAGCTTCACGCTCGGCGAAGCCATCACGCTCTACCTCGCGCCGCAGCGCAGCTATTTGTTTGATGCCCGCGGCGACCTCTTGGTTGCGCCCACAACCGACCACTTGGCATCGATCCAGGACGCGGCGGTCGCATCAGCTTCTTCATCAGGCAACTGACATGGCCCGCATCGAGCTTGATCTGGCGCACGCCTACAAACCCAACCCGCAGCGCGATGAGGATTACGCGTTGCTGCCCTTGAAGATGACCTTCGATGATGGTGGTGCCTATGCGCTGCTCGGACCCTCGGGCTGCGGCAAGACGACGCTGCTCAACATCGTCTCGGGCCTGGTGAAGCCATCGCACGGCAGCGTGAAGTTCGATGGCGTGGAGGTCACGGCACGCACGCCGCAGCAGCGCAACATTGCGCAGGTGTTTCAGTTTCCTGTGATCTACGACACGATGACTGTGGCCGAGAACCTCGCCTTCCCGCTGAAGAACCGCGGCGCGGGCCCATCAAGGATCAGAGAGCGCGTGGGCCGCATCGCCGAGATGCTGGAGATGACCGCCCAACTCGACACGCGCGCCGCCGGCCTCACGGCCGATGCCAAGCAGAAGATCTCACTCGGCCGTGGGCTGGTGCGCGAAGATGTGTCGGCCGTGCTGTTCGACGAGCCGCTGACCGTGATCGACCCGCACCTCAAGTGGCAGCTGCGGAGGAAGCTCAAGCAGATTCACCATGAGTTGAAGCTCACGCTGATCTACGTGACGCACGACCAGGTTGAAGCGCTCACGTTTGCCGATCAAGTGGTGGTGATGACACGCGGCCGCGCGGTGCAGATCGGCTCGGCGTCTGACTTGTTCGAGCGGCCGCGGCACACCTTCGTCGGCCACTTCATCGGCTCGCCGGGCATGAACTTTCTGCCCGCAGCCGTGACACCCGGCGCACCTGTGGGTGCCACCACCCTCGGCGTGCGGCCGGAGTACGTGACGCTCGCCGCACCGAACGCCGAAGGCGCCGTGCGCGCCACGCTGACGCAGGCCCAAGACATCGGCACCTATTGGCTGCTGACGGCGGCGCTCGCTGACGGGGGCATCGTGAAGATTCGGCTCACTGGCGAACAAGCGGTACCGAAAGTTGGCGAGGTGGTGTGGCTCGGCGTCAAGGGCAGCCACACCTGCTACTACAAGAACGAGGAGCTGCTGGCATGAGCATGACGCAGAGCCACCTGAACACACGCGAATGTTGCCTCGCGGTGACCGGCGCGCAGCGCCAAAGGGAGCCAGCATGAAGCCCGTGAACCAGAAGGCGTGGTTCCTGATCCTGCCGGTGGTGCTTTGCGTCGCGTTCTCGGCAGTGCTGCCGCTGATGACGGTGGTGAACTACTCGGTGCAAGACATCATCTCGCCCGAGCGCCGCGTGTTCGTTGGCACCGAGTGGTTCAAGTCGGTGATGCGAGACGATGAATTGCTCGATGCACTCGTGCGCCAGATCGTCTTCTCGCTCTCGGTGCTGCTGGTCGAAATTCCACTCGGCATCGGCCTTGCCCTCGCGATGCCGGCCAAGGGCTGGAAGTCATCGGCGGTGCTCGTGCTGGTCGCGATCTCGCTGCTCATTCCGTGGAACGTGGTCGGCACGATCTGGCAAATCTATGGCCGCACCGACATCGGCCTGATGGGCGTCACACTCGCCAAGCTCGGCATCGCCTACAGCTACACCGGCAGCGAGCGCGATGCCTGGCTCACGGTGCTCGTGATGGACGTCTGGCACTGGACGCCGCTGGTCGCGCTGCTTTGCTTCGCCGGCCTGCGCGCAATCCCCGATGCCTACTACCAGGCCGCAAGCATTGACGGCGCATCCAAGCTCGCGGTGTTCCGCTACATCCAGCTGCCCAAGCTCAGAGGCGTGCTGATGATCGCGGTGCTGCTGCGCTTCATGGACAGCTTCATGATCTACACCGAGCCGTTTGTGCTGACCGGCGGCGGGCCAGGCAATGCGACTACCTTTTTGTCGCAGTTCTTGACGCAAAAGGCCGTGGGCCAGTTTGATCTGGGACCGGCTGCTGCCTTCTCGCTGATTTATTTCCTCATCATCCTGCTGTTGTGCTTCATCCTCTACAACTGGATGCAGCGTGTGGGCACCCAAGAAAAAGAAGGCGGCCATGAATAAGCCCAAGTTCCAGAAGCGAACGATTTTTCTGTTCGCCTACATCGTCTTCGCTCTGCTACCCATCTACTGGATGGTCAACAT
>JAYWGR010000091.1:0-7227 GCA_043778145.1 Rhizobacter sp.
CCTTGGTACTTTTCTTTGATCAGCTCATCTACTGCTAGCGATTCGTCGGCGGCATAGCCCCATAAATCCTGCCGCACGCGTTGGTGCAAGCACTCAGCAAAAGCCTCAGCCAACCTGTCGGCCAACGCTTTGAGCATGATGGAAGAGTAATCGTCGTTGTCGTCAGAGAAGTACTTTTCCTTTTTGTCTGCACCTAGGCCCGCAGTCACAGCAAAGACGCCAATATAGTCGCCAATGTAGTCAGCAACTTGAGCCGTTTTTTCCTGTTTTTGAGTATCATTTTGGCCTCTAGCCCAATTAATATGGGCGCTAGCAGCTATTGATTCAGGAGTGTCCACTGCGCTAACCAGTTTTGGTGCCACAAAGTCGGCCAGGCAGCGGCTGGGTCGCATGACGCCGTCTATCGCGGTTTTCTCTGTCTGCTGGCGCAGGCCGTGCCAAGTCATCGCCACTTCACTGCGCATTTCATCGGTGTAAATTTCGATGTCATCGCCCACGCTGTTGGCCGGGTACAAGCCGATCACGCCGCTAGCCGTTAACCAGCGCCCTTCAATCAGCCGGCCCAACATGCGCTTGGCGTCGGCATAAACGCGTACCGCCTCAGTGCCCACCACTTCGTCCTTCAAAATCGCGGGGAAAGGCCCGGCCAAGTCCCAGGTCTGAAAAAACGGACTCCAGTCGATGAATTTGGCCAGCTCGGCCAGGTCAAAGTTTTTAAACACACGGCGTCCAATGAATTTTGGCTTGGGCGGCGTGTAGCGGCTCCAATCCATCACTGCCGCGTTCGCCCTCGCCTTTTGAAGGGTCCACATCGGCGTTTGCTTTTTATTGGCATGCTGCAAGCGCACCGTGTCGTAGTCACTTTTCAGCTCATTAATATACGCGGTCGCCTTATCAGACAACAGACTCTGCGCCACGCTCACGCTGCGCGATGCATCAGGCACGTACACCACCGGGCCTTCGTAATGCGGCGCAATTTTGACCGCCGTGTGCACGCGCGAGCAGGTTGCGCCACCAATCAGCAGCGGGATTTTTTTAATGCGAAAGTAATCGTCTTTTTGCATCTCAGCGGCCACGTACTGCATTTCTTCTAGGCTGGGAGTGATCAGTCCGCTCAGTCCCACAATATCTGCGCCCTCCACTTTTGCTCGAGCCAAAATTTCGTGGCACGGCACCATCACGCCCATGTTGACGACTTCAAAGTTATTGCATTGCAGCACCACCGTCACGATGTTTTTACCAATGTCGTGCACATCGCCCTTAACTGTGGCGATGATGATTTTTCCTTTGGTCTTGACATCGCCACCGGCGGCCTCAAGCAGCAACTTTTCAGCTTCAATGTAGGGCAGCAAATGCGCCACGGCTTGCTTCATCACTCGCGCACTTTTAACCACTTGTGGCAAAAACATCTTGCCCTGGCCAAATAAGTCTCCCACCACGTTCATGCCGACCATCAGCGGGCCTTCAATGACGTGAAGTGGCCGGCCGCCGTCGGCCTCGATGAGCCTCCAGACTTCTTCGGTGTCTTCGGTAATGAACTCGTTCATGCCGTGCACCAAAGCGTGCGACAGGCGCGCACGCACTTCTAGTTTGCGCCACTCGTTACGTTTGCTGTCGTCTTTTGCGCCGCTTTTCGCGGTTTCGGCCACTTCAACCAAGCGCTCGCCTGCGTCTGGCCGGCGATTCAACACGACATCTTCCACACGCTCTTTTAGCGTGGGTTCCAAGTCGTCATACACCCCCATCATGCCGGCGTTAACGATGCCCATGTCCATCCCGGCTTTGATGGCGTGGTACAAAAATACGGTGTGAATCGCTTCCCTCACCGGGTCGTTGCCGCGAAAGCTAAAACTCACGTTACTCACGCCGCCAGACACCTTGGCGCCTGGCAAGTTTTCTTTGATCCAGCGCGTGGCGTTGATGAAATCGACCGCGTAGTTGTTGTGCTCTTCAATACCGGTAGCAATGGCAAATATGTTGGGGTCAAAAATGATGTCTTCTGGCGGGAAGCCCAACTCGTCCACCAGCACCCGGTAAGCGCGTTCGCAAATTTCAACTTTGCGCTCATAGGTGTCGGCCTGGCCTTTCTCGTCAAACGCCATGACGACAGCCGCTGCGCCATAGCGTTTGAGCAGCTTGGCTTGGTGCTTGAAAGGCTCCAGCCCCTCTTTCATTGAGATCGAGTTGACGATGCCTTTGCCTTGAATGCAGCGCAGCCCGGCCTCGATCACGCTCCACTTTGAGCTATCAATCATGATGGGCACACGCGCAATGTCTGGCTCGCTGGCGATGAGGTTTAAAAAACGCACCATTGCCGCCTCGCTGTCCAGCATGGCCTCGTCCATGTTGATGTCGATCACCTGCGCGCCGTTTTCGACCTGCTGGCGCGCGACGCTCAAGGCCTCCTCGAACTGGCCGTTCAAGATCATCCGCGCGAACGCTTTGGAGCCCGTCACGTTGGTGCGCTCGCCGATGTTGACGAAGAGCGCGCCTTCGCCGATCAGCACCGGCTCCAGGCCGGAGAGCTTCATCGGTGGAACATGCTGCAGGCTCATACTGTCTCCGCTTCCAACGCCAACTCGCCAAACAACGCGCCGCCATGCCCGCAACGCGGCTTGTAGCGGCCGACCTTCTTCGCGATCGCCGCGATGTGGTCGGGCGTGGTGCCGCAGCAGCCGCCGGCGATGTTCAAGAAGCCGGCTTGCGCAAACTCTTCGAGCAGGCTGCCGGTGATCTCGGGCGTCTCGTCAAAGCCGGTGTCGCTCATCGGGTTGGGCAGGCCGGCGTTCGGGTAGCAGCTGACAAAGGTGTCGCCCGCGATCTTGGCCAGCTCTTCGATGTAGGGGCGCATCAGCGTGGCGCCGAGTGCGCAATTCAGGCCGATCGCCAGCGGCTTGGCGTGGCGCACGCTGTGCCAGAAGGCGCTCACCGTCTGGCCCGAGAGGATGCGGCCAGACGCATCGGTCACGGTGCCGGAGATGATCACCGGCAAGCGCTCGCCGGTCGTCTCCATCAACTCATCGAGCGCGAAGATCGCGGCCTTGGCGTTGAGCGTGTCGAAAATCGTCTCGATGAGGAAGAGGTCGCAGCCGCCTTCGAGCAGGCCGCTGGCTTGTTCGAGGTAGGCGTCTTTCAGCTCGTCGAACGTCACGTTGCGCGCGGCCGGGTCATTGACATCGGGGCTGATGCTCGCGGTGCGCGGCGTGGGCCCGAGCGCGCCGGCCACGAAACGCGGCTTGTCAGCGCTGCTGAACTTGTCGCACGCTTCTCGCGCCAAGCGGGCTGCGACCACGTTCATCTCACGCGCGACAGCGCCGAGGCCATAGTCGTCTTGCGCGACCGACGTGGCGCCGAAAGTGTTGGTCTCGAGGATGTCAGCGCCCGCCGCGAGGTATTGCTCGTGGATCTCGGTGATGACATCGGGCCGCGTGAACTGCAGCAGCTCGTTGTTGCCTTTCAAGTCCTTCGGGTGGTCCTTGAAGCGCTCGCCTCGGTAGTCAGATTCGCCCAGCTTGTAGCGCTGGATCATCGTGCCCATGGCACCGTCGAGGATGAGGATGCGTTGCTTGAGAATCGCCGGCAAACCGGCGCCGCGGGTGTAGGGCGTGGCGTTCATCGCCACATTGTAGAAACCGAGGTCGCGCTAGCGCAGAAACCCTATGCCGCGCCGTTGCCGAACTTCTGGCTTCACGCGGTGCTCAGCTTCGAGCTGCGACAAGAACTCGTCGGGCTCGAAGGCCACGCCCAGCACATCGACTTGGCGCTTTACGGCCGCGAAGTCGCCGAGCGCGAGCGCTTCGAGCTGGCGCAGGCGCTCGGCCTGCTCGGCGCTGGGTTGCGCCGGCGCGCCGCCGAGGGCTTCGGCGATGAACATGCGCTCGCGCTGATCGGCTGTCAGCGGCTTGAACTGCACTTTGAAGGTGAAGCGGCGGAGCGCGGCTTCATCGAGCTCGTCGAAGAGGTTGGTGGTGCAGATGAACACACCGCCGAATCGCTCCATGCCCTGCAGCATCTCGTTGACTTCACTGACCTCGTAGCTGCGCTCGGCCAAGCGCCGGCTGCGCAAGAAGCTGTCGGCCTCGTCGAGCAACAGCACGGCTTGTTCGGCTTCGGCCTCGGTGAACATCTTCGCCATGTTCTGCTCGGTTTCGCCGACGTATTTGCTCATGATGTCGCTCGCGCGGCGCAGCATCAGCGGGCGCTGTAGCGCGTTCGCAATGTGCTCGCCAAGAGCAGTCTTGCCGGTGCCGGGCGGGCCGTAAAAGCAAAGGCTTCCGCAGCTGCGGCGGCGCAAGGCCTCGACGATTCTTGGCACCTCGAAGCGCGATTCGGTGTTGATGAGGCCGAGGTCGTAGGTGGTAACGACGGCCCGCGCTGCTGGCTCGCGCCCGAGGTTGCCGAGCGCCTTGTCGGCATTGCCGAGTTGGCGCTCGATCAGCGCTTGCACGCCGAGGCCTGCGGGCACTTCAGCGGCGAGCGTCACGTCACCTGCCAGCTTGGCAAAGCGCACCGCGGTGCGAATTTGCGCCGGCGTCAGCCCCTTGCGTTCGGCGAGCTTGGCGGCAAAGCCGGGCTCCACCTCAACACCCGCCAGCGCCCGCTGCACCAGTGTTTCGCGCGCCCCGGGCGGTGGGCTCTTCAGCTCCAAGTGGTATTGAAAGCGGCGCCGAAAGGCCGGGTCGATCTGCTCGATGCGGTTGGTGATCCAGATCACCGGCACCGGGTTTGTCTCCAGGATTTGATTGACCCACGCTTTCCCGCTGACGCTGCCGGTCGGCGCGCCATCGCCGGTATCGAGCCGCGCCATCAGTTGCGCAGCGTCGGTCGAGATGGGCGGGAAGACGTCTTCGACCTCATCGAACAACAGCGCAACAGCGTGGCTGCCTTTGAGAAACACCTGGCTGATCTGCAGCGAGCGGTAGCGGTCGCGGCCGGAGAGCGAGTTGCCGTCGCGGTCAGCGTATTCGACTTCGTAGAGCTCCAGCGCCGCGGCCTGCGCGGCCACTTTGGCGAGCTCGGTTTTGCCGGTGCCGGGCGGGCCGTAGAGCAGCACATTGACGCCGGGCTCACGCTTGGCCACGGCATTGCGCAGCAACGCGGTGAGCATCGGCTGATCGATGCCGACGTAATCAAAATCACTCGGCGCAAGCTCGCTGCGCGAGGCCGGCCGCGTGAACACCGCCATCAAGTCAGACGGGCCTTCATAGCGGCGCATCAGCACCGGCGGCAATTGCTCGCTGACCTTCATCAGATCGGCCAGGTCGGTGATGTTGTGCTCGGAGATGAGGTTCTCGACCATGCCGATGCGCTCGAGGCGCGAGCCAGCGCGCAGTGCCTCGGCGACATCGGTTTCGCTCACGCCCGCCACGCTGGCGATGGCCGCATACGCTTCTTGCGCATTCGACACCTTGAACTCGACGAGCAAGCCGCGCAGGTCACGCTGGTAGCGCGCCAGCGTGCCGTAAAGCAACAGCGCGCGCTCGGCGGGGTTGAGCTGCAGCAGGCCCGCGAGCGCATCGATGTTTTTCTCGACGAGCGTGGATTCTTTCTTCAGGCTGCGACCGAGCCAATCGGCGGTGGCGCCGAGCACGGCGAGCAGGTCTTTCGGCGCGTCTTTGATGTATTCGTCGATGTAGAAGAAGAGCGTGGCTTCTTCATACGGGCCGCGCCAGCCGCCGTGGCGGGCCATGAAGGCGTTGTCGGTCAGGGCTTCATGACCGCGCCATTGCTCATTGCCTTTGCAGCGCGCGTTGAGGAACTCGCGCAGCCGCGCAAGCACTGAACCGGGCCAAACGAGGTGCTTGCCGGTGAGAGAGAGAAGGCTCGTCCAGTCGCGCCGCAGGTTGAAGCGGCCGGCGTTGTGCATCGTCAATGTCAGCACGAACTGCGAGCACATGCGGTCCAGCACCGGCGCCTCGTTGAGGCCCGGCGACAACAGCATCCGGGTGTCGCTGGTGATCTTGCCCATGTCCGCTCCTGCAGTGGACTCCACGCCCCGCGACCATAGCGCAGGATGGGTGAGCGCGCCGACAAAAACCCGCGGCGCCTCGGAGGCGACGCGAATTGTCGAAAACGTCGAAACCCTCGGACTGGGCTCAGTGAAGAATGACAGGCTGTTGCATCAATGACGAGAAGCGGCCGAGGTAGTCATCGATCTCTTCTTCGGACGGCTGCGTGAGGATCAGCGCCGCCACGCCTTCTTTGAAACTTTCGGCCAGGGAACCTTGAATGAAGATTTCCTTGCGCGCGAATTTGTCCACGATCTCGAAGCCGCCGTGCGTGAGCCGCTGGGCTTCAGGAACGCCGGCGGCGTCAGTTGAGTCGGTGGCCGCGTCGAACTGGACCACGACAAAACTCTCTGAGTTGTAGAGCATCTGCATGAGTGTGTTCTCCTGGTCGACAGTTGAGAGCGCACACGCAAACTTCAAGCCACGATTGGGATAGCACCCCTCGACCGAGGAGTACCTCGGTCGATCCCCAAGGGGAACGACGGCCGCGGCGCGCGCGTCAAGGCGCCATCGTGAGCTCTTGCAGGATCAGCTCCAGCGCATCGTTGTCACCGCCGTTGCGCAAGGTGGCGCGGATGGGCAGGTGGTAGCGCTGCGGGTCGAGCCAGATGTCGACAGCGGTGTCGTGCGGGCCGCTTTCTTCGCGGCTGAATTTTTCGGCGTCGACAGCGACTCCCGCCACATCGACCGGCTCAATGCCGACATACCGCAGCACCCACACGGCCGCGTCAGCCCGCGCGCCGATCACATGAAACGCCACGCGTGCGCCGGGTTTGCGCAAACCCGGCTCGCCCGCAACGATCGCCGGCAGCTGCAGCATCCAACTCAGGCGGTCTTGCACGCCGGGCTGCAATGCGAGCTCGGTCTGCGGGCCGGAGAACGTGACCTTCGACGCCTGGCGTTGAAAGTTGGCCGCGTTCATCGCGCCGCGCAAGCGCTGGTCGGTGAAGCGCACCGGTGCAATGCCCGCGGAATCGAAGCCGCCTTGGCTGACTTGGCTCAGGATCGTCAACCCGGCGATTCGCCCATCAAGCCGCAATTCGTAGGCCTTGCCCGATGGCCGCCAGCTCAATTCGGCGTTGCCGCGCAGGATGCCCCGCTGCATCACGAAACGCAGGTTCGCCGCCGGCGGTGTGCGGGTGCGGTAGACCGGCACGTGCTCATCGGCTGCGGCTGTGGCTGTGGCTGCAGCAACAGTGGGCTCGGCTCGGGCCAACGA
>JAYWGR010000092.1:0-24195 GCA_043778145.1 Rhizobacter sp.
AGCTCGAAAACGCCCGAGCAGTTTTTCGACAACGTGCTCGCCTCGCCACAAGGCGCGATCACCGGCGAGAAATTCGAGCGCTTCGAAGCCACCTTCGTCGGCGCGGGCGACACGCTCTCTTCGGCGCTCGCTTCGCTGCTGGCGGCAGGCGCCGAGCTACATGCTGCGGTCGGCGAGGCGCTGGCCTTCCTAGACCAAGCGCTCGACGCCGGCTTCCGGCCTGGCATGGGCCATGTCGTCCCTGACCGCTTCTTCTGGGCTTTGCCTCCTGGCGAAGACGACGAAGGCGAAGGCGGCGACGCGCCTGACGACAACACCCCACCGAAGAACCCACGCCATGTTCATTGAGCCCCTGCCGTCAACCAACGTGCGGCCCACCAACGCGCAGCTGTTCGAGCGCGCGCAGCGCGTCATTCCCGGCGGGGTCAACTCGCCAGTGCGCGCCTTCCGCGCAGTGGGCGGCACGCCGCGTTTCATCGCGCGCGCCGAGGGCGCCTACTTGTATGACGCCGAAGGCAGCCGCTACATCGACTACATCGGCTCCTGGGGCCCGATGATCCTGGGCCACGGCCACCCCGCCGTGCTCGACGCGGTGCAGCGCGCCGCGCGCGACGGCTTCTCGTTCGGCGCACCGACCGAGCGCGAGGTCGAGCTCGCCGAGGCCATCTTGGCGCTCGTGCCGAGCATGGATCAGATTCGCCTCGTCAGCTCCGGCACGGAAGCAGCAATGAGCGCGCTGCGCTTAGCGCGTGGCGCCACCGGCCGCAGCCAGATCATCAAGTTCGAAGGCTGCTACCACGGCCACGCCGATGCCTTGCTCGTCAAAGCAGGCTCCGGCCTCGCGACCTTTGGCCACCCGACCAGCGCCGGCGTGCCGGCCGAAGTGGTGCAACACACGCTGGTGCTCGAATACAACAACGTCGCGCAACTCGAAGAAGCATTCGCGCTGCACGGCGACGAGCTCGCCTGCGTGATGATTGAGCCGATCTGCGGCAACATGAATTTCGTTCGGGCGAGCGTGCCTTTCATGTCGCGCCTGCGCGAGTTGTGCACACAGCACGGCGCCTTGCTCGTGTTCGACGAAGTGATGACCGGTTTTCGGGTGGCGCTCGGCAGTGCGCAAAGCCTCTACGCCAAAGCGATTCCCGGCTTCGAGCCCGACGTGAGCGTGTTCGGCAAAGTCATTGGCGGTGGCATGCCGCTTGCGGCCTTCGGCGCCAAGCGCGCAGTGATGGAACTGCTTGCGCCACTCGGCCCGGTCTACCAGGCGGGCACGCTGTCGGGCAACCCCGTCGCTACCGCGTGCGGGCTGGCGACCTTGAAAGAAATCTCGAAGCCGGGCTACTTCGCCGCGCTGGCCACCAACACACGCACGCTGCTCGACGGCCTGCTGGCAAGCGCTCGCGAGGCCGGTGTGCCGATGGTGGGCGATTGCGAAGGCGGCATGTTCGGCGTCTTCTTCGCCGACCGCTTGCCCGTGAATTACGGCGAGGTGATGGCGACGGACAAAGAGCGCTTCAACAGCTTCTTTCATGCCATGCTGGACCGCGGTGTGTACCTCGCGCCTGCCATGTACGAGGCCGGCTTCGTCAGCAGCGCGCACAGCGTCGACGATCTCCGCGCGACCGCAGCGGCCGCTCTGGCGGCGCTGCGCTGATCGCGCGATCTCAAGCGGGCGACGAACGCAAGCCGTAAGCCTTGCTGCTGGCGAACAGATACTCAGCGCGCAAGACCGCGTCGCCCTGGTCGCCTGCTGCGGCGTAACCGACAACTGCGACAGCGTCGCCGGCTTTGATCTCGGGCACCTTCCAGGCCTCCATTCGGGTCAGCGGCGCGAGTTCGATCTCCCAGCGTTTGTCGCGCCGGCTCGGCAGCGCGGCCCGACTCAACAAGCGCCCGGCATCCACCGAGGCTGATTGCGCTGGCACGGCCCGTTGGGCCAAGTCGGGCGGCAGCGCCAGGTTGGCGGGCAGCTCGATTTCGAGCTCGACATGCGGGTTGCGCCAGCTGACCTTTGCAACGCGGCCCTCGAGGTAGATCGGCCGGTCTTGGTCAAAGCCGCTCCACCCATGGTGCGCAAAGGCGCGCGGGCCACACAACGCAATGGCAAGGCCGAACACGTGGCGTCGGTTCATGAGCGCTCCTTCAGCGGTAGGCGATCCACCGACCGCAAATGATGACCGCGAGCCATAGCCCCAGCGACAGTGCGGTCTGCAGCCGTGCCGTCGCATCGAGCTTGACCAAGCCGTCGCGCGCATGGAACAGCCCGGCATTGGCGCCAGCCAGTGTCAAGAAGCCCATCTTCAAGACGAACGCGCGGTTAGCGATCAGCTCGGCAGCCTGGCCCGCAAACATCAATGCGCCGCTGAACACCGCCAGGCCGAAGCCGGCAACCGAGATCGCCAGCGCCAACCGCGCCAGCGCCGGGATCGGAAGTTCACGGCCGAGCCCCCACACCCTTGCTTCGAGCAACACGAGGTTGCCAAACATCAACGCGATGCCGGTGACGTGCATCACCTCCAGCGCTGGGTAGACGATGGGGTTGGTGTCCATCCAGGAAGCCATGAGCACGGATTCTGCATGGACTCCCCTTCAAACCGACTCCTAGAATCTTCCGATGCACATTCACATTCTCGGTATCTGCGGCACCTTCATGGGCGGCGTGGCCGCGATCGCCCGCGAGGCGGGCCACCGGGTCACCGGCTGCGACGCCAACGTCTACCCGCCGATGAGCGATCAGCTGCGCGCGCTCGACATCGACTTGATCGAAGGCTTCGACGCCGACCAACTCGCGCTCGCGCCCGATCTCTTCGTCATCGGCAACGCCATCTCCCGCGGCAACCCGCTGCTCGAGGCCATCCTCGATGCGGGCTCGGCTTACACCAGCGGGCCGCAATGGCTCGCCGAGAAAGTGCTTCAAGGCCGCCATGTGCTGGCAGTCGCCGGCACGCACGGCAAAACGACGACGACGGCGATGCTTGCGTGGATCCTCGAACAGGCAGGCTTGGCGCCGGGCTTTCTTGTCGGCGGCGTGCCGCTGAACTTCGGCATCAGCGCGAGACTTGCGCGCACCGATGCGCCTTTCGTCATCGAGGCCGATGAATACGACACCGCGTTTTTCGACAAGCGCAGCAAGTTCGTCCACTACCGGCCGCGCACGCTGATCATGAACAACCTCGAGTTCGACCACGCCGACATCTTCGATGACCTCGCCGCGATCGAACGCCAGTTTCACCATTTGGTGCGCACGGTGCCTGCCAGCGGCCGGTTGGTCGTGAACGCACGCGACGATGCGCTCAAGCGCGTGCTCGCGCTCGGCAGTTGGAGTGAGGTGCAGCGCTTTGGTGCACGCAAGGAAGAGCCCGGCGCATGGCGCGCGCGCGGCGAACCGCACGGCTTTGACGTACTCCGCGGCAGCTTGAAGCTCGGCCGAGTCGATTGGTCGTTGCTCGGCGAACACAACCAGCTCAACGCGCTCGCAGCCATCGCCGCGGCCGAGCACGCGGGCGTGTCGCCCGAGTTGGCAGCCAAGGCGCTGGGCTCGTTCGAGAACGTGCGCCGCCGGCTGGAGCTGCGCGGCACGGCCGCTGGCGTGAAGGTCTATGACGACTTCGCGCACCATCCCACCGCCATGCGCACCACGATCAACGGGCTGCGCCGCAAGGTCGATGCGTCGCCCGCATCGCCATCGGCGCCACGCGCGCGCATCCTCGCGGTGTTTGAGCCGCGCTCCAACACGATGAAGTTGGGCGCGATGAAAGCGCAACTGCCGTGGTCGCTCGAAGAAGCCGACCTCGCCTTCTGCCACAGCGGCGCACTCGGCTGGGACGCTGCCCAAGCGCTTGCGCCGATGGGCGATCTGGCGGTCGTCGAGAGCAGCGTGGACCAACTCGTCGCGCGGATCGTGGCGGCGGCCCAGCCCGGCGACCATGTGCTGTGCATGAGCAATGGCGGCTTCGGCGGCATCCACAACAAGCTTTTGCAAGCGCTCGCCGCCAAGGCTTGAGGCTCGCTGCGGGATGATCACGCACCTGCTCTACCTGCACGGGTTTCGGTCGTCGCCGCAATCGATGAAGGCGCGCATGACGGCCGCGTGGGTGCAGCAGCACCGGCCCGATCTGCAGTGGTGGTGCCCGCAATTGCCGCCTTCTCCGCGTGAGGCGATGGCGATGCTGGCCGAGCGCATCGCCACCTGGCCGTCAACGCAGATGGCCGTGATCGGCAGCTCGCTTGGCGGCTTCTACGCGACGGCCTTGGCCGAGCGCTTCGGCTGCCCGGCTGTGCTGCTCAACCCCGCCGTTGACCCGGCGCGGGACCTTGCCAAACACATCGGCGAGACGACCAGCTGGCACAGCGACGAAGCATTTTTCTTCCGCGCCGAGTTCATCGATGAGCTGCGCGCGCTGGCACCCGCTGCGCTGAGGCAATCATCACGCTGCTTCGCGGTGATCGCCAAAGGCGATGAGGTGCTCGATTGGCGCGAGATGCGCGCCCGATACGCTGGCGCCCAGATCAAGCTGCTCGAAGGCGGCGACCACGCGCTGAGCGACTTCGACCGCCACTTGCCCGACGTTGTCAGCTTCCTCGGCTTGATTGCCTGAGCACCTGATCGGCTGACCGCCTGAGCACCTGACGGCTGAATCAGCTCCGCCAGTGGACCAGCGTGTAGAGCACGCGGCCCCAAATTTCGAGGTTGAACCAGAACAAGCAGGCTGTCCACGTCCAGTGGCGAAAGCGGCGCGCGAGCACCAGCCATTCCTTGCGATCCTGCAGCAAGAAAATGACGAAGCTGAGGGCCGCGCCACTGGCGAGCAACAGGGTGAAGACGCCGAAGACCCACCGAAAAACCGTCATCAACGCGCCATCACAAAATCACCGCCAGCCGCTCGAGGATGAGCACAGCGAAGAAGCCGAGCCCGGCCACAACCGTCCATTTGACGAGGCGCACGCCGATCACGCGGAATCGCGCCTGACCGGTGCCGATGTACATCGCAAAGCAGAGCAGCCCGGCGACGAGAAGCAGCAGAAAGATCGTCCGAAAAATCAACATGCGGGCGAGTCACCAAGCCGGCGCCAGATCGGCCATGCCGGGCGGCGCTTTGGCCGCATCGTCGAACGTGACGATCTCGAACGCGCTGGGCTCGGCCAGCACCGCACGCAGCAACTTGTTGTTGAGGGCATGGCCTGATTTGAAAGCGCTGTAGGCCGCCAGCAGCGGGTGGCCGGCGAGGAACAGATCGCCGATCGCATCGAGCATCTTGTGCTTGACGAACTCGTCGTCGTACCGAAGGCCGCCGCTGTTGAGCACCTTGGTTTCATCGAGCACGATCACGTTGTCCATGCTGCCGCCGAGGCCGAGGCCGCGGGTGCGCATCATCTCCACATCCTTCGTGAAGCCGAAGGTGCGGGCGCGAGCGATCTCGCGCTTGTATTGGCCCGAGCCCATGTCGAAGACGACGCGCTGGCCGGTTTGATTGACCGCAGGGTGATCGAACTCGATCTCGAAGCTGAGCTTGTAGCCATCGAACGGATCGAGCCTTGCCCACTTCAACGAATCGCCCTCGCCCTCACGCACCTCTACCGGCCGCACGATGCGCATGAAGCGCTTGGGCGCCGGTTGCAGCGCGATGCCCGCGCTTTGCAGCAAGAACACGAACGACGCGGCCGAGCCATCGAGGATGGGCACTTCTTCGGCGGTGATGTCGATGATGAGGTTGTCGAGCCCGAGGCCGGCGCAGGCCGAAAGCAGGTGCTCCACCGTGGCCACCTTCGGCCCACCGGGCAAGCCATCGGCAGAGATGGTGGTTGCCATGCGGGTGTCACACACCTGGTGCGCGCGGGCTGGAATATCGACCGCTTTGGGCAGATCCACGCGCCGGAAGATCACGCCCGCATCGGGCGCGGCCGGCCGCAGCGTGAGCTCCACCCGCTGCCCGCCGTGGACGCCAACGCCCACGGCGCGGGTCAGAGATTTCAGCGTTCTTTGTTGAAGCATCGCGGCTGATTGTGGTGCAAGACTTTTGCCCGCAGATCAGCGCGAAAACGCCTCGACCTTGCCTTTGAGCTTCAACATCAGCGGCTGACCTTTGCGGTCGATTGACTTGCCGGCCGGCACGCGAATCCAGCCTTCGCTGATGCAGTATTCCTCCACATCGAAGCGCTCCTTGCCATTGAAGCGGATGCCGATCTCGCGCTCGAAAACTGCCGCCACATGGTGCGGGCTGCGCGGGTCGACCGAGAGCCGATCGGGCAAGGCAGCAGCATCGGCGGCGGGTGATGGCGCCAGCGGTGCCGGGTCGGTTGGGTCGTTCATGAAAATCTCTGGAGAAGTCTCGGGGATGGATAGGCAGCGCGGTTCAGCCGCCCAAGCCAGCGAAGACGTTTTGCACATCTTCATTGGCATCGAGCGCAGCGAGAAAAGCTTCGACTTCGTCGAGTTGCTCGGCGCTGAGGCTGGCCGGGTCGATCGGGTTCTTGGGTTTGTAGCCGAGCTTCGCAGACAACACGCTGAAGCCCTGCGCCGGCAATGCGCGGCTGACGAGGTCGAGATCAGCCGGATCGGTGAGGAACATGGTCACGCCGTCTTCACCGGGCTCGACATCCTGCGCGCCCGCCTCGATCGCCGCTGATTCCGCATCACTGCCCGCCACCGCTGCTTCGGCCTCGATCATGCCGACGTGGTCGAAATCCCACGCGACCGAGCCTGAGCTGCCGAGCTGGCCCTTGCGGAACAGCACGCGCATCTCTGAAGCCGCACGGTTCAAGTTGTCGGTCAGGCACTCGACCATCACCGGCACCTGATGCGGCGCAAAGCCCTCATACACCGCGTGCTCGAAGTGCACGGCCTCGCCGGTCAGGCCAGCGCCTTTCTTGATCGCGCGCTCCAGCGTCTCCTTGGGCATCGAGACCTTGCGCGCCTGCTCGACCACCAACCGCAGCCGCGAGTTCGCAGCCGGATCGGGGCCGTGGCGCGCGGCGATCATGATGTCCTTGGCGAGCTTGCCGAACAGGCGCCCCTTGGCGTTGGCCGCCACGTCTTTGTGCTTGGCTTTCCACTGTGCGCCCATGGGGTCATCCTTCGGGCCGTTGCCGGCCCATCCGCTCAATCAGCCTGCTTGCGCAGGAACGCTGGGATCTCGATTTCGTCCATGCCGTTGCTGGCGAGTGCATCGACCTTGGCCGCGGCACTGCGCCCGCTGCGCCACACGCTTGGCGTGCTCAGCGCGCTGTAATCATGCGCGATCGGCAAGGTATGCACCGGCTGGTTCAGCACCGGCAGGTTGTCGGTGCCCGTGCGCTGCACCGGCATGCTGTGGACGACGCTGATCGGCGTCTGCATGCGGCGCGCTGGGCTCAGGCCGGTTGCGATCACGGTCACGCGGAGCTGGTCGCCCAGCGATTCGTCGTAGGCCGTGCCGTAGATGACGTGCGAGTCTTCCGCGGCGTAGCGGCGAATCGTGTTCATCGCGTTGCGGCTTTCAGCGAGCTTGAAGGTGTTGCGGTTCGCCGCGATCAGCACCAGCACACCACGCGCGCCCGAGAGGTCAATGCCTTCGAGCAGTGGGCAGGCCACAGCTTGTTCGGCGGCTTTGGTCGCGCGGTCAGGGCCGCTCGCAATCGCGGTGCCCATCATCGCTTTGCCCGGCTCGCTCATCACGGTCTTGACGTCTTCGAAGTCGACGTTCACCAGGCCCGGCATGTGGATGATGTCGCTGATGCCGCCGACGGCGTTCTTCAGCACATCGTTGGCATGGGCGAAGGCTTGGTCTTGGGTGATGTCGTCGCCGAGCACATCGAGCAGCTTGTCGTTCAAGATCACGATCAGCGAGTCGACGTTGGCCTCCAACTCCGAGACGCCCGCATCGGCCGACTTCATGCGGCGACCGCCTTCGAAGTCGAACGGCTTGGTGACAACGCCCACGGTCAGGATGCCCATCTCTTTGGCCACACGCGCGATCACGGGTGCTGCGCCCGTGCCAGTGCCGCCGCCCATGCCCGCGGTGATGAAGAGCATGTGCGAGCCCTCGATCGCAGCCTTGATGCGGTCGACGGCTTCTTCGGCCGCAGCCTTGCCGGCTTCGGGCTTGGCGCCAGCGCCCAGGCCGGTCGTGCCGAGCTGGATGAGGTGGTGAGCCGCCGAGCGGTTGAGCGCTTGGGCATCGGTGTTCGCGCAAACGAACTCCACGCCTTGAACGCCTTGGGCAATCATGTGGTCGACTGCGTTGCCGCCGCCGCCACCAACGCCGATCACCTTGATCTGTGTGCCTTGGCTGAATTCTTCAATCATTTCGATGGGCATGTCTTTCTCCTGTTCGTGGTTAGCAGTTGCCAATGTGTGGGTACTTCTGGGGACTTCGTGGCGGGCTCATGGCCGGCTTCTTTTGGGATCACTCTTGGAAGTGAACCTTCTGGGAAACATGTTGGGTGGGTGGGGCATCGGGGCTTTAGACATCGCGGCCTTAGAAGTTGCCAAGGAACCAATCCTTGGCGCGGCCGAACAAGGTTTGAACCGAGCCGGCTTGCTGGGCCGCGCGCATGCCGCGCGTGCGTGCAAGGCGAGCCTCTTCGAGCAGGCCCATGACGGTGGCCGATCTCGGGT
This sequence comes from Rhizobacter sp., assembly GCA_043778145.1. Taxonomy (GTDB): domain Bacteria; phylum Pseudomonadota; class Gammaproteobacteria; order Burkholderiales; family Burkholderiaceae_C; genus LMDS01. Next base: position 8,600 of record JAYWGR010000092.1, read on the forward strand.
TGGCCACCATGTCGTGCAAGGCGCCGTGGTAGGTCGGGATGCCTTTGCGCACCGGCTTCAGGAAAATGTCTTCACCGAGCTCGACCATGCCCGGCATCACCGCCGCACCGCCCGTGATGACGATGCCGGACGACAGCAGCTCCTCGAACCCGCTCTCGCGAATCACTTGGTGCACGAGCGAGTAAATCTCCTCGATGCGCGGCTCGATCACGCCGGCCAGCGCTTGGCGCGAGAGCATGCGCAGCGGGCGATCGCCAAGGCCTGGCACTTCGAGTTGCTCGGCTGGATCGGCCATCAACTGCTTGGCCACGCCGTACTCGATCTTGATCTCCTCGGCGTCTTTCGTCGGCGTGCGCAGCGCCATCGCGATGTCGCTCGTGATGAGGTCGCCAGCGATCGGGATCACCGCCGTGTGGCGGATTGCGCCGTCGGTGAAGATGGCCACATCGGTCGTGCCGGCGCCGATGTCGACCAAGGCCACGCCGAGGTCTTTCTCGTCCTCGGTCAACACCGCATGGCTTGATGCGCTCGGGTTCAGCACGAGCTGATCCACTTCCAGCCCACAGCGCCGCACGCACTTGACGATGTTCTCGGCTGCGCTTTGCGCACCGGTGACGATGTGCACCTTCACCTCGAGCCGGCCGCCGCTCATGCCGATCGGCTCCTTGACCTCATGACCATCGATCACGAACTCTTGCGCCTGCACGAGCAGCAAGCGCTGGTCGTTCGGGATGTTGATGGCCTTGGCGGTCTCGACCACGCGGGCCACATCCACCGGCGTGACTTCCTTGTCGCGCACGATGACCATGCCGGTCGAGTTCTGACCACGGATATGGCTGCCAGTGATGCCGGTGTAGACGCGGGTGATCTTGCAGTCGGCCATCATTTCGGCCTCTTTCAGAGCCTGCTGGATGGACTGCACCGTCGCGTCGATGTTGACGACGACACCGCGCTTCAACCCGTGCGTGGGCGCGCTGCCGAGACCGGCAATGCGCAGGTCGCCACCGGGCAGCACCTCGGCCACGACGACCATCACCTTGGCGGTGCCGATGTCGAGTCCGACGACCAGATCTTTGTATTCTTTGGCCATGTCAGGCCTCCTGCCGGGCCGCCCCAAAGAGGGCCTGCGCCCCCTTGGGGGGCAGTGAACGAAGTGAGCGTGGGGGTTTCATCCGATTCCTTATTTCTTGGCCGGCTTGCCTGCGAGCTCAGGCGTTGTCGTGACGCCTTTGAGCCGAACAGCGTAGGCATCGTTGTGGCGCAGATCGGCGTATTCGAGAGGGTGTTGGTTTTGGAACATCGCGCCGAGCTCGGGCAAGGTGGCCACGAAGCGCTGCGTGCGGGCGAGCACTTCGTCGTCGCTGCCGCGGCCGAGTTCGACCTCCGCGCCACTCTCCAGCTCCACGTGCCACGAGCCGCGGCCTGAGAGCGCCAGCGCCTCGATCCTTGATTTGATCGGTGCCATCACCGGCTCGAGCCGCGCGAGAAACTGCAGCATGTGAACCGCGCTGCCTTCCGGACCGCGCAGCGTTGGCAACTGGTCTTGGTCGACATCGCCAAGGTTCGCTTCGAAGACATCGCCAAAGGTGTCGACGAGCTTGTCGCCGCTGTTGCTGGCGCTCGCCTCATCGCCCGCATCACCATCCCAGAAGGCTGCTGGCCGGTGTTCTTCGAGGTGCACTTCAAGCCGGTTCGGCCAGACGCGCCGCACCTCGGCACGGCGCACCCAAGGCACGGCCTCGAAGGCGCGGCGGCCCGCTGCCATGTCCATCGTGAAGAAGTTGCCGGCGAGCCTTGGCGTGGCATTGGCGCGGATCGTGGAGACGCTGTTACGGGTGATCTCCCCATCGATCGTGATGCCGTGCAGCGCAAAGATCGGCAGCCGCAGCACCCAGGTCAGCGCCAACCCGATCAGCCCCGCCACGCCAAGGGCCGCGAGCAGCCCGGCGGTCGCGTTCATCAGGCGGATATCGCCCGGGGGTGCGGGAGAGGTGAAGGTCGCGGCCATGGTTTGTTCAGTGCGGTTGCTCAACGAGCTGCTTCAGCGCCCGGGGCCCGCGTCGAGGCCGGCATCTGCTGCGAGTTGCAGGCAGAGCTGCTCATAGCTCAGGCCAGCCGCGCGCGCCGACATGGGCACGAGCGAATGCGAGGTCATGCCCGGCGATGTGTTCATCTCGAGCAAGAAGATCTTGCCGTCGGATGCGCGCTGCATCAGATCGGCCCGGCCCCAACCGCGGCAGCCGAGCGTGCGGTAGGCGGCCAATGCCAAGCGTTGCACCTCGGCCTCATCGGCGGCGCTCAAGCCGCTCGGGCATTGGTACTTCACGACATCGGTGAAGTACTTGTTCTGGTAGTCATAGGCGCCATCGGGCGCGTTGATCCGAATCACTGGCAAGGCCACGGCGGCATCGCCTTGGCCGAGTACGGGGCAGGTGAGCTCCGGGCCTTCGATGAATTCTTCGCAGAGCACATCGGCATCAAATTTGGCGGCGAGCTGCACGGCGGCTTGCATCTGCGAGTAACCGGCAACCTTGGTGATGCCGATCGACGAGCCTTCGCGCGGCGGCTTCACGATCAGCGGCAAGCCAAGCTCATCGGGCACCGCGTGAATGCGCTCGCGGCTTTGTTGGTCGGCGCGCAAGCGCAGATAGCGCGGCGTGGGCAGGCCCTCAGCGAGCCACACGCGCTTGGTCATGACCTTGTCCATCGCAATGGCAGACGCCATCACGCCGGAGCCGGTGTAGGGGATGCCCATCAATTCGAGCGCGCCTTGGATGCTGCCGTCTTCACCAAGCCGGCCGTGCAGCGCGATGAAGCAACGCGAGAAGCCGCCCTGCTTGAGCTCGAAGAGCTCGCGCTCGGCCGGGTCGAACGCATGCGCGTCAACGCCTTGCGATTGCAATGCAGCCAGCACGCCGCTGCCCGACATCAACGAGATTTCTCGCTCAGCCGATGAGCCACCCATCAAGACGGCCACTTTGCCGAGGCTTGCTGCGTTCAGGGTCTCGCTTGGCGTCATGCCGCCTCCTTCATCAACTCGATCACTTGTGCCGGCACGCCGCCTATCGACCCCGCGCCCATTGACACCACCACGTCGCCAGCGCGCACATGCGCAGCAATGGCTTCTGGCATCGCCGCGATCTCGTCGACGAAGACTGGATCGACCTTGCCCGCCACCCGGAGCGCTCGCGCCAGCGCGCGGCCATCTGCCGCGACGATGGGCGACTCGCCGGCGGGGTAGACCTCGGCGAGCAGCACGGCATCGGCGGTGCCGATCACCTTGACGAAGTCTTCGAAGCAATCGCGCGTGCGGGTGTAGCGGTGGGGCTGGAAGGCGAGCACGAGGCGGCGGCCGGGGAACGCGCCGCGCGCTGCGGCGAGCGTTGCAGCCATCTCCACCGGGTGGTGGCCGTAGTCATCGATCAAGGTGAAGTGGCCGCCGTCGCGGCTGCGCGGCTCGCCGTAGCGCTGAAAGCGCCGGCCCACGCCACTGAACTCGGCCAGACCTTGCACCAGCGGCGCATCGGGCAGCTCGAGCTCGGTTGCCACGGCAATGGCGGCGAGTGCGTTGAGCACGTTGTGATTACCCGGCAGGTTCACGGTGACATCGAGGTCGGGCATGCGCGTGCCGTTGCGGCGCTGCACCGTGAAGCGCATCGTGCCGGCATCGGCCACCACATCGACGGCGCGAACCATCGAGTCTTCGCCGAAGCCATAGGTGACGATCGGCCGCGAGATCATCGGCATGATCGAGCGCACGCCCGGGTCATCGCCACACAGAATCGCTGCGCCATAGAACGGCATGCGGTGAATGAACTCGACGAAGGCCGCCTTCAACTTCGCGAAGTCGTGGCCATAGGTGTCCATGTGATCGGCGTCGATGTTGGTCACGACGGCCATCACGGGAAGCAGGTTGAGGAACGACGCATCCGACTCATCGGCTTCCACGACGATGTAGTCGCCGGAGCCGAGCCGCGAGTTGGCGCCGGCCGCGTTGAGCCGGCCACCGATGACGAATGTGGGGTCGAGGCCGGTTTGTGCGAGCACAGCGGTGACGAGGCTGGTGGTCGTCGTCTTGCCGTGCGTGCCGGCGATGGCGATGCCTTGCTTCAGGCGCATCAACTCGGCCAGCATGACGGCGCGCGGCACGAGCGGCACGCGGCGCGAGCGGGCGGCGATGACCTCGGGGTTGTCGGCGCGCACTGCCGTCGACGTGACCACCGCTTCAGCGCCTTCGATGTTGACGGCCGCGTGGCCAATCGCGATGCGGATGCCGAGCGAGGCCAGGCGCAGCGTGGTCGGGCTCTCGGACTGGTCAGAGCCCGAGACGCCATAGCCGAGGTTGTGCAGGATCTCGGCGATGCCGCTCATGCCAGCGCCGCCAACACCGACGAAGTGGATGTGCTTGACAGCGTGTTTCATGCGCCAGCCTCGGAGAGGTTTTTGACGGCGTGTTTCATGCAGCCACCAATCGTTCGAGTTCATCGGCAACGCGCGCTGCGGCTTGCGGCCGTGCCAACGCGCGCGCTTTGTTGGCCATGGCGAGCAGCGCCTCACGCGTCAGCGACGCCAGCAGATCGGCGAGCTTGCGCGGCGAGAGCTCGGACTGCGGCAAGTGGATCGCCGCACCTTGTGAGGCCAGCCACTCGGCGTTGTCGTGCTGATGCGCGGTGGTGCTCACGATCAGGGGCACGAGCACCGATGCGACGCCTGCGGCGCACAACTCGCTGACGGTGCCGGCACCGGCACGGCAGAGGATCAGGTCGCAATCGGCGAGGCGCTTGGGCATGTCGTCAATGAAGGGCAACACCTCGGCTTTGACCTGCGCGTGGTCATAGCCCGCTTCGACCGCCGCCTGATGCGCGCGGCCGCTTTGGTGTGTGACTTCGGGGCGAAGCAAAGGGTCGAGCAAGGCGAGCGCTTTGGGCACGCAGTCGTTGATCGCTTGGGCGCCCAAGCTGCCGCCAACGACGAGCAAGCGGAGTGCGCCGCTGCGGCCGGCGAATCGCGCTGCGGGCAAGGGCACGGCTTCGATCTCGGTGCGCACCGGGTTGCCTGTGACGACGGCGCGCTTCGTGCCGCGCGCTGCATCACCGTCAAAGCCAAACGCCACGCGCGAAGCGACGGGCAGCAAAGCCTTGTTGCTCATCAGCAGGCCGGCATCGGCATTGACGAGCAGCAGTGGCTTGCGCAGCAGTGCCGCCATCCAGCCGCCAGGGAAGCAGACATAGCCGCCCATGCCCAACACCGCATCGGCACGGCGCCGGCGCAGGATCGCAAGGCTCTGGCCGAACGCGGCGACGAGCTTGAACGCGCCGCCCACGGTGTGAGCGAGCCCTTTGCCGCGCAGGCCGCTGAAGGCGATGCGGTCGAGCGCGATGCCGGTGGGCGGCACGAGTTGATTTTCCATCCCGGTGGGGGTGCCGAGCCAGCTGATCGTCCAGCCGCGGCGCTGCATTTCGCGGGCGACGGCGAGGCCAGGGATCACGTGACCGCCCGTGCCGGCGGCCATGACGACGAGGTGGCGCGGGGCGGTTGTGGTGTTTTGCTTTGCATCGGTGGCTGCCCTCACCCCAGCCCTCTCCCAGAGGGAGAGGGAGCAAACGCCAGCCCATGCAGCCGCCACCACACGCACGGCCCCCTCTCCCTCTGGGAGAGGGTTGGGGTGAGGGCTCACGCCCCGCCAACCGATCGAACTCATGCGAGGCCTCCGCGCATGATTTGCCTGTTCTGGCTTCGCCGGAACAGATCTGCGGTGCTGCGCACCGACGTCATGCTGCGCATGCCGCTCATGTGCGCCCCCCACGCATCAGCTGCCGATTTTCAATATCAATCCGCACCACGATCGCCAAGGCAATCACATTCATCACGATCGCCGAGCCGCCGTAGCTCATCAGCGGCAAAGTGAGCCCCTTCGTTGGCAGCACGCCCAGATTCACGCCCATGTTGATGAACGCTTGCCCGCCCACCCAGATGCCAATGCCTTGCGCATAGAGCCCAGCAAAAACACGGTCGAGCGCAATGGCTTGGCGGCCGATGTGGAAAAGGCGGCGCGTGAGGAAGAAGAACGCGGCGATCACGAAGGCCACGCCGATGAAGCCGAGTTCTTCGCCGATGACCGCGAGCAGAAAGTCGGTGTGCGCTTCGGGCAAGTAATGCAGCTTCTCAACGCTCGACCCCAAGCCCTGGCCAAAGAATTCGCCGCGGCCGAAGGCGATCAATGAATGCGTCAGCTGATAGGCCTTGCCGAGCGCGAACTCGGGCTCCCAGGGCCGCAGGTAGGCAAAGATGCGCGAGCGCTTCTCGGGGCTCGAGACGATCACGATCACGAAGCTGCCCACCAGCACCGCGCCGCTCAAGATGAACATGCGCAGGTTCACGCCGCCCAAGAACAGAATGCCCATGGAGATGAGCGCTACGACCATGAAGGCGCCCATGTCGGGCTCGCGCAGCAACAGCATGCCAGTGAAGCCGAGTGCCACCGCCATCGGCCACACGGCGCGGACGAAGTTTTCTTTGACTTCCATCTTGCGCGTCATGTAGCTTGCCGCATACATCGCCATCGCCACCTTCGCGAGCTCGCTCGGCTGGAAGTTCATGATGCCGATCGGGATCCAGCGCCGCGAGTTGTTGACGACCTTGCCGATGAAAGGCAACAACACCGCGACCAGCAGCAGCAGCGCCAACACGAACACGTAAGGCGCCGCCTTCTCCCAAATGCTGATGGGAATCTGCACCACAACGAGTGCAGCCAACACCGCAATGCCCAGCTGCATCACATGGCGCACCGCAAAGTGGCCCGGCGTGTAGTTGGCGAACTTCGGGCTGTCGGGCAAAGCGATGGAGGCGCTGTAGACCATCACGACACCCATCGCCAGCAGGCCGACGATGACCCACACCAGCGCCTGGTCGAAGCTGAGCAAGCGCGCGGGCCGGCCACTGCCGACGTTGATCCAGTCGCGCACGGGCAGCGATTCGCGCAGCGCCGCATCGCGCTTCGATTTGAATGGCCAGAACGCAGCCAATCGCGCGCGAAGGCCGGGCGCAGCCAACGTCGAGGTGTTCATGCGGCGGCACCTCCGAGGTCGGCCACATGCTCATGCACGGCGGCCACGAACACATCGGCCCGGTGCGCATAGTTGCGAAACATGTCAAGGCTCGCACAAGCGGGGCTCAGCAGCACGGCATCACCCGATTGCGCTTGCGCGAAGCACCAGCGCGTGGCGTCTTCAAGCGTGGCGTGGCGCTGCACGGGCACGCCGGTTTCTGCCAACGCGGCTTCAATGGCTTCGGCATCGCGGCCAATGGTGGCCACCGCGCGCACGTGACGGCACACCGGCTCGGCGAGCGGCGAAAAGTCTTGCCCTTTGCCGTCACCACCGAGGATGACGACGAGCTGTGCGGGCGCTTTGTCGGCCCCCAAGCCGAGCAAGGCCGCAACGGTTGCGCCGACGTTCGTGCCCTTGCTGTCATCGAACGCATCGACGCCGTTTGCGCTGGCCACGAACTGCACGCGGTGCGGCTCGCCGGCGTACTCGCGCAGGCCATGGAGCATTGGTGCGAGTGGGCAATCGATCGCAGTGGCGAGGGCCAGCGCGGCGAGCGCATTGGCGGCGTTGTGGCGGCCGCGGATGCGCAGCGCATCGGCGGGCATGAGGCGCTGAATGTGCAAGTCTTCAGCAGGCTCGCCGGGCTTCGGGCGGCTGCGGCGCTCGATGTCTTCAGACTCCAGCGCGCGCACCAGCCAGGCCATGCCGTTCTCGGTGACGAGGCCGAAGTCGCCAGGCAAGCGCGGTGCATCGAGCCCGAAGCGCACCACGCGCCGCGAAGTCGTTCGCGCCGCATGGCCACGCGCGCCTTTGACTGGCACGGGTGCGGGAATCATGGCTTCGATCGTCGCGTCATCGCGCGGCACGACCATCACCGCATCGCCGGTTGCAGCGCCATAGACGCGCGCCTTCGCGGCGGCGTAGGCCGGCATCGTGCCGTGCCAGTCGAGGTGATCTTGCGTGATGTTGAGCACCACGGCGGCACTCGGCGCAAATCCTTTGGCACCGTCCAGCTGGAAGCTGGAGAGTTCGAGCACCCAGACTTCGGGCAGGGCTGTGTTGCCTGCGGCTTGCTTGGCAACCACGAAGTTCTCGATAGAAATTGGGGTTGGTTCGGCAAGGTCTTCGTCGCCGTCAGCTTGCGGATCAATTTCAGCGCGCGGCTCCGCCTCGGCTTGCGAGTCATCAGCTGCTTGCTCAGCGTCTTCGGCCTCCGCAGCTTCATCCGCGTGCGAATCAACGTCAGCTTCCGCATCAACCACCACAAGCGGCTCGAGGGCAGCGCTGGTGTCGAGCACGACTTCTGCATCGACCGGGGCATCTGCATCGAGCAGCGCTTGCGCGTCGAGCGCATCAGAAAGCGTCTGCAACATGGTCGGGCCGATGTTGCCGGCGAGCGCCACGCGGCGGCCGGTGCGCTTGATGAGCAAGGCCGTCATGGCCGCGGTGGTTGTCTTGCCGTTGGTGCCGGTGATTGCCAGGACCTTCGGGCTGTAGGCGCGAGCGGCTTTCAGATCGGCCAGCGCGCGGGCGAAGAGGTCGAGCTCACCTTGAACGAGCACACCCATTTCGGCGGCTTGTGTCAGCAGCGGCGCGACGCGTGCATCGTGTGGTGCAAGGCCAGGGCTCTTCAACACGAGGCGTGTGCTGCTGAGCGAATCCGTGCTGAGTTCACCGGACACGAGCTCGGCCGTTGGCACCTGCTCAGCCAACGCTGCGGCATTCGGCGGCACCTTGCGCGAATCCCACACCCGCACTTGCGCGCCGTGGCGCACGCACCAGCGCGCCATCGCCAGGCCAGATTCACCGAGCCCGAGCACGAGCACAGGCAGGTCCTTGAGGTAGTTCATCGCAGCTTCAAACTCGCCAGGCCCACGAGGCAGAGCAGCATCGTGACGATCCAGAAACGCACGACGACTTGCGTTTCCTTCCAGCCGGATTTCTCGAAGTGGTGGTGCAGCGGCGCCATCTTGAACAGGCGGCGGCCTTCGCCGTAGCGGCGCTTGGTGATCTTGAACCAGCCCACTTGCAAGATGACCGAGAGCGCTTCGGCCACGAACACACCGCCCATGATCCCGAGCACGATCTCTTGCCGCGTGATGACAGCGATGGTGCCGAGTGCGCCACCCAAAGACAACGCGCCCACATCGCCCATGAACACTTGAGCCGGGTGCGTGTTGAACCAGAGGAAGGCCAGGCCCGCACCGGCCATGGCCGCGCAAAAGATCAGCAACTCGCCGGTGCCGGGGATGTAGGGGAACAACAAGTAGCGCGAGTAGGTGGCGCTGCCCGTGACGTACGCAAAGATGCCGAGGGCTGAACCCACCATCACGATCGGCATGATCGCCAAGCCGTCCAGCCCATCGGTGAAGTTGACGGCGTTGCTGCTGCCCACGATCACGAAGTAGGTGAGCGCGATGAAGCCGAACACACCGAGCGGGTAGCTGATGGTCTTGAAGAACGGCACGATCAAGTCGGCCTTGGGCGGCAGCTCGTTCGAGAAGCCGCTTTGCACCCAGCGGAGGAAGAGCTCGAACACGCGCAAGTTCGAGGTCTCGCTGACGCTGAACGCCAGGTAGAGCGCCGCCACCAAGCCGATCACCGATTGCCAAAAGTACTTCTCGCCCGAGGGCATGCCTTCGGGGTTCTTCTGCACGACCTTGCGCCAGTCATCGGCCCAGCCGATGGCGCCGAAACCGAGCGTCACCGCCAGCACGATCCACACGAAGCGGTTGCTCCAGTCGAACCACAGCAGCGTCGAGATGCCGATGCCGAGCAGGATGAGCACGCCGCCCATCGTGGGCGTGCCGGTCTTTGCGATGTGCGATTGCACGCCGTACTCGCGGATCGGCTGGCCGATCTTGAGCGCGGCGAGCCGGCGAATCACCATCGGCCCGAACGCCAGGCCGATGAGCAGCGCGGTCATCGCCGCCATCACCGCGCGGAAGGTGATGTACTGAAACACGCGGAAGTAGCCGAACTCCGGCGACTGCTGCTGCAGGTACTCGGCAAGGCTAAGCAGCATCGGAGGCCTCCGGTGTCATCAGGGCTGCAACGACTTGCTCCATGCGCATGAAGCGCGAGCCCTTGACGACGACAGCGCGCGCATCAGGCATCTCGGCCAAAGCGCTGATGAGGCTCGCCGTGCCATCGAAATGGCGCGCACCTGGGAATGCTTTGGCCGCCTCAGCGGTCATGGCGCCTGCGACCCACAAAAACTCGATGCCGCACTCGTGTGCATAGGCGCCGACCTCGGCATGAAACGCCGGGCCTTGATCGCCCACCTCGCCCATGTCGCCCAGCACCAGCCAGCGCGGGCCGACAAGACCGGCGAGCACATCGATCGCGGCGCGCACCGAATCCGGGTTGGCGTTGTAGGTGTCGTCGATCAACGTGATGTGCTGATCGCCGCGTGTGAACGCCTTGACCTGCGAGCGGCCCTTGACCGGCACGAAGGCTTCGAGCCCGCGGCGGATGGTGGTGGTGGTGGCGCCAGCGGCCAGCGCGCATGCGGCGGCGGCCAACGCGTTCTTCACGTTGTGCCAGCCGGTGACTTGCAGCTGCAGCGTGATCGCGCCGGCGGGCGTGTTGAGCATCAACGACCAATGGTCGTGGTTCCATTCGGCGTGGCAGGTCACATCGGCCGGGCCTTGCAGAGCGAAGGTCAGCGTGGGCCGTGTTCCGGCCAGCGCATGCCAGAGCGGCGCGTGCGCGTCATCGGCCGGATAGACGGCGACGCCGCTTGCCGGCAGTGCTTCGATCGCCGCGCCGTTCTCGCGCGCCACCGCCTCCACGCTGGCCATGAACTCTTGGTGCTCACGCTGGGCGTTGTTGACGAGCACAACCGTGGGCGCAGCGATGGCAGCGAGTTCGGCAATCTCGCCCGGATGGTTCATGCCGAGTTCGACGACACCGGCGCGGTGCCACACGGCCTCGTCATGGCGCAGGCGCAGCAAGGTCAGCGGCACGCCGATGTGGTTGTTCAGGTTGCCTTGGGTGGAGAACGCGGCATCGCCGAGCCAGGCTTTCAAGATGCTCGCGATCATTTGCGTGACCGTGGTCTTGCCGTTGCTGCCAGTCACTGCGATCAATGGCAACGCCATCGCGCCGCGCCAAGCTTTGGCAAGCGTGGTGAGCGCCACATGCGTGTCGGCAACGATCAGCCCTGGCAAGCCCGCCTCAGCCAAGCCGCGCTCGGCGATGGCCGCGGCAGCGCCCTGCTCTGCCGCTTGCGCGAGAAAGTCGTGCGCATCGAAGTGCTCGCCTTTGAGCGCGACGAACAAGTCGCCGCCCTGCAGGCTGCGCGTGTCGGTGTGAACGCGTTGCAAGGGCACGCTGCCGTCGCCCACGAGCGTGGAGCCCGGCAGCATCGCTTGCGCTTCGGCCAACGTGAACATGAAGCTCATGACGACTCCCCGCCCGCCGAGTACGGCGTGCGACCCTCCGAGAGGGTCGGGCCTTGCTTGGGGCGGCCCGGCGCGGCGGCCCGAATCAAGCGTGCGCGTGAATGCGGTTTCATGACGACACCCCAACACGCAAAGCGAGCGCAGCCCGCGCCTCGTCAGCATCGGAGAACGGATGCTTGACGCCGGCGATCTCTTGATAGTCCTCGTGGCCTTTGCCGGCGATCAGGATCACGTCGCGCGCATCGGCGGCACGGATTGCGTGGGCGATGGCGGCGCGGCGGTCGGCAATGACTTTGACGCCGGCTTGGCTCACCGGCAAGCCAGCGACGATCTGCAAATTGATGAAGGCCGGCGCCTCGAAACGCGGGTTGTCGGTGGTCACCACCACATGCTGTGCAAGGCGCTGCGCGAGCGCACCCATCAACGGGCGCTTGGCCGCGTCGCGGTTGCCGCCGCAGCCGAACACGCACCAAAGCTCGCCGCCACGCGCCGCAGCAAATGGCTGCAGCGCCAGCAAGGCTTTCTCGAGCGCATCGGGCGTGTGGGCGTAGTCGACGACGACCTGCGGCAATGCGCTTTCATCCCGAACGCCCTCAACAGTCACGCCTTCACCATGCACGCCTTCGGCTTGAATGCGTTGCATGCGGCCCGGCACGGGGGTGAGCACCGAGCACACCTCAGCGGCATCGGCCAGCGGCACACCGAGCGCGCGCACAGCGCCGATCACGGCGAGCAGGTTCGAGACGTTGTAGCCGCCGATCAACTGCGTGCTCACCATGGCCGAGGCCTCGCCTTCGCGCACGGTAAAGGCCATGCCGCCATCCCGGTGAACGAGGTCGGTTGCGCACAGGCGGGCATGGCCACCGACAGCGTAGGTCCAGAGGTCGACCGGGCCACTGGCTGGCTGCGCTTCGGCCCAGGCTGCGCCATGCGCATCGTCAACATTGACCACCGCGGCTTGCAAGCCGGGCGCATCGAGAAGGCGCAACTTGGCGCGCCAGTAGGCCTGCATGTCGCCATGAAAATCGAGGTGATCCTGGGTGAAGTTGGTGAACTGCGCCACGGCGATGCGCGTGCCGGCAAGCCGCTCTTCAACGAGGCCGATCGACGACGCCTCGATCGCGCAGGCCTGAAAGTCACCATCAACAAACTGGCGGAAAGCGCGCTGCAGCGTGATCGGGTCGGGCGTGGTGAGGCCGGTGGCCACCACACCCGCAGACGGCTCGCCAACACCGAGGGTGCCGACGACGCCGCATCGCCGGCCGAGTGCGGTCAGGGCTTGCGCCGTCCACCACGAAGTCGAGGTTTTGCCGTTTGTGCCGGTGACGGCAATAACGCTGAGCCGCGCACTCGGCACCTGCTCGAACGCGCTGGCGATCAAGCCGGTTGCGGCTTTCAAACCGCGCACCGCAGCAACTGAGCCGTCTGCGGGCAAATCAAACGCGTCCATGCCATCGGCTTCGACCAACGCGGCCACAGCGCCCGCACCGAGTGCCGCCGCCACGAAGCCGCGCGCGTCGACCGCATGGCCGGGCCAGGCGATGAAAGCATCACCCGGCTGCACACGGCGGCTGTCGATGGCGAGCGCATGCACGCCGCGCGCGGCCAGCCACGCGAGCGCAGCGTCTGCCGACGGCAAAACCTCGAGCGGCGCCAACACGGGCATCAGAAGCTCTCCACTTCGGCCGGCACGTTGCGGGCGATGACTTGCGTCTTGACTTCGATGTCAGGCTGCACGCCCATGCTGCGCAGGGTTTGCTGAACGACATCGCTGAAGACTGGTGCCGCCACATCGCCGCCATACCACTTGCCGGCTTTGGGTTCGGCCAGCATCACCGCCACGATGATGCGCGGCTTGCTGATGGGTGCGAGGCCCACGAACCACGAGCGGTATTTCTTCGTCGCGTAGCCCTTGCCTTCTTGCATGTAAGCCGTGCCCGATTTACCGCCGACCGAATAACCCACGGTCTGCGCGAGCGGCGCGGTGCCGCCCTCCATCGCCACCAAGCGCAGCATGCCGCGAACCTGCTCCGCGGTCTTCGGCGAGATGATCTTCAGGCCGCTCACGGGCGCCGCTGCCGTGCCTTCGGGGCGCTTGGTGACGGAGAGCGGAATCAACTCGCCGTCGTGCGCGAACACGGTGTAGGCGTGGGCGATTTGCAGCAGCGAGGCCGAGAGGCCGTAGCCATAGCTCATCGTCGCTTGGCCCACTTCGCCCCAGCTCGCGTAGGGCTTGAGGCGGCCGGTTGCAGCACCGGGAAAGCCGATCTGCGGCTTCTGCCCGAAACCGGCCTGGCTGTAGAGCTCCCACATCTCGCGCGGCTTGAACTGCATCGCCATGCGCACGGCGCCGATGTTGCTTGACTTCTGAATGACTTGCGCGACGGTCAAGTCGCCATGCGCGTGCGAATCGCTGATCGTGAAGCGACCCATCTGCATGTGGCCAGGCGCGGTGTGGATGACGGTGTCGGGTGTCACGCGGCCGGTCTCGAGTGCCCAGGCGGCAATGAACGGCTTCATCGTCGAGCCGGGCTCGAAGGTGTCGGAGATCGCGGTGTTGCGCAGCTTCGCGGTGGCGAGGCTGCGGCGGTCGGTGGTGTCGGGGCTGGTGTAGTTGGCCATGGCCAGCACCTCGCCGTTGAGTGCATCGAGCACGACCACGCTGCCGCTGTTGGCGCGGTTCTTCTCGACCGCGTCGCGCACCTTTTGGTAGGCGAAGAACTGCACTTTGGAATCGATGCTGAGATCGATGTCCTGGCCGTCGACCGCGGCCACGCTGTCGCCGATGTCTTCGACGACGCGGCCGAGCCGGTCTTTGATGACGCGGCGCGAGCCGTTGCGGCCTTTCAAGTCGCCATCGAATGCAAGCTCGATGCCGGCCACGCCTTTGTCATCGGTGTCGGTGAAGCCGACGACGTGGGTGGCTGCTTCGCCTTCGGGGTATTTGCGCTTGTATTCGCGCACCTGGTGCACGCCTTTGAGCTTGAGCGCGAGCACGTCCATCGCGACCTGGTCATCGGCCTGGCGGCGCAGCCAAACGAAGTTGGGGTTGTCATCGAGCCGGCCGTCGAGTTGGGCAGGCGTCATGCCGATCAGCTTGGCGAGCTTGGCGCGCTCGGTCGGGCTGGCATCGACATCTTTCGGAATCGCCCAGAGCGATGGCGCCGGGATGCTGGAGCCCAGAATCTGGCCATTGCGATCGAGGATGCGGCCGCGGCTGGCCGAGAGCTCGATCGTGCGCGCATAGCGGCTCTCGCCTTGCTTCAGAAAAAACTCCTGGCCGATCACTTGCACATAGAGCGCGCGGCCGAGCAGCACCGCAAAGCTCAAGCCGACGAGCGCGACGAGGAACTTCGATCGCCACGGCGGCGTCTTTGACGCGAGCAAAGGGCTGGTCGAGTACATCACGCTGCGCACGTTCGAGGCGGCGGCGGGTGCTGCGGAGCGCTTGGATCGGCGCATGGCTATTTGGCCTCCGTGGGGTTCGGGGTGGACGACGGCGCGGGCGCTGAGAACGGCGCCGCCGGCATGGCCGCAGCCGATGCTGCAGGCGCATACGTCACTTGCCGCATCACGGCCGGTGACGCGACCACCATCCGCAGCTGCTCGCGCGCCGCTTTCTCCACGCGCAAGGGCGTGGCCTGCGATTGCTTCTCTGACTTCAAGCGCTCGAATTCGCTGTCAAGCAGGCGCTCATCGTTGCGGGCACGGTCGAGCTGAGCGAAGAGTTGCCGCGAGTCGTGCGAGACGCGGATCAAGTAGACGCAGCTTGCCATCAACGCGATGAGCAGCAGCAGGTTCAACCGCGTCATGGCTGCACCCCGCCCGCCACGCCGACATCGGTGCGTTCGGCCACCCGCATCACGGCTGAGCGCGAACGTGGATTGGCGCGCACTTCGGTCTCGCTCGGCTTCACCCGGGCGACGGCGCGCAGCCGATGCGGTTTCTCGGGCGCAAACGGCGCGCGGCGATCGACTTCGCTTTTGCCCTCGCGCGTGATGAAGGTTTTGACGATGCGGTCTTCGAGCGAATGAAAGCTGATCACAACCAGCCGGCCGCCGGGCACGAGCACATCGAGCGAGGCGCTCAGCGCTTGTTGGAGCTCCTCAAGCTCGGCGTTGACGAAAATCCGAAGAGCTTG
>JAYWGR010000093.1:0-65076 GCA_043778145.1 Rhizobacter sp.
GTTGCGTTGCCGCTGGACCGTGCCGCCTCACCGGCTTTGATCATCAACGACGGCGGTACCCAGTTTGGCATCACTGTCACGCAGATCATCAGCACGCGCGCGGGCTTGCTTGGCGCGAGCCGAGTGCTCGACGACATCGCACTCGACAAATACACCTTTCTGCGCGATGCCTACCTGCAGCGCCGCCGCAGCCTGATTTATGACGGCGACGCACCACCGCTGCCCGGCGAGGGCGAGGCCGAGCCGCTCGGTGACCCCAGCGGCCCGGCGCCCCAACCGACCAAGTGAGTGGGCTCCAGGCCGCTTGAATGAACCTTGGCGCGACGAGCGCGTCTGAACACCCGAAGCCGCCAATCCGCGCGCTGACTGAAAGGAACCCGATGACAAAGAGCAACCGAATCAACACCTGGCTCGCCGCCGCCACGCTCGGTTTGGCCAGCGTGTTCGCGAACGCGCAAGCCAGCAAAGCACCTGACGAGTTGATCAAAGAGGTCTCGACCGACGTGCTCGACTCGGTCAAGGCTGACAAATCGATCAAAGACGGCGATGTGAGGAAGATCATTGCGCTGGTCGATGCGAAGGTCATGCCGCACATCGACTTTCAGCGCATGACGGCCTCTGCCGTCGGCCGTTACTGGCGCCAAGCCACTCCCGAGCAGCAAAAGCGCCTGCAGGACGAGTTCAAAATTTTGCTTGTGCGCACGTACTCCGGCGCGTTGTCGCAGGTCCAGGATCAGACCGTTCAGCTCAAGCCGATGCGCAACGGTGCTGACGACAAGGAGGTCGTTGTTCGGACAGAAGTTCGCGGCCGGGGTGACCCTGTCCAGCTCGACTATCGCCTCGCGAAAGAGACCGACGGCTGGAAGATCTACGACGTCAACGTGCTCGGCGTTTGGTTGGTTGAAAACTACCGCAACAGCTTCGCACAGGAAATCGGCGCCAACGGCGTTGATGGCCTCATCAGCAAGCTTGCCGATCGCAACAAAGCTGCCGGCGCCGCGAAGAGCTGATCGACATGTTGTTGCTGCCTGCCACGCTCACAGCTCGCGAAGCGCGCGATACGCTGCGCATGTTGGCGCAGGCATTGCCGCGCGAAACCGATGCCGTGGTCGTGGTTGACGCTTCAAATTTGAAGCAGTTTGATTCGTCTGCGCTGGCGGTTTTGCTGGAATGCCGCCGCCTCGCACATGCCCGCGGCAGTGGCTTTGAATGGAGCAATCCGCCACAGAAGTTGCTTGCCCTCGCAACGCTGTATGGCGTCGATGTGCTGATGCTGCGAGAGCCCGAGGTCGCGACCTCGGCGGCCTAGCGTTTGGCGCGAGCGCGCTGCAAGGCCGCCTTGATCCGCCAGCCCAGCAGCACCGAAATGACCGCCGCATAGACCGCTACCTCTGCGAAGTTGTTCTTCGCCGCACGCATCCAGAAAAAGTGCAACAGACCGAGCAGCACCACGGCATACACGGCACGGTGCAGCGCCTGCCAGCGCGGCGCGCCGAGCGCCTTGATCGCGCGGTTGAACGAGGTTGCAGCAAGCGGCGCCATCAGCAGCAGTGCAGTCGAGCCGACAAGAATGAACGGGCGCTTGATGATGTCGCGCACGATGTCATCGACGACAAAACTCATGTCGAGCCAGCCGTAGCACAAGAAGTGCAGGCTGCCGTAGAAGAACGTGAACAGGCCCAGCATGCGGCGGAATCTCGCGAGCGCCGGCTGCTTGGTCCATTGACGAAGCGGCGTGACAGCGAGCGTGATGCACAGAAAGCGCAGCGTCCAATCACCGGTCGAACGGATCAAATGCTCTGCCGGATTGGCGCCGAGCGCATTCGTCACCGCACCAAAGATCAACCACGCGAGTGGCAGCATGCACGCCGCGAAAAGCGCGACCTTCGCGATGGGCCGAAGCAGCAGCGGCTTCGGGCGCACCGCGCGCGTGTGAGCCGCGCGTGACCTTGTCGGCAATGTGGAGGCGCTCATGACGTCAGAAGAACTTGGCGAGGTCCATACCGGCATACAGCTGGCCGACTTGAGCCTCGTAGCCGTTGAACATCAGCGTCGCACGCTTCTTCTGGAACAGGCCGTCTTCACCAATGCGGCGCTCGGTCGCCTGGCTCCAGCGTGGGTGATCCACCTTTGGATTGACGTTTGAGTAAAAGCCGTATTCATTGCTCGCGTTCTTGGCCCAGCTCGTGAGCGGCTGCTTGTCAGTGAAGCGAATCTTCACGATCGACTTGCCGCTCTTGAAGCCATATTTCCACGGCACCACCATGCGCATGGGCGCGCCACTCTGGTTGGCCAACACCTCGCCGTACATGCCGAACGTCAGCAAAGCCAGCGGGTTCATCGCCTCATCCATCCGCAGGCCTTCGACATAGGGCCAATCGATCACGCGTGATTGCAAGCCAGGCATTTGCGCCTTGTCTGCCAGTGTCACGAACTCGACAAACTTGGCGTTCCCATTGGGCTCGACGCGCTTGATCAGCTCCGCCAGCGAATAGCCGACCCACGGGATCACCATCGACCAACCCTCGACGCAGCGCAGTCTGTAGACGCGCTCCTCGAGTGGGCTGAGCTTCATCAGCTCGTCGAGGTCGTAGACCTTGGGCTTTTTGATTTCGCCTTCGACCGAGACGGTCCATGGCCGAGGCTTCAAGGTTTCGGCGTGGGCGCTGGGATCGGATTTGTCGGTACCGAATTCGTAGTAGTTGTTGTAGCTGGTCGCGTCGCTGTATGACGTGACCTTCTCCATGGTCACGGCGCCACCAACAGTGCTGCGAGCGCCCGGGAGTTTGGCGAGCTTCCCCGAGCCACTTGCGGCCTGCGCCTGTGCGGCGAGGCCCGGCCAGCCGGCGAGCGAAGCGCCCGCCAGGCCGGCCGAGCCGATCGACATGGCTTTGAGGATGTCCCGTCGCCCCTCAACGATTCGCTTTGGCGTGATCTCGGAGGCGGGTGTGTGGCCGAAGCCGCGGTCTTTGAGGAAGTTCATGTGCTGGCGTCCAAGATTCGGTCTCGAGACTTTGTCGATAAGCCCGCTGCGTTCTTACACGATGAACAAATCTTCGCAGTGCGGGCCGGAACATGTGGGCGCTCGGGCTCTACGCACTTCACATTCCCGCGAGGCTAGCCGATCGCCCATAAAAAAGGCCGGTACAAAAACCGGCCTCAGTGTGGGGAAGCGAGTTACTACCGCAAGCCGGCGACGTAATCAGAGACGGCCTTGATCTCGTTGTCGTTCAGCTTCGCAGCGACGCCGGTCATCGGCGCGCTGTTCTTGCGAAGGCCGCCGCGGAAAGCGGTGAGCTGGGCCAGGGTGTAGTCGGCGTGCTGGCCGGCCAGGCGTGGGTACTGAGCCGGTATGCCAGCGCCGCTCGGGCTGTGGCAGCCGGCGCAGGCCGGGATCGAGCGGTCTGCAATGCCGCCGCGGTAGATCTTCTCGCCGAGCGAGACGAGCTCCTTGTTCTTCGCAAAACCTGGCTTGGCTTCCTTGCCAGCATAGAAGGCTGCGATGTTCTTCATGTCGTCTTCGCTGAGTGCCGCAGCCATGCCTTGCATGATCGCGTTGACGCGTTTCCCAGCCTTGAACTCAGTCAGCTGTTTGACGAGGTACTCCGGATGCTGCCCTTGCAAGATCGGGTACGCCGGGCTGCCGCGCGAGCCGTCATTCGTGTGGCAGGCGGCGCAAACGGTGGCAGAAGCCTGACCCTTGGCGAGATCTGGCTTGAACGCCGCTTTGGCTTCTTCGGCGTTGGCGGGCTGCGTGAGTGCCGCCGCGAAGGTCGCAACCGACAAAGACCAGAACAGCGAACGAAGAATCGAACGAACAGGCGCGGTGAGGTACTTCATGGCATGCGGCATTTACTGGTGCAAAACCGCGTGATTTTACAATGATGCCTTTGGGAACCTCATGGCCGGCCAGAACAATTCCAATACGGACGCAGTGGCACCAGTGGTCGCCACTGCATCAGACGAGCTCACCGCCGAGAAACGTGCGCTGGCGTGGGCCCACACCGCGCGCTTTTTGACCACCGCCAGCCAGCTCGATCAGTTGCCGGTGACGCAGTTGCCCGAGATCGCTTTCGTCGGCCGCTCGAACGCCGGCAAATCGACGGCGATCAACATGCTCACGCAACAAAAGCGCCTCGCGTTCGCATCCCGCACGCCAGGCCGCACCCAGCACATCAACCTGTTCGAGCTTGGGCCGAAGACCGAACCAAACGCGCTTTTTTCCGACTTGCCAGGTTATGGCTACGCGGCCGTGGCGCGCGGCGCCAAGTTGCGTTGGCAGAAGGTGATGGCCGATTACCTCGAGGTTCGTCGTGGCTTGGCTGGTGTGGTGCTGATGATCGATTCGCGCCTCGGCTTCACCGACCTTGACCGCCAATTGCTCGGTTTCGTGGCGCCGCGCATTGGCAACGGTGCCGTCAAGCTGCTCGTGCTGCTGACCAAGGCCGACAAGCTCAATCGAAGCGAAGCGAATGCATCGCTCGCAACTGCGCAAGCCGTGCTCGGTGAGATCGTGACCGATGAAGCCGACGTTGGCATCGCGCTGTTTTCGGCGCTCAAGCGCATCGGCATAGGCGACGCCGCGCAAGTCGTCCATGGATGGGCGGGCGGCTAACAACAAGCTCTTCGGAGGTGGTGCCGTGATCGAGACCTTTGATATCGCCCTGCCTCACGGCATCACC
The DNA here is from genome assembly GCA_043778145.1 of Rhizobacter sp. Taxonomy (GTDB): domain Bacteria; phylum Pseudomonadota; class Gammaproteobacteria; order Burkholderiales; family Burkholderiaceae_C; genus LMDS01. Next base: position 4,683 of record JAYWGR010000093.1, read on the forward strand.
CTGAGCTGCCGCGCCGCGGGGCCGACCGACGCGCCGGTGCTGCTCTTCCTGCACGGCTTTCCGGAAGCCGCGTTTGTGTGGGACGAGCTCTTGCAGCACTTCGGCCAGCGCTATCGATGCGTCGCGCCCAACCTGCGCGGCTTCGAGCGTTCGTCGTCGCCGGCTGAGGTTGAAGCCTATCGCGTTAAACACCTGACGGCCGATCTCGTCGCCCTGGTGGCACATCTGGGCGGCCAACTTGCTGCACTGATTGCGCACGATTGGGGTGGCGCGCTCGCCTGGACCTTCGCAGCGCAGCACCCGAATGCAATGCGGCGACTCGTCATCATCAACGCGCCGCACCCCGCAACGTTTCTGCGTGAGCTGCAGCGCAACCCCGCGCAACAGGCGGCCAGCGCGTACATGAACTTTCTGTGTCGGCCCGATGCAGAGGAGTTGCTCTCGGCGAACGACTTCGCGCGCCTGTGGCCGTTCTTCGAAAACATGGGTGCAGCCGATCCCACGCGTCCCGGCGGTGGTTGGCTGACGGAAGAAGTGCGCGCGCAGTACCGCGCAGTCTGGCGAGCTGGCTTGCGCGGCGGATGCAACTACTACCGAGCCTCGCCGCTGCGCCCGGCCAGCGAACCTGATTTGACCTTGATGCAGCTCAGTTTCCCCGCCGAGCAGGTCACCATTCGTGTCTCGACGCTGGTCATCTGGGCGGAAGCCGATACCGCCTTGCCCGTTGCTTTGCTGGATGGCCTTGAGCCCTACTTGCCGGTGATGCGGCTTGTTCGGGTGCCGCTTGCATCACACTGGATCGTGCATGAGCAGCCGGCGCGGCTGATCGGCGAAATCGAGCGCGAATTGGCTGTTTGAGACTGACCGCTCGCCACCAGCCGCGCCATTGATTCATCCATGAAAAAGGGCTGCCGAAGCAGCCCTTGCAGGAGCGGCGCCTGAGCGCCCGCGACCTGGGTGATTACATGTCCATCCCGCCCATGCCACCCATGCCGCCCATGCCGCCACCAGGCATGCCGCCGCCAGCGCCGGCTTCATCCTTTGGCGCTTCGGAGATCATGCACTCGGTCGTGAGCATCAGCGATGCAACCGAGGCGGCGTTCTGCAGGGCAGTGCGCGTCACCTTGGTTGGGTCCAGGATGCCCATTTCGATCATGTCGCCATACTGGCCGTTGGCGGCGTTGTAGCCGTAGTTGCCCTTGCCGGCCAACACTGCATTGACCACCACGCTCGGCTCGTCACCGGCGTTTGAGACGATGATGCGCATCGGCTCTTCAATCGCACGCAGGATCAGCTTGATGCCTGCATCTTGATCGGGGTTGTCACCCTTGATCTCGCCAGCTGTTTGCTTGGCGCGCAACAGTGCCACGCCACCACCAGCCACGATGCCTTCTTCGACGGCAGCACGGGTTGCGTGCAGCGCATCTTCGACGCGGGCTTTCTTCTCTTTCATCTCGACTTCAGTGGCCGCTCCGACCTTGATCAGCGCCACGCCGCCAGCCAGCTTGGCCACGCGTTCTTGGAGCTTTTCGCGGTCGTAGTCGGAGGTGGCTTCGTCGATCTGAACGCGCACTTGCTTGACGCGTGCTTCGATGTCGGCAGCAGCGCCTGAGCCGTCGATGATCGTGGTGTTTTCCTTGCCCACTTCAACGCGCTTGGCTTGGCCCAGATCGGCCAGCGTGACCTTCTCCAGCGTCAGGCCGACTTCTTCGGCGATGACCTTGCCGCCGGTCAGGATGGCGATGTCCTCGAGCATGGCCTTGCGGCGATCGCCGAAGCCAGGCGCCTTGACGGCCACAACCTTCAGGATGCCGCGGATCGTGTTGACGACCAACGTTGCCAGGGCTTCGCCCTCGACTTCTTCAGCAATGATCAAGAGCGGGCGACCAGCCTTGGCAACTTGCTCGAGCGTCGGCAACAGATCGCGAATGTTGCTGATCTTCTTGTCGAACAGCAGCACGAACGGGTTGTCGAGGATCGCCGATTGCTTCTCGGGGTTGTTGATGAAGTAAGGCGACAGGTAGCCGCGGTCGAATTGCATGCCTTCGACGACTTCGAGTTCGCTGTCGAGCGACTTGCCGTCTTCGACAGTGATCACGCCTTCCTTGCCGACTTTGTCCATCGCGTCAGCAATGATCTTGCCGATCGACTCGTCGCTGTTGGCGGAGATCGAACCGACTTGGGCGATTTCCTTCGAAGTCGTCGTCGGCTTCGACTGGGTCTTGAGCTGGGCGACGAGGGCCGTGACGGCCTTGTCGATGCCGCGCTTCAAGTCCATCGGGTTCATGCCCGCGGCCACGTACTTCATGCCTTCGCGGACGATGGCTTGGGCCAGGACGGTGGCGGTGGTGGTGCCGTCACCGGCGATGTCGGAGGTCTTGGAAGCAACTTCCTTGACCATCTGAGCGCCCATGTTCTGGAGCTTGTCTTTGAGCTCGACTTCCTTGGCCACGGACACACCGTCCTTGGTCACGGTCGGGGCGCCGAACGAGCGCTCCAGCACCACGTTGCGGCCCTTGGGGCCCAGGGTCACCTTGACGGCGTTCGCCAGGATGTTCACACCTTCGACCATGCGGGCACGGGCCTCGCCGCCAAAGATCACGTCTTTTGCTGCCATGTTTTATTTCTCCGAATTCTTGGGGTTGGGTCCTGTTCGCGCGTGAAGAAGGATTACTTCTCGACGACGGCGAACAGGTCCTCTTCCTTCATAACCAACAGCTCGTCGCCGTCGACCTTGACGGTTTGGCCGCTGTACTTGCCGAACAGCACGCGATCGCCAACCTTGATGTTCAAGGCGACGAAATCACCCGTCTTGTCGCTGCGCTTGCCTGGGCCCACGGCCAGGACTTCGCCTTGATCCGGCTTCTCGGCGGCGTTGTCGGGGATCACGATGCCAGAGGCAGTCTTGGTTTCTTGCTCGAGGCGCTTGACGATGACGCGATCGTGCAACGGACGAAGTTTCATGAGATCTCCTTGATTTCAACTCGGAACGAGTCTTTGGCTTGGTGAAAGAGGCGTGTTTCGCACTCGATCTGTGACGAGCAATCCAGTCATGCGATGCAGTCTGAATCGCTGTTAGCACTCGACCGATGCGAGTGCTAGCAAAGCAGATTATAGAGACGTCGAATGAACTTTCAAGGCTTGGAACCACGGAGCTCGCGTGGTCGGCCGAGTGGCGGCGTTGTGCCTCTTGTGCGAGCCGTCAGCTGTGATAACGTAAATTTCCAATCAGTTTTCGGAGCATCAGCTATGGCAACAGGCACATCCACTGACACGAGCACGCTTGGCGAAAGCCTCGGACAAATGGCCGGTGAGGCAGAGAATTTCGTGCGTCAGGCTGGTGAGGCGGGCAGCCGCGAAGCCGACTCGGCGCTCAAAAAGGCCGCTCAGCAATTGCGGCGTGCACAAGCAGAGTTCATCCGTTTGGAAGAAGCTGCGCTCGACCGCGCGAAGGAGGCCGCGCGCGCAACCGACAACGCTGTGCATGAATACCCGTATGCAGCGATGGGTGTCGCTGCAGCAGTCGGCGTCTTGATTGGAATGCTGATTTCGCGCCGCTAGAGCCTCGCACGGAGGCGGACGAGGCCACTCAGTTGACAGGCGTTTGTGCCTCGCCCGGCGTGTCGTCGGGTGGCTCCGGCTTGGCTTCGACTCGGTAGCTTTCACTCGCCCACGCGCCGAAGTCGTTGTTCTTGCAGCGCGAGCTGCAAAACGGCCGAGACGCATTCTCGAGTGCGTAGACGCTCGGCCCGCCACACGCGGGGCAAGTCACGGTGCGGGGCTTGAAGGCCGGTTCGTGCATGCTGACTCGACTCACGCGCAAAGCGTCAGCTCAAAGCTGGTGTCATCGGCATGCGGTCGCAAACGGCCCTCAGCATCTTGCTTCATCATGCGCACAGACACCATCAATCGATGGCCGCTGATTTCTGGCACGAGGTCGTCACCGCCCGCGAAGCGAACACGCATCAGTTGATAGAGCCGTCCCTGCGGCAGGCTTTGTTGATACTGCCCGCCTTGTGCGACAACCTTGTGCGGCACGCCAGTGTCGCGCAGCAGGCCCAGTAGGACCTGCAGCGCTTCAGCCAACGGCATCAAAGAGTCGACCCAGCCAAGCAGATCGGCACGTCGCCTCGCAGCGTTGTGGTGCTGCCACGCGTAATAAGCGGGCAAATCGAACTCGCAAGTGCCGCCAGGAATGTTGATGCGGCTGCGGATGCTCATCAACCATTCGTTGCCAGTCAGCGCCGCACCGGCTTTGCCTGGCAATTGGTTCAAGCGGCCGAAGCCGGAGTCGATGCGAGCCACCACTTCATCCAGGGCAGCCTCCGAGATCGACGGGTTGCCGCGATAGGCGTTGAGTTGCTGCTTGTGCTTGTCCAGCTCCTTGAGCAGATCGGACTTCAAATCGGCACGCGAGGCGACATCCATCACCTCGAACATCGTCGCCAGTGCGTAGTGGTGGTCGACGGCTGCCTCTCTGGCGATCAGCCTGCCGAGGCGGTCGAACAAGTGCTCGAGCCGCAGCATGGTGCGAATGCTCTCGTTGAACGGGTATTCGTAGAGGATCAATGGGCAGTCCTGCGGCCAAAGGCGTTAAGCGGGATTGTTCCACAGCACCGCGTGCAGTTTGTGTCCTGCTTACCCCGCTCTCAATGATGCCACTGCGCCCACAGTGCGGAGACCTCGGCGGCGAGTGCCTCTAGGCTGACTGAATCATTGGCCAGTACCGCGTCGGCAGCCGCCAGTCTCGCCTCGCGAGAAACTTGCTGAGCGATCACCGCACGCACTGCATCGGCCGACCAGCCGGAGCGCGCTACGACGCGCGCGACTTGCGTTGCCGCTTCGCAGTCGATGACGAGTACCCGATCGACCCTCTCGCGCCAACGGCCCGATTCGACGAGCAACGGCACATCGAAAACCACGGTTTGGCCGCCAGCCTCAGCCGCCTGGCGCTCGGTTTCGGCGCCGATCAATGGATGCAGGATGCCCTCAAGCTGGCGTTTTGCCGCAGCATCGGTGAACGCCAGGGCGCGCATCCGTGGGCGGTCCAGCGCGCCAGATTCGTCGATGAATTCAGCACCAAAGCCGGCGCTGATCGCATCGATCGCCGCGCCGCCGGATGCGGTCAGTTTGCGAGAGATCGAATCGGTGTCGATCACTGCGGCGCCGAGCCCGGCCAGCATCTTCGACACCGTGCTCTTGCCGCTGCCAATGCCGCCGGTTAGCCCAATGCGCAGCGTCAAGCTCCTGGGAACCACAGCCGTGACAGAGATTCGCCGAAGAACAGCGCAGCCACGCCACCGCCAGCCAGATAGGGGCCGAACGGTATGGGCACCTGCCGGTCGTGGTGCCTGAACACGATCAATGCGATGCCAATGACGGCGCCAACGGCAGAGGAGAGCAAGATGATTGACGGAATCAATGGCCAACCCAGCCAGGCGCCGAGTGCTGCAAGCAGCTTGAAGTCGCCCGCGCCCATGCCTTCTTTGCCGCGAATCAAGCGGTAGGCGTGAAAGACCACCCACAACGACAAATAACCCGCCGCTGCGCCCCACACCGCGTCCTTAAGCGACACTGGCGTCCAGCCGCAGGCCGCAGCGATGATCCCCGCCCACATCAAAGGCAAGGTCATGTCATCGGGCAGGATTTGGTGGTCAATATCGATGAACGCCAGCGCAATCAGCGCGGCTGAGAATCCGCACCAGAGCAGCGCTGCAGGCGTTGCCCCGACATGCCATCCGCAGGCTGCGAACAGCGCGGCGGTGAGTAGTTCGATGGCCGGATATCGCGCCGAGATCGGCGCTTTGCATGCCGAACACTTGCCGCCAAGCCGCAAGTACCCGAACAACGGGATGTTCTCGTGCCATGCAATGGCGTGTCCGCAGGCCGGGCAGCGCGAACGCGGTGCCGACAGCGAGAGCGGTGCCGATTCATCGATGGAAACGCCGAGCAACTCGGCGCTCTCAAGTCGCCAACTGCGCTCCATCATCAACGGCAGCCGATGAATGACGACGTTGAGGAAGCTGCCGATGCACAAGCCCAGCAGCGCCAATACCCAGGGTGAAAGCAGAAGCTGTGTTACTGCCGGGTCCATTGCCGACAAGGGTCAGACCACCTGGCCAAGTTTGAAGATGGGCAGGTACATCGACACCACGATGCCGCCGATCAGCGTGCCAAGGATCACGATGATGAATGGCTCCATCAGGCTCGAGAGCCCCTTCACGGCTTCATCTACTTCGTCTTCATAAAACTCTGCGGCCTTGCCGAGCATTTGGTCGAGTGAACCCGACTCCTCGCCAATGGCGCACATCTGAATCACCATGGTCGGGAAGACGCCGGTGGTTTGCATTGAGGTGGTCAGCGCTGAGCCGGTCGATACGTCCCGCTGAATCTGCTCTGTGGCTTCTTGGAAAACTGCATTGCCCGACGCGCCACCCACCGAATCGAGCGCCTCGACAAGCGGCACGCCGGCGGCAAACATCGTGGACAGTGTGCGAGTCCAACGCGCGACCGATGATTTATTGACCAAGTCACCAAATACCGGCACACGAAGCAGCAGCCGATCCATGAACTTTTGCATCTTCACCGAGCGTTTCCACGACTCGAGAAAGAAATAAGTGCCTCCGCCAATGAAGCCAAAGATCAAATACCAGTAGCTGGTAAAGAACTTCGACATCGCAATGACGATGAGTGTGGGTGCAGGCAAGTCGGCGCCGAAAGACTTGAACACGTCTTCGAATGCAGGAATCACGAAGATCATGATCACCGCGAGCACGACGAACGCGACCACCAACACAGCGACCGGGTAGATCAACGCGGACTTGATCTTGTTCTTGATCGCCATCGTCTTTTCCTGGTAAATCGCCAAGCGATCCAACAGGGTTTCCAAAATGCCGCCAGCCTCGCCCGCTTCGACCAGATTGCAATAAAGCGCGTCGAAATGAAGTGGGTGCTTGCGAAACGCTGCCGACAGACTGGTGCCGGTTTCCACGTCGGAGCGTATGTCGGTCAGAAGCCGCGTCATCTTTGGGTTGGTGCTGCCACGCGCGACGATGTCAAACGCTTGAATCAGCGGCACGCCCGCGCGCATCATCGTGGAGAGCTGGCGGGTGAAAACCGCGATGTCCTTTTGCTTGATGGCTCGACCACCGCTCATGCGGCGCTTCTTGACCTTGTTGACGAGGATGCCTTGCCGGCGCAGGCTCGCACTCACCATGGCCTCGCCACCAGCGCGCATTTCGCCGCGAACGATCTTGCCGTTCTTGTCTTTGCCTTCCCACTCGAAGACGATCTCTTTGATGTTTTTCGCGGCTATTGCAATCGCCATGGTGCCTCTCCGAGGAATTGGCTCCTCGCGCCGTGATTGTGAGGGCTTTGTCAGTCGCTCGGTGCCAACTATTACCGGCAGTTTGGCCGCCAGTTCAAACTCAATCGTTGGTGACGGAAATGATCTCGTCGAGTGTCGTCACTCCAGCACGGACTTTGATCAAGCCGGATTGCCGAAGGTCTCGAACGCCCTCGCGCTGGGCCTGAGCAGCGATGTCCATCGCAGTGCCTTCGGTCAAGATGATGCGCTGTATTTCCTCGGTGATCGGCATGACCTGGTAGACGCCGACGCGACCCTTGTAGCCGTTGGTGCAACTCGAGCAACCGATCGCACGGTAAGGTCGCCAGCTGCCATCCAGATCGGTCTCCTTGAAGCCGGCCTTGATCATCGCGTCGCGCGGGTAGTCGGCAGGCGCTTTGCAGTTCTCACAAAGCTTGCGCGCAAGACGCTGAGCCGTGATCAACAGCACAGCCGAAGCGATGTTGAACGGGGCAACGCCCATGTTGAGCAGTCGGGTCAGCGTCGTCGGTGCATCGTTGGTGTGCAGCGTCGACATCACCATGTGACCGGTTTGCGCGGCCTTGATGGCGATATCGGCTGTTTCCAGGTCGCGGATTTCGCCGACCATGATGATGTCCGGGTCCTGCCTCAAAAACGACTTGAGCGCGGCTGCGAACGTCAAGCCCGCTTTGTCGTTCACGTTGACTTGGTTCACCCCGGGCAAGTTGATTTCGGCCGGGTCTTCGACGGTCGCAATGTTCACGCCCGGCTGGTTCAAGATATTGAGGCAGGTGTAGAGCGAGACAGTCTTACCGCTGCCCGTGGGGCCAGTCACGAGCACCATGCCATAGGGGCGCTGAATGATCTTCAGCAGCCGGTCCTTCTCGATCTTCTCGTAGCCGAGCGCCTCGATACCGACCTTCGCGCTGGAGGGATCCAAGATGCGGATCACAATCTTTTCGCCGAACAGCGTGGGCAAGGTGCTGACCCGGAAGTCGATCGCCTTGTTCCCGAACTTAAGCTTCATGCGGCCGTCTTGCGGCACACGTTTCTCGGAGATGTCGAGCCGCGAGATCACCTTGATTCGAGACGCGAGCTTGTCTTTGATGGCGATCGGCGGTTGCGTGATCTCTCGCAGCTCACCGTCTATTCGAAAGCGAACGCGGTAGTGATATTCGTAAGGCTCGAAGTGAAGGTCTGAGGCCCGCGCATTGATCGCGTCGATCAACATCTTCTGCAGGAAGCGCACTACCGGCGCATCTTCGACTTCGGTTGCGACTTCGTTGGCTTCTTGCGGCGAGGTGACGTCATCGGTGACGTCGAACTCGAAGTCTGACGCCGACAAAGCCTCCAGCGCTTCAGTCGCGCTTGCGCCGCTTCCTTCTAGCAGCTTCGAGAGCTTGTCGTGCTCGACGATGACCCACTCCGGAGACAGCTGAGTCGCGAACTTGATGCGCTCCACAGCTTCTTGGTCCGTCGGGTCGGCGCCACCAATAAAAAGCCGATTGCCCCGGCGTCCGAGCACGACCACTTGATATTGAGCGGTGAGCTTGGCGTCGATAACGTTGCGTTGAAGACGTTGCGGATCGATTGCGGCCAAATCGAGCAATGGCAGTGCCAATGCAGTTGATAAGGTGTGAGCTAAATCGGCTGGAGAAACTGCGCCGGCAGCAATCACGGAAGCGACAAAACTGCTGCGCTTTTCTTTGGCGCTTTTGACCAAGTCCTCGGCGACTTTGGGGTTTAACTTGCCCGCATGCACCAGCACCCGGGCAACGCCGGAAAGCGCAGACTGCGGAGCTTCAGCCAATGTATCCACGTTCAGAGGGCCCCGATTGATGTTGAAAGTATCAACTCATCATCGCCGATTCGACCAACGCTGTAAACGCGGTCTGCGACGCCCAACATCGGCTGCCGGCGGCATCAAGCGCAGCTCAGCACTCTTTCTCGAACTTGGAATTTGGTCGGGGTGAGAGGATTCGAACCTCCGGCCTCTACGTCCCGAACGTAGCGCTCTACCAGGCTAAGCTACACCCCGATTTGAAACTGACAAAGCTGCCAGTTGTACGCAAAACGCTCAGGCAGAGCGTTCAACCGACTTAACACACAATTCTAGCAGAGCCTCCCGGAACACCGAGGGTGGCAACACGCCCAAGCTTTCGCGCGCCTTGTTGGCTTCGGCTCGGGCCGCATCGCGCGTCGCGCTCAGTGCGCCAGTTCGCCGCACTATGGCGACTATTTCAGGCAATCGCGCCACCTCACCGTGCTCGATGGCGTTGCGAATGAGGTCGCGTTCGGTCGCCGTGCCACGTTCCATGGCGAGCAACAGCGGCAAGGTTGGCTTGCCTTCGCGCAGATCATCGCCTACGTTTTTTCCAAGTTCGGCCGTCGCGCCTTCGTAGTCAAGTAGATCGTCAACCAGTTGAAATGCGGTGCCGAGCGATCTGCCGTAATCAGCGCAAGATTCTTCTATGGCGGGGTCGCACTCGGCCAAGACGGCGCCAAGACGAGCGCTGGCTTCGAACAATTTGGCAGTCTTGTAGCGGATCACGCGCAGGTAATCCGCTACAGCCAGGTCCGGGTCATGCATGTTCATCAGCTGCAACACTTCGCCTTCGGCGATCACATTGGTCGCATCGGCCAGCACCTCAAGCACACGCATGCGGTTCACGGAAACCATCATCTGGAAAGCGCGCGAGTAGACGAAGTCGCCGACGAGCACGCTCGCAGCGTTCCCGAAGAGTGCATTGGCGGTTTGTCGGCCCCGGCGAAGTGCTGACTCGTCGACGACGTCGTCGTGAAGCAAGGTGGCCGTGTGAATGAATTCGACCGTCGCAGCGAGTTCGAATCGCTCTCGCCCGGTGAACCCTAACGCAGAGGTGAACAACAGCACCAGCATCGGGCGAATTCGTTTGCCGCCGGCGCTGATGATGTAGTTGGCAATCTGGTTGATCATCACCACATCAGATGCCAAGCGGCGCTGAATGACGCCGTCTACCTGCCGCATGTCGGCAGCCATCAGTGAAGTGGCGCTCGATGCGGCGGAGTCGGTGGACGATGAGGGTGCTTGCACGCTGGGCTCGGTGAACAACGCTTGAATTATAGGAAGCGCTTAGGCATCGATTGCGCGTGCCGCGTTCGTGGCGATTGCTTGAGGCGGTCCATGAGCTTCTGCGGCCGCCTTTGTGTTGGTGAAGTGTGCTACACTGAAAGGCTGCGCAAAATTTGTGGGTTAGTTGGGCGCCGATCTCAGAGTTGGTGGTCGGCGTGGTCCAGCGGTGATGCGCGGAAAATGGTTCAAAGATTTGGTTGGCAGAGTTTTAAAAGGGGCTGATATGTACGCGGTCATAAAAACCGGCGGGAAGCAATACAAGGTTGCTGCTGGCGAGAAGATCAAAATAGAACAGATTACTGCGGATGTTGGCCAAGAGATCACGATCGACCAGGTGTTGGCAGTCGGCCTCGGCGCCGAACTGACGGTCGGGACTCCCTTGGTCACAGGCGCGACTGTGGTGGCTACCGTGTTGGCGCAAGGCCGGCACGACAAGGTTCGCATCTTTAAGATGCGGCGCCGCAAGCACTACCAAAAACGCCAGGGTCACCGGCAAAACTTCACTGAGATCCAGATCAGCGCGGTTAACGCCTGACGATCTGACAAGGAGCACATTTCATGGCACAGAAAAAAGGCGGCGGCTCAACCCGCAACGGCCGCGATTCACAACCCAAGATGCTCGGCGTCAAGGTCTTCGGCGGCCAAACGATTCCAGCAGGCTCGATCATCGTTCGCCAACGTGGCACCAAGTTCCACGCTGGAACGAACGTCGGCATTGGCAAGGATCACACGCTCTTCGCGTTGACTGACGGCGTGGTGAGCTACGCCATCAAAGGCCCGCGCAATCGTCAGACGGTGTTCGTCACCGCAGGGTGATTTCGCAGTCGCGTGAGCGGCTATTGGCGCTGAAGCCCCGGTACCACCGGGGCTTTGTTATTTGATAGACCAGAGTCCACCATGAAATTCGTCGACGAAGCCACCATCGAAGTCGTTGCCGGCGACGGCGGTAACGGTTGCATGAGCTTCCGGCGCGAAAAGTTCATCCCTTTCGGAGGCCCTAACGGTGGCGACGGTGGGCGCGGCGGTAGCGTGTATGCGATGGGCGATCGCAATCTGAACACATTGATCGACTTCCGCTATGCGCGCCGTCACGAGGCGCGCCGAGGCGAGAATGGGCGAGGGTCGGATCAATACGGCGCAGCTGCCGACGACATTGTCTTGCGCATGCCTGTTGGCACAATCATCCGCGACGCTGAGACCGGCGCCGTGGTTGCCGAGCTGCTTGTGCCCGATGAGCAGGTGCTGATTGTCAAAGGCGGCGACGGCGGCTTCGGGAACCTTCACTTTAAGACGAGTACAAACCGCGCGCCTCGGCAAAAGACGCCTGGGTGGCCCGGCGAGCAAAAAAAGCTACAGCTCGAACTGCGTGTGCTTGCTGACGTGGGCTTGCTCGGCATGCCAAACGCTGGGAAATCGACACTGATCACCGCGATCTCCAACGCCCGTCCGAAGATCGCAGACTACCCATTCACGACCCTGTATCCCAACCTCGGCGTTGTGCGAGTCGCTGCAGAGCAGAGTTTTGTCGTGGCTGACATCCCCGGGCTGATCGAAGGCGCGTCTGAGGGCGCTGGTCTCGGCCACTACTTTTTGCGCCACCTGCAGCGCACCCACCTGTTGCTTCATCTGGTTGACTTCGCGCCCTTCGATGAGGCCATTGACCCTGTTGCGCAGGTCAAAGCCATCGCTGCGGAGCTAAAAAAATATGACGCATCGCTGCATGACAAGCCGCGCTGGATCGTGCTGAACAAGCTCGACATGGTCCCGACAGAAGAGCGCGAGAAACGCGTCAAGGACTTCATCAAGCGATTGCGCTGGAAAGGCCCTGTCTTTCAGATCTCGGCGCTCACGCGCGAGGGATGCGAGCCGCTGATACGGGCCATTTACGACCACGTAGCCAAGTTGAAAAACGTCGTCCCGGACGATCCCGATCCACGTTTCGTTTCCGCGGCGGTATGACCCAAGTCTTGCGCGACGCTCGCCGAATTGTCGTCAAGGTTGGCTCCAGCCTCGTGACGAACGACGGGCGCGGCGTTGATGGCGAGGCGGTTGGAAATTGGTGCAGACAAATGGCGGTACTGGCCGCGCAAGGCCGCGAAGTTCTGATGGTGTCTAGCGGGGCTATCGCCGAAGGCATGAAGCGCCTTGGCTGGGCAAAGCGGCCGAAGGAGATCCACGAGTTGCAGGCCGCTGCCGCCGTCGGCCAGATGGGGTTGGCTCAGATCTACGAATCGAAGTTGCGAGAGTGCGGTTTGGGCAGTGCGCAGGTGTTGCTCACGCACGCCGATTTGGCTGACCGCGAGCGCTACCTGAATGCGCGCTCAACACTCCTGACTTTGTTGTCGCATGGTGTGATTCCGGTGATCAACGAAAACGACACAGTCGTCAACGACGAAATCAAATTTGGGGACAACGACACGCTGGGCGCGCTTGTAGCCAATTTGATCGAGGCGGATGCGCTGGTCATCCTTACCGACCAAAAGGGCCTCTACTCTGCCGATCCGCGCAAGGATGTAGGGGCCCGGTTCATTGATGAGGCGCAGGCTGGCGCCCCCGAGCTCGAAAGCATGGCGGGTGGCGCTGGGTCGAGCATCGGTCGCGGCGGAATGATCACCAAAGTCCTCGCTGCAAAGCGGGCTGCGGGCAGTGGTGCCAGCACGGTGATCGCTTGGGGGCGAGAACCTGACGTGCTGATTCGTCTTGCCGCAGGCGAAGCCATCGGCACTGTGTTGATCGCGTCGACAATGAAACTCGCGGCGCGTAAGCAATGGATGGCCGATCACCTTCAGCTGCGCGGTTCAGTGGTGGTTGACGACGGAGCAGCCGTGAAAGTGTGCGACTCCGGCAAGAGCTTGCTGCCAATCGGCGTGATCGACGTGCTCGGCGAGTTTCACCGCGGCGATGTGATCGCCGTCCGTCGCCAAGATGGCACAGAAGTCGCCCGTGGACTCGCCAACTATGGGAGTGGCGAGGCCCGCCTGATTGCCCGCAAGGCGTCAAGCGAATTTGAACGATTGCTCGGTTTCACCGGTGAGCCGGAAATGATTCACCGCGACAACCTCGTTCTCAGCTAGTCACCGCAGCGGTCCTCGATTTGCCAGCTCAAGCTGGCTGCGCGTCATCCGCCGCGGCCGGGCGAGCCGATATCTCCGTCTCGTCGACGGGTACGCGATCAAGCATGGGCGCTTCTCGGTTGTGAGGGCGCATACCAGATCGCAGGTAGCGGTTGTGGTGGTTGCCCCGCGGCAGAAAGCGCGCCAGCTCGGTCAGCGCCATCTGGTAGACGTCGCGTTTGAACTCGATGACGAATTCCAGCGGGACCCAGTACTCGTTCCATCGCCATGCATCGAACTCCGGGTGGTCAGTTGCCCTCAAGTTCATGTCGCAGTCACGGCCCACGAGTTGCAGCAGGAACCAAATCTGTTTTTGCCCGCGGTAGTGGCCGCGCGCATCTCGTCGGATGAAGTGGTCAGGCACCTCGTAGCGCAACCAGTCGCGGGTTCGCGCGACGATGCGCACATGGTCTGGAATCAACCCCACCTCTTCGTGGAGCTCGCGGAACATCGCCTGCTCAGGCGTCTCTCCGTACTTGATGCCCCCTTGCGGGAACTGCCAGGAGTGGGTGCGTATGCGTTTGCCCCAGAACACCTGGTTTCGCTGGTTGAGCAGGACGATGCCGACGTTGGGTCTGAACCCTTCACGGTCGAGCATAATCACCCCAATTCTTTCGTTGAAATCATTATTACACCGGCGTGACGAGAATCAAGCCCTGGGGGTAGTGCCTCTCGCGCCGCACCTGAGCCGCATGAAAGCCACCCAGTTTTTCGTATCCACACTCAAAGAAGCGCCCGCCGACGCCGAAGTCAAGAGCCATCAGCTGATGATGCGCGCGGGTTTCATCAAGCGCCTCGGTGCCGGCATCTACACGTACATGCCGATGGGCCTCCGGGTGATCCGCAAAGTCGAGGCCATCATTCGCGACGAGATGAACCGCGCTGGCGGCATCGAATTGCTGATGCCCGTGGTGCAGCCTGCCGAGCTTTGGCAGGAATCTGGTCGATTCCAAAAGTACGGGCCCGAGCTGCTGCGGATCAAAGACCGCCACGACCGAGACTTCATCATCCAGCCCACCAGCGAAGAAGTCATCACTGACATCGCGCGGCAGGAGTTGCGGAGCTACCGCACGCTGCCAAAAAATTTCTACCACATCCAGACCAAGTTCCGCGACGAACGCCGACCACGTTTTGGCGTGATGCGTGGCCGCGAGTTCACGATGAAGGATGCGTATTCTTTCGACCGTGATGTCGAAGCCGCAGGCCGCAGCTACGACCAGATGTACGCCGCATACACGCGAATCTTCGAGCGCTTGGGCCTCAGCTTTCGTGCCGTCGCCGCGGACACCGGCTCAATCGGAGGCGTTCGGTCCCACGAGTTTCAGGTCATCGCCGACACTGGCGAAGACGCGATCGTTTATTGCCCTGATTCCGACTTCGCCGCAAACATCGAGCTCGCAGAAGCTGTCTCGCTGATCGCAGAACGGAGCGCGCCGAAGCAGGTGTTGACCAACACGCCCACGCCGGGCCGAAGCACGTGCGAGGACGTTGCGGCCCTGCTCGGCGTCCCCTTGCAGAACACGGTGAAATCGTTGGTGCTTGCAACCGATGTCGCGGCTGAGCAAGGCGATGGCGTCACGACAACGATCTGGCTCTTGCTCGTGCGTGGCGACCATTCGCTCAATGAGATCAAGGCCGGAAAGTTGCCCGGCTTCAAGGGTGGATTCCGCTTCGCGACCGGTGCTGAAATCGACGATCACTTCGGTTGCAAGCCAGGCTACTTGGGGCCGATCGGCTTTCAGCGCGACGTGAAGGTGGTTGCCGACCGAACCGTTGCCGCGATGAGCGACTTCATCTGCGGCGCCAACGCGCCCGATGCTCATTTCACCGGCGTCAACTGGGGCCGTGACTTGCCTGAGCCCAATCTCGTCGCCGACATTCGCAACGTTGTTGCCGGCGATCCGTCTCCCGATGGCCGCGGCGTTCTTGCGATCCAGCGTGGCATCGAAGTCGGCCACGTATTCCTGCTTGGCACGCATTACAGCGCTGCGATGAACGCGACTTATCTCGACGAGACCGGCAAACCACAGCTCATGCAGATGGGCTGTTACGGCATCGGCGTGACGCGGATTCTGGGTGCCGCCATCGAGCAGAACCACGATGAGCGCGGCATTGTCTGGCCCCGCGCGATTGCGCCGTTTGCCGTGGTGATTTGCCCGATTGGCTACGACCGCGCGCCTGCCGTGCGCGCTGCGGCCGATGCGCTGCACGACGAGCTGATTGCTGCCGGCCATGACGTGATGCTCGATGACCGTGGCGAGCGCCCTGGCGCGATGTTTGCAGACTGGGAACTGATCGGCGTGCCGCTTCGGGTGGTCATCTCCGATCGCGGTCTGAAGGAAGGCCAGTTCGAGGTCCAAGGTCGGCGTGACGCGCAAGCGTCGACTGTCGCAGTGGCCGATGCGCTGGCATTCATCGGGACGCGGCTGGCCGCATGAGCGGGGAGCTCTCCCTCGCGGGGAGGGGGCGCCGCCGGTTCGTTGCTGCCGCGGCCGTCGGCGGTGCGGCGTCGGTATTTCCTCCCGCCGCACTGGCTGGCGCTCAGGTGGAAGAGCCGCTGGCCGATTCGGTTCGCTCGGCGCTGTCGGCAGCCATTGCCAACAGCGCACCGCCCCGACCTGGTTTTGACCGCATCGACGCCCGCCTGGCGTACTTGCGGTGGTTGGGCGAGATCAGCACGCGATTGAAAAAGCGTGTGCCCGATCACACGACGCGCGTCGAGTTTTTGGAGACGCTCTGGTACGAAAGCACCCGTGCGGGCCTGGAGCCGGCCATGGTGCTTGGCTTGGTTCAGGTGGAAAGTGGGTTTCGCAAGTACGCCGTCAGCGTGGCTGGCGCGCGTGGCTACACCCAAGTCATGCCGTTTTGGGCGCGCGTGATTGGGGATGGCGACGCAAGCCGGCTGTTCCACATGCAGACCAATCTGCGCTTTGGCTGCGTCATCTTGCGTCACTACCTAGACCGCGAGCGAGGTGACACTTATCTCGCGCTGGGCCGCTACAACGGCAGCCGCGGTCGCCCTGAGTATCCGAATGCGGTGTTCGGCGCGCGCAAAGCGTGGGACATCAAGCCCGCTGCGGCTTGACGGTGTCGGCTTGCAGGCCGAGCCACGCCTTGGGCTCGGCTTGCGCGATACCGAGCAGCGCGATCACGCGCTCGACGGTGTCGTCGATCAACTCGGCGATTGTTTGGGGTCGGTGATAGAAGGCCGGCAGCGGCGGAAAGACGACACCGCCCATTTCAGTCACCGCCGTCATGTTGCGCAAATGCGCGAGGTTGAACGGCGTTTCGCGAACCATCAGCACCAAGCGCCTGCGCTCTTTCAAGGTCACGTCGGCGGCGCGGGTGAGGAGGTTGTCGGAGAAGCCGTTGGCGACGGCAGCCAAGCTCCGCATCGAGCAGGGAGCAATGACCATCGCGGCCGTGGCAAATGATCCGCTCGCGATGGCGGCGCCCACATCGCCGGGGCTGTAGGCAACGTCGGCGAACGCCTCGAGTGATTTGCGGTCCAGTCCGAGCTCGTGATGCGCATTGAGAACCCCGGCCGGGCTCAGGACCAGATGTGTTTCTGCACCGAGCTCGCGCAAGCGCTCCAGCAGGCGCAGCGCATACACGCTGCCAGTCGCTCCGGTGACGCCGACGACGACTCTCTGCGCGCCACTCACGCCTCGGTCACGCTTGTGCCGCGAGCGCTTGCTTCAGCTCACCGGCCTCGTACATTTCCATCATGATGTCCGAGCCGCCAACGAACTCGCCGTTGATGTAGAGCTGGGGAATCGTTGGCCAGTTGGCGTATTCCTTGATGCCTTGGCGGATGCCGTCGTCGTCGAGCACGTTGACGGTTTTCAGCTCGGTCACGCCAGCTGCCTTCAAAACCTGGATCGCGCGACCAGAAAATCCGCACATCGGGAACTGCGCCGTGCCTTTCATGAAGAGCACGACTCGGTTGCTTTTGACGAGGTCATCGATGCGTTGTTGAACGTCGCTCATGGTGTTTTGCAGTAGCCGTTGGAACAAACGACTTTATACGGCAATCGCCTCTGCGGCGGCGCCGATCGACGGAGAAGCCTTGCGGCGTAGCGACCTGCGCTGTGGCCGGTCAGAACGAGTACGACACGCCGAGCTGAAGGGATGGCCCAAGGCGCGTGTCGCGCTGCAAGTCGTCGGGGTTGCTGCCTTGGGCTCGTCCGAAGCGAACGGTGCTGTTGCCCAGCGACTGACCGACCAGGCCGAGGTCGGCGCTGTAGCGCCAAGCGCCGTGCGGTGACAGACCGGTGTAGCCCAGGCCGACGTAGGGCGTGGCCATTGTGTCGACGGTTGCATCCGGTTCAGATCGCCCGGGTTGTGCCCGCAGGCCGACGATGACGCCGCTGGTGGCTCGAAAGCCGCCGCTCCCGCCGAGCAATGGCGCGGTGAAGTAGTAGTCGCCCAAGACGCTCACGCTCGCGGGGCGCAGCCCTGTCGCCTCATAGCCGCCGAGGCCGGCGTGCCAGACGGGCGCGGCAGCGGTGAACGATATCCGCCCTTGCCATCTCGACCACGCCGGTGTGTCTGCCGAGGGGGTGAGTCCCGTGCCGTCGGCGGCCAAACTCGTCGTCACGATCGACGCCATGGCGGCGCCAAGCGACCAAGCCAAAAATGCTCCACGGGCAATGCGCATCTTGAGGGTCTCCAGCTTGAAGGTCGGGGGTGCGGCCTGCCCGAGATGACTCGGCGAGGCCCCACCTGCGATTTCATTCTGCGCCGCTGACGAGCTTGCGTGTTGCGGATTTGAGCCGCATCGGCCCCTTAGTTTGAAGTCACAGGTGGCCGCCGGTGCAGCGCTCGTGGCCCGCGATGTCGCGGCGGGTTTGCACGTCGGCCAGGCCTTGTGCGCGCAAAAGCGCGGCCACGGCTTCGGCTTGGTCGTGGCCGTGCTCAAGGAGCAGCCAGCCGCCGGGCTGAAGGTGGCGCGGCGCGCCGGCGATGATCTCTTGCAGTGCTGCCAAACCATCACCTTCGGGCGTGAGTGCGAGTCGCGGCTCGTGGCGCAAGGCGGCGAGGTGATGATCGTCTCCGGCGATGTAAGGCGGATTGCTCAAAGCGAGATCGAAGCGCTCGCCCGCAGCCGCCCGCCACCAGCCGCCTTGCCGCAGGCGCACGCGCAAGTCGAGCCGTTTGGCATTGGCTGTGGCGACCGCCAGCGCGGCGGCGCTGAGATCCGTCGCCACCACGCTCGCCTTGGGACGGCGGTGTTTGACCGCCAGCGCAATCGCGCCGCTGCCGGTGCCGAGGTCGATCACTGACGGCGCCGCGCGGTCGGCCAAGGCGTGGCCCAACAACTCGAGCGCCCAGTCGACCAGCACTTCGGTGTCTGGCCGAGGAACGAGCACGTTGGAGTCGACTTGCAAGCGCAAGCCGTGGAACTCCTTTTCGCCGAGCAGATAAGCCACCGGCTCGCCCGACGCACGCCGCGCCAACCAAGCGCGCAGGTTGGCGAGTTGCGCACTGCTCAGCACCTCATCGTCATGTGCCAGAAGCCAAGTGCGGGTGCAGGTCAATGCGCCTTCAAGGAGCATGTGCGCGTCGAGCCGATCGACGCCGAGCGCGCGGGCTTCGGCCAGCAGTGCCGCAATCGTTGCTGGCTCAGGCACAGGCTCAGCCATTGCCGCTCTCGAGCGCCGCCAGCTGCTCGGCCGCCTGCGCGGCTTGAAGCGCGGCGGTCACTTCGTCGAGGTCGCCATCAAGAATGAACTGCAGCTTGTAGAGCGTGAGGTTGATGCGGTGATCGGTGAGCCGCCCCTGCGGGAAGTTGTAGGTGCGGATGCGGTCGCTGCGGTCGCCGCTGCCAATCAGGCCTTTTCGCGTGGCGGCTTCTTTGGCGGCGCGTTCGCTGCGGTCTTTCTCGCGCAGGCGCGCGGCGAGCACGGCCATGGCTTTGGCTTTGTTGCGATGCTGCGAGCGGTCGTCTTGGCATTCGGCCACCAAGCCGGTTGGCAGATGGGTGATGCGGATTGCGCTGTCGGTCTTGTTGACGTGCTGACCGCCGGCGCCGCTGGCGCGGAAGGTGTCGATGCGCAGATCGGCGGGGTTGAGCTGAATCTCTTCGGCTTCGTCTGGCTCGGGCAGCACGGCCACGGTGCACGCGCTGGTGTGGATGCGGCCCTGCGTTTCGGTCGCCGGCACGCGCTGCACGCGGTGGCCGCCCGACTCAAATTTGAGCCGTGCATAAACATCGTCACCGATGAGGCGGAAGACGACTTCCTTGTAGCCGCCGAGATCGCTCGCGCTTTCCGACATCAGCTCGCTGCGCCAGCCTCGCCGCTCGGCATGGCGCAAATACATCCGTGCCAAGTCGCCCGCAAACAGCGCCGACTCATCGCCGCCCGTGCCTGCGCGGATCTCGAGAAAGGCGTTTCGCGCGTCGTCTGGATCGCGTGGGAGCAGGGCGGTTTGCAGTTCGAGGTCGAGCCGTGCGATGTCTGCCGCGGCCGCCGCGATCTCCTCCTGCGCCATCTCGGCCATTTCCGGGTCAGCGAGCATCTCGCGCGCGCTTTGCTCATCGCGTTCGCGCTGTTCGAAGCGCCGAAAGCGTTCGACCAGGCCCGTGACTTCGGCGTGCTCACGCGTCAACGCGCGAAAGCGTTTCATGTCGCTCGCTATCTTCGGATCGGCGAGTGTTTCATCGAGTTCGGTGCCGCGCATCGCAAGGCGCTCGAACTGTTGGCGGAGAGAGGGTTTCATCCAGGCTCACAAGGTGATGACGGCGGACGCCGCGCACCCCGGGGCCCGAGCACGCGCAGCAACCCGCCCGGTGGGCGGCGTGCGGCGCGTCGCTAACGCTTGTCGTCAGCGTGGCCGCGAGTGGCTTGGCGCAGAAAAAGGCGCGACACCGTCTGCGCGAGTTGCGAGCGGCTTTCGCCTTCGGCCGAATGCAGTTCGGCCAGCGTGCCGTGCAGCATTTTTTGCGTCAGCCCGCGCGACATGGCCTCCAGCACCGATTCGATGTCTTCGCCCTTGGCCAGCAGCTTGCGTGCGCGAGCGATCTCGACGGCGCGCCATTCATCGGCCTGCGTGTGCAGGGCCTGAATCAGCGGCACCGAACCGCGCTGCGCGAGCCATTGCACGAAGCTCTGCACCCCCGTTTCGATGATGGCCTCGGCTTGTTCGACCGCGGCTTGCCGCTTTTCACCAGCGCTCTGAACGAGTGCCGACAAGTCATCGACGGTGTAGAGGTACACATCCGAGAGGCGCGCCACCTCTGGCTCGATGTCGCGCGGCACGGCCAGATCGACCATGAACATCGGCCGATGGCGCCGTGCCTTCAAAGCGCGTTCGACGGCGCCGAGCCCGATGATGGGCAGCGCGCTGGCGGTGCACGAGATCACGATGTCGAACTCGGCGAGCCGCGCCGGCAAATCGGCCAAGCGCATGGCCTCGGCGCCGAAACGTGCGGCGATCTTCTCGCCGCGCTCAAGCGTGCGGTTGGCAATCGCCATCAGTTTCGGGTTGCGCGCGCCAAAGTGCGCCGCAACCAGTTCGATCATTTCGCCCGCACCCACGAACAGCACCTTCGTGTCGGCCACGTCTTCGAACAGCTGCGATGCCAGCCGCGCAGCCGCCGCGGCCATGCTGATCGAATGCGCGCCGATCTCGGTGGAGCTGCGCACTTCCTTCGCCACAGAAAACGAACGCTGGAACATCTGATGCAGCGAGCCGCCGAGAGTGCCGGCGGTTTCGGCCTCGCGCACGGCAAGCTTGAATTGGCCAAGGATTTGCGGCTCGCCGAGCACCATCGAATCGAGGCCACTGGCAACGCGGAATGCGTGGCGTGCCGCGGCACCGTCTTCGAGCACGTAAGAGTGGTCGCGCAGCGTGTCAGCGGCCACGCCGCCCACCGCCGCGAGCCAGTCGACCGCCGGGTTGACCATAGACGGATCGGCGCCCACATAGAGCTCGGTGCGGTTGCACGTCGAGACGATGGCGACTTCACTGGCGCGCTGCAAGCGCTGCCGAAAGCCTTGCAGCGTTGGCCCGAGCTGATCCGGCGCCAACGCGAAACGGCCGCGCAAATCGAGCGGTGCCGTGGTGTGGTTGAGGCCGAGGGCGAAAACGCTCATCGGCGGATTATAAAATTGCGGCTCATTTCGCGGGGGCTGCCATTCGTTGGGCAGGCTCCAAGCCGACGATACGTGCCCAGCGCTCGCTGCCATCAGTGAATTCCCTGGAGTTTGAGCTGGACCCGATCTCCGCCATTTGGCACCTGACCAACTTCTTCATGCCGGCCATCGCCGTGGGCTCAATGACCGCGGCGCTGGCCAAGTTGCTCTGGTGGCGCGACCTTCAATCTGCGCCATGGACTCGCCTCGCAGTGTGGGCGAGCGTGGCGAGCGCGTTGGCGCTCATCGCCGGCTTGGTCGTCTTCGGCCGCGACGGCAAGATGGTCACCTACGGCGCGATGCTTCTGGCCTGCGCCGCGGCGCTTTGGTGGGCCGGCTTCGGAGCGAAGCGCGGCTGAAACGGCGCCTCAGCGCGTGGCCACTTCGCCACGCAATGAGTGCGTGTTCGTTGCGGTGATCGCGACATCGATCATCTCCCCAACGAGCCGCGGCGCCCCGGCAAAGTTGACCATGCGGTTGCATTCGGTGCGGCCGACGAGCTCGGCCGCATCCTTGCGCGATGGTCCTTCAACCAGCACGCGCTGCACGGTGCCCACGCGCGATTGCCCGATGCGCGCCGCGCTCTCGTCGATCACCTTCTGCAGCCGGTGAAGCCGCGCCAGCTTGACGGCGTGCGGCGTGTCGTCGTGCAAGGCCGCTGCCGGTGTGCCGGGGCGCGGGCTGTAGAGAAAGCTGAAGCTCGCATCGAACGCGACATCATCGATCAGCTTCATCATGCGTTCGAAGTCGTCGTCGGTCTCGCCGGGGAAGCCGACGATGAAATCGCTGCCGATGCAGATGTCGGGCCGCACTGCACGCAGCTTTCTGATCGTGCTTTTGTATTCCATCGCGGTGTAGCCGCGCTTCATGGCCATCAGGATGCGGTCGCTGCCGTGTTGAACCGGCAGGTGAACATGATTGACGAGCTGCGGCACGCGGCCATACGCGTCGATCAAGCGCTGGTTGAATTCGTTCGGATGGCTCGTCGTGTAGCGCAGCCGTGCGATGCCGGGAATGTCGGCCACCGATTCGAGCAGCAGCGCGAAGTCAGCGATGTCCGCGGTGTCGCCCATCGTGCCGCGGTAGCCGTTGACGTTTTGGCCGAGCAGCGTCACTTCCTTCACGCCTTGTTCGGCAAGCGCCGCGACTTCGTTCAGCACGTCATCAAACGGGCGTGACACCTCTTCACCGCGCGTGTACGGCACGACGCAGTAAGAGCAGTACTTCGAGCAGCCTTCCATGATCGACACGAACGCGCTCGCGCCGCTCACTTTGGCTGGCGGCAGGTGGTCGAACTTCTCGATTTCGGGGAAGCTGATGTCAACCTGAGGCTGCTGCAGACGCTCTCGGCGATCGAGCAAGTCGGGCAGGCGATGCAAGGTCTGCGGGCCGAAGACCACATCGACATAAGGCGCCCGCGCGATGATTGCCGCGCCTTCCTGGCTGGCCACGCAACCGCCCACGCCAATGCGCACGCCGCGTGCCTTCAAGTGCTTGACGCGGCCGAGATCGCTGAAGACCTTCTCTTGCGCCTTTTCGCGCACCGAGCAAGTGTTGAAGAGGATCAGGTCGGCCTCTTCCACGTTGGTCGTTGGCTCGTAGCCTTGCGCTGCGTGCAGCACATCGGCCATCTTGTCCGAGTCGTACTCGTTCATTTGGCAGCCGAAGGTTTTGATGAACACCTTCTTGCCAGGCTTGTCGCCAATGACTGGCGCGCTCACGGCTTGGTCCAGGTTTGGGCCACGGGGTCGAAGGTCCAGGCCTGCGCTTGGTCCATCGTTGTGGGCCATGGCTTCATGGCGAGCTCTTCGGGTCGCAAGATCCAGATGTTGTTGATCAAACCGCCGTCTTCAACCGTGTAGTTGACCGTGGCGCGCTGGCCGGCGAGCGCGCCTGACATCTGCAGCATGTTGTCCAGGCCGCGAATGCGCACGCCGGGTGCGAGCCGCGCGGTCTTGCGGTTCAAGGTGATGTCGGGCGGGTCGGTGAACTCGACGTTGCCGCGCAGGGCGTTCTGCGGGAAATTGCGTTGCACCTGCGCGGCGGCGGGTGCGATCGAGGCGGCCACGCACAGCGTGACCAGGGCACAGCGAAACATGGTGTTCATCCAGCGGCTGTCGTTGGGGAGGGGCACCAAGTTTATCAACCGGTGCCACCAAGGCATCGCTAAGAAAGCAGCGTGACCAAGCCAGCCACGGCGCCGGTGGCGATCAGGCTCACTGCCCACACAGCATCGAGGTTGAACCAACCTTGGCGCAAGAAACGCAGGCCAAGGTGGCGATAGACGATCCACGCCATCGTCACGCCCGAGAGCACCATCGCCGTCGTGTGCACCAGCGCGACCGTGACGGCAGTGGCTGCGTTGCGGCCCGCCAATTCGAACGCCGGTTGCGCGCAGAGGCTCAGCGTGATCGGCACCAGCATCAGCCCCGCGCCATGCGCTGTGGCCATCAAGAATGACCACCACGCGAGCTGCGTGGGCCGCACCCGCGCCAAAAAACGCGGATGCCGGCGCACGATGAGCTTGTAGATGCCGAAGAGCATCACCAGCACGCCGGCCGCGAGCCGCAATTCGCGGCTCCACGCGACAACCCACGCGAGCATCGCAAACGGCAGCAGCACCAC
Organism: Rhizobacter sp.; assembly: GCA_043778145.1. Classification (GTDB taxonomy): domain Bacteria; phylum Pseudomonadota; class Gammaproteobacteria; order Burkholderiales; family Burkholderiaceae_C; genus LMDS01. The sequence goes on from JAYWGR010000093.1 coordinate 28,998, forward strand.
CGCCATCGCAAGCAAGTGCCCGGCGCCCAGCGGCAGCACGGTCGCAAAAACGGCCACGCTGCGCCGCTCGGTGAGGCCATTGGCGACAGCCAGCGGCCAGCCCATCGCCGGGTTCAGCCCGTGGTACAGGCCGAACGCAACGACGCTCAGCCAGAGCCCTATCGTCGTGCTCAAGTGGACGAGCTCAAGCGGAGGTGTAGCAGTACGAGTCGGTCGAGCAATCGCCGCCCTGGAGGCGAATTTGATGCGCTCCGAACTCGGGGCCGAAGTCGACGTAGAAGTTCGGGTCGAGCGTCATCCCGCCGTTGGCGCCAACGTGGGCCATCACTTGAACGCCCGGCACGCCGTCGGGATAGAACTGCGGGTCCCAGGTGCTGTAGAGCGAGTTGGTGAAGTAGACGCGTTTGCCGTCGCGGCTGATCTCGGTCATTTGCGGGCCGCCGCCAAAGGCTTTGCCGCTCGGGTGCTTGGCGCGCTGCGCAATGCCGCCGATGCGCACGCTGCCGGCGAGCTTTGGGTTCATCGGATCGGTCACGTCGTATTGGCGCAATTCGCCAGTGCCCCAGCACGCGACGTAGAGGTATTTGTCGTCGAGCGAGAGGTCGATGTCGGTGATCAGTGGCGGCACCGCACCGAAGCCCTTGAGCAGCGGCGGCAGCAGCGATGCATCGGCCGGCTCGGCGGGGATCGTGGCCGTCTTCTTTGCATGGAACTTGCCGCCTTCGCGCCACCACGTCCAGATCGAGCCTTCAAGGTTGGTGGTGTCAACCACCACACCGAGGAAGCCGTATTCACGCGCCGGGTCGTGCGCAGGGCGCAACTCAAGTGCCATTTGGTGATTGGCGCCCAGATCGATCGTCTGAATGTGCTTGCGCGCGCGCAAATCCCAGAAGTGCAGCGCGTGGCCATACTTGTTGGAGAGCAGGTCTTCGGCAACGATGCCGTTCTCGAACTGCGGCGGCAGGCCCCATTCGCTCGACACCATGTAGTCGCGCGGCAGGTTCCACCAGAAGTCGTAGTGCAGCTTCTGCGGGCCGCGGTCGATCTCCCAGCGGCCAAGCACTTCGAAGCTTTCGCAATCGATGATGAAGACGCCGGCCGTGCCCTCCGTTCCGTCTGGCCCCGCGCCACCAAGCGTGCTCACATAGATGCCTTCGGGCCCGCAGTGCACCGTGTGCGGCCGCGAGTAGCCCGTCTTGCGAAAGACTTCTTCCGGCTCGATCACTTTGTGCAGCGTTGGCTTCGTCGGATCGGGTTCAGTGTCGATGATGTAGATGCGCGACGAACGAATGCCCGGAATGATCAGATAGCGGCGCCGGAGAAACGCATGCCCCGACAACGGCGAGAGCGATGAGCTGCAGGCATTCCAGCCGAAGTGATGGAACTCGTCGCCGGTGTTGGGCATGTCGAGCCGCGAGAGCACGCTGCCAAAAGTCTTTGAGGCCGGGTCCACATCGACCACCGCCAGCGCATCGGGGCGCGAGCGGTCGGGCGAGAGCAGCGCGGTGTAGGCGATGCGCTCAGGCGCGGCTTCCATCGCGAGGCGTGGCGATGGATAGAAGGTCGGATCGGGGCGCAGCGTTTCCAGCATGCTTGTCTCCTAGAGGGTTGGCGAGCGAGGCAAAGAGCATCGCTCGCCATGCGCAGAAGTCAAGCCGGGCCGCTGCGGACACTCCTCATACCGATCGTCGAACTTCTTCGATGCGACCGCTGGGCAGATGACACTCGCCAACGCAAAGGCCTCGCAGAAATCCGCCAGGTCGGGCGGTGTTCTCGAGGCCTTGGAGATGTTTGGTGGCGCTTCAGGGATTCGAACCCCGGACCTGCGGATTATGATTCCGCGAAGTGGTGCCCGGTTAGCGCATCCCGACGAGCCGCCTACCTCGTACAGCTTGATTTTCATCGGCCTGCTTTTTGATCCGTTAGTAAACTTCCTGCCTACACAGGTTGCCTACACGGCGAAAAGACACACGATGCCCGTCTACTCCAAGCGTCTCACGGACAGCACTGCGCGCGCGATCCCCGCGCCGGCCACGGGATACGTTATTCACTGGTGCCCGGATGCGACAGGCTTCGGGCTTCGCGTCACCGCCCGGGGCGCTCGGGCTTGGATCAGCGAGCGGCGCGTCGATGGCAAAACGGTGCGGCGCACGATCGGCAAAGCGGACGGCCGCGCCGCAATCAGCGCGAAGGCTGCGCGCGAATTGCAAGTCGTCGTCAGCAGCGAATTGCAACAGGGTACGGATCGGCTCGAAGTCAAGCGCGAAAAACGCAAGGCGGAGAAGGTCGATGCGCTCACGCTCGAAGCTGCACTTCGCGACTACGTGAAGACCAAGAGGCGCACGAAGGACGGGCTCACATTGAAGGTGCGCACGCAGGCCGACTACCTGCAGATGATCGAACCGAGCGGAACGACCAAAGGCGGTAGGCCGACGCTACCCGGCGCGCTGTTCGCACTTGCGTCGAAGCCCTTGCACAAGATAACGGGCGACGACATTCGCAAGCTGCACAAAGGTCTAGAGAGCCGGGGAGAGCGCCGGCAGGCCTATGCGCTTCAGGTGCTGCGCGCCGTCTTACGGCATCAAGGAGTCGTGATCGACGGAGACCCGCTCTCTCCCGCCACAAAGGGCGCGGCGCGCGTGCGACTGGCAACAACCAAAGGCAACCCTACGCCGATTCCCCCGGAACGCTTAGGCGCTTGGTGGCGTGCCGCCAGTGAGGTCGAAACTGTCGGTGCGGATCAACTACGGTTTCAGCTGCTCACCGGCTGCAGGCCTGGAGAGGCTGCTGTGATCGCAGTGCGGGACTTCGACGCCAAAGGCGCGCGCGTCGAGCTGCACGACACGAAGAACCGCGAGGACTTTGTTTTGCTGCTGAGCAAGCAAGCGGCCGTCATCGCTGCGAAGCACGCCGAAGGAAAGAAGCCGGGCGACGCATTATTCGGTGTCGCAGATGCTGGAAAGTCGCTCGACATCATCAACGCCGCTGCCGAAGTGAAAGGCATCACGCCGCACAAGCTGCGCCACACATTCGCGTCGATCGTGGCCGAACTGGTGCCGGCTTTCACGCTGCGCAGGATGCTGAATCACGTAGGGGGAGGCGACACCGCTGCAGTGCACTACGTCCACGTCAGCGACGCGCAATTGCGCGCTGGGTGGCAGGCTGTAGCTGACCACATCGAGGCCGCACCATGACTCGCAGCCGAGACCATGCGTTAGCGCTGCTGTCGACCATTCACGGCAAGCTCTCGGCATCGGCCGGTGCGGTTCGGTTCAACTCCGAGGAACTCGACTACCTGCGCAGCGTCTGCGCCGAAGGGCTTGCGGGCAACGCCGACCCTTTGCGCATAGGCAAGGGTGCCGGCGGGCAAAGCAGGGGCGCTGACGGGCTCGCAGTGGCTGCGCTGGTGCACCAACGCGTGACACAGGGTGCAGCTCTTCGCGAGGCTTGCGAGGCCGTAGGCATTGAAACGAATCGCGACGGCAGTAAAAGCGGCGCAGTAGAGAAGAACTACAAAATGCACCGCGCATCGCTTGACGCTGCCGATCGCTTCTACGCGGCCCGTGCCGCCGGCCGAGCGCCGAGCCTCGACGACATCGAGGCGATCGTCGGAGGGAAATAGTCCGGCGTTTCGTTTCCCTTTCTTGCCTCGTTAGGGTCGAGAAAACTTCGTTCATCGTATCAACGAGGGCGAAGGAAATGACTACCGAAACGAAGCAACCCCGACCGGGGCGAAAGGTTGACGAGCACGAGGCCGCGGAGCATCTGAAGCTGAGCGTTCACACGCTGCGCAAGGATCGCCGCGAGGAGATGCGCATCCCGTTCTTCAGGATCGGCGCTGCCATCAGGTATGACCTTGACCGCGTCGACGCGGCCCTCGCTGCGATGGAGTGCGGAGGCAACTCGCCGCATCGCAAGCCGCCAGCACGCAAACGCAACGGCGCGCCGAGCGAGGCCGGCGCGTGAGCACGCCTTCGAAATGACGAGCGCCGCGATCGATGCCAGTCGATGCGGCGCCCTGAAGAACAGAGAAAGTTGACAAGTGAACAATATCGCAAATTCGACCGGCGCTCAAGCACACCCGCGCCTGTACCTCCGTGGCCCGTGCGCTGGATGTAGCGCGCCGCTCCCCTCAACCGCTTCAGTGGCTGTTCTTTCTCCTGCGATGCCGGTGGGCTCGTGTGGGTGGATTTGCAGCGTTTGCGCCGAGCGTCTCCCGACCACTCCAGCGCTAAGGCAGCGAATCGACGCGGGGCTACATGAGTCGTCGTCCGCGCCAGTCGTCGGTAGTTTTGCACCGCGCTTTGCAAGGGAGGGGGACTTCGCCGCGACCCCGCGCTTTGCAGAGGCGTTTGCGCGGAGTATGTCGGTAGGGGGCGCGTGACGTGGACGCCCCGCACCCCCTAGGCCCGCTCGAGCCCCTGACCGCATTCGATCAGTTCATCGTCGCGTTGCTGGTGCCATTGCCTGACGGCCGTACCGACAAAATCCCCTGCGACTTCCGCACTGCAAGAACGCACATTGATGCGCACGACCCGCAGCACTGGACGACGCACGGCAACGCGGCAGCGCTTGCCCATGCGTGGGGCGCGGGTTTCGCTGTGGGATTCGTCGTCACCGCAGCCGATCCGTGGGTGTGCGTCGACATAGATCATGCGCTTGATCCCGCCACGGGTCATTGGTCGCAACTCTCGCACGACCTCTGCCACGCCTTGCCGGGCGCCGTCATCGAAGTCTCACAGTCAGGCCACGGCTTGCACGCGTGGGCACGTTTGGCGGCAGTGCCGGCGCACTCGAAAAAGCGAACCGACATCGGAATTGAAGCGTATTCAGAGCGGCGATTCGTCGTGCTCGGCACACAACAGGCCGGCGAGCTGGCGGAAGACTGCCCGGCGATGCGCGACGTGCTCGCTCGCTACTTCCCGCCGCGCGAAGCCGTCGATCACGACACAACGGCTGCGGGGCCGTGCGCGGGCTGGTCAGGCCCTGAAGACGATGACGCGTTGATCGCCCTTGCCATGCGCTCGCGCGGTGCTGCAAGTATTTTCGGAGACGGCGTGTCGTTCGCCGAACTCTGGGAAGCGAACGCCGATGCGCTCGGGCGCAAGTGGCCCGCCGACGGTCGCCCGTTCGACGCCAGTTCGGCCGATATGTCCCTCGCGTCGCGGCTCGCGTTTTGGACCGGCCGCGACGCGATGCGCATAAATCGACTCATGCTTCGATCGGCACTCGTGCGAGAAAAGTGGGACCGACCCGACTACCTGGCCCGGACCATCACGCAGGCGTGCGCTCAGGTCCGAGATGTGTACCGCGCCCGCGACGATCACGCTGCGGCCACGACCACGCTCGCTGTTGCCGAACCGCGCTACGCCGTGTGCCCCGATGATCCGCTGAACACAGCGCGGGCGGTGATCCAACGTCACTACATGCACCCTGATGGCCCTTGTCTCAAGGCTTGGCATGACGGGTTCTATCGGTGGCAGTCGGGGCATTGGGTGGAGCTCACAACGCCCGACATTCGTGCACGGCTCTACGATTTTCTCGACCGCGAAGGCGAGTCGTTTTACCGGCCGACGCAATCGAAGGTCTCGAACCTGCTCGATGCGTTGAAGGCTGCCGCGCACCTCGATTCATCGCTCGCCGCGCCGTGCTGGATCGGTGGCGATGAGAATTTGCCGCCGAGCGAGATCGTCGCGTGTGCGAACGGCTTACTGCACTTGCCGTCCCGCACGGTGCAGCCCGAGACGCCGCGTTTCTTCAATTCGAACGCGCTCCCCTTCAGCTATGAACCTGCGCCGCGTGCGCCTGCTGCGTGGCTGCAGTTTCTCGCACAGGTGTGGCCCAACGATGCCGAGGCAATCTCAACGCTTCAAGAGTTGTTCGGCTACCTGCTGACGCCCGACACGTCGCAGCAAAAAATCTTCTTGATCGTTGGGCCCAAGCGCAGCGGCAAAGGCACGATCGCCCGAGTTCTTACCGAGATGCTCGGGGCCGCGAATGTTGAGGGACCGACACTCTCGAGCATGGCAACGCCGTTCGGGCTCCAATGCCTGATAGGCAAGCTTGCAGCCGTGATCTCAGATGCCCGGCTGAGTGGGCGCACCGATCAAAAGGACGTTGCCGAAAACCTGCTGCGGATTAGCGGCGAGGATCGCATCGAAGTCGCGCGGAAGTTTCTGCCGAGCGTCACGCTCAGCCTCGGCGTGCGGTTCGTGTTGCTGACGAACGAACTGCCGCGCATCGCCGACGCGTCGGGCGCGATGGCGTCGCGCTTTGTCATCTTAAAAATGAGCGAGTCATTCCTCGGGCGAGAAGACCCGGGACTTACCGCGAAGCTGTTGCGCGAACTGCCCGGCGTGCTTTCGTGGGCGGTAGACGGCTGGCACCGGCTGAAGGAGCGGGGCCACTTCATAGAACCGAAGTCGTCGGCCGGAGCGGCGCAGGAACTCGCGGACCTCGGCTCACCGATCAGCGCATTCGTGCGAGATGAGTGTCAGTGCGGCACTGGCCGAGAGGTCGAAGTCGGTGCGATGTTCAGCGCGTGGCGCACATGGTGTGCGCGGCAGGGGATCGAGCGCCCGGGTACACAGCAGACTTTCGGCCGCGACCTAGCCGCCGCTGTGCCTTCAGTGCGGGTTGTTCGTCCCCGATCAGCGGGCGAACGCACACGCGTCTATCAAGGCATTGCGTTGAGTGGTCCGCAGTGGTCCGCAGTCCACCCCATTGCTGCCTAGCCGCCACTTCCACACTCCGTAAGTCACTGATATTTAATTTTCACGAATGCATGCAATGCTTTGGACCGCGGACCACTGCGGACCACTGCGGACCACTTCTCTAAAACGAAGCAATCGCCATAGCTAATTTGGGTCAATGCCATCACCGTGAATCGGGTTGTACGTTTTAGCGAAATAACGATCCATATGATGGGCATCCTCGGCAATTTCGCCGCGCCCTGGAGATCGACCCATGACGAACACAACCACCGCCGCCGACTGGCGCACCGACGCACCGCCCGCCGCTGGCTGGTTCAACGCAAGCACCGAGCGGTGTGCAGACATCCGCCGCTATTGGACGGGTGCCGCGTGGTCGGACCCGTGCTATGCCGACGATCCGCAACGCTACTTCGATCAGGCTCGGGTCCGCGTGGCTGACACTGAGGGTTGCGCGGTCGAATGGCGCGAGGCACCGACCGCCTGACCCGCAACGCTTCGCCCGCGCTCGGCCATTCCACCGGGGCCGAGCGCGGGTGTCGCTGCGCATGCCGACGTGTATGCGATCGCTCCGCCTATGTCGACGCGCTGAGCTGGTCCGAACCTCACCACGCGGAGAAGCGCTGCGGGCGCGCCGATCGCTCGGCGCATGCTTGCCCTCGACCGCGCTCATTTGCGAGCGCCACGGGCCGCGCAGGCCTTGCAGCGACGCATCGCAGACGACTGTGGCGCAGCGCGATAGGGGGGGCCTGATGAGCGAATCGCAAACACGGGACGAGACAGCGTCGATGGTCGAGAGCTTTCGCATAGTGAAAACTTGATTCCTGCCGTCCGCCGCGCGATGACGCTCGGATAGGCGCGTAGGTGCGTGTGGCCAAAAATCCATAGCGAAATCGCGCGGCTGTATTTTTTCGCCGGCACCGTCCATGCTGACCACATGTCCTGTTTCGACGGAGTCAGCGAAATGATGCAAGTTCCTCGGCCCCCAGTCACTCGATGGGTGCGCTACACCCAAGAGGCTCAGCGCTGCGGGGTGCCGCCCCGCGCGTATCTCGACCTTGTTCGCCACGATCCGCTCGTGCGTGTTCAGCACCTCGGCAAACGCGGTTTGCTGCACGTCGCGCTTGAAGACGCGGACGCCCTTGCGAATCGTCTCGCGCAGGGGGTGCCGCGCGCCGGAGAGGTTCAATTGGGGGGCGCGTCATGACCAATGCCGAGCTCATCGCCCGATGCGAGCAATTGAAGATCCCCTTCAAGGACATCTATCAGGTCGCGGCCCTATCGCCGACTGAGCAAACGGCCTACTGGGCAGCGCTGCGCGAGACGTATCGCGCGTGGATGCTATCGACTTTGAATTCAACTTTCGGACCCGCCACGAGCGCCGAGGCGATCGACGTCTGGCACGTAATCAACGTCAGACCTACCGACGCGGCCGGCGTTCAGAACACTCGACAGGCCGGTTATTCCTACCCCCGCCGAGACCCGTTCACCGGGCTATTTCGCACTGCACAAGTGAATGACCCGCTCGCCGGTGCCGATCCGATCATGGGCATGCAAACGAATCTCGCCAGCGTCCGCACATGGATCGCAGGGGTGCAACTGTGACCGCGCGCATCGCTGCGACGCCGAAACCGACGCCCGTGGCGAAGCCGAAAGACTGGCGAGCAGCGGCTGAAAAAACGCAGAAGGAACTGCAACGCCTGGCCGACAAGATCTATTCAAAGGACAAGAAATGACCGCATCGTTTTCCCCGCCCGGGCTACCCCAGCGACTCGCGTTCCCATCCCCGGACGGTTCGCAGCGCGCGGGCATCGACCGCGAAAAGCTTGACCGGATCGTCATGCAAGCCACGCTCGCTGAGGCTGACGTGAGGTCGGCCCTTGATCTGGCGCGGGAGGCACGTGATCTCGCCGACGCTGCGATCGTCGCGGCAACGCTCAGGGCGAACCGGCACGGGTTGTCGCTGTTCTACGCGCACGGCCTCGCGGGCGTTCTCGCGCTGCCCCCGGCCGAACTGGAGGCGGGCCAATTGTCCCTTGTGCTTTTGCGCCAAGCACAGCGTGAACGAGCGCGCTGCGTGGAACTGCAAAGCCGCGCCACCAAGCTGCATCTTGAGTCTGGCCGACTGAGTCGATTGGTAAGCGCGTGCATCGCTTACGCCGCTGAAAGGAACTGACCATGACCACCACCCTCGAAGCACTGCGCTCCGAAATCTCGGCGCTTCAATCGGAACGCGATGAGCACCTCGGCGCTGGCCCTTGTCGAAGCGAGGTGAAAGCAAGCCTGCACGGCTTCGCTGAGATGGTCGCATCGATCGCCCGGCACCGGCTCGCGAATCACGTGGCAGCGGACGACGTAAGGGGCGCCTTCTTGCTGCGCCCCGGCCCTGACGGGTCAGTGGACATAGCGCCGCTGTTAGCAGCGTTGCTCGGCCCCGACGTATTCGTCGCACGCCTGAGCGAGTTTCTGCACCTCGTGCCGGTCGGCATCGACGCGGCCGAGAAGCGGCGCCGCATCACTGAGATCGACGCGGACCTGGACAGGGTCGAAACGTTGGAAGAGCGCGAAGTGATGCGGCTTGAAGCCGATGGTCAGCCGGTGATTCGCAGATCTGATGCGCGGCCCGAGATCGTGCTCGCCATGATGGTCGATGCTGCCGATGACGACGCGCCGCGCTCCGAGCCTATTTCTGGCGCCGGCGTCAGAAAGTCGAAACCCGTGCAAGAACCGAGGCAGACGCGCTCGCGGTCGGCCTACCTCGGTGGTCGGTCCGAGTGACCAGACCCCGTGGCTACATCGATCCGCGGCTGCCTCGGCCTGACTCCGTTCGCGTTGCACGCTTGCTGACGGAGATTCGTCGGCGAGGTCTTGCGCTCCACCTCGTGCATGCCGACAGCCCTGTGATCCGCATCTCAGGCCCGGGCGTGTTTTTGATGGCCGCATCGATCGCGAACGTTCAAGAAGCCGACCTTCGGCCGTTCGCCGCCAACACGTGAGAACTGACCTCGATCACCTGCGCCTCGCGGTCGCAGCCTAACGAAAGATCAGCATGGCGACAAATAACCGTGAAGTCCGCCTAAAGCTCGGCGTCGATGTTTCGGGCGAAGAGGACATCAAGGCTTTAGCCGCCGCGACGCGCGGGCTTGGGACGTCTGCGGATTCATCGACCCCGGAAATTGCGCGCCTCAGTGCTGAGCTCGACGCACTCGCGACCACAACCGAGACGAAGCGCAAGATCGAATCTGCGGCGCGGAGCGAAGCTGCAGCGAGCAAGTCGGCATTGAACGAACAGCGCGATGCGCTCGCGTTGCTGCGTGCTGAGTCAGATCGAGCGACCAAGCAAACGACCGAGTACCAGACCGCCGAGCGCGCACTCCGCATCGCTGTGGTCGAAGCGCGCACAGCGCTACGCGAGAAGCAAGCCGCCGTTACCTCGGCGGCAACCGACGCGCGCATCGCCGCTGCGGCCGAGCAACAACTCGCCGCCGAGATTAAGACCGTCGCGAGCGCTGCAGCCGCTTCGGCGCGTGTTCAGGTCGAATCAAACAGCGCTGTCGGTGCGAGCGCTGAAGTGCTGCAGGGTCAGCTATTAGCGTTGCGCAACATCGCCGGCCTGGCGCTCGGCGGTTCGATAGTCGGCGGGCTTGCTCGCGACCTCGCAGAGACTGCCGACGCTGCCGCAGGGCTTTCAGCGCGCATCAAGCTGGTGACCGGCGACGGCGCTGCGTTCACAACGGCTTTCGAAGCGGTCTATGCCATCGCGCAGCGCACCGGCACTGCTGTGGACGACGTGGGCCAGTTGTTTACCAAGCTTGCCCAAGCCGGCAAGTTGCTCAACCTTTCGAACGCCGACACGTTGCGCCTCGTTGAAACGATCACGCAGGCGACGGCGCTGAGCGGCGCGAGTGCGGAATCGAGCGCCGCCGCCGTCACCCAGTTCGCGCAAGCAATCGCCTCGGGCGTTTTGCGCGGCGATGAGCTCAACTCGGTGCTTGAGCAAGCCCCACGACTGGCTCAAGCGCTCGCGGACGGCCTCGGTGTGACCACGGGCGAACTGCGCAAGCTCGGCGAAGCGGGCAGCCTCACTGCACAGCAAGTCATCGCGTCACTGCAAGGTCAGTCGGCCACCTTGCAACGCGAATTCAATCAACTGCCGCCGACCGTCGGTCGAGCGATCACGACGCTATCGAATGCCTGGACGGTCTACGTCGGTCAGGTCGACAAAGCCACCGGCGCGAGCAGCACTGCGGCTACTGCGATCGTCGCACTGTCGAAGAATCTCGACGCGGTCGGAACGGTGCTTTTCGAGCTCGGCAAGGGCATCGCTGCCTATCAAGCGCTGAAGCTCGCAGCGACTTTTCTAGAAGGTGGCGCCGCGATCCGTGCCGCCGCTGCAGCAACCGCCGTCGCAACAGCGGCGACGACTGCGAACACTGTCGCGGTCGCTGCCAATACTGTCGCGCAGCGTGCAAACGTCGCAGCGACAGCCACCACCGGGGCAGCCACTGCGGCAACCGTCGGCGCGCGGGCCGCAGAAATTGGAGGGGCGCTTGCCAGCGTTGTCGGGTTCGCATCTAAAGCACTCGGCGTGACAGCTGCGCTGGCCGGTGTGGTCGCCATCGTCAGCCTGTTGGCCGACGCGTTCAAGTTCGCCGGCACCTTCATCGGCGAAGGCATCGCGAAGCTGCAGGGCTACTCAGACAAAAGCATCGAAGCTGCCAAGAATGCCGAAGCCGATGCGGAGGCCACGCGGCGCAACGCGGCGGAAAAAGCCGCACTCGCACAACAGCTGCAGATAGCGACCGAGAAATCACTCGGGCTGACCGATCAGAGCCGTGCATTGGTGGCCGAATTCGAGAAGACCACCAAGGCCGGCACCGACACGACCACGGCGCTCGACAAGGTCTCCAGGGCATTGGATCTCGGCAGCCTGGCCGGAATCAGCGCAGCGGGCACGGCGCTCGACGTGCTCGGCCAGCGTGCCGAACTGACTGGCTCACAGATTCGCGACGCACTGGCCGCCGCGCTCAAGGATGTCGACCTGAACGTCTTCCGCATCAATGCGCTGGCCGCGTTCGACCAAAGCGAGCAAGGTGCCCGCCGTCTACAGGCTGCGCTCGACGCGATCGGCACGGAGAGTCTGCGCCGCGCCGGTACATCGCTCGACGAACTGCGCACCGGGTTCAGCACTGCATCAACGTCGGCGATTAACGATCTGGACGCGCTGACCGCTACATTGACAGCCCTCGCACTCACCGGCGACGACGCAGGTCGGGCGCTCGCGGCTTCGCTCGACAAAGCCATTGCCACGGCTGCCACGGAGCGGGCTGTGCAGGCAGTGATTGACCGCGTGAAGGCGCTCGGGGAGCAAGGGCTGTTAACTGGTGATCAACTCGCTGCGGGACTTCAGAAAGCACGCGACAAGATCGACGATCTACGCCCCGGCGTCGATGGCTTAAACGAAGCGCTTCGCAACTTCGGTTTGCAAACGCGCGAGCAATTGCAGGCCACCGCGAACAAGCTCACGGCAAGCTACCAGCAGATCGCGAACAGCACTGCCGTCTCGCTGGCCGATCAACGCAAGGCGTTCGACGCATACAGCGCAGCAGCGATCGCCGCGAACCACGGTATCGAGCCGAGCGCCGTGGCCGTAGCCCGCGCGATGCTTGAGATCCGGGAAGCGGCTGCAGGTGCCGGCCGGAGCATTGAATCGGGCATGCAACAGGGCGGCCGGGCCGTCGATGACTTGGCTGTGAAGGTGAATCGGCTCGGCGAACGGCTGAACCAGACTGCCGGCTCGCTTTCAAGCGTGAACAGTGCCGCAGGCTCACTCTCAACGCTCGGCACCAACACCTACGACAAACAGGGCTTCGCGACCGATCCGCAGACCGGGCAGCGAATCGTCAGCAGCACGCAGGCGGACGTACCCGAGGGCAGCAATTTCGACGCGCAGGCGTTTCAGCGTGACAACACGCTCGCCGCGCGCACTGGCGGCAAGCCGCCCGATCCGAAAAACCCGCGGTACATCGTCAACAACTCGCCGATTTTCACCACGCCGGCCTACGTGCCGGGCACGCTGGCGAACGGCGATCCGATCGCACCGGCACCCGCGCCAAGCAGCAAGCCCGCCGGCCAGTTCTACAAGACGTACACGCTCGGCGGCGTGACTTACACCGCGGGAGGCAGCACGCAGCAGGCCGTCGACGAGGCTGTCGCTCGGGCAATCGCCGAGTACAACGCCGCGCACCCGCCTTCCGACAAACCGACCGTGAAGCCTGGAGCGTTCGTTAGCACCGGCGCGCCTACACCCGTGACCATCAACGTGCCCGGGTTCGCGGCCACGCAAGTGAACGTCGCATCGGCGAGTGACGCGCAGGCGCTCGCCGGGCTGCTCGCGCAACTGTCCGCTGCGGCGAGGACGTACCAATGACGCTCGACAGCGTGGTGACGATCCGCACGGCTGACTACCTCGCTGTCCTGTCAGTGGCTGGAGAGGTCGCGTCATTGCTGCACGCTGTCGGAAAAGGCGAAGTGGTGGACCGAACAGCGATCGGCGCAGCCCGGGCGCTGAGTCTGTCACTGTTGAAGCGGATAAACGGGATGAAGCCCGGGGGGCCGCACTTCCATAATGACCGGCGCTGAGCACCGTTTGCACGGAACCTGACGGAGTGCCGGCGATCGATCTGTAGTTGGCTTTGGCGCGACGCTCGGCGAGTTCTGGGCATCGGCCGTCAAGACTGAAGAAAGTCCTCTGCCTGCACCTCAGCAAACGAAGGTCGACTCGTCTTTGTTGAGTGAGTGCATACTTTCTCTTATGGACAATAAAAAGCCCGCCGAAGCGGGCTTAGCGTAAACGAGACGATCTCAGGCTGCGGTGACCGCAACATACTTCGACTCCATGATGGCACCCATTGCGCTGATGGTGGCGTCCAGTTCCTCAGCCATGCGCAACGCTTCATCCAGCAACGCTGCGCACTCGGCCTTTGTGGTTGGCCGAGCAAAGCCGTAAATATTGAACTTCAAGTCATCCATGACATTTTCCTTTGCTCGAACTAAAAAACTGCCTGACTCTCGATCGCCTTGACCGCCGCTTCATAGTCTTCGCGGTTCTTTGCTTCCAGTGCGAGAGCCAGACCTTCCATATTTGTCACCTGCGCTTTGGCATTCAAGAGCAGTCTGTTGTTGTCGTACCCCAAGTCCGCATTCAGAAGCACGTCGAACACCGCGTTGAACAGCTTCAATTGCACCAGCATGTCATGCACATTTGGATGTGGCACCTGCTCGAAACCGTCAAACCCGTACTTCGAATGCTGTTGCAGCACTTTGTTGCTGCCGGAGAAGACGACATTCCAAAGCTCCGTCACCTTCTTCGATTCTTCTGTCCCGAAAACGCTACCGTCTACTGCCATGCGGGCTCCCCATTTTCGGCAAAGCCCGCAATTCTAACCGACAAGCACCGCTGAATTTCTGCTTTTTTCCGACACCTCAAAGCTAACGGTGCAAGAACGATCTGTCAATCAGCGGCCACCTACGTATCGACGAATGTGCGAAATGCTGAAGCACATTCGTGCGTAGCATGTTGTCGCGCCCAAATGACCTTGTGCATCCCCCACTCTCGGTAAGGCCTCATGCTTCTGCCGTTCGCCTTCACTTGTGCCTACACGCCAAAAGACAAAGGGCTGATGCATTGCTGCATCAGCCCTCTTTTTACCTCTGGTGGCGCTTCAGGGATTCGAACCCCGGACCTGCGGATTATGATTCCGTCGCTCTAACCGACTGAGCTAAAGCGCCTAAGCCTTCAATTATAACGTGGGCGAAATGGCTCGCGTGGCGGCCCCGTGCCGCTTTTTGATGAGGCGTAGTCTCTCTGCGTCTTTCTTCCCTACTTTCCCCAGCATGTTCAGTTTTTTCAAGAAGAAACCCGCGCCATCCGATCCTGTGCCCGAGGCGTCGCCTGCGCCTGCGCCTGCGGCCGAAGCAGAGTCAAGAACCTGGTTCGATCGGCTGCTCGGCCTTGGTGCCGAGCCGGTTGCAGAGCCAATCGCCGAGCCGTTGCAGCTTGAGGCACAAGTCGCGGCCGAGCTCGAGCCCGAGCCCGAGCCGCCAGAGGCGCCGCCAACACCCGAGCCCGAGCTCGAATCGGTTGCGCCACCGATGGAGCCCGAGCGCCGCAGTTGGATGGACAAACTCCGCGGCGGTCTGCGCAAGACCGGCTCAAGCATCGCGCAGGTGTTCACCGGCACGAAGATCGACGAAGCACTCTACGAAGAGCTCGAGAGCGCCTTGCTGCAAGCGGATGTCGGCGTGAAGGCCACCGAGCATCTGTTGGCCGATCTGAAGCGGCGCGTGAAGGATCACAAGTCGACCGAGCCGTCTGCCGTCAAAGCTTTGCTTGCGGATGCAATTGCAGATCTGCTCGCGCCGCTGGAGCAGCCTTTGCGGGTGGGGGAATTCGTGCCGACGGTGATCATGGTCGTGGGTGTCAACGGCGCCGGCAAGACAACCAGCATTGGCAAACTCACTCGGCACCTGGCCGATGCGAATCGCAAGGTGTTGCTGGCCGCGGCCGATACGTTTCGCGCAGCCGCACGCGAGCAACTCGCGGTGTGGGCCAAGCGTGCCGATGGCGGCGCCGCGCCCACGCCGGCCGGCTCAGCAGGCCAAGTGGAGATCGTTAGCCAAGAAGGCGGCGATCCGGCCGCGGTGACCTTCGACGCCGTGATCGCCGGCAAGGCGCGCGGGTGCGACGTGGTCATCGCCGACACGGCAGGGCGCCTGACGACCCAGCTGCATTTGATGGAGGAGCTGAAGAAGATCCACCGCGTGATTGGCAAGGCGCAGGCGGGTGCGCCGCATGAGGTGCTGCTCGTGGTGGATGGCAACACGGGTCAAAACGCATTGAGCCAAGTCCAGGCGTTTGACGCGGCGCTCGGCTTGACCGGGCTCGTGATCACCAAGCTCGACGGCACGGCCAAAGGCGGCGTGCTCGCGGCGATTGCGCTGTGGTCGCGTGAGCGCGGCGGCAGCGGTGGTCGCTGCGTACCGGTTTACTTCATCGGTGTTGGCGAGAAGCTCGAAGACCTGCAGACCTTCAGCGCGCGTGAGTTCGCGCAGGCCTTGTTGAGCTGATTTGTTTCTCGCGCGTGCCGATCAGCGGCGCGGCAATTTTTGCAACGGTGTCGGGCCGGAATCGAGGTCGTCGAACCAGGTCGAGGGCGGCGTTTCGTTGAACTCGCTGAGCTCGATGAATTCGTCTTGGCTCGCGTCGCGATCTGTTTCGTCGAACGGGTTGGAGGCCGGGTGCGGGTCTGGTGATTCAGTACTCGGCGCCACGGAAGGCGGCAGCTCTGCAGCGGTCGCTGGCAATTTCGGCAAGACCGCATCGCGCGCCCATTCCACCGAAGGCAGAGAAGCCTCGTTCCAAATTTGGAGCTTGATGCCGGCGGCTTCCAAGGTGCGGGCGATGCGCCGTGTTCGCTTGTGAACGCGCTCGTCCTCGCTGGGCTTGGCGGGGTGAACTTCAATCACCGCGAGCACTTGCGAGGTCATGTCGCACACCAAGAGATCGACGCTTTGATTGCCGATGCGGCGCAGCCATTCAGAGTGCGAGTGGCGCCTGGGCACTTTCAAAAAGCGGGAGAGCGGCACCTGCGCGAGAACCATGTGGCCGGGCAGCGCACGCGTCAACGTCATGAAGGCGATGCGCTCGGAGGTGCTCATCACGCGCGCCGGCTGCGGCGGCCAAGCGATGATCGTGTCGAGCCGGTCTTGATTGCCGCCGTCTGCAGGCGGCGGCGCGCGCTTCAACAGCCGCACAACGAGCGCCGCCGCCATCAGAATCGCGCCCAGCGCCAACCAGAAGAGTTGCGTGGAGTTCATGGTCGATTGCTGAGAAGGCTCAACGCATACCGCCTGGGCCGCCCATGCCCTTCATGCCGCCCATGCGCTTGAGCATCTTCATCATGCCGCCGCCCTTCATCTTCTTCATCATGTCGCGCATTTGCTCGTACTGATTCAGCAGGCGGTTGACCTCTTGCACTTGAACGCCCGCGCCTTGTGCGACGCGCCGTTTGCGCGTGGCCTTGAGGAGGTCGGGCTTGCGGCGCTCTTGCGGCGTCATCGAACAGATGATGCCTTCCATGCGGCGCATGTCGCGCTCGGCGCGGTCCATGTCAGCCTGGCCGGGTGTCTTGCCGCCGGTCAGCTGACTGGGCAGCTTGTCCATCAGCCCCGAGAGGCCGCCCATCTTTTTCATCTGCGAGATCTGCGAGAGGAAGTCGTTCAGGTCGAAGCTGTCGCCCGACTTGACCTTGTCGACGAGCTTTTGCGCCGCCGCCATGTCAACGCCTTTTTGCACCTCCTCGACAAGGCCAACGATGTCGCCCATGCCGAGCACGCGGCCGGCGTGGCGATCGGCGTCGAAAACTTCGAGGCCGTCGATCTTCTCGCTCGTGCCGGCAAACTTGATCGGCGCGCCGGTGATCTGCCGTACCGAGAGCGCAGCGCCGCCGCGCGAATCGCCGTCAAGTTTGGTGAGCACGATGCCGGTCAGCGGCAGCGCTTCCTTGAACGCTTTGGCGGTATTGATCGCGTCTTGGCCTTGCATCGCATCGACGACGAAGAAGGTCTCGATCGGGTTGAGCGCCGCATGCAGTTCGCGGATCTCCAACATGAGCGCTTCATCGATGGCCAGGCGCCCTGCGGTGTCGACCAGCAGCACATCAAAGTAGTGCTTGCGCGCGTGGTCGAGTGCAGCGAGTGCGATCGCCAGCGGCTTGTCGTCAATCGTCGACGGGAACCACTCCGCGCCGGCTTGCTTGGTGACGACGCGCAACTGCTCAATGGCAGCCGGGCGATAAACGTCGGCCGAGACGGTGAGCACCTTCTTCTTGCGCTTCTCGATCAGGTGCTTGGCGAGTTTGGCGGTGGTGGTCGTCTTGCCGGCGCCTTGCAGGCCAGCCATCAGGATCACGGCGGGAGGCTGGGTCGTCAGGTTGATGTCGGCCACGCCTTCGCCCATCGTCGCGGCGAGTTCGCGGTTGACGATGCCGACCAGCGCTTGACCCGGCGAGAGTGAGCCGACGACTTCGGCGCCGAGCGCCTTCTCCTTCACGCGGGCGATGAAGTCGCGCACCACTGGCAAGGCCACATCGGCCTCGAGCAGGGCCATGCGCACCTCGCGCATCATTTCCTGGACGTTGTCTTCGGTGATGCGGGCTTGGCCGCGCATCGTCTTGACGAGTCGGCTCAGCCGATCGGTGAGTGTGGAGGCCATGATTGGGAGCTCGCGGAGGCCGGTTGTTGTGCCGGTGGTTGGGCCTGTAGTGAGGCCTGGTAGTGAGGCCTGGTTTGGGCTTGTAGTTTGGCCGGATGTTGGGCCAGCTAAGTAACCCAATGTTTGGCCGCTTTTGGCCGCTTGTGCAGGCAACTGGGTGGCCACTTGCAGTGCTCTATGCCCTCCGCGCCGACCAGCGAAGCGGGGTCGCGAAAGTACACTGTGCAAATGATTCTATCGTTCGGTCCAGGCAGTGGCGACTCACCCGCCACCGTGTTCGCGTTGAGTGTGCCGAGCCTGCTCGGGCTCTTTTTCTACATCCTCGCCGCCCAGCAATCAGAGCGCTTCAAGTCGACTTTGCGCACGGCCTTGTTGCTCGGCTGGATGGCCCATGGCGTGGCCATCTTGGTGGACACCGCGGGCATCGGCAGTGCGGTCGCGGGTGCGCGTTTCGGCTTCGCGCCCGCGCTGTCCATGACGCTCTGGATGGTGCTGGCGGTGTACGGCGTTGAAAGCCGCGTCGTGCCCTTGCCGGGTGTGCGCAGAACGCTCGCGTTGCTCGGTGTGGCGGTTGTCTTGCTCGCGTGGTTGTTCCCCGGCGAGTCGCGGCCGCAGGCGCCTTCGCCGTGGGCGCCTGTGCACTGGGCGCTTGGCTTGGCGTCATATGGTTTGTTCGGCGTGGCAGTGCTGCACGCCGTGATGCTCAACCGCGCCGAGCGCCAGATGCGCAACCGCGATCTGAGCGCCGCGCCGCGCGAGCTGCCCAAAGGCCTGCCGCTGTTGCGCTTGGAGCGGCTCACGTTCCGCTTCGTGACGGCAGGCTTTGCGGTCTTGTCAGCAGCGGTGTTGCTGGGTGCGTGGTACGCCAACCCTTGGCGCTGGGACCACAAAACGGTGCTCTCCATCCTCGGCTGGATCGTCTTTGCAGGCCTGCTCGCTGGCCGGCGCGCGTTTGGCTGGCGCGGGCTTCGAGCCACGAGCTGGCTCTATGCCGGTGCGATGCTCTTGCTGCTCGCCTACGCCGGCTCGCGCTTCGTGTTCGAGGTGCTGCTGCACAAGGTGCCCGTTTGAACGGTCTGCGCATATGAAGTTGATCTTGTTCGTTGTCGCCGTGCTGGCGCTGGTCTGGCTGCTGCGGCGCAGCCTTGGGGCCGTCGCCAAGCGGCACGTGGGCGACAAACCCGTGGCCCCTGACGCGCCACCCACCATGATCACCTGCGCGCAGTGCGGCGTTCACTTGCCGCCGAACGAAGCCTTGCCAGGCCGCGGCGGCGTGTTTTGCAGCGAGCCGCACCGCAGTGCTTATGAGCGGGCGCACCCCGCGCCGTAATTGCGCGTCACGGGCAGGGCATGGCGATCCCATCACGAGCATCTGAGCGTCGATCTGCGGACCGGCGCCGCGCCCGGCGGGCAGCCCGCTCAGATGAGTCATGGTTCGGCTCGACGGCAGCCATTGACGAGTCCCTTCGGCACGAAGACCCGGTCACGACACCGAGCGAGTCGCGCCTTGCGTCGACCTGGCTTTACGCGGATGTGGGCGCCGCGCTGAACACCGAAGGCGCTGCCGGCGCGGCAGGCGGTCAGACGGCCTTCGAGCGCATTTACCGCGCGTTCGTCAGTGCCCGCGCTGCGCTCGGCTTGGCGCTCGTTGCGGCGCTCAGCGTAACTGGCCTGTTCGGCCTGCGCCCGACGGTGCAGGTGCTCGTGCTCATCGTGATCTACGCGATCTTGGCGATCGGCATGTGGCTGCTGCCGCGCAAGCTGAGCGATGCCGCGCCGCACGTGCTCGCGCGACTGCACAGCCCGCAGTGGCTGGCGACGATCGGCATCGACTTGGTCTGCTTCACGGCGCTGCACATGTTGGCATCGAACGCTGGGCTCAACTATGTCGCTCTGCTGGTGATGCCGGTGCTGATGGCGGGCGTGTTGACGCCGCGTGTGATGGCGCTTGCCACCGCTGCGGCGGTGAGCTTGGCGCTGCTTGCCACCGCCTGGCGCAACGTCATCGCCGGTGGCGACCCGACTGGCTTGATGACTCAAGCTGCGCTCACCGGTGCCGGCTTCTTCGCCATCACATTGATCGCCGGCGAGCTGGCCGGGCGCCTGGCTCGTGAAGAGCTCACCGCGCGCGGCAGCCTGCGTCTGGCGCGCCAGCAGGAACAGCTCAACCGCCTGGTGATTGAAGAGATGCAGGACGGCGTGCTCGTCGTCGATCGCCGTGGCCGCGTGCGTGCCGCCAACCCGGCGGCGCTGCGCTTGCTTGTCGAGGCGGGCATGAGCCGGCCGGCGCCCTTCCAGCTGCGCGGTGTGCCGGCGTGGCAGGCGCTGGTTGAGATGGTCGAGCGCGCATTTGCCGAGCCGCTGTGGCCAGAGGCCGGCCGCGATGTGGTGCTGGTTTTCGACAACCAAATCAAGCGCACCCTGCGCGCGCGAATTCGCTTCACGCGCAAGATCGAGCCGCAGGCGAGCGAGGAGCTCTGCGTGCTTTTCCTTGAGGATGTGCGCAACATGCAGGCGCGCAGCCGTCAGGAAAAGCTGGCTGCGATGGGCCGTGTGTCGGCCGGCATTGCGCATGAGATTCGCAATCCGCTGGCGGCCATCTCACAGGCCAATGCACTGCTGTTCGAAGATGCGGTCGATCCCGGCCAGCGGCGGCTGATGCGCATGGTGACCGAGAACGTCGAGCGCTTGAAGCGCATCGTCGACGACGTGATGGAGGTCGCGCCCGGCCAGCAGCAAGAGGCCGGCGTGATCGACGCGACCCATCACGTCAGCACGATTTGCCAAGAGTGGGTGCAAGCCGCCGGCGTGACGTCGGGTGCGGCGGGGCGGCTGCGCCTCGATCTGCCGGCGCAGCCGCTCGGCGTGGTCTTTGATGCCGAGCACTTGCGGCGCGTGCTCGTCAACCTGCTCGACAACGCCAGCCGCCACGCGAGCGAGGCGTCTGGTGCGATCAAGTTGCGGCTCGATTCGCGTCACGAAGGCCAAGCGTTCCTCAGCATTGCGAGCGATGGTGAGCCCATCCCGCCCGAAGTGGAGCCTTACCTGTTCGAGCCGTTTTTCTCCACCCGCAGCCGCGGCACCGGGTTGGGCCTGTACATTTGCCGCGAACTTTGCGAGCGCTACGGCGCAAGCATCGACTACCGACTGCGCGACGCCACCAAAGCCAGGCGCAATGAGTTCTACGTCGCGCTGCGGCGGCGTGCCTTGCCCGTGCTCTGGACCGAAGCCCGTGCTGATGCCAAAACGGACGCCAAAGCAGAAGTCAAAGCAGAAGCCAAAGCAGAAAACCGAACCGAAGTTCGACCCCACAGCGGCTCGCCCGCCAACCCATGACGAACCCTTCGCATTTCAGCGTGCTCGTGGTCGATGACGAGCCCGATCTGCGCACCCTCTATGAGCTCACCCTGCTGCGCGAGGGCTACGACATTGAAACCGCCGGCACCGTGCAGGATGCGCTGCTGCACCTGAAAGACCGCGTCTACAGCGCCGTGATCACCGACATGCGCCTGCCCGACGGCACCGGGCTCGACATCCTTCGTTGGCTCGAAGACGACAGCCGCCGCGAGAAGGCCATCGTCATCACCGCTTACGGCTCTGCCGAGAACGCGGTCGAGGCGCTGAAGGCGGGTGCTTATGACTACCTGACCAAGCCAGTCGATCTGAAGCAGTTCCGCGCGGTGGTGTCGTCGGCGTTGGGGCGTTCGGGCGCGGCTGTGCCGACGGTCGTGCCGGGCAATCTGCCTTCGTCGGCGGCCGCTCGGGCAGATCGCGCGAGCAATGCGGCGCCGGCTGCGGCACCCGCCGCAAGCGCCGCCGCGCCACCCGCGTCAACGACAGCAAGCCAAGCGCTCGAGCGCATGGCTGGGCATTCGCAAGCCATGCAGCACGTGCGCTCGCTGGTCGAGAAGGTGGCGCGCAGCATGGCACCGGTGTTGGTCTCGGGCGAATCGGGCACAGGCAAAGAGTTGGTCGCGCGCGCGATCCACGAAGTCAGCGTGCGCGGCGGGCTGCCTTTCATTGCAGTCAACTGCAGCGCAATCCCCGAGCAGCTGCTCGAGGCGGAGTTCTTTGGATACCGCAAAGGCGCATTCACCGGTGCCATCGAAGACCGCGAAGGCTTCTTTCAGGCAGCCAATGGCGGCACGCTTTTTCTCGACGAGATCGGCGATCTGCCGTTGTCGATGCAGTCCAAGTTGCTGCGTGCGATTCAAGAGCGGTCGGTCCGGCCGATCGGTGCGGTCAGTGAGTTGCCGGTCAACGTCAGGTTGCTCAGCGCCACGCACAAAGACCTCAGCGCTGAAGTCAGTGCCGGTCAGTTTCGGCAAGACTTGTTCTATCGGCTCAACGTCATCCAAATTCGCGTGCCGCCACTGCGCGAGCGGCTTGAAGATTTGGTCGCCATCAGCGAGCGCGTGCTCGAGCGCATCGCGCGCGATACCGGCAGCAGCACGCCAGCACGCCTGACGCGCGAAGCGCTGGTGCACCTCACGCGCCACCCGTTCCCGGGCAACGTGCGCGAGCTCGAAAACCTGTTGCACCGCGCGGTGGCGCTGTCGGGCGGCGAGGTCATCGATCTCTACGACCTCGGCCTGCCCGACGCGGTGTTCACCGACAGCGCGGCCCAAGAGCTCGACCTCATCACCGGCAACACCCGCGGCGATGTGCTTCAGGCGTTGACCGCGCCGCTGATCGGCCTGCCCGAAGACGAGCCGTTGCCAGCGGATCTCGCCACCTACCTCGACGACGTCGAACGCGACATCCTCGTCCGCGCGCTCGACCGCCACCGCTTCAATCGCACCGCAGCAGGCGCGAGCCTGGGCTTGTCGCTGCGCCAAATGCGCTACCGAATGGCGCGGCTTGGCGTCAACGTGGGCGGCGACGCGGGCGGCAGCGAGCGCGACTGATGGCGCCGAATGCGCCGATTGCGCCAAACCATTGGCGAGCCGGCTGGTACGCGCCAGCCCACGCGCGGCCTTCGCCGAACTTCGGGCACCGGCCGCAGGGCGTGGCGATCAACCTCGCGCTGATCCACTCCATCAGCCTGCCGCCCGGCGAGTTCGGAGGCGCGGCGATCGAGCAGCTCTTCACCAATCAGCTCGACTGGGATGCGCATCCCTACTTCAAGCGCATTCGGGGGCTGGAGGTGTCATCGCATTTCGTGATTCGGCGGGGCGGCGAGTTGCTGCAGTTCGTCTCTTGCGACGCGCGCGCTTGGCATGCCGGCACATCAAGTTGGCAAGGGCGCGCCAACTGCAACGATTACGCCATCGGCATCGAGCTCGAAGGGCTGGAAGGCGGCTCGTTCGAGCCGGCTCAATACAGCGCGCTCGGTGCGTTGTTGAAGGCGCTTGCGGCGGCGTATCCCATCGACGCGGTCGCCGGCCATGAGCATGTGGCGCCGGGTCGAAAATTCGATCCTGGGCCCGGATTTGACTGGGCTTGGTTGCGTGCCGAACTCGGCTGGCCCGATCGGTGTTTTCCCGATGCGGTGATCACGGGCGATTGAGCGTTTGCTTCGGCGCGCGTTACTGCCAAAGCACCACCGCACGCGGCTCGCAGCACGAAAGTCGCCTGCATCCCTTGTCCTGCGCGGAGTGCAATGCGCCACCGCGGATGCGGCTTGAGGTGGCGGACGGCGCAGGGTTCTTCGAGCCGCAAGCCTGTTGTTGAGGCGACGCGTCAGGACACTATCCGTAGTGCTTGAGCCGCCTTTAGACCCCAGATATAGTGTCCCTGTGTTATCCTACGATCCACTGTTGCGAGCTGAAAAGCACGCTATTTTCAAGGCGGCATCCAGGCCAGGCCGACGTCAATTCACACGCAGATGCACCACCCGCATCTCTGCCAAGTGCCTGTCGCCTAACCTGCGCGTTGCTTCTCACAGACCGCGCTTCTACCGCGCCTCCAAGGCGCCGCTAACGCAGCGTGCTGATGTTCGAACCAAAGGCGGAACCGAGGTTGAAACCCAGGTTCGAACCGAAGCACCCAACACAGTGATCGCCATGCGATCCATCTGAAACCCGAGGGCCTCCCATGCAAGTCGCAACCCCCATTTCGCCGTCCACCGCGCCCGCTGCTTCCTCAGGGCGTCAGCCCGCAGGCGCGGCAACGTCTGCGAACGTCTATCAGGCTTATCACATCATTCGCCGCAATGGCGCGGTGGTGTCCTTCGAGCCGAACAAGATCGCCGTCGCGTTGATGAAGGCCTTTCTTGCCGTCCACGGCACGCAAGGCGCGGCCTCGGCCAGCGTTCGCGAGACGGTTGATGGCTTGACCGAATCGGTCGTGCGCGCATTGCTGCGTTCGCGCCCGGGCGGTGGCACCTTCCACATTGAAGATATTCAAGACCAGGTCGAACTCGGCCTGATGCGCGGCAGCCACCATGAAGTGGCGCGCGCTTATGTGCTGTACCGCGAGCGCCGCACGCAAGAGCGCGCGAAGCAAACCAAGGCAGAGGCCGTGGCCGAGCCCGTGCTGATGGTGATCGACAAAGGGCAGCGCGTGCCGCTCGACCTGGTTCGCCTGCAAGCCATCATCGAGTCGGCCTGTGCTGGCTTGGGCGCTGACGTCAAGCCTGAGCCCATCCTGGCCGAGACCAAACGCAATCTGTATGACGGCGTCCCGATCGACGAAGTCCACAAAGCGCAAGTGCTGGCCGCGCGCACGCTGATCGAGAAAGACCCGGGCTACTCGCGCGCGACCGCGCGGCTGCTGCTGCACACGATCCGCCGCGATGTTCTCGGCGATGAGGTCTTGCACGCCGAAATGCACACGCGCTATGCCGAGTACTTTCCGGGCTACATCAAGAAAGGCGTTCACGCCGAGTTGCTCGACGAAAAGCTGATGCAGTTCGACCTCGCCCGCCTCGGCGCTGCGCTCAAGGCCGACCGCGATTTGCAGTTCGACTACCTCGGCCTGCAAACGCTCTACGATCGCTACTTCCTGCACATCGACGAAGCGCGCATCGAGCTGCCGCAAGCCTTCTTCATGCGCGTGGCGATGGGCTTGTCGCTGAACGAGATCGACCGCGAAGCCCGCGCGATCGAGTTCTATGAAGTGCTCTCCAGCTTCGACTTCATGAGCTCGACGCCCACACTCTTCAACGCCGGCACGCGCCGCTCACAACTCTCGAGCTGCTACTTGACGACCGTTGCCGACGACCTCGACGGCATCTACGAAGCCCTGAAAGAAAACGCGCTGCTCAGCAAGTTCGCCGGCGGCCTCGGCAACGACTGGACCAACGTTCGCGCGCTCGGCTCGCACATCAAGGGCACGAACGGCAAGAGCCAAGGCGTCGTGCCGTTCCTGAAGGTCGTCAACGACACGGCTGTGGCCGTCAACCAAGGTGGCAAGCGCAAGGGTGCCGTCTGCGCGTATCTCGAGAGCTGGCACCTCGACCTGGAAGAGTTCCTCGAGCTGCGCAAGAACACCGGCGATGACCGCCGCCGCACGCACGACATGAACACTGCCAACTGGATCCCTGACCTCTTCATGCGCCGCGTGATGGAAGGCGGCGAATGGACGCTGTTCTCACCCAGCAACTGCCCCGATCTGCATGACAAGTTCGGCAAGGAGTTTGAAGTCGCCTACACGGCCTATGAAGCCAAAGCGGCGCGCGGCGAGATCAAGCTCTTCAAGACGACGCAGGCCAAAGACCTCTGGCGCAAGATGCTCTCGATGCTGTTCGAGACCGGCCACCCATGGATCACGTTCAAAGACGCTTGCAACGTGCGCTCGCCGCAGCAGCACGTCGGCGTCGTGCACTCGAGCAATCTTTGCACCGAGATCACGCTGAACACGAGCGAGACTGAAATCGCCGTTTGCAACCTCGGCTCCGTCAACCTGGTTCATCACCTGACGGTTGACGCCAACGGCCAACGCGGCATCGACCACGCCAAGCTCCAGCGCACCGTGACAACGGCGATGCGCATGCTCGACAACGTGATCGACATCAACTACTACGCCGTCAAGAAAGCCCGAGACTCGAACCTCAAGCACCGGCCAGTCGGCCTGGGCATCATGGGTTTCCAGGATGCGCTGTATGAAATCGGCGTGCCCTATGCATCGAAGGAGGCGGTTGAGTTTGCTGACCGCTCCATGGAGGCCGTGTGCTATCAGGCCTATTGGGCCTCGACCGAGCTCGCCGCCGAACGTGGCCGCTATTCAAGCTACCGGGGATCGCTCTGGGACCGCGGCATCTTGCCGATCGACTCGATCGACATGTTGGTCGAGCAGCGTGGTGGCTATGTTGAAGTCGACCGCAGCGTCTCGCTCGACTGGACCGCGCTGCGTGCCCGCATCAAAGAATTCGGCATGCGCAACTCCAACTGCGTCGCGATCGCGCCGACCGCAACCATCTCCAACATCATCGGCGTCAGCGCATCGATCGAACCATCGTTTGGCAACCTCTCGGTCAAGTCCAATCTCTCGGGCGAGTTCACGATCGTCAACGAATACCTCGTGCGCGACCTCAAGAAGCAAGGCTTGTGGGACGACGTGATGGTCATGGACTTGAAGCACTTCGATGGTTCGCTGCGCCGCATCGACCGCGTGCCCGCGGACATGAAAGCACTCTACGCAACCGCGTTCGAGATCGAGACCGAGTGGCTCGTTGAGGCGGCAGCAAGGCGCCAGAAGTGGATCGACCAAGCCCAGTCACTCAACATCTACATGGCTGGCGCGTCAGGCAAGAAGCTGGATGAAACCTACAAGCTCGCTTGGCTGCGCGGCTTGAAGACCACCTACTACCTGCGCACTGTTGGCGCCACGCATGCAGAGAAGTCGACCGTCACGGCAGGGCAGATGAACTCGGTGGCAAGCAGCTCGGCATCGAGTGTTGCGGCACCGAAGCTTGCGGCCGCGTCGATCGATGCGGCGCACAGTAGCGCCACATCAGAGCCCGCAACCGACATCAAGTTTTGCGCGATCGATGACCCGGGCTGCGAAGCCTGTCAGTGATCTCGCGTCGTGCCGATTGCGTTGCCCGAGCCGATGAGGTGCAAGGCAACAACAAGCAATCGGCACGGATGTCAATAAGTGCTTGGGGTTCTCACACAACACTCTCATAATTCGAATGCACAGGAAATTTCACCATGCTGGTTTGGGACGAAGAAGTTAAACCCTCGACACTTCACACCGCGAGTCTTGCGCAGAGTGCACCCATGCGCGCTGCATTGGATTCAACGGTCTCGTCGCATGTTGTGGACTCGCCAGTTGTTGGCTCACCAGTCGCATCGACTGCGCCCTCAACAACCGAAGCAGCCGCACCGATCGCGCGCCGTGTCAACGCGGCCGACAAGCGCATCATCAACGGCCAGACCGACGTCAATCAGTTGGTGCCGTTCAAGTACAAGTGGGCTTGGGAGAAGTACCTCGCCACGTGCGCCAATCACTGGATGCCGCAAGAGGTCAACATGTCGCGTGACATCGCGACATGGAAAGACCCGAACGGCTTGACCGATGACGAGCGCCGCATCATCAAGCGCAACCTAGGCTTCTTTGTCACGGCCGATTCGCTTGCCGCCAACAACATCGTGCTCGGCACTTATCGCCACATCACTGCGCCCGAGTGCCGCCAGTTCTTGCTGCGCCAAGCCTTCGAAGAGGCGATCCACACGCACGCGTATCAGTACATCGTTGAATCGCTCGGCTTGGACGAAAGCGAGATCTTCAACGCCTACAACGAAGTGAAATCGATCCGTGACAAGGACGAGTTCTTGATCCCGTTCATCAGCGCGATCATGGATCCGAACTTTCACACCGGCACGCCCGAGAACGATCAGACCTTGCTCAAGTCGCTGATCGTCTTCGCGTGTCTGATGGAAGGTCTTTTCTTCTACGTCGGCTTCACGCAAATCCTGGCACTGGGTCGCCAGAACAAGATGACGGGTGCCGCAGAGCAGTACCAATACATCCTGCGCGACGAGTCGATGCACTGCAACTTCGGCATCGACCTCATCAACCAGATCAAGCTTGAGAACCCGCACCTGTGGACGGCCGAGTTCAAGGCAGAGATCAACGCCTTGTTCCACAAAGCGGTTGAGCTGGAGTATCGATACGCTGAAGACACCATGCCGCGTGGCGTGCTGGGTCTCAACGCGTCGATGTTCAAAGGCTACTTGCGCTACATCGCCAACCGGCGTGCAGTACAGATCGGCTTGGAAGCGCTTTTCCCAAATGAGGAAAACCCGTTTCCTTGGATGAGCGAAATGATTGACTTGAAGAAGGAGCGAAATTTCTTCGAAACGCGCGTCATCGAATACCAGAGCGGTGGTGCGTTGTCGTGGGACTGATCTCGGGTGAGTGTCGGCGCTTTCACGCCGCCTGCCGCTCAGCCGCCGATGGCCTGCAACTTGAAGATCGCGACTCCTGGCGTTAAGCCGACAGGTCGTGTGTGAGAGATCAAGATTAACGGACCGCGATGCGTCGACGCAGAAGCGACGCAGGCGGCCCGTCACCGGATTCATCGTACCGGGGCGCCCCTCCTGGGCAGACCTTTGGCGATGAATAGCCGCAGCGCTCGGTCACGTATGCCGAGTGCCACGGTTCTTTTGTAACTTGATCAAGGAGAAACGTAATGGCAACTGCAAAGAAGGCTGCGGCGAAGAAAGCCCCGGCAAAGAAAGTCGCGGTCAAGAAGGCCCCGGCTAAGACGGTCGCGGCGAAGAAGGCTCCGGCCAAGAAGGTCGCTGTGAAGAAGGCTCCGGCCAAAAAGGTCGTGGCGAAGAAGGCGGCGGCCAAGAAGGTTGTTGCGAAGAAGGTTGTGGCCAAGAAGGCTGTAGCGAAAAAGGCTGTTGCCCAGAAGGCGCCAGCCAAGAAGGCCGCAGCCAAGAAGGCGCCAGTCAAAAAGGCCGCAGCGAAGAAGGCTCCTGCCAAAAAAGCTGCAGCCAAGAAAGCAGCCAAAAAGCCAGCTGCGAAAAAGGCGCCTGCTGCCCCAGCTGCTGCGGCTGCGCCCTCGCTGCCCGCAAAAACATCGCTCAGCCCTCAGGCGGCATGGCCTTTTCCGACGGGCAGCAAGCCCTGACGCAGGCGATAGTCGCGAAAAACACACCCGGCTTCGGCCGGGTTTTTTATGTGCGCCCAACATGTGCGATCGCCTGCAAGTGCAAGACGCTCCAGAGCGTCGATCGCAGCGATCCAAGCAAAGCGACGCTGCATGAGCTGCACCTGACGAGCCCAGATGGCGCGAAACCGCGCATGGCTTCCGACCGGCGTCTGAAGGGCCCAGTCGGCGACTTTCGGCTCCGACCCCACTCCGGCATCACGCTGCATGAAATGGGCTCGGGCGACTTTTTTTCACGTTCTGCGGCGCCGCTGCGCACGCCAGAGTGCGGCGTTCAGTTGGCTGCGCTCCATACAATCTTCGGCGGGTACACGACGGCAATGCCGCCATTCGCGCCTCACAGAGAAACCCATGACCGCAACGTTATTGAATACTTCGATTGCCTCTTTGCCTTTGCTCGCGAAAGGCAAAGTCCGCGACAACTACGCGGTCGGCACCGACCGCATGTTGATGATCGCGACGGATCGCCTCAGCGCCTTCGATGTCGTCATGACCGAGCCAATTCCTGGCAAGGGCGAAATGCTGACCCGACTCGCGCTTTTTTGGTTTGAGCAGCTCGCCCACATCGTGCCCAATCACTTGACCGGCGACGATCCATCGTCAGTGGTGACGCCGGCAGAGCGGGAGCAAGTCGCCGGCCGCTCGATGCTGGTCAAGCGACTGAAGCCGCTCCCCATTGAAGCTGTCGTGCGCGGCTATCTCGCCGGCAGCGGCTGGAGCGAGTACCAGTCGACACAGTCCATATGCGGCGTTGACTTGCCGGCTGGGCTGCGAAATGCAAGCAAGCTGCCCACTCCGATTTTCACGCCCGCCACCAAAGCGGCCGCGGGCGACCACGACGAGAACATCAGCTTCGAACAGATGTGCGAAACAGTCGGTGCTGATCTCGCGCTCGCTGTGCGAGACACATCGATTCGGCTCTACGAAACTGCAGCAGCCATCGCATTGGCCAAGGGCATCATCGTCGCAGACACGAAGTTCGAATTCGGCTTAGATGCTGACGGCACCCTTACCTTGATGGACGAAGTGTTGACGCCAGACTCGTCGCGCTTTTGGTTGGCGCAAAGCTATGTGGAGGGTGTGAATCCGCCGAGCTTTGACAAGCAGTTTGTTCGAGATTGGCTCGAGCGATTCGAGCTCAACGGCCAGCCATGGAACAAAAAGTGGCCCGCGCCCACGCTGCCTGCAGCGGTGATCGAAAAAACTGCTGAAAAGTACCGCGAGGCACTCGATCGCTTAACGCAATGAAGCAATCCCGACTACTGCGAAGGCTGGATGGGGCGATTGCTGGTGCGAAATTCGCAGTCGATGCCGATTGCTTTCGCAGCGAGCGAGCGCTCCATTTGACGCGCCTCGGCCAGCGAGCGATGGCTGCGGCAGCAGTTGCTGACCTCCGCGCCCGCTATGACGCGCGGCCCAACGTGAAGATCAGCGCGTGGCTGAATCTCGTTGAGGGCTTGGGCATCTACTTTGCAGACATGGGCGCAGGCGCGCACGACAAAGTGATGCGCTCGCATGCGCTCAGTGCCGCATCGGGATTCAGGCCGCTGCACGCGCTCAGTGCTGCTTGGCTTGCTCAGCTTGACTACATGCGTCATGACATCGAGCAGATGGCGAGCCATCTTCGCGAGGCCTTCGAATTGGCCGACCCGAACAATCACGGCGCCCAGTCGCGCGCGAGTTTGGTCGCTGCGCAGGCTTTGCGCCACGCCGGCTGTGACGATTTGGCGGTGCTCTGGCACAAGCGGGCGCATCACCACGCCACGCAAGAGGGCGACGAGGCGACGGTCAGCGCGCTCATTCACAACATGGCTTGGTTGCGAATGCTGATGTGGCGCCAGAACGTCTTGCGAGGTCAGGATGATTCCGCGGAGCGTCAACATGCCCTGATGAGTGCCGAATCAACTGACAACTTTGACGCGATGGTCGGTTCGTCGAGCTTGCGCGTGCTGCAGCCACTGTTGCGAGCGCAGGTGCTGTCTTTGCAAGATCAACCGGCGGACGCTTTGCGCATCTACAGCGCGCAATTGAAAGAAGCACAAAAGCTAGGCGCAACCCGCCTGCAGGGTACTTTGCTGGCCGATCAGGCGTGGTGTTTTGTTCGCGTCGGAGAAGCGGAGAAGGCCCGTCAATACGCGGCGTTGGCCGATGAGAGCATCACTCTGGAGATGCATGTGGACGACCGCGCGGCGACGCACGGTCGGTTATCGGGCGTCTACTCCGCGCTCGGCGAGACTGAATCCGCGCAACGCCATCAAGAAGCATCTGAGCGAGAGTGGGAAGCCAACGACAAGGTACAAGCCAGCGTCGTGGATTTGATCGGAGATCTCCACGAAACCTTTCCGGCTCCGTTCGAGATCAAACCACTTGTTGGCCTAGTTCCCCCCGCGCATAGCGTTCCGCCACCTGAACCAGCGTCAGCGCTTTGATTTTCGCGGCCTGACCTTCGCAGCCAAACTCCACGTAGCGCTGGCGGCAGATCGACTTCGCGGCTTCCCGAGCTGGCTTCAAGTAGTCGCGGGGATCGAATTTGTCCGGATGCTCGGCGAGGTACTTGCGGATCGCAGCCGTCATGGCGAGGCGAACGTCGGTGTCAATGTTGATTTTGCGCACGCCGTGTTTGATCGCTTCTTGAATCTCTTCGACCGGCACGCCGTAGGTTTCCTTCATGTCGCCGCCGTGAGCACGAATCACCGCCAGCAAGTCTTGCGGCACGCTCGATGAGCCGTGCATGACCAGGTGGGTGTTCGGAATGCGCGCGTGGATCTCCTTGATGCGGCTGATCGCAAGGATGTCGCCCGTCGGCTTGCGCGTGAACTTGTAGGCGCCGTGGCTGGTGCCGATGGCGATCGCCAATGCATCGAGTTGAGTGCGCTTGACGAAGTCCGCGGCTTGCTCGGGGTCGGTCAGCAGCTGCTCCATGGTCATGACGGCGTCGGTGCCGTGGCCGTCTTCTTTGTCGCCCTTCATGGTTTCGAGCGATCCGAGGCAGCCGAGCTCGCCTTCAACGGTGACACCCAGCTTGTGCGCCATGTCGACCACCTTGCGCGTGACGTCGACGTTGTAGTCGTAGCTGGCGATCGTCTTGCCATCGGCCTGCAAGGAGCCGTCCATCATCACCGAGCTGAAGCCGAGGTTGATCGCGCCTTCACAAATGGCTGGGCTCTGACCGTGATCCTGGTGCATGACCAGCGGCACGTGCGGCCAGGTTTCGATGGCGGCCTGAATCAGGTGTTTGATGAAAGCCTCGCCGGCGTACTTGCGCGCACCCGCACTCGCTTGCAAGATGACCGGTGCGCCCACCTCGTCGGCGGCCGACATCACGGCCTGTACTTGCTCGAGGTTGTTGACGTTGAAAGCCGGGATGCCGTAGCCGTTTTCAGCGGCGTGGTCCAGGAGTTGGCGCATTGAAACAAGTGGCATGACGAGCCTCAGAAAATGGGGTGGGACTGCAGTCTCAGCGCCCGCGTCGAAGCTGGCTTGAAACCTCGTGGTAACTCAAAGAATTGTAGCGACCGACCCTCTGGCGACTGCGGTCTAGAGAGGCGCCGCGGGGCTCCATCCCAGAGGCAACCCGCGTGCCACCCGCAGCCCTGCTGTGCCGCTGCGCCGCTCAGCCGACCCGCTCGGCCCGATAACCTTGAGCGCGCATCGCAACCAGAATGCTCTCGATGTGCGCCACACCGCGCGTCTGAACAACCACCTCGATTTGCGCCCGTTCGACCGACAGCGATGAAAACGCACGCTGGTGCTGAACTTCATCGATGTTGGCGCCAAAGTTGCCAAGCAGCGTGGCCACATCGGCGAGTGCGCCGGGCACATCGCGCACATCAAGGCGCAAGCGCGCGAGGCGGCCTGACTTCACCATGCCGCGCTCGATGATCTCCGCCAGCACCAACGGCTCGATGTTGCCGCCGCAAAGCACCAGCCCGATGTGGCGGCCCTTGAAGCGCTCGCGGTGCTTCATCAATGCCGCCAAGCCGACGGCACCTGCCCCTTCGACAACCGTCTTCTCGATCTCGAGCAGCAACAGAATCGCTTGCTCGATGTCGTCTTCGCTGACGAGCAACATGTCGTCGACCATCGCTCGGATCACTGGCAAGGTCAGCGCCCCGGGCGACTTGACGGCGATGCCATCGGCAATCGTCGCTTGTGCGCTCTCGCGTGCCTCACCGTGAATGGCGCTCCAAGCCGCCGGGAATCTCTCGGTCTGTACGCCGATCACTTGAATGTCTGGCCGCAGCGCGCGTGCCGCTGTGGCGATGCCAGAGATCAGGCCGCCGCCGCCGACTGCGACGACGAGCGTGTCGATCTGCGGCTGCTGCGCGAGCATCTCGAGCGCGATCGTGCCTTGGCCGGCCATGACGGCCAGATCGTCGTAAGGATGAACGAGCGTCAGGCTGCGCTCGGCGGCAAGAAGCAGGCCGTGGGCGCGCGCATCGTCGAAGGTGTCACCTTGCAGCACAACTTCGGCGCCGAACCCGCGCGTGCGCTCAACTTTCACTGCCGGCGCAAACCGCGGCATCACGATCGTCGCCGGCATGCCGAGCCGCTGCGCGTGGTAGGCCACGCCCTGCGCATGGTTGCCGGCGGACACGGCGAGCACGCCTTGCGCTCGCTCGGCCGGCGTCAGCTGGGCCATTTTGTTGAAGGCGCCCCGCTCCTTGAACGATGCGGTGAACTGCAGGTTCTCGAACTTCAGGAAAACCTGGCAGCCGGCCATGGCCGACAGCGTTCGCGAAGGCATGCAGGGCGTGTCGACCAATTCGCCGCGCAAGCGTTCGGCTGCGGCGTGAATGTCGGCGAGGGTGAAAGAGAGGGGTGCAGTGTCCATGTGAGATTGTCGCGCGAGCGCGCGGCGCTGAAACGGTGGTGCATCAGCTCGACGCGACTCTCGCTTCAGCCCACGCGGCAGACCTTCAGCATGTTCGTGCCGCCGGGGTACCCCATCGGCTCGCCGCAAGTGATGGCGTAGGTGTCGCCAGGCTTCAAGATGCCGCGCTCGACCAGCAGCGCCTCGGCCCGCGCAAGGGCTTCATCGCGATCGGCAAAGCTCGGCATCAGCATCGGCTGCACGTTGCGGTAGAGCGCCATGCGGCGCTGGCTGCGCACTTGCGATGTGAGGCCAAAGATCGGCACATTGACCTTCTGCCGGCTCATCCAGAGCGCCGTCGAGCCGGACTCCGTCAGCGCAAGAATCGCCTTGCAGCCGAGGTGGAAGGCAGTGAACAGCGCGCCCATCGCGATCGATTGGTCGATGCGCCCAAACTTCTTGTTGGTGAAGCCGGCGTCGAACGAAATCTCCTCGGCGCGCTCGGCTTCCACGCAGATGGCCGACATCATCTCGACCGTCTCGATCGGGTACTTGCCGGCTGCCGTTTCGGCGCTCAGCATCACGGCATCGGTGCCGTCGAGCACCGCATTGGCCACGTCGCTCACCTCGGCGCGTGTGGGCACCGGGTTGACGATCATCGACTCCATCATCTGCGTTGCCGTGATGACCACGCGGTCCATCTCGCGCGCCATGCGGATCATGCGTTTTTGAAGCGCCGGCACTGTGGCCGCACCGACTTCCACGGCCAAATCGCCGCGCGCCACCATGATGCCGTCGGAGGCTTTCAAGATCAGTTCGAGCGCGGGGATGGCCTCCACGCGCTCGATCTTCGCGATCATCTGCGGCTTGTGCTTCCACTGCTCACCGGCCACGTTGGCGAGCTGGCGCGCCATCTCCATGTCGGTCGCGTTCTTGGGGAAGCTGACCGCGAGGTACTCGCACTGGAAGCTCATCGCCGTCTTGATGTCCTCCATGTCTTTGGCGGTCAAGGCCGGTGCCGTCAACCCGCCGCCGGCCTTGTTGATGCCTTTGTTGTTCGAGAGCTCGCCGCCTGCCAGCACGGTGGTGTGCACCTGGTCGCCGTGGACGAAATCAACGGTCAAGGTGAGCAGGCCATCGTTGAGCAAGAGCAGGTCGCCGGGCTTCACGTCGCGCGGCAATTCTTTGTAGTCGAGGCCGACTTGGTCGTTGTTGCCCAGCGCAGTGCTGGCCGCATCGAGAATGAATTTCTGGCCAGGCACGAGGATCGTCTTGTCGCCCTCGAACTTGCCGACACGGATCTTCGGGCCTTGCAGGTCGGCCATGATCGCGACCTCTTTGCCGACTCGCTTGGCCACCTCTCGCACCATCATTGCGCGGTCGATGTGGTCTTGTGCTTTGCCGTGCGAGAAGTTCAATCGCACGACGTCAACGCCCGCGCGAACGAGGCGCTCCAGCACCTCAGGTGAATTGGAGGCGGGGCCGAGGGTGGCAACGATCTTGGTGGCGCGTGGCATGTTGTTATCTCCTTGTTGTGTTTATTCAGCCGTATCAATTGCTCAGGCGTTCAAGTGTTCGAGCGTTCAGCCGTTGGCGCGGCGCTCGAGTATTTCGAATGCCGGCAGCGTCTTGCCTTCGAGCACTTCTAGAAACGCACCGCCGCCTGTCGAGATGTAGCCCACATCCTTCTCGATGCCGTACTTGGCAATCGCGGCCAGCGTATCGCCACCACCGGCGATGCTGAACGCGCTCGACGCGGCGATGGCGCGCGCAACCGCTTCGGTGCCGTGCGAAAACGCATCGAACTCGAACACGCCCATCGGGCCGTTCCAGACGATGGTGCCAGCCGCCATGAGTTGGGCCGACAACATGGCGGCGGTCTGCGGGCCGATGTCAAGAATCAAATCATCGGCTTGCACATCCGTTGCTGCCTTGATGGTGGCTGTGGCATCTGCCTTGAACTGCTTGGCGGTGACCACGTCGATCGGAATGGGCACGGCCGCGCCGCGAGCGGCCATGGCATCGATCACCGCTTTGGCCTCGCCCGCCAGCCCGGCTTCAACCAGGCTGCCGCCAATCGGCAGGCCGGCCGCGAGCATGAAGGTGTTGGCAATGCCGCCACCGACGATCAGCTGATCAACCTTGTGGGCCAGCGCTTGCAGGATGCTGAGCTTGGTCGAGACTTTGCTGCCGGCGACGATGGCAACCAGCGGCCG
>JAYWGR010000094.1:0-2640 GCA_043778145.1 Rhizobacter sp.
TCGAGACAGGCTCGGTTGCGGCCCTCGGCCTTGGCGCGGTAGAGCTGTTGGTCCGCACGCTCGACCCAAAGCGCAGCCGATGAGCGAACCCACTGCGGCGCAAAAGCCCCGCCGATGCTGACCGTGACTTGCACCGTTTGCCCCGGCGCGATCGCCACAGACCGGCCCTGAACCTTGCTGCGCACCCGCTCGGCCACCATGTGCCCGAACGACGGCGGGCAATTGGGAAGGATCATGGCGAACTCTTCGCCGCCAAAGCGGGCCACCGTGTCCATCGGGCGGATGCAGTCGGCCAGCGCCCGAGCGACGACCTTGAGCACCTGATCGCCCGCTGGGTGACCATGCGCATCGTTGACCTTCTTGAAGTGATCGATGTCGACCATCAGCACGAGCGCCGGCTCGCCGGCTCGGGCAACGCGGTCGATCTCGCCAGCGAGCGCGAGCTCGAAGTGGCGGCGATTGGCCAGGCCGGTGAGCGGGTCGCGGCTGGAGAGCTCGCAAAGCGCGTCGATCAGCGATTGCATCCAGGCGTCAGCGCCGACCTGCAGGCGATCCGGCAGCTCCTGACCGGCCTGTCGCAGCAGTTGCAGCGCGCCCTCAAGGCGCAGCGCACACGGTGCTGCACTGGGTGGCGCGGAGGTCGGCTCGGCAATGGTGGTGAGGCTGGCGGTCACTGCGGCGGTGCAAGTTCGCGGCGAGTCTAGCAGCGGGTTTCAGCCGCCAGAGCGCCGAAATGACGGGTCATTTGCGGCCATTCTTCGCTGTGGAATCCACGCCGAGGCTTGAGCGCAGTTACCTCCTCAAGCATCGCTTCCAGGTGCCGATAGTGAGAGCAGACGGTGTGGCGTTGGGACGCCCCGACGCACTGCCGCACCCGCCTTCCGGAGACGCCATGAGCGCTGTGTTCGCTGCCCCCGCCCGACCCGATAGCGCAGAAAGCTCCAGCTCACGCACCGAAGCGGAATTCAGCTTCGGCCAGGCCGACTTTGAGCGCGTGCGCAAGCTCATCTATCAGCGCGCCGGCATCAGCTTGCACGCCGGCAAGCAGGCGATGGTCTACAGCCGTTTGTCGAGGCGCCTGCGTGAAACGGGCGAGCGCTCCTTCAGTAGCTACTTGCAAGCGCTGGAGCAAGGCAGTGGTGCTGCCGCCGATCAAGAGTGGCAAGAGTTCATCAACTGCCTCACCACCAACCTGACGGCCTTCTTCCGCGAAGAGCATCACTTCGTGGCGCTCGCCGATGACCTGCGCGGGCGCCACGGCGGCAACGTGCGCATCTGGTGCAACGCCGCCTCGACGGGCGAAGAGCCCTACACGCTGGCGATGACGGTCGCCGAGGTGCTGGGCACAAGCGGCGCAAAGATCGTCGCCAGCGACATCGACACCCAGGTGCTCGCCACCGCCGCCCGCGGCATCTATCCGGTCGATGCCCGCGGCCTCACGCCTGAGCGCCAGCGCCGCCACTTTCTGCGCGGCAAAGGTGACAACAGCGGGCTGATGCGCATCAAGCCGGAGCTCGCCAAGATGATCGAGTTCCGAAACCACAACCTCATGACGCCGCGCTGGTCGATGGGCGACCCGTTCGACATCGTCTTCTGCCGCAACGTGATGATTTATTTCGACCCGCCCACGCAACGCGCGGTGCTGGAGCGCATCCACGCCGTCATGAAACCGAACAGCCTGCTCTATGTCGGCCACTCCGAGAACTTCAGCGAGTCACGCGACCTGTTCAGGCTGCGTGGCAAGACCATCTACGAACGCGTTTGAGCATCGCCAGCATGACGACACTCCCGAGCACTTCCGCCGCGTTAGCCGCCGCCAGCCAAGCGCGCATCGCACGCCTCAAAGCCAAGCCCCGCGGCCCTGGAGAGGCCTCGTTTTTCTATCACGACGCGCACTTCCAGAACGATGCCGTGAAGATCCTGCCCGGCGAGTACTTCGTTCACGATGAGGACATCCTCATCATGACAACGCTCGGCTCCTGCATCGCCGCCTGCATCTGGGACCGCAATGCCCGCATCGGCGGCATGAACCACTTCATGCTGCCTGATAACGGCGCCGAAGGCGGCCAAGCCTCTGGCGGGCGCTACGGCTCCTACGCGATGGAGCTGCTCATCAACGAGATGTTGAAGCGCGGCGCATCGCGCGCGTCAATGGAGGCCAAGGTCTTCGGCGGCGGCCAGGTCGTGGCGGGCATGAACACGATGAACATCGGCGAGCGCAACACGGCATTCGTCATCGATTACTTGAAGACCGAGCGCATCCCGATCATGTCGAAGGACGTGTTGGGCATCTACCCGCGCAAGGTGTGCTTCCTGCCGGCCAGTGGCAAAGCGATGCTCAAACGACTGGCGGCATCACACCCCGAGAGCTTGCTCGCGCAAGACCGCGCGGCGGCCAGCAAAGCCAAACCCGAAGCCACCGGCGGTGGCTCGGTCGACCTCTTCTGAGCACCCGCATGAACACCACCGCACCGCCCACGAAATTCGAACAACAAAGAATGAAGGACAAGAGCATGGCCAAGACACGTGTGGTGGTGATCGACGACTCGGCGCTCGTGCGCGGTTTGCTGTCAGAGATCATCAACCGGCAGACCGACATGGAATGCGTGGGCGCGGCACCCGACCCGCTGATCGCCCGCG
>JAYWGR010000095.1:0-136766 GCA_043778145.1 Rhizobacter sp.
GCTGGCCGGCGCCTTTCCACATGCCTCAGTCGCCGAGCTCGAAGACGCGCTGGCGCAAGGTGCGGATCAGCGCACCGCACCGGGCGACGGCTCAAGGCCTGGCCATGGGCTCATCGACGCGCTGGCGGCGTTCAACCTGCTTCATGCGCGGCTTGATCTGAATGCCGCTGCGGATGCTGATACAGGTGCCGGTGCCGGTGCCGGTACGAGCACCAAGACGACGATGCAGATCGAAGCCAACGCACATCGACACTGAGGAACGCGCCATGTCCCACACCAGCATCACCCTGCGTGCGAGCAGCTTTAGGCGTCGCCTTTGGCGTGCCGGGTCCATGTGGCTCTTGTTGGGGATGGCCACGCTTCTCCTGCTCGGCGCCGCCAACGCGGCACCATTCGCCGCCGCCGCGCCCATCGCGCGCTGGCCTGGCGGCAACGACTACCAGCGCACGGTGCATTCCTACCCCACGCCAGATGTGCTCCTCACCGATGCTGACGCCAAACCCGTGAGGCTGCGCGACCTGCTCGCCAGCAACGATCCGGTGATGCTGAACTTCGTGTTCACCACCTGCAACACGG
Source organism: Rhizobacter sp. (assembly GCA_043778145.1). Classification (GTDB taxonomy): domain Bacteria; phylum Pseudomonadota; class Gammaproteobacteria; order Burkholderiales; family Burkholderiaceae_C; genus LMDS01. The sequence goes on from JAYWGR010000095.1 coordinate 577, forward strand.
TTTGCCCGGCGATGGTGAGGGTCTTCGCAGATGTTCCAGCGAGGCTGGGCGCAGCAGCAAAGAACCTGCGGATGATCTCGATCTCCATCGATCCCGACAACGACACACCCGCCCGACTGAAAGCCTATTCGCAGCAGTTCGGCGCTCTCACTCGCTGGCAGTTCTTGACTGGCCGGCCGCAAGACGTTCGCGCCGTGCAGCTCGCATTCGACGGCTATCGCGGCGACAAGATGAACCACGAGCCGCTGACGCTGATGCGGCGCGAATCGAGCAAACCGTGGATTCGCATCGATGGCTTTGCCAACCCTGACGAACTGGTTCGCGAGTTCGTTCGCGAGCCCGAGAAAGAGAGCGCACCTTGATCCGCAGAACGCAATGCCTCCGTTGGCTGACATGCATGGGCCGATGGCTGCTGCTTGCGCTGATCGTGCACGCCGGCCCGGCGGCCGCGCAGGCGGCAATCAACACAGCCCCCGCCAATGTCAACGCCTCCAAAACAGCCGGCCTTGACGACACCCAGCTTGCCGCACAGCTCGCCCTCGGCCAACGAATCTATCGCGACGGCGTGCGCGCCTCGGGCGAACCACTGACCGCCACCGGCGCCGCGCAGACCCAGCTCTCGGGCAAGGATGTGGCGTGTGCTGCGTGCCATCGCCGCAGCGGCTATGGCACGAGCGAAGGCCGATTCGTGATCCGGCCCATCACCGGCCCAGCGCTGCTGCAGGAACAAACCGTGACCGTGCACGGGCCGCGCATCAAGGCGCTGTTAGGCACCGCGCAACGCCCACCCTACACCGCCGCTTTGCTGGCCCGCGCCGTGCGCGGCGGCATGGATGCCGCAGGCAAGCCGCTCGATGCTTTGATGCCCCGCTATGAGCTCAACGACGAAGAGACTGCCGCATTGGCGGCCTACCTTTTCTCGCTGTCATCGCGGCCTTCACCGGGTGTTGACGAGCAAGAGATCCACTTCGCCACAGTGATCCAGCCTGGCGTGGCCGCCGAGCGGCGCAAAGCAATGCTCGACATCATGCAAGCCTTCGTCAAAGACAAAGACGGCAGTGCACGCTCCGAGGAACTCCGGCGTGAGGCCGGCAACATGCGCATGACCCGCGCCTACCGCAAGTGGGTGCTGCATGTCTGGGAGTTGACCGGATCGAGCGAGACTTGGGGCGCGCAACTCCAGGGCTTCTATGACGCGCAGCCGGTCTTCGCACTCATCGGTGGTCTCGGCGATTCGAGCTGGCGCCCGATCCACGAGTTCAGTGAGCGCGTGGGCTTGCCGAGTGTGTTCCCGCAAACGGATTTGCCGGTCTTGGCAGGCGCTGATTTCTACACGGTCTACTTCTCGCGCGGCCTCACGCTCGAAGCCGAGGTGCTCGCCAAGTTCCTTCTTGACCAACCCGAACCCACGCCCCAGCTCGTGCAGGTCTATCGGCGCGGCGAAGCCGGAGCTACCGCTGCCGCCGCCCTGCGCACCGCACTTGCCGCGCGAATTCCCATCGAAGACCAAGTGCTCGATGGCCCGGCCGATGGCACAGCGTGGCGCCGCGTCTGCGCCACCAAGCCGCACATCGTGGTGTTGTGGCTGGGTGCCAACGACCTTGATGCAAACATGAGCGCCAACCAATTGCCCGAACCATTGCCCGAAACCGCGTGCTCGCCCACCGTCTACCTCTCGTTCGGCCTGCTCGGCAGCCACCGGCCCAGCCACATCACTTGGGCCCAAAGCGCAGGCTCGCGTTCTGACCTGCGCATGGTCTACCCATCAGACCCACCGCCCCGGCACGAGACCCGCTTGCTGCGCAGCAAGCTCTGGTTGCACAACAAAGGCATCGCCGTGACCAACGAGCCAGTGCAGGTGAACGCACAGTTCACCATGACGCTCGTGAGCGACGTTATCGGCCACATCGCCGACAACTTCTCGCGCGATTACTTCGTCGAGCGCATTGAGCACGTCGTCGCGCAAACACCCGCTGCATCGCTGTTTCCGCAGGTCAGCCTCGGGCCAGGCCAGCGCTTCGCAGCCAAAGGCGCGGGCATCGTTCAGCTGGGCGACGCCGACCGTGCGCTGACATCGGTGTCAGGGTGGATCGTGCCCTGAGCCACCCCTGCAATCGCTCTGCCCTCAAAGCGCGAGCTGCCCTGCAGCGCCGCTTCACTCGACAAGCGCGCAATCGCGGTTGGCCGCTCGATCAAGCCGAGGTCGAGTGCGGCGAGCGTCAACTCGGCGGCATTGCGCAGGCCGAGTTTGTGCATGAGGCTCGCGCGATGCTTCTCAACCGTCTTGGGGCTCACATTGAGAAACTCGGCCGCGCGCCGGTTGGTGCGGCCCTCGGCGACGAGCTGAAGGATGCTGCGCTCACGCGCCGTCAGCGTTTCGAGCAGTGTGGAGCCGGCGCGCGGCTGGTCGGGGCGCAAGAAGCTGTCAACCACGTGGCCTGAGACATCGGGGCTCAAATACTTCTTGCCCATCGCCACGCTGCGCAGCGCGATTTGTAACTCCTCGAAGCTCGCGTCTTTCAGCACATAGCCATCGGCGCCGCCTCGCAAGGCTGCACGCACGTACTCCTCGGTTTTGACGCCGGTGAGAAAGACGACGCGCACATTCGGCTGGCGGCGCTTGATCTGGGCGCCGGTGTCGAGGCCGTTGGTATCGACGAGTTGAATGTCGATCAAGACGATGTCGGGCTCGATCTGCAGAGAGGCCTGAAGCGCGTTCTTGCCGCCGCCAACATCAGCGACCACGGTGAACCCGGGGTCGGTAGAGATCAGCGCGGCCAGCCCCTTGCGGAACAGGTTGTTGTCGTCTGCCAGAAGAATCCGGATGGTCATGATGGATTCCCGCGAGTCGGGCGAGTGGGGTTGAAGGGAGGCGTGTTGCTGGATGCTGCTGGGGCTGGCGCGGGCGCTGGTGTTGGCGCTGGTGTGGTGGGCAAGACAGCCGGCACCTCATTGCCCGACCTGCGCGCGCCGACGAAGGCAAACACCCAGTCGCGGTAAGAGGCTTTGTCGGCAAAGAATTGGTAGGCGGCGGCAAACCCGGCCTGCTTCAGTGGCTTGGCTTCCGAGAGGCTGTAGACCGCGGCGATGCGCTCGCCAGCGCGCACCAGACCCCACTCGGGCGACCCGGTGATCGGGTCTGGATACGGCCGCCGCAAGTGGTGCACGGGGACCGGATAACGGTCGTCCTCCAGCAGGTCATCGAGGCTCGCGGGCAGCACGCGTGCCACGCCGGGCGGCGCACCGTAGTAGTAGCGCTGAATGGCCTGGCGATACTGATCGCCGACGAACAGCAGCTCCTGTTCGCGCTCGCGCTGCCGCGTGATGGCCCACACATCAACCGCCACCATCAAGCCGATGCCCAACAAAGCCAACGCGAGCAACAGCGCCAGCAGAACGACGCCACGCTCGGCCTTCGGCGGCGGCTGAGTGCAAGGCGCAGGACAACAGTTGCTCATTCAGTTGACCTCCGCGCCAGCGCGCTCAACCTTTGCGGGTGGCTGAACATCGAACACGTTGCCCAGGGTCGTATCGGCTGGCGCGACGACGATCCATTGGTTGGTGTCAGACACAGGGTCGAGCGGAATTTGCCGCAGGTAGCGCTTCGAGACCAGTTCATCGAGCGACTCCGGGTAGCGGCCCACATCGCCAAAGAACTTGTCGATGGCGTCGCGCAGGGTGGCGAGGTTTTGTTGCTGCACATTCAGGCGGCCAGCATCGAGCGAGTGAAAGTAACGCGGCACCGCCAGCGTCAAGAGCAACGCGATCAAGGTCATCACGACGAGCATTTCGATCAGCGTGAATGCACGCTGCGATGGCACGTTAGGGCGGCTTTGGAGAAGACACGGGCGACTGCTCTTGGCGCTGATGGGACTGACGGCGCTGACGGCGATTACGGCGCCGATGAAACGTGGGCTCGTTGACACCATGGCGCGCTACCAACTGCTGTAGGGCGTGCCATCGAGCCCGATGCGGGTCGAGGTTGAGGCGATGTCGAACACATCCTCGCCGGCTTGTGGGTCATCGGATCGGCTGCCGTAGCTGCGCGTGTTCCAGGTTTGCGCAGCAGGCACATCGGCATTCGGGAAGAACGGATCGCGCGGCAGCCGCCGCAGGATCACCACACGGCGTGACGGCTCGGCCGCGCCGAAGCTGCTCTCTTGTTTGCCAGCCGGCTCCAGCGGATCAGTCAACTGTTCGAGAGACGCCGGGTAGCCCGAGTCACCCGCGGCTTTGGGCAACGTGCCCGCATCGACCGCGGCCTTGTAGGCATCGAGCCCCGCGCGAATGGTGCGCAAGGCCTCGCGCAATTCCGCTTCGCGCATGCGCGTGGAGGTCACCTCATAGAGCGGCAGGCTCACCACAGCCACCACGCCGATCAACGCCAGCGTGACGACGAGCTCGACGAACGTGAAGCCGGCCTGATGCCCGCGAGCGCGCAAGCTGTTCATTGCAGCGGCACCACGGATTCCGGCGCTGAAGCCGGTGCTGAGGCGGGTGGCGGCGGTGGCGGTGGCGCATCCAGACTGTCCGCGGGCAACACCGCCGCCGGCGGCTCGGTGGGCGGCACCCGCGAATTGGCCGGAGCGGGTGCCGGAACTGGTGCCACAGCTGGTGCCGCAGCCGGTGACCGAGGCGCGGCGGAAGTCGCCCGCGGGTTGGGCGCCTGCGGGGCAGCGCCGCCGCTCGACTGCATTCGCACAGCACCCACAGGATCGAGCTGCAACGCGCGTTGCCGGATGCTGCCCTCGGTGCCCGAGAAGACCTCGCGCAACGAGGCGTCCAGCACGGCTGGAGGCCTGATGATGTGCGGCGTGATCGACATGACGATCTCGCTCTTGTTGCTGTCGCCGCTGTTGTTTCCGAAGAGCCGGCCAATGATCGGCAAGTGGCCCAAGCCGGGGATCTTCGATGCGGTGTTCTGGTCGGTCGAGGAAATCAGGCCACCCAAAATCTGCGTTTCGCCGTCGCGAAGGCGCACGGCCGTCTGTGCATTGCGGGTGCCGATTTGGTAGGCCAGCGAGCCGTTCGGGCCGGCGATCTGCTTGGCGATCGTGCTCACCTCCAAGCTGATCTTGATGCCGACTTCTTGGTCGCTGTAGATCAGGGGCTCGAACTCAAGCTTCAAGCCAACGTCTTGATACGACACCGAGCCCGTCACCACACTCGAACCCGAGGCCACCGGCGTGACGCTGTTGGTGATGATGGGCACGCGGTCGCCGATGAGGATGCGCGCCTTCTCCTTGTTGCGCGCGCGAATGCGCGGGCTCGCAAGCAGGTTGGCATCGGTGTCTTGCAGTTTGAGGTTGATGCCGATTGAGAGTGGATTGGGGCTCACGAGCAATTGGCCGCCGCTCAAACCGCGCAACGAACCGAGCGTGAGGTTCCCGCTGGCGTCGGTCGGTGTTGAGAGGGTGATCGAATCGGGGAACTGCACGCCCAGGTTTTGCAATCTGTCGCGCGAGATCTCCAACACTTCGACTTCGAGCATCACTTCGGGTTCGGGCACATCGTGCGCGGCAATCACCCGCGCGGCCACCGAGATCGCCTCGGGCGAGTCGCGAATCACGAGCGTGCCGGTGCGCTCATCCATCGACACCTCTTTGATCTTGAGCACGCTCTTGAGCATCGTCTGCAAGTACTTCACATCGGCATTGGTGATCTGGAAGGTGCGCACCTGCAAGTCTTGATATTCCTTTTGCTTGGCAGGCGTGGCCGGGTAGACGAACAGGGTGTTGGCGTTGACGACGCGCTTCTCCAGCTGGTTCTGCAGCAGGATCAGATCGACCGTGTCTTCCACGGCCGCATCCTTGACGAAGATGGTGGTCTTGAGGTCGGAGCGCACGTCGCGGTCAAGAATGACGTTGAGGCCGGTCGTGCGCGAGAGCGCCTCGAACACCATGCGCAAGTTCGCGTCACGGAACTGCAGCGTCACCGGTTTGTTCATCACCGACTGCGCCGCCGATTGCGCGGCTTTGGCGTCGCGCGCTTTGTCGAGCCGTTCGTTGATCACGACCAATTGTTTGCGCGCCGCCGCGTTGGCCGGGTCGGTCAACAGCACCGAGTTGACCTTGTCGCGCGCCGCCTCGATGCGCCCTTCTCGCAGCAGCGCCTCGGCTTCGCTCAGCAATCGCGCATGGCGCACATCGGCATCGAGTGCCGCCAGCCCGCGGCGAGCCTTCTCGTTGGCCGAGTCGACCTTCAAGGCCCGGGCATAGAAGGCGCTTGCCTCTGCGGGCTTGGCGTTGGCGCGGGCCTCGTCTGCCCGCGCGAGCAACGCTGCGGTGTAGCGCGCCGTCTCATTCAGAAGGTCGATCCGGTATTCCGAGTTGGTGGGTTCCAGTTGCGAGGCTGCTTTGAGCATGGCGACAGCCGCCTCATGGTTGTCTTGCGCAGCGAGCTTCATGCCGTCGGAGTGGTACTTGAAACCAGCGCAGCCCACCAGCAAGGCGACTGCGCAGATCAGCGTTCGGCGGCACGTGGCGGCTACGAAGTTCAAACTCAAGGAGTACTCCCGGTGACGTGAATGATCTGCTGCGTGTTCGTCGGCACGTGAGTCAAGACGATCTGGCTCGCACTCAAAGACTCGACGCGGTAGACGCTGTTGTCGATCGTGTCGCCGGCAGAGACGATCAGCAGCGCATCACCTTTGGCGAGAAAGGCCTGCGGCTTCGGTGTGCCCTGCTCCACCATGCCGACGAAAGTGAACGGCAATGGCGGCGCCACGGGCGGCGGCGGCGGTGCGGGTGGTGGCTCGGCCACTGGCGGCGGGGGTGGCGGAGGCGGCGGCAACCAACTCAGCGCGGCAAACGGGTCGCCGGTTGCGCCGGGGATCACCGCGGATCGATCGGCGAAGGCCAGACCCGCGGACGGCGCCGCCGTTGACAGGGCAGAAGCCGCAGAAGCTGCCGGCACTGCGGCAGCTGCGCCGCTCGCCTGCGCCGATGCGGCTGGCACGCCTTGCACGGTGGGCACGGTCAGCACGGCTGCCCGATTCAACGCGGGCCGAGGCGCGGCCGCCGTTACCGGCGTGGTCACCTCCTCCGCGCTGACCTGATTGGCACGCGACCACTGCGCCGCCGCATAGAACGCGCCAACCCCCGCGCAGCCGAGCAGCGCGTACTGAATGGGTTTGGATGTGCCGGGGCTCATGGTTGAGAGGCTGGCGAACCAAGCATGCGTGCGGTCGTCACATCAGTTCCGATAGAACAAGGTGAAGCGAACAACGGCTTCGAGCGATGTGCTTCCAGCTGCGTCGCGAGACACGCGAAACTCGTCGAGCGAGACATGCGGCAAGGCTCTCAGCACATCGCCGCTGAAGTCCTTCAAGGTGGCGTAGTCGCCTCGAATCGGGAAGGTCGCGGTGTACGCCGCCAAGGGCGAGCCCGGATCAAGCTTGAGCTGGTATTCGCCTTTGAGCAGCATCACGTTGCGCCGCGCGGCAGCGGTGAAGATCGCATCGAGATCGGCTTGGTTGCGGGCCAACTGCGGGAAGCTGGCGAGCGTGTTGCGCATCAGATCGGCGTCTGACGATGCGCGCGGGCCGAGCGTGGAGACATTCGCGGCCGAGTTCGCTGCAAGGAGAGACTGCTTCTGCAGCGCGGCCGCCAAGCCGGTCGTCTCTTGTTTGAGGTGAGGCAACCATGTGGCCAGCGCAGCAGCCAACACGAGCAGCGCAATGCCCCACACGCCCGCATCGCCCAATCCCCGCCGCAGGCGCATCCAGCCGCGCCAGAGGGCACGCCTGGTTTGGAGCTTCAGCTTGGGCCTCACCGTGCATCTCCCCAAGCCGCCTGGATCTGAAAGCGCACAGGCGTGCCCGGCGCCTGCACCTGCACCTGGTGCGCCACCAGCACGACCGCTGACAAGCGCTCGTCACGCTGCAAGGCGCCAAGGTAGTCGAGCATGCCCTGCAAATCGCGCGCTTCCGCCGTCAGCCGAACCGAATGCTTGTTCACTGACGGCTCGACCGACAGCAAAGCCACCGCCCCCGTTGGCGCGGCACCAAGCGATGTGAGCAGGCTTGCCCACGGCGTCATGAGCGTGCTGGTGACTTGGCGCAGAGCCTTCGTGCTGGCGACCTGCTTCGGATCAGCCTTGGCCACCACCGGCCGCATACTGCCAGCACTGCGCTCCTGCAGGCCCGTGAGTTCGGCCGCCATGCGGCTTTGGCTCAACCACAGATCACTCCATTGGGCGATGCCCAAGCCCAGCGAGGCGAGGCCAGCGAGCAGCAAGATTCGCCCCGACCAAGGCGCACGCCGCGAGCCCGGCGCGAACTCCAATTGCAACTGCAACTTAGGCGCTCTCATTCGGTGGCACCCGGTTGACCACGCACCACCCATCGCCCGGCTGGCTCGGGCACCGCGCCGTCAGGCGACACCAGCACGAAGGCCGATTGCGCAGCGAGGTCTTGCCCGATTCCCGTGAGCAGCCGGTCCACCCGCGCGTCGAGCCAGGCCAGGGCATCGCGCGGCGCGGCCGCACCCGCCGAGGCGCCGACACTGATCGCCGAAATCACGCCGTTGATCACCGCCGCCACCGCAACATGCGCGCTCGCGGCCACCGCGAACACCGTGGCGCCCGGCTTCAAGGCGCCAGCATGTGCGTTCCATTGGCAAACGAAATCCGGCTGCACGCTGGCGAGCTTCAAGCCACAAGCGCCGGCTGCGCGAGCGAGTTCGGCAAGGCAAGCTCGCGGGACCGCGCAGACCAGCAAATGCTCACCACCGGGCTGCAATTGCCAACGCACTTCATGCGGCCCCATGCCATCGCTTGCGCCCTCGCCAAGCAGCTCAGCCGCGCAGGCCTCGGCGATGGCCTGCAGCTGGCGATCGCTGTTGCCGATGAAGTCACCAGCGATCACATCGAGGTGAACCAATGCATCGGAGAGCGTCACCCGCAGGCGGGCGCCTTCGATCGATGCCTCACTCGCCAGATCGCGCAGCACCGGCTCGATTTCTCGCAGCGCGCACTCAAGAGCGGGCGCAAGCGCGGGCTGCTGTGTTGATTGGTGTGTGGGCTGCTGAGATGGCGGCTGCGTGGGATGAACTGCGCCGTGATCGCCGCTCCCGCTGAACGCGAGCGGCGCACGCTGCGCGACGGCGAGTGCCGCCCCGCGCGGCCATGCGCGCGCGAGCGTGGCGCTCACCGCTTGCGGCCCCACGCGCATGCGCACCGACCTATTCCACCGGAGTGACACGGTTGATCTCCTCCAAGGTGGTGTCGCCACGGCAGGCCAGTGCCACGGCCGCATCGCGAAGGCTGGTGAAGCCGGCCTCGCGCGCCGAACGGCGGATCACTGAGAGCGGTGCGCGTTGCACGAGGTGATCACGCAAGGTGTCGGTCACGGGCAGCGTTTCGGCGATGGCGCGGCGGCCTTTGTAGCCAGTGCCGCGGCATTGAGCGCAGCCCATGCCTTGCTTGAATGTGGCGCGCATGAGCGTGGCGCTCGCAGTGCCTTCGTTCAACAAGCCACTGCGCCGCAAAAGCTCCGCGGGCACCTCGCGCGGCGCCGCGCAACTCGTGCACGTCATGCGCAGCAAGCGCTGCGCGACGATGCCGTTCAGCGCGGCCACCAAGCTGTAGCTGTCGACACCCATGTTCGCGAAGCGGCCGATCACATCGAACACGTTGTTGGCATGCACTGTCGTGAAAACCTGATGGCCGGTGAGCGCGGCTTGAACGGCGATTTGCGCCGTCTCGGCATCCCGGATTTCGCCGACCATGATCTTGTCCGGGTCGTGCCGAAGAATCGAGCGCAGGCCGCGAACAAAGGTCAAACCTTTCTTCTCGTTGACCGGGATCTGAAGCACACCCGGCAACTGGTACTCGATCGGGTCCTCGATCGTGACGATCTTGTCCAGGCCGGTGTTGATCTCGGAGAGCGCGGCGTAGAGCGTGGTCGTCTTGCCGCTGCCGGTGGGGCCGGTCACGAGCAGCAAGCCGTAAGGCATTTGTGCGGCATCGCGAATGAAGTTCAGCACGGCTTGATCGAAGCCGAGCGTATCGAGCGTGAGCGCCCGAAATTGCCCGGTCAGATGCTTGCGATCAAGCACGCGCAGCACGGCATCCTCGCCAAACAAGTTGGGCATGATCGACACGCGAAAGTCGATCTCACGGCCATCGACGACAACCTTGAAGCGCCCGTCTTGAGGAATGCGGCGCTCGGCAATGTCGAGCTCTGACATCACCTTGATCCTGGAGATCGTTTGATGAGCGAGCTCCAGTTGATCGATCTGCTTGACCACTTCGAGCACACCGTCGAGCCGGTATTTGATGAGCATGCCGCTCGGCTGCGTCTCCATGTGAATGTCGCTCGCGCCGGTGCGCAGCGCATCGAACAGGGTCGAATCGACGAGCCGCACCACGGGGCTTTGGGTCGCATCGATCTGCGAGATGCTGATCGACACGGCGGCATCGGCCGAGCCCGCTGTACTGCCAAGGCTTGTGTTGCCGAGGCCCTCACGCAAGCGCACACCGTCCATCGCGCGGACGCTCGCGCCCGCGCCCACCAAAAAGGCCTGCAGATCGGCTGCGCTTGCCAGTGCAATGTCAACCACATGGTTGCGCAGGCGAGCTTCTAGCCAGGGCCGCAAACGCGAGTCAGTCGGGTCAGTAATGACCACGGTGAGGCGCGCATCGCCCGAGAATTTGCCAACCACGCAAAGCTTGCGTTGACAGTCCGCGAACGAGAGCAGCTCGAAGTCGGGCTGCAGGCGCCGCAGTGCCGCCATCTCCGCCGCGCGCAGGCCGAAGTGGCTGGCGGCGAGGTGAAGCAAGCCTTGCTCATCGAGGCCCATTTGCTCGGCGATCCAGGCCAGGCGCTCACCCGGCGGCGTGGCCGCGATGGCTTGCTGCACGAGTGCAGCGCTCAGCGGCGGCGCCGTGGAGTTGGCGTGGTCGGCGCGCATGCCAACTTCGATGATCTCAGCAGGCAGCAGCATCATTGAAGGCTCGCCGCGAGGTCGAAGATGGGCAAATACATCAGCACCACGATCACGCCAATGACGAGGCCGATGACGATCATCAGAATCGGCTCGAACAAGCGGCTCGCCATCTCCACCGAGCGCTGCAAGCTTGACTCATGGAAGAGCGCAATGCGCTGCAAAATTTCAGCGAGCGCGCCAGTTCGCTCTGCCACGGTCAGCATGCTGCTCGCCACGTGATCGGCCAATTCGGCGTCTTGCAAGGCGCCGCTGATGCTGCGGCCTTCGCAGATCAGCGTGATCGCTTTTTGAAGCCGCAGTTGATCGGCGTCACCCAACAAGGTGGCGGCAAGCTCCAGCGCGCGCGGCGCTGCAATGCCACCTTGAACCAACATGCCGGTCGTGCGGTAGAGCTGCGCATGCCGGAACCGGCGCATCGCTGGCCCAATGGTTGGCAGGTGCTCGATCCAGCGCGAACGGGCGCCTGTGCGCACCACATGCCGCACGGTCAACACCAAGCCCACGAAGGCCGCAGCGGCGCAGAGCCCAACCGCCCATGCGTGCTCGGCAGCCAGGCGCCCCCAAGACATCATCAGCTGAGACGACCACGGCAACTCGCGCCGCGTGCTCTCGATGAGCACCGCAAACTTTGGCACCACGACGCCGAGCAGAAACAGCACCACCACGCAGCCCACACCGAGCAACAGCATCGGATAGATGGCCGCGCCGACGACCTTATCCCGCAACGCCTTCACGCTTTGCTGGTGCTCCGAGTACCGGCGCAAGGCGGTGCTCAAGTCGCCCGTTTGTTCGCTCGCGCTGACCGTGGCGATCAACAACGCCGGGTAGCGATCAGGGTGGCGCGAGAGCGCGCTCGACAAGGTCATGCCCTCGTTCACACCGGCGACAACGTCGAGCAGCATGTTGCGCCTGAACGCCGAGCGCTCCTTGGCCGCGAGCGTGCGCAAAGACTCCATCACCGACAAGCCCGCCGTCATCAAAGATGACAACTCGTACGAGAGATTGGCAATGTCAAGCTGCCGCCCGGCGCGTGCGCGCGACCGCACCGATCGGCCTTCGCCCGATGCGCGCGCCTGGCAGGTCAGAACGTGCAGGCCGCCCTTCGCGGCTTGGCCGCGCGCCGCTGCGGCATCGGCCGCTTGCAGCACCAACGCTTGAACCGCACCGGCAGGCGTGCGCACGACGAGGTCGAAGTCAGCGGCCATGATCAGGGTCAGCAAGCCATTGGGATCATTGGCCCCAGGAGGTCACATCGACCGCTTCGCCTGTGCCGCCGGGTTGCCCGTCTGACCCCATCGACATCAGGTCGTAGTCGCCGTGATCGCCGGGCGAGCGGTACGTGTACTTCGCGCCCCAGGGGTCGAGCGGTACCGCCTTCTTGAGGTAGGGGCCGGCCCATCTCTCCAGGTTTTGAGGGCGGGTGTTCAGAGCGGCGAGACCCTGATCGGTGCTCGGGTAGGCGCCCACGTCGAGCCGGTATTGATCGAGCGCTTTTTCGAGCGAGTCGATCTGGGCGCGAGCAATCTTGGTGTTGGACTTGCTCACCTGATCGAAGTACCGCGGCGCCACCAAGCCGGCGAGCAAGCCGATGATCACGATGACCACGAGCAGCTCCAGCAAAGTGAAGCCACTCAGCCGCCGGCTGATGGCTTGGCGCGACCCGCCGCCCGCACGCATGCGCCAATCACAAAACATGAATCCACCACCCGAACCGTTGAACTGTTGGATCGCGAGAACCAGCCGAGTCGATGTGCTGACTGGGCCTGGTGATGCAGTCTGTGCGGTGGGCTTAACCGAAGCTTAAAGACGGGGCACGACCCCTCAACCAAGGGAAGGGTCGAACCCGATCAGGCTCGCTCGGCGTGCGGGCTTGCGGCAGATCAGAGGGTGGGTGCGACCGCAGCGCCGCGGTGCGCGGGCAGTCAAACGCCGCGACAGGCGATGTCTCGGGCGCAGCGCAAATAGGCAAGCACGCGCGGCACGTAGGCCTGCGTCTCCGGGTAATTTGGCACGCGGCCGCCTGCACGAATGACTGCTTGTTCGCCGGCGTTGTAAGCCGCCAAAACCAGCTCCATGTCGCCTTCAAACAATGCCATCAACCACTTGAGGTAGCTGGCCCCGGCCTCGATGTTTTGGCGCGCTATGAAAGGGTCTCGTGCACCAAAGCGTTGCGCTGTGGCGGGCAGCAACTGCATGAGGCCAATGGCGCCTTTGGGCGACACGGCGCGGCTGTTGTAGCGCGACTCTGCCGCAATCACCGCGTGCAGCAACTCAGGCGCAATCTGGATGCGGGCCGCCACCTCAGCGATCAGGCCCCGCAGCTCCGGTGTGGCCAATGGAAGCCTCGGCATGCCCCGCAGCGCGGGGCGCCGCACGCCAGCACCCGGCGCTTGGGGCGTGGCCGTTGCCTCGTTCAAGGGCTCCGCCAACAGCAAGCGCGAAGCCTCATCCGATTGAAAGTTAGACAGCACCAACGCATCGCCCGATTCGCCAGCGTAGATCTGCGCAGCGGCCGGCGCATGCACGAATGCCAGCACCAACAACGGGCCGAGCGCCATGGCGGGAGCGCATGGCCACCTGAGGGCGCTGTGGGGTCGTGACGTGCGCTGCACGCCAGCCACTCGGTGCAAGTGATTCAAAGTGATGAAGAGGCCGCGGCGCACCGCCCGAGTAGAGCGGCTTCGGTGGGCTCGCGTCAACCTGACAAGCACTCGCCTCCCACGAACGCAGTGCGCTGGGTGGCGGCCCGGCGGCTGCTGGCTCCGGCTCACATCGGCGTTGCCTGTGCTCCTACAAAACGGCGTTGCGTCGGATGCTAGGGTATGCCCATGGTGGCTCAAGCACTCCCAAATCTCACATCCCGCTCTGCGCTGTTTCTCGATTTCGACGGCACGTTGGTCGAGCTGGCCGAGCGGCCCGGCGACGTTGTGGTGCCCCCCGGCCTGACCGATGAACTGGCGGCGATGAGCGAACGGCTGGGCGGCGCCCTCGCCGTGATCTCGGGCCGCACGATCGCGCAGATTGACGCGCAACTCTCACCGCTCAAGTTGCCGGTCACTGGCGTGCACGGCGTTCAGCGCCGCAATGCGAGCGGGCACACGATTCACATCGAGGCACCACCACTTGAGGCGGCCGCTGCCGAGTTGCGACTCTTTGCCGATGCCCACCCGGGCACCTTGGTTGAAGTCAAGCGCGGCGCGTTGGCGCTGCATTACCGGCTCGCGCCAGAGCTTGAGGCGCTGTGCCTGAGCACGATGCAGCAACTCTGTGCCGGCATCCCCGGCACCGCTTTGATGAGCGGCAAGATGGTCGTTGAGCTCAAACCCGCCCGTGCCAACAAAGGTCATGCCGTGAACGCCTATCTCCATGAGCCACCCTTCCATGGCCGAACGCCTGTCTATGTGGGTGACGACGTGACCGACGAAGACGCTTTCATCGCCGTTCAGGCGCGCGGTGGCATCGGCGTCAAGGTCGGCACGGGCCCGAGCGCCGCCAAATGCCGCCTCACCGGGCCAGCCGCGCTCCGCAGTTGGTTGCAGGCACAGCTGAGCGGCCTCGAAGGCGAAGGCGGTGAGGATCGCCACGGTGCACATGCAAATGCCGCCAGTGCCGCCCCTGCCGCCAATGCAGCGAACAATGATTAACGCGGTGCTGACCCGCCCTGCCCCGCCAGCCGCGCCCCCATCCGGTGGCCGTTTGGTGATCGTCTCGAATCGCTTGGCCGACCCTCGCAAGCCCGCTGCTGGCGGCTTGGCCGTTGCGATTGGCGAGGCACTGCAAATCTCCGGCGGCTTGTGGTTCGGCTGGAGCGGCAAGGTGATTGATGCGGCGCATGGCGGCGTGGCTGGCGAGTGCGCGGTTCACACGCACCACGCTGGCAACGTGACCTTGGTGGGTGCCGACCTCAGCTCCGCCGATCACGACACCTACTACCGCGGCTATGCCAACGGCGTGCTCTGGCCACTCTTCCATTACCGGCTCGACCTGGTCGACTTCAACCCCAGCTTCGAAGCGGGCTACCGCCGCGTCAACCGCATGTTGGCGCGTGAGTTGATGAAGTTGCTGAAGGACGACGATGTCGTGTGGATTCACGACTACCACCTGATCCCGCTCGCGGCCGAGTTGCGCGCACTCGGCGCCAAGCACCGCATTGGTTTCTTCCTGCACATCCCGCTGCCACCGCAGCTCATTTTGGCTGCGCTGCCTGCGCATTCTTGGCTGATGCGCTCGCTGTTTGCGTATGACGTGGTCGGCTTTCAAAGCGAGGCCGATTTGCTGCACTTCTCGCGCTACGCGGTGGCCGAGGCGGGCGCGGAGTCGCTCTCTGACGGGCGCTTTCAACTTGCTGGCCGCCAGCTCGTGGCGCGCTCGTTTCCGATCGGCATCGATGTCGATGAATTCCTGCGCATGGGCCAAAGCGGCGAAGCGCGTGAAACGGGCGACACGCTGCGCGAGCAATACGGCAAGCGCCGCCTGATGCTCGGCGTTGACCGCATCGACTACTCCAAAGGCCTGCCGCAGCGCATTCGCACCTTCCGCGAATTGCTTGAGCGCTACCCCGAGAACCGCAAGCGCGCCACGCTGATCCAGATCGCCTCACCGTCACGCGAAGATGTGACCAGCTACACCGACATCGTTCATGAGCTGGAAAGCCTCTGCGGCGAAATCAACGGCAACTACGGTGAGCTCGATTGGATGCCGGTGCGCTACATCCACCGCACCGTGGCCCGGCGGCGCTTGCCGGCCATGTGCCGCGCAGCGCGTGTTGCGCTCGTCACGCCGCTGCGAGACGGCATGAACCTCGTTGCCAAGGAATACATCGCCGCGCAAGACCCGGCCGATCCGGGTGTGCTGGTGCTCTCGCGCTTTGCGGGCGCAGCCGAGCAGCTGCACGAGGCCTTGTTGGTGAACCCCTACGACATTCACAGCACAGCCGATGTAATTCAAACCGCGCTCACCATGCCGCTCGAAGAGCGTGTGCGGCGCCACCGCGCGCTGCTCAAGCGAGTGCGCGCGCAAGACGTGCACTGGTGGCGGCGCTCGTTTTTGGCTTGCCTCGAAGCGGTCGAGGTGGTGCGTTGAGCTCAGGCTTTCACGCAGATGACGAAGCCGCTCGGCGCCAGGCTGATGCAGCCTGCAGCGCGAGCCGCGTGACTTTGCAGCAGCACCGCGCCGGGCGATGCGATGTGCTCGGTGCCATCACCAAGATTGAAGGCGCAGATCAACACCGCACCCGCAAAGCTGCGCTCAAATTGCAAAACTTCTACCGGCGCGTCGGTGAGCTTGAACTCACCGCGATCAAGCTCTGGCCGCGCTCGCCGCAGCGCAAAGACTTCACGCGCGAACGCGAGCACGGAGTTCGGATCGGCTTGTTGCGCGGCCACATTCATCGCGAGATGCCGCGCATCGATCGGCAGCCAAGGTTCCACCGCGCTGAAGCCGGCATGCGCGCTTGCATCCCAGGGCAGCGGCGTGCGGCAGCCATCGCGCCCTTTGAACTTTGGCCAGAAGCGCTTGCCGAACGGATCTTGCAGGCGCTCGAAAGGCACGTTGGCCTCGGGCAGGCCGAGCTCTTCGCCTTGATAGAGGCAAATCGTGCCCTTCAAACATGCCAGCAGCGCGAGCATTTGCTTGGCGTGCACCACAGGCTCTCGCCCCTCACCCCAACGCGTGGCCACGCGGGGTTTGTCGTGGTTGCTCAAGGCATGACAGGCCACGCCGGGGCCGGGCATCTCGGTCTCCAGCGTTTGCAGTACGCCGCCCACGTAAGCGGCGCTGCGGTGCGTGCGCAGCAGGTCGAAGTTGTAGGCACTGTGCAACCGGCCCGGCGCCACATAGTCAGCCGCCAACTGCGCGCCGCCGGTGCCGCCAACCTCGGCCACCGAGTAGGCACCGTGGCGATCAAGCAGCTCGCGAACGCGGGCGAGAAAGGCCGGCACCTCGGGCCGGTTTTTGTCATAGAGATGGTCTTGAAAGCCGTACGGGTGCAGCGCCCGTTCATGGCTCGCGGCCGGTGGGTTGCTGCGCAAGAGCTCGTCTTGAAAGTAGTGGTTGCAGGCATCGAGCCGAAAGCCAGCCACGCCGCGCGCGAGCCAAAAGCCCATCTCCTCCAAGATTTGGTCTTGCACCGCCGCATGGTGAAAGTTCAGATCGGGTTGGCTCTCAAGGAAGGTGTGGAAGTAGTACTGCCGGCACTCGGCATCCCAGCTCCAAGCGCCGCCGCCAAACACCGAGAGCCAGTTGTTCGGCGGCGATCCGTCGGCCAACGCGTCAGCCCACACATACCAATCAGCTTGGTCGCCTTCGCGGCGCCGGCTCTTCTGAAACCACGCGTGTTGATCAGAGGTGTGCGAGACCACCATGTCCACCATCACGCCCATGCCTTGCGCCCGCGCCGCCGCCACCAGCGCATCGAAGTCAGCGAGGGTGCCGAAGCTGGGGTCGATGTCGCGGTAGTCGGCCACGTCATAGCCGAAATCGGCCATGGGCGACTTGAAGCAGGGGCCGATCCAGATCATGTCGACGCCGAGACTTGCGATGTGATCGAGCCGGGCCGTGATGCCGGGCAGATCGCCGATGCCGTCGCCATTGCTGTCTTGAAAGCTGCGGGGGTAGACCTGGTAGATGAGCATGAAAAACCAGTACGTCAAACGTTCAGCCGAGTAGGAACACGATGATAAGAAGCCAGGCAATGCAGCGAGCCTCCACCAGTTGGACTGAGGACGACTCCTACCTCTTCCGCGAAGGCACGCACACGCACCTCGCTGACAAACTCGGCTGCCATTTGACGAGCACGGCCGGCGGTGCGAGCTTTCGTCTGTGGGCGCCGAATGCGCGTTCGGTGTCGGTGATTGCCGATTGGAACGGCTGGGATGAATCAGCCTCGCCGATGACGCCGCGCGCTGACGCCACAGGCATCTGGGAGGCGTTCATTCCCGCGGTGCCGCACGGTCAGGTCTACAAGTACCGCATCCGCACCGCAGATGGCCAGGTGCTCGACAAGGCCGACCCATTTGCCTTCGCGGCAGAAGCACCGCCCGCCACCGGCTCGCGCGTCTGGGACCTGAACCACGCCTGGAAAGACGGCCAATGGATGGAGACCCGCGCGAGCCGCAATGCGCTCGATGCCCCGATCTCGATCTACGAAGTACACGCCGGTTCATGGCGGCGCCAGAACGGCGCGTTCTACAACTTCCGTGACTTGGCCGCGCCACTGGCTGATCACGTGCTCGAACTTGGCTTCACTCATGTTGAGCTGATGCCGATCACTGAGCACCCGTTCTACGGTTCGTGGGGCTACCAGACCACCGGCTACTTTGCGCCGACTGCGCGCTACGGTTCGCCGCAAGACTTCATGGCCTTCGTGGAGTACCTGCATCGCCGCGGCATTGGGGTGATTCTCGATTGGGTGCCATCGCACTTTCCGACCGATGCGCATGGCCTCGCGTACTTTGATGGCACGCATCTCTTCGAGCATGCCGACCCGCGCCAGGGCTTTCACCCCGAGTGGCAATCGGCCATCTTCAACTACGGCCGCAACGAGGTGCAAAGCTTCTTGCTGTCATCAGCGATGTTCTGGCTGGAGCACTACCACCTCGATGGCCTTCGGGTCGACGGCGTGGCCTCAATGCTCTACCTCGACTACTCAAGAAAAGCCGGCGAGTGGATACCCAATCGCGATGGCGGGCGCGAGAACCTGGAGGCCGTGTCGTTCCTGCAAGCGCTCAACCGCGCGGCCTACCGCGAGCACCCTGACACGATGACGATCGCCGAAGAGTCAACCGCGTGGCCGATGGTTTCGCGGCCCACCGACATGGGCGGCCTCGGCTTCGGCATGAAGTGGAACATGGGCTGGATGCACGACACGCTCGCCTACTTCAGCCAAGACCCGATCAACCGCAAATACCACCACGGGCAGATCACGTTCTCGATGGTCTATGCCTTCAACGAGAACTTCGTGCTACCGCTCTCGCACGACGAGGTCGTCTACGGCAAAGGCTCGCTCGTGGGCAAGATGCCGGGCGACGATTGGCAGCAGTTCGCCAACCTGCGGGCGCTCTATGGCTTCATGTGGGCGCACCCGGGCAAGAAGCTGCTGTTCATGGGCGGCGAGTTTGGCCAGCGCCGCGAATGGACGCACGAAGGCGAGCTCGAATGGTGGGTCAGCAGCCGGCCGGAGCACGCGGGCATTCAGCGCTTCGTGCGCACGCTCAACCAGGCCTATCGCGAAGAGCCGGCGCTGTACCGAATCGATTTCTCGCCCGAAGGCTTTGAGTGGATCGATGCTGGCAATGCCGATGCGAGCGTGCTGCTCTTCTTGCGGCGCGATCAGCACGGCAGCACCGTGCTCGTGGCCTGCAACTTCACGCCGCTGCCGCGTGAGAACGTCATCGTCGGCGTGCCGCAGCTTGGCGTTTGGCGCGAGTTTTTGAACAGCGATGCGGTCGATTACGGTGGCGCCGGTTGGGGCAACTTGGGCCAAGTCGAAGCAGCGCCGCTGGCCTCGCACGGCCGGCCGTATTCGCTCACGCTCACGTTGCCGCCGCTGGCCGTCATCTACTTGCGTCACGAGGGTCAACATGGCTGAAACCTCATCCTTAAGCTGGCCCGACCAGGGTGATGTGCGTGCGGTGATTGATGCTGTGAAGCCGTGCGTAGACGACGGCCGCTTCGCCGTGAAGCATGTGGCCGGCGAGCCCTTCGAGGTGACAGCACATGCGTTTGCTGACGGGCACGATGTGCTGCGCGTTCTGTTGCTGTGGCGCGAGGCCGGCCACCTCGGCTGGCGCGAAGTGGAGATGGCGCAGAAGGGCAACGACGTGTGGCTCGCCGCCTTCACGCCGCCCGAGCCGGGCCGCTACAACTACACGGTGGTTGCGTGGGTTGATGGCTTCGCATCGTGGCGGCATGAGCTCTCGCGCCGCGTGGACCCGGCAGACATTCGCATCGCCGCGCAAGTGGGCGCGATGCTGATCGATGCCACCGCAGTGCGCGCGAGCGCTGAAGACCGCAACACCCTCGCCGCCTGGGCTGCCGATCTCAACCGCGCCGCAGCCGACGACACCATGAGCGCCACCAGCCTGAAGGCCCTGGCGCTTGACGCCAACGCCGCCGCCATGGCCGCGCGCTACCCCGATCGCAGCTTGGAGGCACGCAATGCGAGCGAGCTGCCTCTGGTGGTTGACCGCGAGCGCGCGCGCTACAGCAGTTGGTATGAGCTATTCCCGCGCTCGGCCTCGCCCGAGAGCGGGCGCCACGGCACGTTCAAAGATGTGGAGGCGCGCTTGCCCGCCATCGCCGAGATGGGCTTTGATGTGCTCTACCTCCCGCCCATCCACCCGATCGGCCGGTTGCAGCGCAAGGGCAAGAACAACGCGCTTTCTGCCGCAGCCGATGACGTGGGCAGCCCGTGGGCGATCGGCGCCGAAGAAGGCGGCCACAAGGCCATCCTGCCGGCACTCGGCACGGCTGAAGACTTCAAGAGCCTCGTTGCCAAAGCCGCCAGCTTGAAGATGGATGTGGCGCTCGACATTGCCTTTCAATGCGCACCCGATCACCCCTACGTGAAGGCCCACCCGGCCTGGTTCAAACGCCGGCCCGATGGCAGCGTGCAATACGCCGAGAACCCGCCGAAGAAGTACCAAGACATCTACCCGTTCGACTTCGAAACCGAAGACTGGCGCGCGCTGTGGGAAGAGTTGAAGAGCGTCTTCGACCATTGGATTGCCCAAGGCGTGACGATCTTTCGCATCGACAACCCGCACACCAAAGCCTTCCCGTTTTGGGAGTGGGTGATCGACACGATCAAACGCGAGCACCCCGGCGTGATTTTTCTGGCGGAGGCTTTCACCCGCCCAAAAGTGATGCACCGCTTGGCCAAGCTTGGCTTCACGCAGTCATACACCTACTTCACTTGGCGGCAGACGAAGCACGACTTGACGGCCTACTTCACCGAGCTCACGCAGCCGCCCGGGCGCGATTACTTCCGCCCCAATGCGTGGCCCACAACGCCCGACATCCTCACCGAGCAGTTCCATGGCGGTGAGCGCGCGGTGTTCATGGCAAGGCTCGTGCTGGCAGCCACGCTCTCGGCCAACTACGGCATCTACGGCCCCGCCTACGAGCTGATGGAACACACGCCACGAGAACCCGGCAGCGAGGAGTTCCGCGACTCCGAGAAATACCAACTTCGCACCTGGGACTTAGGTGCCAGCGACAGCCTCGCGCCGTTCATCACGCGGGTTAATCGCATCCGTCGCGAGAACAGCGCGCTGCAGTCTGATCACAGCCTGCGCTTTTTCAACACCGACAACGACCAGCTCATCGCCTACGCCAAGCGCAGCCGCACTGAAGACAGTGAGCTCGACAACGTGGTGCTCACCATCGTCAACCTCGACCCGCATAACGCGCAATCAGGCTGGATCGATCTCGACGCCGACACCCTCGGCATTGACGCCACGCAATCCTTCCAGGTGCACGACGAGCTCAGCGACCAACGCTTTCTGTGGCAAGGCCTGCGTAAGTTCGTGATGCTCGACCCGCAGCGCACGCCGGCCCACATCTTCGTGTTGCGGCGGCGCCAGCGCAGCGAACGTGACTTCGACTACTTCCTCTGATGAACGCACCCCAACCCGCCGCCGTCCAGGCTGCCGTGCAGCCTGCCGCACAGCCCGCGATTGACCTCGAACAGACCGACATCGACATCGCCAACGACCCGCTCTGGTACCGCGATGCGGTGATCTACCAGCTCAACGTCAAAGCCTTCTTCGATTCGAACGGCGACGGCATGGGCGACTTCAAAGGCGTGACCTCGAAGCTCGATTACGTGCGCGACCTCGGCGTCAACACCATCTGGCTGATGCCGTTCTATCCCTCGCCGCTGCGCGACGATGGCTATGACATTGCTGGCTACGACGATGTGCACCCCCAATACGGCACGCTCGACGACTTTCGCGAGATGCTGGGCGAGGCCCACAAGCGCGGCCTCAAGGTCATCACCGAGCTGGTGATCAACCACACATCAGATGCCCACCCGTGGTTTCAAGCTGCACGCAAAGCGCCGGCCGGCTCGCCCGAACGCGACTTCTATGTCTGGAGCGACACCGACCAAAAGTACCTCGGCACCCGCATCATCTTCACCGACACAGAAACCTCCAACTGGACCTGGGACCCCGTCGCCAAAGCCTACTTCTGGCACCGTTTTTTCAGCCACCAACCCGACCTGAACTACGACAACCCGGCCGTGCTGGAGGCCATCTTCAAGACGATGCGCTTTTGGCTCGACATGGGCGTGGACGGCTTCCGCCTCGATGCGATTCCCTACCTCGTGGAGCGCGACGGCACGAGCAACGAGAACCTGCCCGAGACCCACAGCGTCATCAAGAAGCTGCGCGCGGCGATCGATGCGAACTACCCCAATCGCTTTCTTCTGGCCGAGGCCAACATGTGGCCAGAAGATGTGCGCGAATACTTTGGCGATGGCGATGAATGCCACATGGCCTATCACTTCCCGCTGATGCCGCGCATGTACATGGCCATCGCGCAAGAAGACCGCGACCCGATCGTCGAAATCATGCAGCAGACGCCCGAGATCCCTGACGGCTGCCAGTGGGCGATCTTCCTGCGCAACCACGATGAGCTCACGCTGGAGATGGTGACAAGCAAGGAGCGCGACTACATGTACCGCATGTATGCGGCTGACCCGCGCGCGCGCATCAACCTCGGCATTCGCCGGCGGCTCGGGCCGCTGATGGAGAACGACAGCGACCGCATCAAGCTGATGAACAGCCTGCTGCTCTCGATGCCCGGCTCCCCCATCATCTATTACGGTGATGAGATCGGCATGGGCGACAACGTGTTCGTGGGCGATCGCAACGGCGTGCGCACGCCCATGCAGTGGAGCCCCGACCGCAACGCCGGCTTCTCGCGCGCTGACCCGCAGCGGCTCTACCTGCAGCCAATCATGGATGCGGTGTATGGCTACGAGGCACGCAACGTCGAGGCGCAAACGCGCGATGCGAGCTCGCTGCTCAACTGGACCAAGCGCATGCTCGCCGTGCGCAAAAGCAGCCGCGCTTTCGGCCGCGGCAAGCGCCGCTTCTTGAAGCCGAGCAACCGCAAGATCCTGGCTTACGTGAGCGAGTACGAAGGCGAGGCATTGCTGTTTGCCGCCAACCTTTCGCGCTCGGCGCAGCCGGTGGAGCTCGACCTCGCGGCATTCAAAGGCCGCGTGCCGATCGAGATGCTCGGCCGCACGCCTTTCCCGCAAATCGCCGATGGCCCTTATGTGCTGACGATCGCGGCCTACGGCTTCTACTGGTTCCGGCTCGATACCGATGCGGCGCTGCCCGAAGGTCAGCAGGAGCCGGTATCGCTCGAAGACCGGCCGGTGCTGGTGCTCTTCGACAGCTGGACCAGCCTCTTCCGCGACAAGGTGATGCCGTGGCGCATTGGCATGGCCGACCGCATGCGCGCGCAGTTCGAGACCGACACGCTGCCGCGCCACATCGAGGCGCAGCGCTGGTATGCGGCCAAGGGCACCGACATCAAGCGTGCGCGCTTGCAAGACCACGCGGTGTGGCAGCGCGGCGGCTTCGAGTGGCTGCTGCCAGTGCTCGCGCTGGATGGCCCGGCCGAGGCCTCGAACTACTTCATGCCACTGGCCATCGCCTGGGAAGAACTTGGCGAAGAGCGCCTCAAAGGATTGACACCCGGCGCCGTGGCCAAAGTGCGGCAGCAGGCCAACGTGGGCGTGATGGGCGATGCCTTCTATGACGAAGCCTTCTGCCGCGCCGTGGTGCTGGCCATCGGCGCGAACGAGGTGGTGCCCACCGCCGCAGGAGGCCGCTTGCAGTTCAAGCCGACGGCAGTGTTTGCCGATCTCGCAGCGGGCGTGGCCGAGCTGGTGGTGAACCGGCCGCAGGCGCAGAGCAGCAACACGGTTGTCACGCTCGGTGAACAGTTGTTCTTGAAGGGCTACCGGCGCTTGCGGCCGGGCATCAACCCCGAGCTCGAAATCGGCCGGCACTTGACCGAAGTGGCGCGCTTTGCACACTGCGTGCCAGTGGCTGGGGCGCTCGAACACATCGCCGCCGATGGCACGGTGATGACGCTCGCGCTCGTGCAGGCCTATGTGGCCAACCAAGGCGACGGCTGGGCCTACACGCTCGACTACCTGGAGCGCCACCTTGAGCAATACCGTGGCGCAACCGATGCCATCCCTGCCGATGTGCACGGCGGCTTTCTCGCGCTGGCGCAAACGCTCGGCCTGCGCACCGCCGAGCTGCACCGCGCGTTTGCACTGAAGACGGGCAACGCCGCCTTCGACCCCGAGCCCGCCGGCCCAGCCGATGTGGCCGCTGATTTGGCGCGCGCCCAAGCCGGCGCCCGCGCCAGCTTCGAGCTCTTGAGCACCCGGCTCGATGCGCTGCCGCTGGCTGCGCGTGAAGAGGCGCAGGCCTTGCTGAGCCAACGCGATGCGCTGCTCGCTCGGTTGGATGCTTGGGCCGCTGCAGCCGAGCCAACCATCAAGACCCGGCTCCACGGTGACTACCACTTGGGCCAAGTGCTGGTGAGCCGCAATGACTTCGTCATCATCGATTTCGAAGGCGAGCCCGCGCGCAGCTTCGAAGAGCGCCGCGCCAAAGGCTCGCCGCTGCGCGATGTGGCCGGCATGCTGCGCTCGTTCAGCTATGCACGCTGGAGCGCGCTGCGCCGAGTCGTTCACAGCGCGGAAGAGCTTGAGAAGCTCGCGCCACTCGGCCAAGCCTGGGAGCAACAAGTTCGCCTGGCCTTCCTTGCCGCCTACACCGAAGGCCTGGGCGACGCCGCAGCGGGTGCCAATGCAGCGCTGCTCAACCTGTTCGAGATGGAAAAGGCGCTTTACGAATTGCGCTACGAACTCGGCAACCGGCCCGATTGGGTGCGCGTGCCCTTGCGTGGCCTGGCCGAGCTGCTTGCGCGGCCCATGCCGGCCCGCTGACCGGAGGAACTCACATCATGCAAAGCGTTGACGTATTGCTGGAGCCCGTGCGCGCGTTCCTTTCGCAGGTTGGATTTTTTCTGCCGCGGCTGTTGCTCGCGGTGATCGTGTTGATCGGCGGTTGGCTGCTTGCCAAGGTGGTGCGCTTCGCGGTGGTGAAGGCCCTGCGCGCCATCAACTTCAACGTGCTCACCGAGCGCTCGGGGCTCGACGGCTTCTTGCGCCAAGGCGGCCTGCAAACAGACACCTCGGGCGTCTTCGCGATCGTCGTTTACTGGCTCGTGATCCTGGCGGCGCTGATCATCGCGTGCAACAGTTTGGGCCTGACCTACATCACCGATTTGCTCGGCCGCGTGGTGTGGTTTGTGCCGAAGGTGCTGGTGGCGCTCGTGATCCTTGCCTTCGGTTCTTACTTCGCGCGCTTCATTGGCGAAACGGTGCTCGCCTACTGCCGCAACATCAAGCTGCAAGACGCTGACTTGCTGGCCAAGGTGGCGCGCTACGCGATTCTTGCGTTCGTCGTGCTGATCGCGCTCGATCACTTGAGCATTGGCGGCGACATCGTTCGAGACAGCTTCTTGATCCTGCTCGCCGGCTTTGTGTTTGCCATCGCACTCGCCTTTGGCTTGGGCGGCAAGGATTGGGCGGCCGAGCGCATCGAACGCTGGTGGCCGCGCGACAACAAGCGCCCTTGAGCGCCGAGGCCTGTCGCCGCGGCCCTTGTTCTGCGAAACCAAGAATTTCCCACGACGAGAAAGCAGTAGCCCGATGAAGTCTGACCATCCGTTCACCGCTGTCTGGCCCGGTCACGCGCACACAAGAGGCGCCACTTGGGATGGCGAAGGCGTCAATTTCGCGATCTTCTCGGAGCATGCCGAGAAGGTCGAGCTGTGCCTGTTCGATCCGACTGGCCGCCACGAGCGCCAACGTATCACGCTGCCCGAACGCACCGATCACGTCTGGCACGGCCACCTGCCCGAAGCACGCCCGGGCGAGGTCTATGGCTACCGCGTTCACGGGCCTTACAAGCCCGAAGAAGGCCACCGCTTCAACCCGCACAAGCTGCTGCTCGACCCGTATGCGCGCGATCTGGTCGGCGCCATTCGCTGGGGCGATGCGCTCTACGGCTACACCGTGGGCCACAAGCGCGAAGACCTCTCCTTCGACCGGCGCGACAGTGCCGCGCTGATGCCCAAGGGCCGCGTGATCGAGCCGGCCTTCAGCTGGGGCGATGACCGCCGCCCGCATGTGCCCTGGAAGGACATGGTCGTCTATGAGATGCATGTGCGCGGCTTCACGATGCGCCACCCCGATGTGCCGCCGGCTCTGCGCGGCACCTATGCCGGCCTTGGTACCGCACCGGTGATCGATTACTTGAAGCGCCTCGGTGTCACTACCGTCGAGCTGCTGCCGGTGCACAGCTACATCAATGACCGCCACCTCGCCGAGCACGGGCTGCAAAACCACTGGGGCTACAACACGCTGGGATTTTTTGCGCCCGAGCCGCGCTACAGCGCATCGCAAAAGATCAACGAGTTCAAAACACTCGTGCGCACGCTGCACCGCGCGGGCATCGAAGTCATCCTCGACGTGGTCTACAACCACACCTGCGAAGGCAACCAAAACGGCCCCACGCTCTCGCTGCGCGGCATCGACAACGCGGCCTACTACACGCTCAACGAGAACCACCGCTACTACGACGACTTCACCGGTTGCGGCAACACGCTGAATTTGCCGCACCCGCGCGCGCTGCAACTCGTGATGGACTCGCTGCGGTATTGGGTCGAGGAGATGCATGTCGACGGTTTCCGGTTCGATTTGGCCTCAGCACTTGCCCGTGAAGACGGCCGAGTCGAGCCGCTCTCAGCCTTCTTCGATGCCGTGCGCCAAGACCCGACGCTCAACCGCGTCAAGCTCATCGCCGAGCCCTGGGACTTGGGCCAAGGCGGCTACCAGGTCGGCAGGTTCCCAACAGGCTGGGCCGAATGGAACGACCGCTACCGCGACACGATGCGCGGCTACTGGAAGGGCGACTCCGGCTTGATCGGCGAATTCGCGCAGCGGCTCACTGGCTCGAGCGATTTGTATTCGTGGTCAGGCAAGCGGCCGTATGCGAGCGTCAACTTCATCACCGCGCACGATGGCTTCACGCTGCACGACCTTGTCTCCTACAACGACAAGCACAACGAAGCGAACCGCGAAGACAACCGCGACGGCAACAGCAACAACCGCTCATGGAACTGCGGCGCCGAAGGCCCAACCGATGACGCCGGCATCAACGCGCTGCGCGAGCAACAAAAGCGCAACCTGCTGGCCACGCTGCTGCTATCGCAAGGCGTGCCGATGCTGCTTGCGGGCGACGAGTTTGGCCAAACCCAACACGGCAACAACAACGCGTATTGCCAAGACAGCGAGATCGCTTGGCTCGACTGGAAGACAACGCCCGAGCGCGATGCGCTCCGCAACTTCGCACAACGCGTGATCGCCCTGCGCCGTGCGCACCCCACGTTCCGCCGGCGAGATTTCTTCCGCGGTCATGCGGTGGCCGAGGGCGGCCCCAAAGACCTGACGTGGCTCAAACCCGACTGCAACGAGATGACCCCCAGCGACTGGGGCGACCCGCACGCCCGCTGCATCGGCATGTTGATGTCGGGTGCGGCATTCAGCGAGCGCGGCCCGCACGGCGAAGCCTTGCACGATGACGACTTCTTGCTGCTTTTCAACGCGCACCATGACGACGTGCCGTTCACCGTGCCGCCTTCGCCCTCACCGTGGCACGTAGCGTTCGACACGGCCGATTCGGTAGCCGCAGCCGCCGAACACAGCACCGCGTTCGAGGCCGAAACCTACACGCTGCGCGGCCGCACGCTCGTGCTTCTGCAACGCCAAAGCCAGCCAACATGAAGCGCCGGCACAGCATGCCCTTTGGCGCCACGCTGCAGCCCGAAGGCGGCGTGAGCTTCGCGCTCTGGGCGCCTGGCGCCGCCGAGCTCACGCTGGCGCACCACCGCAACGGCCTGTGGCAGCGCGCGCCGATGACCGCAGGCGAGCGCGGCTGGCACCACGTGCATGTGGCCACTGCGGCTGCAGGCACGCGCTACCGATTCGTGCTGCCCGATGGCCTGCAAGTGCCCGACCCGGCATCGCGCGCCAACCCGAACGATGTTCATGGCGCAAGCGTCGTCGTCGACCCGCACGCCTACGACTGGGCCGATGCCGCCTGGCGCGGCAGGCCATGGCACGAGGCGGTGATCTATGAGCTGCACGTAGGCACCTTCACGCCCGAAGGCAGCTTTGCCGCGGCAGCGTTGCGGCTCGCATCGTTGGCCGCACTCGGCATCACGGCCATCGAACTGATGCCCGTGGCCGACTTCCCCGGCCAGCGCAACTGGGGTTATGACGGCGTGCTGCCCTTTGCACCCGATGCCTCTTACGGCACGCCGAATGAGCTGAAGGCCTTGATCGAGACCGCCCATGGCCTCGGCATGATGGTGCTGCTCGATGTGGTCTACAACCACTTCGGCCCTGACGGCAACTACCTCCACGCCTACTGCGAGGCCTTCTTCAACCCCGCGCATCAAACACCGTGGGGCGCCGCCATCAACTTCGATGGCGAGTGCAACGGCACCGTGCGCAGCTTCTTCGTTCACAACGCGCTCTATTGGGCCGAGGAATACCACGTTGACGGCCTTCGGCTCGATGCGGTGCACGCCATCCGCGATGACGGCACGCCCGACATCGTCACCGAAATCGCACACGCCCTGCGCGCCGGCCCGGGCCGCGAGCGCCCGTTCCACATCGTGCTTGAGAACGACGACAACCAGGCCCATCGCCTCGCTCGGAATGCCGCGCATGCGCCGCTTGCGGCCACTGCGCAATGGAACGATGACCTCCACCACGCTGCGCATGTGCTCGTCAGCGGCGAGACCGATGGCTACTACGCCGACTACGCCGCAGCGCCCTTGAAGCACTTTGGCCGCGCGCTCGCAGAAGGCTTCGTCTACCAAGGCGAGGCCTCGGCCTATCGGAAGCTCGATGCGCGTGGCGAGGCCAGTGGCCACCTGCCGCCGACCGCGTTCGTCTCGTTCTTGCAGACCCATGATCAGGTTGGCAACCGCGCTTTCGGCGATCGCCTGCACGCCATCGCCGACCCCGTCTTGCTGCGCGCCGCCTGGGCTTGCCTGCTGCTATCGCCGCACATTCCGATGCTCTTCATGGGCGACGAGTTCGCGGCCTCCACGCCCTTCCTCTTCTTCTGCGATTTCCAGCCGACGCTGGCCGAGGCTGTGGCCAACGGCCGGCGCGCAGAGTTCAGCCACTTCGCGGCGTTCCGCAGCAGCGAAGCGCTCGACCGCATTCCTGACCCGAACGCGCCGCGGAGCTTCGAAGCATCGACGTTGATTTGGCAAGAGCGCATCGCACCGCCGCACCTCGAGGTGCTGGCCGACATGCGCACTTGGCTCGCCCTGCGCCACCGCCATCTCGTGCCGCGAATGGCGCACCTGCGGCATGGCGGCGAATGGCAGGTCGACGGTGGCTTGCTGCGCGTGGAGTGGCCTGTGGACGGTGGCCGCTGGCATCTGCTGGCGAACTTCGGTGCCGAGGCGATTGACCGCGTTGAAGCGCCGGCTGGCGAGGCGATTTATCGGCAAGGCTTCAGCACACGGCCAGGCCTGCATACCTTCGTGCGCGGCGGCGTGATGGTGAGTTTCGAACAGAGCAATCCGACGACGCATGACTGACACCCGCATTCCGCGCGCCACCTACCGCATCCAGTTCCACCGCGACTTCGATTTCGATGCCGCGGTGCGCATCGTTCCCTACCTTGCGCGGCTCGGCATCAGCCATGTGTATTGCTCGCCGATCACGCGCGCGCGGCCGGGCAGCATGCATGGCTATGACGTCGTCGCGCATGACCAAATCAACCCCGAGCTCGGCGGCCCCGAAGGCCATGCGCGCTTCACGGCGGCGCTGCAAGCACACGGCATGGGGCAAATTCTCGACATGGTGCCCAACCACATGGGTGTCTCGGGAGGCGACAACCCGTGGTGGAACGATGTGCTGGAGCATGGCCAGTCTTCTGCCTACGCACAGTATTTCGACATCGATTGGCACCCGCTCGACGCCACCCTCGAAGGCAAGGTGCTGCTCCCAGTGCTGGGCGATCACTACGGCAACGTGCTGGCCAAGGGAGAGCTGAAAGTTGCATATGAGGCTGAGGAGCGCAAGCTCGTCCTCCGCTACCACGAGCACCAGTTCCCGCTAGACCCGCGCAGCTGCGCCGCGATCCTTGCCGAAGACCCAAGCGCGATTGAAGCGACCTTAGACGCACTCAACGCCGATGGCCCGCGCGACGACCTGCATGCATTGCTCGAAGCACAGAACTACCGGCTCGCCTATTGGCGAGTTGCAGCCGACGAAATCAACTACCGCCGCTTCTTCGACATCAACGAGCTGGCCGCCCTGCGCATCGAGCACGAGCCCGTTTTTGAAGCCACGCACAGCATGGCACTCGACATGGCGGCGCGCGGCATCGTGGATGGCTTGCGCATCGACCATCCCGATGGCCTGCACGACCCGGCCGAATACTTCGCGCGATTGCAGCAAGGCTTTGCGCGGCGCGCTGGCATCGCGCTCCCCGAGGCCAACCAAGTCGAGCAGACCACCGGCCGACCGGCACGGCCGCTCTATGTCGTCGCCGAAAAAATCGCGGCCATGCACGAGGCCTTGCCCGAAGGCTGGCAAGTGCACGGCACGACCGGCTACCGCTTTGCGACCGAGATGAATGGCGTGTTGATCGATACCGCTGCGCGCACTCGCTTCGACCGCATCTGGCAACGCTTCACCGGCCAGACCGCCACCTTCGATGAGCTCTGCTACCTCGGCAAGCGCGCCGTGATGCGCCACGCATTGGCCTCGGAACTCACGGTGCTCGCAACGCAGCTGCTGCGCATCGGCCGGGCCGACCGGCGCACGCGTGACCACACCTTCAATGCGCTGCGTGGCGCCGTGGCGGAAGTGGCGGCGTGTTTGCCCGTCTACCGCACCTACATCGTCGATCAGCCTTCGGCGCAGGACCTTCGCTACATCGATTGGGCGATCGCCCACGCGCGCCAACACAGCCCCGGCGCCGACGCATCGGTGTTCGACTTCGTTCGCGTCTGTTTGCTCGGCGAGGCGCTGCCCGATGCGCCGACCGGCGTGGCCGATGCGGCCAAGCGCTTTGCAATGCGTTTCCAGCAATTCAGCGCGCCAGTGGCCGCCAAAGGCGTTGAAGACACGGCTTTTTATCTCGACACCAAGCTCGCGTCGTTGAATGAAGTGGGCGGCGATCCGGCCCACTTCGGCATGACCTTGCGCGCCTTCCACCGTGCCAGCAGCGAACGCGCCACGCGCTGGCCGCACACGATGCTCGCGACCTCGACACATGACAACAAGCGCTCCGAAGACGTGCGCCACCGCATCGATGTTCTCTCAGAGTTGCCCGCCGGATGGCGCCTTGCATTGAGCCGCTGGCAGCGGCTCAACCGCGGCTTGCGCGGCAGCGCGGCGGGCCCATCGGCTGCCGATGAATACCTGCTCTACCAAACCTTGCTCGGCACGCTGCCCGCCGAAGGCTTGAGTGACGCCACGCTCCCCGC
This sequence comes from Rhizobacter sp., assembly GCA_043778145.1. Lineage (GTDB taxonomy): Bacteria > Pseudomonadota > Gammaproteobacteria > Burkholderiales > Burkholderiaceae_C > LMDS01. Next base: position 32,148 of record JAYWGR010000095.1, read on the forward strand.
TTACCGCGAGCGGATCGACGCCTACATGCGCAAAGCCGCGCGTGAATCGAAGGCGCACACGAACTGGGTGGCACCGAATGCCGAGTACGAAGCGGCGCTCTCGCGCTTCGTCAGCGGTTTGCTGGCGCGCGTGCAGCCCAATCCCTTTCTCACCGACCTGCAGGCACAGGCCAGCATCCTCGCGTGGTTCGGTGCGCTCAACAGCCTGACGATGGTGCTCGTGAAGTACAGCTCCCCCGGCGTGCCCGACCTCTATCAAGGCAATGAGTTGATGGACTTGAGTTTGGTTGATCCCGACAACCGCCGCCCGGTCGACTACGACTTGCGCGCACAACGGCTTGCGGAGCTCGACGCCATCGCAGCCGGGCCCGAAATCGCACGCGCCATTCACGCGCTGGCCGCCGCACCCCACGATGGCCGCGCCAAGCTCTGGTTCATGCACAGCCTGCTCACGCTGCGCCGCGAGCGGCCCGATTTGTTCGAGCGCGGCAGCTACACAGCGCTTGCGGCACGCGGCCTGCGCGCATCAAACGTCATCGCCTACGAGCGCCGCCTTGGCAGCGAGCGACTGGTGGTGATCGCGGGCCGGCTGTTCGCCAAGCTCGGCATGCCGGCTGAGCAATTACCGCTGGGCAACGCGGCGTGGGCGGACACGGAAGTCGCTCTGCCGCGGTGGGCTGAAGGCGCGCGCCTCGTCAATCGGCTGAGTGGCGAAACGCTCACTGTGGCCGGCGGCGCGCTGCGCATGGCCGATGTGTTTGCCACAGTGCCTGGCGCGGCGCTGGTGGCCAGCGGTTAGGGGGCTGTTCGCGCCGCGTAACGCTGCGCGAGCACCGAGCACACCATCAGCTGCAGCTGGTGGAAGAGCATCAGCGGCAACAACACGGCACTGACTGCATGGCCAGCAAAGAGCACCCGCGCCATCGGAATGCCGCTGGCCAAGCTCTTCTTCGATCCACAGAAAACGATCGCAATCTCATCGGCCCGTGTGAAGCCAAGGCGGCGAGCCACGCCGGTGGTGATGAGCAAGGCCGAGGCGAGCAGCACGGCGCATGCGAACAGCAAGCCGGCCAAGGCTTGCGGGCTGACTTGATGCCACAAGCCTTCGATCACCGCCTCGCTGAACGCGGTGTAGACAACGAGCAGGATCGAACTGCGATCAACCGGCCCCAGCACCGCCTTGTGGCGCTGCACCCAGGCGCCCAGCCATGGCTGCATCAATTGGCCCACGACGAAAGGCAGCAGCAGTTGCAGCACGATGCCGCGCAAGGCATCGAACGACATCGCCACCGCGCCGTGATGCGCCAACAACAGGCCGACCAACAAGGGCGTCAACACGATGCCGATCAAGCTCGAGGCAGATGCGCTGCACACCGCGGCCGGCACGTTGCCGCGCGCCATCGAGGTGAACGCAATCGCCGATTGCAGCGTGGCCGGCAGTGCGCACAAGAACAGCAGGCCCACGTAGAGGTCAGGCGTGACGAGCGGCTCAAGCAAAGGCCGCAGCGCAATGCCCAGCAACGGGAACATCACGAACGTGGCGCCGAAGACAAGCAAATGCAGTCGCCAGTGGGTGGCGCCGGCCACGATCGCCTCGCGCGAGAGCTGCACGCCGTGCATGAAAAACAGCAAGCCGATGGCGACGTTGGTGGCCACGCCGAAGCCACGCGCGACGTCGCCCCGGCATGGGAAGAGGCTTGCCGCGGCCACAGTCGCCATCAGCAGCAAAGTGAAGTTGTCGGGCAACAAACGTGGGCGGATCATGGAAGGCAACCGGTGCATGCAAGCCATCGAAAACAAGCCATCGAATGCGGCTCATCACGGCATGCGTTGTGAAGTAACGGCTTAGAATAAACCCTAAGGGCGCGGGCACCAGTCACCGCGCACAGGTCATCCCCGACCGAGCCAACGCGCTCACTCTCCCGCTCATCCGCTTGCGACTGGCGCCCTCCCCGGACGCTGCAAGCCGATCATCTCCGTTTGGATCTCCATGTCTTTCGAATCTCTCGGCTTGGCCGAGCCCTTGCTGCGTGCTGTCAACGAATACGGCTACACGACGCCCACGCCCATTCAAACCCAAGCCATCCCTGTGGTGCTGGCCGGTGGCGACCTGTTGGGCGGCGCCCAAACCGGCACCGGCAAGACCGCGGGCTTCACGCTGCCGATGCTGCACCGCCTGATGGCCACGCCTTCGGTGCGTGATGCCAAAGGCCGCTTGCCAGTTCGCGCACTCATCCTCACGCCCACGCGTGAGCTCGCGGCCCAGGTCGAAGAAAGCGTTCGCACCTACGGCAAGTACAGCAAGCTCACCTCGATGGTGATGTTCGGCGGCGTCGGCATGCAGCCGCAGATCGACAAGCTGAAGCGCGGTGTCGACATCCTCGTCGCCACGCCAGGCCGGCTGCTCGATCACCACCAGCAGCGCACGCTGGACTTGAGCCACGTCGAAATCTTCGTCCTTGACGAAGCCGACCGCATGCTCGACATGGGCTTCGTCCATGACATCAAGAAAGTGCTTGCTGTGCTGCCAGCACAAAAGCAAAGCCTGCTCTTCAGCGCAACCTTCAGCGATGAAATCAAAGCGCTCGCCGACAAGCTGTTGAACAAGCCCGCGCTGATCGAAGTGGCTCGCCGCAACCAGACCGCCGAGACGATCGCGCAGAAGATTCACCCGGTCGGCCGCGAGATGAAGAAGGACCTGTTGGTTCACCTCATCAAGAGCAACGATTGGGACCAAGTGCTCGTCTTCACACGCATGAAGCACGGCGCGAACCGGCTGGTGGATCACCTGATGACCAAGGGCATCAGCGCGATGGCGATCCACGGCAACAAGAGCCAGAGCGCACGCACCAAGGCGCTGGCCGAGTTCAAGACCGGCGATCTGACTTGCCTGGTCGCCACCGACATCGCCGCCCGCGGCATCGACATCGACCAGCTCCCCCACGTCGTCAACTACGAGTTGCCCAACGTGCCGGAAGACTACGTTCACCGCATCGGCCGCACTGGCCGCGCGGGTGCGCAAGGCGAAGCGGTGTCGCTCGTCTGCGTTGATGAAAACGGCTTCTTGCGCGACATCGAGCGGCTCATCAAGCGCGAGATCCCGAAAGAAATGGTGCCCGGCTTCGAGCCACCCGCTGGCGAGAAAGCCGAGCCGATCGTGCTCGGCCGCATGGTGATCGGTGAAGGCGCGAGCCGTGGTGGCCAGCGTCATCACGCCGGTGGTGGCGGCGGTGGTGGACGTGGTGGCAACGGTGGCGGCGGCAACCACGGTGGCCGCGGCGATGGTCGCTCAGCACCCGCCGGCCGCCCCGCTGGTGGCGGTGGCGGTGGTGGCGGTGGCGGTGCGCGCGGCCCACGGCCTGAAGGCCAACGCAGCGGTCGGCCGCCCTCGCGGCTCGGCGCACCCAAGCGCTGAGGCCTTCTGTTGACATGCCCGCGGCACCAAAGCGCCGCGGGTAAAGTCGACCGATGTCCAAATCACCTCGCCCGCCCATGCCGCGCACTGCGTGGCTGGCGGGGGCAAGCGGGTTGATCGGCACGGCCTTGCTGCCGCTGCTGCTTTCCAGCCCGCACTACGCCCAGGTGCACGTGCTGTTGCGCAGGCCTGGTGCGCTGGGTGCGTTGGCCTCACATCCTCGGCTTCAGGTTCACCTCGTTGACTTCGCCAAGCTCCCGGCCGACTTGCCTGCTGCCGATGACGTCTACATCGCCCTCGGCACGACCATCAAGGTCGCCGGCTCAGAGGCCGCTTTCCGCCAGGTCGATTTCGACTTCGTCGTGAACACGGCGCGCACTGCGCGGGCCCAAGGTGCGCAGCGGCTGGCCGTCGTGTCATCGCTCGGTGCCAATACCGCCTCGCGCGTCTTCTACAACCGCGTCAAAGGTGAGATGCAAACGGCGATCGGCGGGCTGGGCTTTGCTTCGGTCGCCATTGCGCAGCCCTCGCTGCTGCTCGGTGACCGCGCGGCGCTCGGTCAACCGACTCGCGCCGGCGAAGTCTGGATGACACGTCTGCTCGGCCCCTTGATGGGCCTGGTGCCGGCCAGCATGAGGCCGATCAGCGCAAGCGCTGTGGCCAGTGCGCTGCTGCAAGCGACCTTGGCCGGCGAGCCCGGCGTTCACATCCTCACTTCGCGCGCGATGCAGATCGCGAGGCCAAGCTGACGGCGCAAATCGCCATGGCGAATTGGTGGCCCGCGATCGGCTTTGCGTTGTTCAGCGCACTTTCGGCGCTGATGGGCGCATTGAGACACCGCGACCTTTGGCCTCTCACCAAGCACGCGCCGAGCGCCCCGCCGCCGTTCGACACACCCCTCTTCGGCCCGCCATCGATCTGGCATGCGGGCGCACTCCGCGCGCTTGACGGGGCAGCGTTTGGCGCACTGTGCGAGGCGATGTTCAGACAAGATGGTTGCAGCACCGAACCCGCGGTAGCCGCCGCGCACAACTTCATGCTGCGACGTCGAGACAGCGAACCGCCAACCCGCAGCATCGTGCATTGCGAACCGTGGAGCGTGCGGCCTGTCGGCGAGATGGCGCTGCGCAGCTTTGCAGCTGCGATTGGCAGATCGCGTGGCGAATCAAATGCAGCGTCGCGCGCCGAGGCTTGCATCTTCATCGCGGCCGGAACCGTCGACTCCGCAGCCAGCGCCTGTGCGCGCCAGCATGCGATCACGTTGGTTGATGGCCCGGCTTTGCTCAAGCTGATCGTGCAACGCTCAGAGCGGCAGCAACGCGCCTTGCGCGAGATCGCCACGCCGCAGGCCGAGGCGCCACCGGCGCGACTCGCGCTCGAACCAACGCCTGCGCCCATGTGGTTTGCTGCGGCCAGCGTCGCGGCCCTGGCTGCATGGATGAGCTGGCCAGCGCCACGCGAGATGCGCCCGATCGAAGCCGCCGACGACACGCCTGCGCACCTTCTCGCCACCGATTTGCCGACTGCCCGCGCCCACACCGAATCCCAGCGCCCTCCCCGGCCCACGCCCGCCACGGCGGCCGACCTGGACCCCGCACCCATCACCGTTCTCCCACCCGCTGCCGGCCGGCAGATCCTGCGCTGCATCGTTGAAGGCCATGTCAGCTACCTCGCTGCCGATGCGGCCTGCCCGCAAGGTCAAGGCGAGCGCATCACCGTGTTCCCGACCGAAGGCGTCAACCCATTGCGATGACCGAACCCGCCGTTGGTGACGCCACGCGCGGCGAGCCCTCTTTCTCAATCGACCACGCGGGCACGCCGCTGCGCTGCTATCCAGCCTTCATGCGCTTGTGGTTTGCCCGCTTGGCCGGCACGGCGGCGAATCAGATGCTGATGGTGGCCGTCGGCTGGCAGATGTACGACTTGACGGCGAGCGCGTGGAGCCTCGGCCTCGTTGGCTTGCTGCAGTTCTTGCCCGCGCTGCTGCTCTTGCTCGTGGCCGGGCATGTGATTGACCGATTTCACCGCAGCCGCATCCTCGCGCTGTGCATGGTGGCGCAGACGCTCATCGCCAGCCTGCTCGCACTCGGCGCATGGCAAGGCTGGGCGAACCGGGAGTCGCTGCTGGTGATGTCGGTGTTGCTCGGCACGGTCAAGGCTTTTCAGATGCCGGCGCAGCAGGCCATCACGCCGCTGCTCGTGCCGCCCGCTGTGCTGCCCAGGGCGCTGGCTTTCAGTGCGGCCGGTATGCAAGCCTCGATCGTGCTCGGGCCGGCGCTCGGCGGCTTTGTGTACGTTGCTGGCGCGGCGGCGGTGTATGGCCTTTGCGCCGCGCTCTTTGCGAGTGCCGGCCTCTTGGTGATGGGCGTGCACTACACGCAGGCAGCGCGGCCGCATCAAGTGATGCGCTGGGAAACGCTGCTCGGCGGCGTGCGTTTCGTGCGCCAGCGGCCAGTGGTGCTCGGCGCCATCTCGCTCGATTTGTTCGCGGTGCTGCTGGGCGGCGCAACCGCCTTGCTGCCGATCTTCGCGAGGGACATCCTCCACGTCGGCCCGTGGGGCTTGGGCCTCTTGCGCGCGGCGCCGGCGGCGGGTGCGTTCGTGATGTCGGTTGCGCTCACGCGTTGGCCGATCACGCGGCGCGCCGGGCATGTGCTGCTCGGCGCCGTGGCGACCTACGGCTTGTCGACCTTGGTGTTTGCGCAATCCACATCGATGCTGCTCTCGCTCCTCGCGTTGATGGTTGCCGGCGCGGCCGACATGGTCAGCGTCGTGATTCGCCAATCGCTGGTTCAGCTCGACACGCCTGATGAGATGCGTGGCCGCGTCAGCGCGGTCAACTCGGTGTTCATTGGCGCATCGAACCAACTCGGCGAGTTTGAATCGGGAGCCACCGCGGCATGGCTCGGGCCAGTCGGCTCGGTGCTGTTGGGCGGCATCGGCACGCTGATCGTTGCGGGGCTCTGGCTCAAGCTCTTTCCCACGCTGGCCGAGCGCGATGCGCTTGCGAGCCCTCGGCCGTGAGCATGCCAAACAGCGCCATCGAGTTCGCTCACATCGATGATGCTTGCCTTGTGGCGGTCAAACCCAGCGGCATGCTGTCAGTGCCCGGTCGCGGCGAGGCGGGCCGCGATTGCCTGGCCGCGCGCGTGCAAGCCGAGTGGCCCGACGCACTGGTCGTGCACCGGCTCGACATGTCAACCTCCGGCCTGATGCTGTTCGCGCGCGGCGCCGAGATGCAGCGCGCGCTCAGCATCGCCTTCGCCGAACGGCGCGTGGGCAAGCGCTACGTGGCCGTGGTTGACGGCCTGATCGAACCAGCGCAAGGCGAGATCGACCTGCCGCTCGCCGCCGACTGGCCCAACCGGCCGAAGCAGCGTGTGGATACCGAGCACGGCAAGCCTTCGCTCACGCGCTACCGCGTCGTCGCGCAGGCGGCCGATGGCGCGTGGAGCCGCGTCGAACTCGAGCCAGTCACTGGCCGCGCGCATCAGCTTCGCGTTCACTTGAGCGCGCGCGGCCACGCGATCCTCGGCGATGCGCTCTATGCCTGCCCGGCCGTGCTGGCGCGTGCCGAGCGGCTGCTGCTGCACGCCGCCCAGCTCGATTTCGCGCACCCGATCACCGGCTCCGTGATCAGCGTGGCAAGCCCGCCGCCGTTTTGAAACTCCGCGCCCGCGGCGGCGATCACTCCTCGCCGCGCTTGAGCTTCATCCATGCCCGCGTTGCCTTGCCGCGCGCCTTCCAGCTGGCGACTTGCTGTTGCCGCTCGATGGCGCTCAGCGTATCGCGGCGCGATTCACGCAGCAGCTTCTGGTAGTTCAGCAAGCGGTCGCTGTGAACGCCTTCGCGCACGGCGCAGCCCGGTTCATCGTGATGGTGGCAATCGCGAAAGCGGCAATGCGCGGCGAGCGATTCGATGTCGTCGAACGTGGCCGCGAGCGTGGCTGCATCCACATCCGGCCGCAGTGCGCGCAGGCCCGGCGTGTCGATCACGCAGGCGCCACCGGGCAAGGCATGCAGCGAGCGCGAGGTCGTCGTGTGCTTGCCGCGGCTGTCGTGCAGGCGCACGGCGCCGGTGTCTTGCACGGGGGCGCCGAGCAAGGTGTTGGTGAGCGTCGATTTGCCTGCGCCCGATGAACCCAGCAGCACCAGCGTCTGGCCCAGGCCAAGGTAGGGCGAGAGGCGGCGTGCGGTGGTGCTGTCGGTGCCGTCAACCGCGAGCACGTCGATGTGTGCCGGCATTCGGCAGAGCAGCGAGGCAACGCGGGCCTCAAGCGCGCCCGGTGTGGGTGCAAGCACATCGGCCTTGGTCAGCACGATCACTGGCATCACGCCGCTCGCCTGCACGAGCGTGAGGTAGCGCTCCAGGCGGCGCGGGTTGAAATCATCGTCAAGGCCCATCACCAGCAACGCGGTGTCAACGTTGCTGACCACCGCATGGCGCCGGCCATCGGCATCACGCCGCTGGATGTGCGTGGCCGGCGGCACGCGCGCGTGCACCCAGGCCTCGCCAGTGGCCGACGCCCACACCCAATCGCCGACGGCAAGCGTGGCGGCTGCGGGGGCGGTGGCGAAGGCCTCGTCAGCGATCGGCTCGGCGAGTTGCCGAAGCAAGCGCGGCTGCACGCGGGCGCTGTGCTCGCTCTGGCCGTCATGCAGGCGAACAGTCTCTCGGTGCACTTCGGTCAAGCGCATCAGTTGAAGATCAGTGGGGCTCGGCCCGTGCTGGTCAGCACAAGCCACGGCGTGCTGAGCCAGCGCCGGGCTGAGGCCCAGGCGGCGCAGGCGTTCGAAATGAATCTGGATCATGGTGCGGTCTGAACTCGTTGGCGCAACGCATGTGCCGCCATCGGGCACACGCAAACGGAGCTGCTGGCGCGCGAGCGCAACAGCAACTGACGGCGAATAGGAGCGTCAGCCGCGCCAAATCAAAGAGCGAATGGAGCTCTTAAAACAGCGCGAGGTTCAGGCCTTTTTCGCAGGACGCGAATCGAGGCGATCAATACAAACCAGATCGAACCAGCGCAGGTCAGGCAGCGGCTGACGAAATGCGAATGGGCGTGGGCAGGCTAGTCATGGCAGCACCTCCGGAAGAGCTTGGGGTGGATCAGCGTCGAGCGACGCGAGTGCGCAGTTTGTCACGCGATGGGCGTGCGAGTCAACGAGCAAATCTGGGCGCAAAGGTTCAAGCGCGGATGCGGGCGACCGATAAGCCATCAGAAGTCTTGCGAGGCAAAACTACAAGGGCAGTGCTTTCATGAAGTCTTGGATCAACAGGTCTATTGCCAACCGCATCTCCTTCATGGGTTGCCTGTGGCTGTTCGCCATACTCGCTGCAATCGCCGGGCTCTTGACCGTCATGACGACGCGCAACGCGCGCGATCAGCGCATTGAGTGGTTGCGCGACCGGGCCGAGGGCGTGGCCAACGCCATCGATGCGATTGACCTTACCAGCCGCACGATGGTCGAGCACGCCTACCCGGTGCTCGCAGAGATGGTGGGTCAGCCGATCGCTTTGGCCGATGCCACCAGCGGCCAACTGAGTGCAAGCGGCGTGGTGCTGAACGGCAACTTCGACGCCGTTGACCGCTTCGCCGCGCAGACCGGCGGCGTGGCCACGATCTTCGTCAAGCAAGGCGAGCAGTTCATGCGCATCGCCACCTCGCTGAAGAAGGAAGACGGCGCGCGCGCGATCGGCACGGCGCTCGACACAACCGGCGCTGCCTATGCAGCGCTGCACGAAGGCAAGCCCTACACCGGGCGCGCCATGCTCTTCGCCAAGCCCCACATGACGCACTACGAGCCACTGCGCGATGCATCAGGCGCTTTGGTCGGCGTGCTTTTCATCGGCTTTGAGGTGGCAACGTTCGATGCTGTCGAAACAGTGGTGGCGCGCAGCCGGCTGTTCGAGAGCGGGGGCATTTTCGTCATTGACCCGCGCAAGTCGCCGGCAGACGCCATCTTCACCGTTCACCCCAGCTCAAAGGGCCAGAAAGTGCTCGGCGCCTACACCAACGCCGCGCCGTTTCTTGAAGCGTTGAGCAGCGAGGCCGACCGCATCGCCTCACCAGGCCTGCTCAGCACCGCGGGCGGCGACCGATGGGCGGTACGCAGCCAGAGCAAATCGACTGGCCTTTGGGTGATTGCCGAGGTGTCTGACAAAGAAGCGATGCGCGCGCACTGGCACGCCTTGCTGCCCTTTTGGGCGTTATTGGGCCTGGCTTGCGCGGGCCTGAGTCTCGGCCTGTTTTGGATGGTGAATCGCCAGGTTCGAGAGCCTTTGGCGAAGGTCAGCCTCGCAGCGCGGGCCGTGGCCAGCGGCACGTTGGCGCACGCCAGCACCAGCGACCGCGACGACGAAGTTGGCCAACTCGCACGCGATGTGGAGGCCATGCGCCTGCGCTTTCTCTCGCTGCTGACAACGCTGCGCAACTCGGCCGATTCGATTGCAACCGCTTCGCGCGAGATTGCCGCGGGCAACCTCGACCTGAGCGGCCGAACCGAACAGTCGGCCGCGAATTTGCAGAACACGAACAGCGCGATGATCGAGTTGACCAGCACCATCCATCAAACGGCCGAGTCGGCGCGCACGGCAGCGGGCTTGTCGACCGCGACACTGGAAGCAGCGGTGGGCGGCACCGGTGTGATGAAAGGTGTGGTCTCCACGATGGACGACATCAATGCCAGCTCGCGCAAGATTGGCGAGATCGTCGGCACGATCGACAGCATTGCCTTTCAGACCAACATACTGGCCTTGAACGCCGCCGTTGAAGCGGCGCGCGCGGGCGAGCAAGGGCGAGGCTTTGCGGTGGTTGCGGGCGAGGTGCGTTCGCTTGCCCAGCGCTCGGCCACCGCCGCGAAAGAGATCAAGACCTTGATTGGCGATTCGGTCGAGCGGGTGCAAGCTGGCTCGCGGCTCGTGGCGTCAGCAGGTGCATCGATGGAAGGGGTGCAAAGCGAAGTGCGCCGCGTCAACGACATCATCACCAGCATCAGCCAAACGGCGGCAGAACAATCACACGGAATCAGCGGCGTGAGCTCGGCGGTCGTGCAACTCGACCAAAGCACACAGCAAAACGCTGCGCTGGTGGAGCAATCGACAGCAGCCGCTCAGAGCCTGAGTGCGCAGGCACAGCAGCTCTCAGCGCTGTTGGCGGACTTCCGGATTTGAGTGAATTTGAGCGGAGGCGGCTTGAACGTGGCAGCGCCTCTGCGAGAGCCGCTCAGCCGCTCACACCACGACAGGCTCTGGCTCCAACCTGATGCCGAACCGGCCATACACGCTCTCTTGAATCGCCAGCGCCAGCGTCATCACTTCGGAGCCAATGGCGGCGCCTCGGTTGACCAGCACCAGCGCCTGGCGCTCATAGACACCCGCCTGGCCCACGGTTTTGCCCTTCCAACCGCAGGCATCGATCATCCAGCCCGCGGCGAGCTTGACCGTGCCGTCAGGCAATGGGTAATGCACGATCTCCGGGTCGCGGCCGATGATGTCGCGGCATTGCTCTGGCGTGACGATCGGGTTCTTGAAAAAGCTGCCGGCATTGCCGAGTACTTTGGGGTCGGGCAGCTTGGCGCGTCGAATCGCGCAAACCCAATCGAAGAGCTGTTGCGCACTCGGGGCCGCCATGCCGTGCTCATGCATCTTGCGTTCGATGTCAACGTAGCCGAGCACTGGCCGCCATGGCCGCGGCAGCCGAAAGCGCACCCGCGTGATCAGGCTGCGGCCGGCGAGCGCGTGTTTGAAGACGCTGTCGCGGTAGCCGAAGGCGCAGGTTTCGGCACGCAAGGTGATGGTGCGGCCAGTCACCAGATCGACGGTGTCGAGCGAGTCGAATCGATCTTTCAACTCGACGCCGTAGGCGCCGATGTTCTGTACCGGAGATGCGCCCACCGTGCCCGGAATTAGCGCCAAGCTCTCAAGCCCAGGCCAGCCATTGGCGAGCGTGAACGCGACGAGTTCGTGCCAGTTCTCGCCGGCGCCGGCTTCGATGATCCACGCGTCAGGCCGCTCTTCAACCAGCCGCATGCCGCGCACTTCGACCTTGAGCACGAGTTGCGGCATGTCGCGCGTCAAGATGATGTTGCTGCCGCCGCCGAGGATGAACTTGGGCAAGCGGCCGAGCGTCGGGTGTTGCGCGATTTCGCGCACATCGGCATCGCCCGTCACGCGCACGAGTGTGTGCGCGACCGCCGGCAAGCCGAACGTGTTGTATGGTTTGAGGCTGACGCCGGACTCGCAATGCATGACACAATTTTCGCTGAACATTGCCTGAGAGGCATTGCTCACTGAACATTGCTCGCTAGACACTTCTCGCTAGAAACCTCTTGCTAGCCATTGCCCGCTGAATGCGCCCCGCTCAGCACCGACCACCCGTGGAGACTTCATGCCCAGCTTTGACGCCGTTTTGGACCCCAATCTCGTCGAGGTGCGCAATGCCGTCGACCAGACCGCCAAAGAAATCGGCACGCGTTTCGATTTCAAGGGCTCGTCAGCCCGCGTCGAGTTGAAAGAAAAAGAGCTCACCGTATTTGCCGACAGCGATTTTCAGATCGACCAGGTGATCGACATCTTGATTGCCAAGCTCACCAAGCGCAGCGTTGACCTGCGCTTTCTTGACCGCACCGCCAAGGTCGAGAAGATCGGCGGCGACAAGGTCAAACAGTTGCTCGTCATCAAGAGCGGCATCGACAGCGACACGGCCAAGAAAATGCAGACCACCATCAAGCAAAGCAAGCTCAAAGTGCAAGCCGCGATACAGGGCGACAGCGTGCGCGTGACCGGCGCCAAGCGCGACGATCTGCAAGCCGCGATGGCCTTGCTGCGCAGCCAGGTGCCCGAAGCGCCGTTGTCGTTCGACAACTTCCGCGATTGAGCGCCGTGCGCGCCCACTGGCGGTTCGTCGCCCTTCTCGTCCTCGCGGGCTTTGCGGCTACCGCGTCTGCACAGCGCGTGTCGATGAGCGGCAGCCTGGGTGACAAGGCCTTGCTCATCATCGACGGCACGCCGCGCACAGTGGCCACCGGCGCCACCGTGCAAGGCGTGCACTTGATCAGCGTGGCGGGCAGCGATGCCGTCGTCGAGGTCAAGGGCCAACGCTTGAAGCTGCTGCTTGGCGGCGCGCAGGTCAGCTTGGGCGGCGAGCCCTCGGCTGGCGGCGGATCGCAAATCGTGCTGAGTGCAGGCAGCGGCGGGCACTTCTTTACCGCCGGCTCTATCAACGGCAAGGCCGTGCGCTTTCTGGTCGACACCGGCGCGACCAACGTGTCGATGAGCCTGGCCGAGGCCGAGCGACTGGGCATTGACCTTCGCAACGCGCAACGCGGCCTCTCCAACACCGCCAACGGGCAAGTGCAGAGCTACCTCGTCTCGCTCGGCGTGGTGCGTGTGGGCGATGTGCAGGTCTACAACGTCGCCGCCACCGTGGTGCCCGTGGCGATGGAGCAAATCCTGCTCGGCAACAGCTTCTTGACGCGCTTTCAGATGAAGCGCGTCAACGACACACTCACACTAGACCGCCGCCCCTGAGCCGCAGATCGCCCGGCACGGAGCAACGCCACTGCGCGGCACATTGCCCGCACGATCGTGCTAGAACCCGATCTCCCGACAACGATCAGGAGACGCTGCGATGGACCTGAACTTCACCGCCGAAGAGCAATCTTTCCGCGAAGAGATTCGCGCCTGGGTTGCGAAAAGCCTGCCTGCCGAGCTGAGTCACAAGGTGCACAACGCGCTGCACCTGACCAAGCAAGACTTGCAAGGCTGGGCCCGAATTCTTGGGCAAAAGGGCTGGCACGGTTGGGGCTGGCCAAAGCAGTTTGGCGGGCCGGGGTGGAATGCGATTCAGCAGCACTTGTTCGAAGAAGAATGTGCGCTGGCCGGTGCGCCGCGGGTGATCCCGTTCGGGCCGGTGATGGTGGCGCCGGTCATCATGGCGTTTGGCACGCCTGCGCAGCAACAGCGCTTCTTGCCCGGAATCATGAGTGGCGAGGTTTGGTGGAGCCAGGGCTACAGCGAGCCGGGCTCGGGCTCTGACCTGGCCTCGGTCAAATGCAAAGCCGAGCGCAAGGGCGACTACTACATCGTCAATGGCCAGAAAACCTGGACCACGCTCGGCCAACACGGCGATTGGATCTTCTGCCTCGTGCGCACCAGCAACGAGGGCAAGCCGCAAACCGGCATCAGCTTCCTTTTGATCGACATGAAGAGCCCCGGCGTCACCGTGCGGCCGATCGTGCTGCTCGATGGTGAAGCCGAGGTCAACGAGGTGTGGTTTGACAACGTCGAGGTGCCGGCCGATCAGCTGATTGGTGAAGAGAACAAGGGCTGGACCTACGCCAAGCACCTGCTGGCGCACGAGCGCACCAACATTGCCGATGTGAACCGCGGCAAACGCGAGCTGGAGCGGCTCAAGCGCATTGCGCATGAAGAAGGTCTGATGGGCAACGGCAGTGACGACCTGCGCTTTCGCGACGAGATCGCCAAGGTCGAAGTCGATCTGATTGCGCTCGAGATGATGGTGCTGCGCGTGCTCAGCGCCGCCAAGAGCGGCAAGCAAAGCCTGGACGTAGCGGGCCTGTTGAAGATCCGCGGCAGCGAGATTCAGCAGCGCTACTCGGAGCTGATGATGCTCGCCGGCGGCCCGGCCTGCGTGCCCTTCATTCGCGACGCCTTGGAGGCCGGCTGGCAAGGCGATTTCGCTGCCGCCGCCCATGTGGCGCCGCTTGCCGGCACCTACTTCAACTTCCGCAAGACATCGATCTACGGCGGCAGCAACGAAGTACAGCGCAACATCGTTGCACAGACCGTTCTCGGCTGAGGAGACCCACCATGGACTTCGATTTCACAGACGATCAAGAAATGCTGCGCGACACGGTGCGCAAGTGGGTCGACAAGGCCTACAGCTTCGATGAACGGCGCCGCATCGTGCGCGAAGGCGGCTATTCCAAAGCCGCATGGAAAGGCTTGGCTGAGCTCGGCCTCACTGGCCTGGCGGTGCCGGAAGCGCAAGGCGGCATGGGATTCGGCCCGGTCGATGCGATGGTGGTGATGGAAGAGCTCGGCCGCGGCATCGTGATCGAGCCCTTCGCGGCGGTGGCGCTGATTGCGACCGATCTGCTCGTCAACGGCCGCGCGCCTTCGGCTGCGCTTTGGCTGCAAGGCATTGCCGACGGCAGCGAGCGAGTCGTGCTGGCGCATCAGGAGCGCCGCTCGCGCTATCGGCTCGCGCATGTGGAAACCACAGCCGCGCAACACGGCGGCAATTGGCAGCTGAATGGCGTGAAGACGATGGTGCCGGCCGGCGCACATGCCGGCGCGTTCATCGTGCCGGCGCGGGTCAGCGGTGCGGTGGATGATGAATCCGGCATCGCGCTCTTCCTCGTCTCCAAGGGCGAAGCCGGCGTGACGGTAAAGCCGTATCCGACCCAAGACGGCGCGTGCGCGGCCGAAGTCGCATTCAATGGCGCGGCGGCGATCGAGCTGCTTCCGCCAGGAGAAGCCTTCCCGGCGCTCGAACACGCGGTCGACATTGGCATTGCTGCGCTGTGCGCAGAAGGCGTTGGCGCGATGGACAAGCTGGTGGCCATCACCGTGGAGTACATGAACACGCGCAAGCAGTTCGGTGTGGCGATCGCAAGCTTCCAGGCGCTGCGCCACCGCATTGCCGATGTGAAGATGCAGCTGGAGCTGGCTCGCTCGATGAGCTACTTCGCCACGCTCAAGCTCGGTGAGCCGCCTGCCGCGCGGCGCCGCGCGCTGGCGCAGGCCAAGATGCAGCTGGGTCAATCGATCCGCTTCGTCGGCCAGCAATGTGTGCAGTTGCACGGCGGCATTGCGATGACCGATGAATACATTGCCAGCCACTACTTCAAGCGCCTGACGGTGATGGACATGACCTTCGGCGACACGATGCATCAGCTGGGCGAAGTGTCAGCCCGCATGCAGGCCACGGCGGGCGTGTTTGCCTGATGTTGGCCTGAGCGCGGGCAGCGTGAGTGGCGGGTCGCGCGCCGCGCGAGCGATCAGCGCGGGTTCGGTCGGCGCGTGCCCTGGCAACGCAAGCCCTGACAGCGCGGGCTCGATCACCGCTGTGCGCGGCGTCAAGGTCGGGCACTTCACCGACACCCGGCGCCCCACCGGCTGCACCGTGATCCTCACCGAAGCCGGCGCGGTTGCCGGGGTCGATGTGCGCGGCGCCGCACCGGGCACGCGTGAGACCGAGTTGCTCTCCCCGCTCAATGCCGTAGATCACGTTCACGCGATCTTGCTGGCGGGCGGCAGCGCCTTCGGGCTCGATGCCGCTGGCGGTGCGATGCGCTGGCTCGATGAGCGCGGCATTGGCATCGCAGTCGGCCCGGCGCGGGTGCCCATCGTGCCGGGGGCGATCCTCTTCGACTTGTGGCTGGGCGACCCCTCCATCAGGCCCGATGCCGCTTCGGGCTATGCCGCCTGCGATGCGGCCAGCACCGCATCGCCCGCCGAGGGCAACGTGGGCGCGGGCACAGGTGCCACCGTCGGCAAGCTCTTCGGCATTGACCGGGCAATGCGCGGCGGCATTGGCAGCGCCTCGGTCACGGTGGCGGGCATCACGATCGGCGCGCTGGTTGTGGTCAACGCCATTGGCGACGTGATCGACCCCGCCACAGCCCGCGTGATCGCCGGTGCGCGCACGGGCGATGGCAGCGCCCTGCTCGGCTCCATGCAGGCGCTGCTTCAGGGCGACTTGCCGCCGCCCTTGCAGCCCGGCATGGCCACCACGCTCGGCGTGATCGCAACCGACGCCACGCTCACCAAGGCCGAGGCCAACAAGCTTGCGCAAATGGCGCACGATGGCCTCGCTCGCACGATCAACCCGGTGCACACGATGAGCGATGGCGACGCGATCTTCGCGCTCGCCACCGGCGCCAGCGGCCAGCGCATGCACCTCACCGCGCTCGGTGCGATAGGCGCTGAGGTGATGGCCACCGCCGTGCTGCGCGCCGTGCGTGCGGCAACGCGGCTGCAAGGCGCCGGCCTGCCTGATCTACCGGCAGCCACCGACATGTGAGCATCAAAGCCAATCGGAGAACTCCGCCATGAACCTCACTCGCCGCCACCTTGTGCTCGGCACCGCGGCAAGCAGCTTGCTCGCCGCTTGCGCCATGAACCCGCCTTCATCTCAAACCGCCTCCACGCCCGCAGCAGCACCAGCAGCACCGCCCATCCCGATCGTCTTCGTTCACGGCAACGGCGACACGGCCGCGTTGTGGATCACGACGATCTGGCGCTTCGAATCCAACGGCTGGCCGCGCGAGCGGCTTCACGCGGTCGACTTCCCCTACCCGCTCGCCCGCGATGACGACACCAAGCCCCAACCCGGCCGCAGCTCGACGAGCGAAAGCATGGCCTACCTCGCCGCCGAGGTCGACCAGGTGCTGGCGGCCACCGGTGCTGCGAAGGTGGTGCTGATCGGCAACTCGCGCGGCGGCAACGCCATTCGCAACTACATCGCCAACGGCGGCGGTGCGCAGAAGGTCTCGCACGCGATCCTTGGCGGCACGCCCAACCACGGCGTCTGGGCTGAGCCGGACCGCATGCCGGGCAACGAGTTCAATGGCGCAGGCCGCTTTCTCAGCGGCTTGAATGCGCCCAAAGGGCCGACGGGTGATGAGGTCACGCCGGGCGTGTTGTGGCTCACCATCCGCTCCGATAACAACGACAAATACGCCCAGCCCGATGGCGTCTGGATCGGCCGCAAAGGCATGCCGACGAACGTCTCGTTCGACGGGCCAGCACTTAAAGGTGCAGTGAACGCCGTGATCCCGGGCATCGACCACCGAGAAACCGCATTCGGCCCCAAGGCCTTCGAGCAGGCGTTCTCGTTCATCACGGGCAAGCCGCCGGTATCGGTCGGCATCACGCCGCAGGCGGAAGTCACGCTAAGCGGCAAGTTGAGCGGCTACGGCATCAACAACCAAGAAGGCAGCGCGGCGAGCAACCTGCCGCTCGTGGGCGCCGTGGTCGAGGTGTATTCGACCGACTCCGACACCGGCGAGCGCCGCCCCGCTGCGATGCTGCGCCAAACCATTGGCGAAGATGGCCTGTGGGGGCCGCTGACGCTGTCGAGCGCGGCGACGCTCGAGTTTGCGATCACGGCACCGGGTTATGCCACCACGCACATCTACCGCTCGCCTTTCCCGCGTTCATCGAACCTCGTTCACTTGCGTGCCGAGCGCATCACCGAGGCCGACAAAGACGCCGCAGCCATCGTCACGCTCACGCGACCGCGTGGCTACTTCGGCGTGCCGCGCGATCAGATCAGCCTCGATGGCAAAAGCCCGCCGGCAGGTGTGCCGAGCGGCGTGGCGGGCGTGTCATCGGTCAAGCTCAAACTCGCCGAGCCAGTGATCCGCACGGTGATTGGCGAATTCAATGGCGAGCGCATCGTCGGCCGCAGTTGGCCGGCTGTGCCGGATCAAGTGGTGCTCCTTGAGCTGACGTTCTGACTGACGCTGCGACTGATTTTTTGACTCATTGATCGCGTCGCCCATCAAGGGATGGCACTCTTTATGCTGTGCGATGTGTGGTGCTTAAACTGGCCGCTCGTGCAACCGTCAAGGAGCTCGTCATGCCTGAACTGCGGATCAACGGTGATCGTTTGTGGGCTAGCCTGATGGAGATGGCCAAGATCGGCGCCACAGCCAAAGGCGGCGTTTGCCGCCTCGCGCTGACTGACCTCGACAAAGAAGCACGCAACCTGTTCGTGCAGTGGTGCTTTGATGCCGGCTGCACCGTGAAGGTTGATCAGATCGGCAACATCTTTGCGCGCCGCCCCGGCCGCAACAACAACCTCGCACCGGTGGGCACCGGCAGCCACCTCGACAGCCAACCAACTGGCGGCCGCTTCGACGGCGTCTACGGTGTGCTGGCCGGATTGGAGGTGATTCGCACCTTGAACGACCTCGGCATCGAGACCGAGCGCCCGGTCGAAGCCTCGGTGTGGACGAATGAAGAAGGTTCGCGCTTTGCACCGGCGATGGTCGCCTCGGGCGTTTACGCCGGCGTGTTCTCGCTCGACTACGGCCTCTCCCGCGCTGATGCGGATGGCAAGACGATGGGCGACGAGTTGAAGCGCATTGGCTATGCCGGCCCCGAGCCCGTGGGCGGCCGGCCGGTGCATGCGTTCTTCGAAACACACATCGAGCAAGGCCCGATCCTGGAGCATGAAGGGCAGACGATCGGCGTGGTGACTGATGCGCAAGGCCAGCGTTGGTATGAACTGGTGCTGACTGGCCAAGAGTCGCATGCTGGCCCCACGCCAATGGGCGTGCGCCGCGATGCGCTGCTCGGCGCGGCCAAGGTGATCCAGCTCGTCAACGAGATTGCGCTTGCGCATGCGCCATTGGCGGTGGGCACGGTCGGCATGCTCAACAACTACCCGAACTCGCGCAACGTGATCCCGGGGAAGGTGTTTCTCTCCATCGACTTCCGTTGCCCTGATAACGCCGAGCTGACGAAGATGGATGCCGAGTTGAAAGCTGGTGTGGCGCGGATTGCGTCGGATGCCCGGCTTGAACATGAGTGCAAGCAAATCTTCCAGTACGACTGCGTGCACTTTGACGAGAGCTGCGTGGCGATGGTTCGCGCGGGTGCCGAGTCGCTCGGCTACAGCACACGCAACATCGTCTCGGGTGCGGGCCACGATGCTTGCTACATGAGCAAGGTCACACCAACCGCGATGATTTTTGTGCCTTGCATTGGTGGCATCAGCCACAACGAGATTGAAGACGCGAAGCCGGAGTGGATTGAGGCGGGTGGCAATGTGCTGCTGCGCGCGATGCTGGCGAAGGCAAGTGAGTTGCCGGTGGTTGGGCAGTCGTCGGAGACATTGGCGGTTGCTTGATGGAGCCTGTCCGCTGGATGGTCCCCTCTCGCTCTGGGAGAGGGAGCAATGCACAGAGATTCCCTCTCCCTCTGGGAGAGGGTTAGGGTGAGGGCGACGGGTTAGGTCACTGCAATTCGCAGCCCTCACCCCTGCCCTCTCCCAAAGGGAGAGGGAGCAATGCACGGAGCTGGTTCCCTCTCCCTCTGGGAGAGGGAGCGATGCACGGAGCTGGTTCCCTCTCCCTCTGGGAGAGGGAGCGATGCACAGAGATTCCCTCTCCCTCTGGGAGAGGGTTAGGGTGAGGGCGACGGGTGAAGTCACTGCAAATCGCAGCCCTCACCCCTGCCCTCTCCCAAAGGGAGAGGGAGCAAGACACAGAGCTGACCCCTTCTCCCTTTGCGAGAGCAAGCGCGAAACAAAACCTGGAGTCAAACGCATGAACTCAGTCCTGATCCGCGGCGGCACTGTCGTCAATGCCGACAACACCACCCGCGCCGATGTGCTCTGCGAAGGCGGCCTCATCACCGCCATCGGCATCGACTTGCCAGCCCCCACCGGCGCCACCGTCATCGACGCTGGCGGCTCGCTCGTGATGCCCGGCGGCACCGACCCGCACACCCACATGGAGCTGCCGTTCATGGGCGCCGTGACGCGCGACGACTTCTACACCGGCACCTCGGCCGGCGTCTCCGGCGGCACCACGATGATCATCGACTTCGTGATTCCCAACGCGCAGCAGCCCTTGATGGAAGCCTGGCGCGATTGGCGCGGCTGGGCCGAAAAATCGGCGGCCGACTACAGCTTTCACGTGGCCGTGACCTGGTGGGATGAGTCGGTCAGTGCCGACATGGGCACGCTGGTGCGCGATCACGGCGTCAACAGCTTCAAACACTTCATGGCCTACAAGAACGCGATCATGGCCAACGACGAAGTGCTGGTGAACAGCTTCGCCCGCGCACTCGAACTCGGCGCCATGCCGACCGTGCATGCCGAGAATGGCGAGCTCGTGTTTCAGCTGCAGCAAAAGCTCGTCGCCGCCGGCATCACCGGCCCCGAAGGCCACCCGCTCTCACGCCCGCCCGCGGTAGAGGCCGAAGCCGCCGAGCGCGCGATCCGCATTGCCGAGGTGCTGGGCGTGCCGCTCTACATCGTGCACGTGTCGTGTGCCGATTCAGTTGACGCGATCATCCGCGCGCGCAGCCATGGCCAGCGCGTCTACGGCGAGGTGCTTGCGGGCCATTTGACCATCGATGAATCGGTCTACCAAAACGAGAACTGGGATGTGGCTGCTGCCCACGTGATGAGCCCGCCGTTCCGGCCCAAGCGCCACCAAGATGCACTCTGGGGCGCCCTCGCGGCCGGCCATCTGCAAACCACGGCGACCGACCACTGCGCGTTTTGCGGCGAACAAAAAGGCGTGGGCCGCAACGACTTCAGCAAGATTCCGAACGGCTGCGCTGGCGTTGAAGACCGCATGTCAGTGCTCTGGACCGCAGGCGTCAACACCGGGCGGCTCACGCCGAACGAGTTTGTCAAAGTCACCTCGACCAACTGCGCGCAGATCTTCAACCTCTACCCGCGCAAAGGCGTGATCGCAGTCGGCAGCGATGCCGATCTCGTTGTCTGGGACCCGGCCGCGACGAAAACAATCACCACCCAAGGCAGCATCTCCAAAGTGGGCTACAACGTGTTCGAAGGCCGGCAAGTCACGGGCTTGGCGGCAGTGACTTTGTCGCAAGGCAAAGTGGTCTGGATGAACGGCGAGCTGCGCACCGAGCGTGGCGCTGGGCGATACATCAAGCGGCCGGCCTTCGCGCCAGTATTCGATGCGCTGAAGCGGCAAGCGGCCTTGCACGCACCGCAGACCGTGGCTCGCGCAGGCTAAGCGGCCGATGGGAACTTGCCCCAATCTAAAGCCCCGCGCCGACAACTTTGCCGACGCTCACCCACCACTCACCAGCGTGGCCGCGCTGATCGAAGCAGAACGCTGCTACTACTGCTTCGATGCGCCTTGCATCCAGGCCTGCCCGACGGGAATCGACATCCCATCGTTCATCCACCGAATCGCCGATGGCAACCTGCGCGGCGCCGCGCAAGCCATCCTCGAGTCCAACATCTTCGGCGGCATGTGCGCCCGCGTCTGCCCGACCGAGGTGCTCTGTGAGCAAGCCTGTGTGCGCAACACCGCGGAAGACAAGCCAGTCGAGATCGGCCTGCTGCAACGCCACGCGACTGACCGCTACTTCGCCGCACCGGGCCAACCCCTGTTCACGCGCGGCGAGCCGACGGGCATGCGCATCGCGGTCGTCGGCGCCGGGCCGGCGGGGCTCTCATGCGCGCATCGGCTTGCGGTGCTGGGGCATGAGATCGTCGTGTTCGAGGCCAAGCCCAAGGCGGGCGGCCTGAACGAGTACGGCTTGGCGGCCTACAAGACAGTCGATGGCTTCGCGCAGAAAGAGATCGCATGGTTGCTGTCGATTGGCGGCATCGAGGTTCGCCACGGCCAAGCGCTCGGTGAGCACATCGCGCTCGATGCTTTGCGCGACGAGTTCGATGCGGTCTTTCTCGGCATGGGCCTTGGTGGCGTGAACGCGCTCGGCCTTGCCGATGAAAGCATGGCCGGCGTTGGCAACGCGGTCGACTTCATCGCCACGCTCCGGCAGGCCGATGACCTCGATGAGCTGCCTGTCGGCCGCCGCGTGGTGGTGCTCGGTGGCGGCATGACTGCGGTGGATGCCGCAGTGCAATCGCGGCTGCTCGGCGCCGAAGAAGTGACCATCGTCTACCGCCGCGAACAGGGGCGCATGTCGGCCTCGAAGCACGAGCAGCAATGGGCGCAACAAAACGGCGTGTCGATCCGCACTTGGAGTGTGTTGAAGCGGCTCAACGGCAACGCTGATGCACTCGCCTCGGCCACCTTCGCGACCGTGCGCGATGTGGGCGGCACACTCGAAGAGACCGGCGAGCACTGGACCATCGCCGCCGACACCGTGCTCAAAGCCATCGGCCAAACGCTGGTGATCGCCGACCCATCGGCGAGCCGGCTTGCGATGCTCGGCGGCCGAATCGTCGTCGATGCCGAAGGCCGCACCACCCGGCCCGATGTTTGGGCCGGAGGCGACTGCACGGCAGGCGGGCAAGACCTGACGGTCGAAGCCGTCGAGCACGGCCGAATCGCTGCCTATTCGATCCACCGCACGCTCGTGCCGACTGCAAACAACGCGGCCGCCACTTTCAACCGCACCCGCCATGGCTGACCTCACCACCACCTTCGCCGGCATCAAGAGCCCCAACCCGTTCTGGCTCGCCTCGGCACCGCCAACCGACAAAGAGGTCAACGTCGTCCGCGCCTTCGAGGCCGGCTGGGGCGGCGTGGTCTGGAAGACGCTGGGCGAGGAAGGCCCGCCAGTCGTCAACGTGAGTGGCCCGCGCTACGGCGCGCTGTATTCGCAAGACCGCCGGCTGATCGGCTTCAACAACATCGAGCTCATCACCGATCGGCCGCTGCAGATCAACCTCGATGAGATCGCCCGCGTCAAGCGCAATTGGCCTGATCGGGCGATGGTCGTCTCGATCATGGTGCCTTGCGAAGAGGCCTCTTGGCGCGCCATCCTGCCGCGCGTGGAAGACACGGGCTGCGACGGCATCGAGCTCAACTTCGGCTGCCCTCACGGCATGAGCGAGCGCGGCATGGGCTCGGCCGTGGGCCAGGTGCCGGAGTACATCGAGATGGTCACGCGCTGGTGCAAACAGTACACACGGCTTCCGGTGATCGTGAAGCTAACACCCAATGTGGCTGACATCAAACCGCCCGCCATGGCCGCGCATCGCGGCGGTGCGGATGCGGTCTCGCTCATCAACACCATCAACTCAGTGATGGGCGTGGACCTCGACTCGCTCGCCATCTACCCCAACACCGGCGGCACCGGCTCGCACGGCGGCTACTGCGGCCCCGCGGTCAAGCCGATCGCACAAAACATGGTGGCCGAGATTGCGCGCTCGCCCGCCATGCGCGGGCTGCCCATCTCAGGCATCGGCGGCATCACCAATTGGCGTGATGCCGCCGAGTTCATCGCACTCGGCTGCGGCAACGTGCAGGTGTGCACGGCCGCCATGACCTATGGCTTCAAGATCATCCAAGAGATGACCTCGGGCCTCTCGACCTACATGGACGACAAAGGCTTTGCCACCATCGACGCCTTCCGCGGCCGCGCCGTGCCAACGATCGTGGATTGGAACCAGCTCAACCTCAACCACATCGAGAAAGCCCACATCAACCAAGACGCCTGCATCCAATGCGGGCGCTGCCATGTGGTCTGCGAAGACACCTCGCACCAAGCGATCACTGCCACGAAAAACGGCCAGCGCCACTTTGAAGTGATGGAGGGCGAATGCGTGGGCTGCAATCTCTGTGTGTCCGTCTGCCCAGTGCCGGACTGCATCACGATGCATGCGTTGAAGCCAGGCGAGGTGGACACCCGCACCGGGCTCGTCGTGAGTGGCGAGTATGCGAACTGGACGACGCACCCGAACAATCCGGCGCGGGTTTGAGGCCGCCCGGTCATTGACTGTTGCCAATCTGGTTCGAGCCATTCTTCGGGTGATGAACGACGTGACTGAGATCCGCTAGCAAGTGCAGCAGATCACCGCGCTGATGGACCAAATCAACGGCACCAGCGACCGAAAAGCCATCGAGGAAATTCAAGCTCGGATCGGTGCCGAGAACGCGCTGCTCGCGCACGTGGTATCTGAGGTGCAGATGCTGCAAGGCATCGCAGTTCGAAGGCAGCGAAAGCAGAGAGATCATCTTGCGTCCCGGCACACCGAAGGAGAAGAGGTTGATGGGTCAAACCTATCTGGCGAACTACGGCCTGCCGCAGTTCTTCTTTCATGTCACTACTGCTTATGCCATCCTGCGCCACAACGGGGTCGCCATCGGCAAGCGTGACTACATGGGCGTGTACTGACTCGCGTTAGACGCTGCAAGCCCCGGATGAGCTTGCCGTCCTTCGACCATGCCGCTGCCGTAGCTGATTGACAAGCGAGGCCGCGAGGGACTGCTTTGGAGCGATCAATTCAGAACTGCGAACGTTGTTGAAGGTTCGGTAGCGAACCGCCGAGCAGAAAGGCAGCAGTCGTTTGATGGCGCGTGGGCGGCGCGAACGGGTAGCTCAGTGGTAGTCGTCTTCGAATTGGTAGCGTACGGCGACGACGGCAACAGTCGACTCGTCTTCGATTTCGAACAGCGCGACGCAGCCTGATCGCCCGAATGGAATGATCAGTTCTCTGAGGAGGGACTGCTGCCCGCCTTGCGGCAGGTGAAGGGCGATGACTTCAGTGTGGCAATGCCGGCGCGCGAGGCGGTCATGGCATGCGCTGGGAGTTCCAGGTCGCCGCTTTCCTGGGCCAACTCTCGTTCGACGAGGAAGTCGAACAGCCGGCCAAGATCCGCCTCGGCGTCCCGCGTCAGCCGAACCTTGAATGTCACTTGCCCTTCGTCGCCAGGCGGGCGCGCGCGGCGTCGAGCTTGCGCTGTAGGCCGTCAAGCACGACATCGGCATCGACATAGTCGCCGGTTCGCCGCGCCTCATCGCGGGAGCACAGACCGCGCGCGACGAACTCTCCCTGCACACGGCGCCGTTCGACGCCCGCGCGAACAGACGCTTCGACAAACTCGGAAAGGGTCTCGCCTTCTGCCAGCACGGCCGCGACCGCGGCGCGGAACTCAGGCTCTACGCGAACGGACGGGATGGTGGCGGTCTTCATTGACTGACTGCATCGCAAATGCGCCGCAAGTTCCGCCTGATCGCGGCGGCGTCAGCTCTGCGGGCATACCGGCCGCTGGCGGCGAAATCGCGTGCCGGCCCGAGCGCCTGCAATGTGTCCGAGACCGTGAGCTCGGCCAGCGTCGGCAACTGACCGCTGCACAGCAGATGTCGCGGCAATTTGGCGATCACGGCATGTCGGCGGAATACCCGCACCTTTCGTTGGCTCAGCAACCCTTGGCGGCGCGGTGTCGCTATGCCAACCAGCGCAGTCCATACGACTCCGGGGCGCTGCGGTCGCCCTGAGATAAATCGGGAGGGTTCGATCGCAGCGCCCGGACAACACTCGGGACCGATTGCTTTACTAAAGGCACATCGGCCTCAAAACTGGCACCAGATCAAACCAGAAAACAAAAAGGTCAGCAGGCGCTAACCTGCTGACCTTTGACTATCTTGGCTCCCCGACCTGGGCTCGAACCAGGGACCTACGGATTAACAGTCCGGCGCTCTACCAACTGAGCTATCGAGGAACAGCCTTAGATTATAGATGTGTTTTGGCGCGGCTCCGGCAACTTGTTTGTCGCGCGCACGTCACACTCTCTCCTCACCCTCCAAGGACCTTCGCTTTGAACGATGTCGACGTGCTCTCGCTAGACCCATCAACCATCGCAGCCTTGCAGCGCAGCTCGACCGCCACGCTCTCCACCGTGTTGCTCAAACTCGGCCTGCGCAACGTCTGGCTGCGGGGCTCGCGGCCGTTAGCGCCGGGGCAGACGCGGCAAGTTGGGCGTGCCTTCACGTTGCGGTTCGTGCCGGCGCGAGAAGACTTGGCAACGCCGGCGTCATGGGCGTCGCCGATCTCCACGCGCAGCGCAATCGAGGCCATGCCGCCGGGGGTGATCGCTGTCGCGTCGGCGATGGGTGTGACTGACGCCGGGATCCTCGGCGACATCCTCTGCGCGCGCATGCTGCGCCGGCAGGTTGCAGCACTCGTGACTGATGGTGTCGTGCGCGACGTGGGCGGCGTGATCGCCACCGGCTTGCCGGTGTGGTGCCAAGGCACTGCGGCGCCAGCTTCGGTGGCTGGGCTCACGTTCGTTGGCTGGCAAGAGCGCATCGGTTGTGGTGGCGTGGCGGTATTTCCGAACGATGTGATCGTGGCCGATGCCGATGGCGCAGTCGTGATCCCGGCTGCATTGCTCGATGCCGTGGTGCCGGCCGCGGCCGCGCAGGATTCTCTCGAGGCATGGATCATGTTGCAGGTTGAAGCCGGCGCGGCTCTTCCTGGGCTCTATCCACCAAACGCGGAGAACCTCGCGCGTTATGACGCCTGGAAACGCAGTGCGCCTTGAACCTCCACCCATTCACACCATGACCACGCTCCGCCGACAAGCGCTCCAGTTGATTCTTGAACGCGATGCCGACGCCAAGGCCGCAGGCACCCGAGCGCTTGCTGCGGCGATCTGTGAGGTCGGCGCGGCCGAGGCGCTGACTGAGCCGCCCGGCATTCCAGGCCGGCCCGACAAGCCGGAGCTCGTTGCCCACACGAAGCTGAAGACGCGCTCGGTGCACACGCTCGAAGGGCGCGCGGCGCTGATCCACGCGATCGCTCACATCGAACTCAACGCCATCGACTTGGCACTCGACATCGTCTGGCGCTTCCCCGGCGAACCCGACGCGTTCTATCGCCAGTGGATCACCGTTGCGCGCGAAGAGGCGCTGCACTTCACGCTGCTGCGTGATCACCTCCGCGCGCTCGGCTTTGCCTACGGCAGCTTTCCGGCGCACAACGCACTCTGGGAAATGGCGGAGAAGACGCGCTTCGACCTGCTCGCCCGCCTCGCGCTCGTGCCGCGCACACTGGAGGCACGCGGGCTTGACGCCTCACCGCCCATCAAGGCCAAGCTGCTGGCGGCAGGCGATGAGGCCGGCGCGGCGATCATCGACGTGATCCTTCGCGACGAGATCGGCCATGTGGCGGTTGGCAACCACTGGTATCGCGTGCAATGCGCGGCGCGCGGCCTCGACCCGATCGCTACTTATGCGCAACTCGCCACTGAATACAAAGCGCCTCGGCCGCGCGGGCCGTTCAACCTACCCGCCCGACGCGCAGCCGGCTTCAACGAAGCCGAACTCGACGCGCTCAGCCTCCAGTCGGCCGAGCCTGCGCCTGCTAGAGCGGCGCCATGAAATAGCGCTTCAAGCCCGCGAGCACCATTTCGACGGCAATCGCCGTCAGCACCAATCCCATCAGCTTCTCGATCGCGGAGACGACCGAGTCGCCCAGCCAGCGGCGAATGCGCGCGCAAGCCAGCAGCACCACGGCCGATACACCCATCGCGCAGGCCAATGCAGCCACCCAAGTCAGCAATCGATCGGGTTGGCGTGATGCCAGCAGCAGCACCGTGGCCATGGCCGACGGGCCGGCCAACAAGGGCACCGCCAGCGGAAAGATCAGCGGTTCACGGCCGTCAGACGTGCCGTACACGCCGCCTTCGGGCGTGAAGATCATTCGGATCGCCACCATCAACAGAATCACGCCGCCAGCCACTTCGAGCGAGCGCTCTGATAGGCGCATCACGCGCAAGAAGGTTTCGCCGAAGAACATGAATGCGAACAGCACACCGAAGGCGATGCCCACTTCTCGCACCGCGACCCAGCGCCTTCGCTCGGGCGCCACGTCTCGCATGATGGGAATGAAGATGGGCAAGCTTCCCAAAGGGTCGAGTACGAGCAACAGCAGGATGAAGGCAGAGAGAAAGCTGTGGTCCATGCAAATGATTGTCAGGGATTGGTTTTGAGTGATTTGTGGGCGAGGCGTGGTCCTACGCGCAGTGCACCGTGATCGGCAATGACAAAGCGGCTGCGGCTGATTGCCGATGCGCGGACAAGTCAGCAAACTCGGTACCTGATTGACCACCGAGGAGTGCCCAATGAAGCATCACGCCACCACGACCACGCGATCACGATCTGCCTTGTGCGCCGCGATACTCGCCATCGGCACACTCGGTGCGTTTGGCACGATCGGCAGTGCGGCCTTTGCGGCAGAAGACAACGCTACGCAGTCTGCACAAGCTCGGTATGAGAAAGACCGCGCTGCGTGCATTGGCGGCAAGACTCATCAAGACCGCGCGACCTGCCTCAAAGAAGCTGGCGCCGCACTCGAATCTTCCAAACGAGGTGCTCTTGCCGACACTTCTCCGCAGTACCGAAAAAATGCCTTGCAGCGTTGCGAGAAACTGCCTGAGAAAGACCGCGCCGATTGCCGCGCTCGCATTGATGGCGACTCAACAACGACCAGTGGCGACGCGCTCGACGGCGGCATTCTTCGCGAGCGCGTGACACGCGAGCCGGCACCGGCGCCGTCTAATCCGCAATAGGCAGTCCGCAATAGGCAATGCGCCATAGCCAACGCGCAATAGCCAATCCACAGTAGCCCAGGCCGCAGGCATTTGCATCGATCGGTAAAGCTCTGTC
Organism: Rhizobacter sp.; assembly: GCA_043778145.1. Taxonomy (GTDB): domain Bacteria; phylum Pseudomonadota; class Gammaproteobacteria; order Burkholderiales; family Burkholderiaceae_C; genus LMDS01. The sequence goes on from JAYWGR010000095.1 coordinate 60,674, forward strand.
ATTCGGTCATCGAGGACGGCCACTCCGCCGTTCTCGACTCATGCACCGGCGCCGCCGGGCATTCGACAAACCGAATGATGGAGTACCGCATGCACATTCTGAAGTTGGCGGCAGCCGCCACCGCCGCGCTCGCGCTGTCCGCTTGTGTTGTGGCGCCCTACCCGCGTTATGCGTATGACGAAGACGTCGCCGTGACTGCCGTTGCGCCGCCTCCCGTTTACGCCGAAGTGCGCCCCGTCGTGCCCTATGGCGGCGCCGTTTGGATTGACGGGTATTGGGGTTGGTCACGCGGCCGCCATGTCTGGGTCGGCGGGAGGTGGGAGCGCCCGAGGACTGGTTACGCCTACGCGCCATACCGCTGGGTGCAAGGCGGGGCGCAATGGCATTTGCGCGGGGGCGGCTGGGTGCGGCAGTGAGTTGGTTTGGGTTAGCAAGCCGTTCGGTAGTGCGTCGCGGTCGCGCACCTTTCCCTGAGCCACAAGCTGTTATCCCACAGGTTTCGCGGGCGCGGCCAGAGCTTCGTGTGCCATGTGACTCGTGCCAGTGTTGGCGCTTAGGCTCGACCGGGTCGCAATGCCCTTGAGCACCGCCCAGTCCCAGCCCCGTCTGGCATTTGAGCGAGGCCGGGCGGAATTGCACGCGAGTGCTTTCAACGCTGGATCAAACATCATGCGAGTTACTTTTCACGGCCACCGCCCATCGTGCCTCAGCGAAGCCGGCGCGCAGACTTCAACGCAACATGCTGGCCCCAATCCGCCAGCGCCAGCCACTGGCGAGCGAGTGCGAACGCTGACGCTCGGCTTCGCCAAAATGAAGATTCACACTCAGGCGCCCCCGCGCAGGCCATCGGTGACTGCGCCTGTCGCTCAACCGGCTCATGCCGAGCCGGCTGCAGCAGCGGCCGATTTCTCATCCGTGCATTCGTCTTCGACTTCGTCTGCGTCTGCGTCTGCTTCTGCGTCTGCTTCTGCGTCTGCGGCTTCCGCTCAGAGCAACACGCCGCCATACGCCGCCGCGTTTCAGGATTGGGTGGACGCGGGCGGCCCACGCGGCGGGGATCGTGCAGAAGCCGCCACAAGAATGACAACGTGGCAGGCGAACCGCCTTGCGGCGACTGATGCTTCTGGAGTCGCCCCAGAGCCGCTGAACCTCCGCGGCCTCCGTTTGAACTCACTCCCCGATCAACTGCCAGAGGGTGTTGAGGAATTGGACTTGGGAGGCAATCGGCTCACCTCCGTGCCGCCCGTGCTTCCGCAGGGGCTGAGGTCATTGAATTTGAGTTGGAACTCGGTGTCGCGAGTGCCGCAACGCATTCCTGCCTCACTCACACATCTGAACTTGAGCGGCAACGTGATCACGCGCCTCGGACCCGACTCCAGCTTCGCCGCACTGGGACCCAACTGCCATATCGACCTGGACTCCAATCCTCTGAACCATGACGAATTCGTTCGGCTCGAAATGGCAATGAGTCTGCCCGACTACAACGGCGCCGAATTCTCTTACTCGGGCATGATTTTCGGGCAAGCCACTCGCGACATGATGGAGACAGGAAGTCTGGCCGGCGTGCATGGCAGTCACGCCCACACTGACGAGACAAGCGACACCAGCGACACAAGCAACCCGAGAAACGCAATCAGCGCGCTCGACACGAATTTGCTGACTGCGGCCGGCCGGAGCCCTTCGGTGATGGCTCGCTATTCGTCTCAACTGTCTTCTCTGTCCGGATCGAGTGCTTTCGCCATGCATGCAGCGCCTCTGGGCGGCACTGTGGAGACAGGATCATTGCAAGACTGGGTGCGCGCAGGCGGCCCAGACGGTGGCGATAGAGCCGAGGCATCGAGAAGAATGGCGGCGTGGCTGAATGACGCGCCCGGAGCAGCTCGTGCGCCTCAGGCGCTGAACCTCAGCGGGCTGCGGTTGACCACACTGCCTGAGGCATTGCCCGCTGGCATTCAAGCGTTGAATCTGAGGGGCAATCGACTGGCCTCGGTCCCGAGCAATCTGCCCGAGGGCTTAGTTTCACTCAATATGAGGCAGAACTACGTCGCCCGCTTGCCTGAGCGCATTCCGGCATCGCTCACACACTTGGACCTGAGCTACAACGAGATCACGCGCATTTGGCCCGATGCTGTGCTTGCCAGACTCGGCACCCACTGCGAAATCGATTTGTCCGGCAATGCCTTGAATAGAGATGACTTCAACCGGTTATTCCAATCCGACCCTGACCCTGAGCGCCGCGGGCCTCAGTTCATTTACAACTGAAGCAACTGCCGGCATCAAACGCCGGCCAGCACCCGAACGTGCGCGGCCACGCTGCGCGCCAATGCGCTGAGGTTGTAGCCACCTTCCAGGCACGACACGATGCGCCCCTGCGCATGCCGATCGGCTACAGCCTTCAGGCGCTCCGTGATCCATGTGTAGTCAGCCTCCACCAATCCGAGTTGGCCGAGGTCGTCTTCGCGGTGGGCATCGAAGCCTGCTGAGATGAAGATCATCTCGGGCCGAAAGGCGTCGAGCCGCGGTATCCAGTTGGCGTCGATCAACTCGCGAATCGCCGGCCCGCGGGTGTAGGCCGGCACCGGCAGATTGACCATGTTCGTGCCCATCGGCACGCCGCCACAAAAAGGATAGAGCGCGTCTTGGAAAATGCTGGCCATCAGCACGCGTTCGTCGCCAGCGATGATGTCTTCTGTGCCATTGCCGTGGTGCACGTCGAAATCGATGATCGCCACGCGTGACAAGCCGCGCACATCGAGCGCGTGGCGCGCCGCAATGGCCACGTTGTTGATGAAGCAAAAGCCCATGGCCGCATTGCGCGTTGCGTGGTGGCCGGGCGGGCGCACGGCGCAGAAGGCGTTTTGGATGTCGCCGTCGAGCACGGCATCGGTGGCGGCAACTGCTGCGCCGGCGGCGCGCTGCACGGCGGCCCAGGTGCCGGTGAAGGCGGAGGTGTCAGGGTCGAACGCATGCGGCTCGCCGGTCGCGTCGACAAGCTTCAGCGCGTCACGCAACTCCTCCAGGTAGCCGCTGCCATGTGCATGCGCCACGTCGCTCCAGGCCACGATGGGTGCCTCGCGGCGCTCGACCGCAATGCCAAGGCCAGTTGAAAGCAAATGGTCTTCGATTGCACCGATGCGCTCGGGGCACTCGGGGTGGCCGCGGCCCATGTTGTGCAGCTGGCAATCAGGATGGCTATAAAACGCAGTCTTCATGTTGCTTTGGGCACCTGCTTTTTGCGGTAAGGTCTTTGAATGAGCACACCTTTGGCAGCCCGACTCGACCAGTTGATCACTCAGATTAGCACGATCATCGTTGGCAAAAAATCGCAGATCGAAGACTGCGTTGCCTGCATGCTGGCCGGCGGCCACCTGCTGATTGAAGACGTGCCGGGCGTTGGCAAAACAACGCTCGCGCATGCGCTGGCGGTGTCACTGGGCCTTCGCTTTTCGCGCACGCAATTCACGGCCGATTTGATGCCGTCTGACCTGATTGGCGTGAGTGTTTATGAGCGCAGCAAAGAGGCGTTCGTGTTCCACCCCGGCCCGGTGTTCGCGCAGGTGCTGCTGGCCGACGAGATCAACCGCGCCGGGCCGAAGACACAGAGCGCGCTGCTCGAGGCCATGGAAGAGCACCAAGTGACGGTGGAAGGCGAAACCCGCGCATTGCCCGCGCCCTTCTTCGTGATTGCCACGCAAAACCCGAGCGATCAACTCGGCACCTACCCGCTGCCCGAATCGCAACTCGACCGCTTCTTGATGTGCATCACGCTCGGCTACCCCGATCGCGCCAGCGAGCGCGAGCTGCTTGCCGGCCAAGATCGGCGCGAAGCGATCCGTGACCTGCGCGCGGTGATGACACCCGCCGAGCTGATTGACGCGCAACGCGCCGTGCATGCAGTGCACGCATCAGACGCCTTGCTCAACTACTTGCAAGCCCTCATTGCCGCAACACGCTCCGGCCGCTGGTTCGTGGAGGGCTTGAGCCCGCGCGCTGGCATTGCCGTGCTGCGCGCAGCGCGTGCGCGCGCCTTGCTCGAGAAGCGCGACTACGTGGCGCCCGATGACCTCCAGGCCGTGCTGCCGCAGACGATCGCTCACCGCCTCGTGCCGGTGGCCGGCGCGGGCCGTGGGCGGGTAGAGCAGGTGCGGGCGATGATCGAGGCGGTTGCGTTGCCGTGAGTGGCCGGCTGACGCGCCACACGCTCCCATGGCCGAACTGAGCCAACCCCCGCCGCTGGCCGACACCGACGCCGACCCAGCGCACCCACGCCGCAAGAACCCAGTCGCACTCGCGCGGGCTTGGTTTGGCCGATGGCTGCAATCGCGCCTCAAGCCGAGCGACTCGGTGCTGCTCACGCAAAACAACATCTACATCTTGCCAACGCGCGCGGGCTTCATGTTCGGCCTCACGCTGCTCGTGCTGCTGTTGGCGTCGATCAACTACCAGCTCAACCTCGGTTATGTGCTGACTTTCTTGCTCGCTGGCAGCGGCATCGTCTCAATGCACGTGACGCACGCCACGCTGCGCGGCCTGACCTTGCACTTGCGACCAGTTGCTGCCGTGTTCGCAGGTGAGCCGGCCGCCCTCGGCGTCGTGCTCACCAGCCCGGGCAAGGCGCGTTACGGCATCGGCCTGAAGTTGGCCGATGCGGCAGAGGCCACACTGAGCTGGATCAACGTGCCCGCCGGCAGTCAGACCCAGGCGACCGTGGCCTTCGTGCCTTCGCAGCGCGGCTTGCGCGAAGCGCCGGTCCTCAGCGCCGAAACACGGTTCCCGCTTGGCCTGTTTCGCGCCTGGACGGTCTGGCGGCCCGCCGCGCAGCTGCTGGTCTACCCGGCGGCTGAGCGCCCTGCCCTGCCGCTGCCGGCCGCGCGCGCGGTGCCCGGCGGGTCGGCGCGGGGGCGGCATGCCGATGGTGGCGAAGTCGAAGGCATTCGCGCTTATCGCCGCGGCGATCCGCTCAAATTGATTGCGTGGAAGAAGGCGGCCAAGGCAATGGAAAGCGGCAGCGAGCTCGTCAGCCGAGACACCAGCGCCGCAGTTCACCAAGAGCTCTGGCTCGATTGGCATGCCTGTGCGAGCCTTGCCCCCGAGGCCCGCCTCTCGCGCCTGACCGCGTGGACGCTCGCCGCGCACCGCGCCGGTGTCGACCACGGCCTGCGCTTACCCGGCGTAGAGCTCGCCCCAGCCAACGGCGAAGCGCAACGCCAGCGCTGCCTGGAGGCACTCGCACTGTGGCGCTGAACACCGCGTTGCCGACCGCCAAACCGCGCGCGCCGTGGCTGCCCGCGTGGCCCGGCTGGGCACAGCTGCCGCGCGACGCACGTGACACGCTCTTCTTGCTCGCTGTGATCGGCTGGACGGTTGCGCCGCACCTCTCGCACCTGCCGCCGTGGTGCGCAGTGCTGACCTTCTGCGTGCTCGCATGGCGGGCACGGCTTGCGCTCGTCAACGGCGCGCTGCCCGGCCGCTGGGTGCTGATCGGCACGCTGCTGTTTGCGGCAGGGCTGACGCTGATGTCCTACCAAACGCTGCTCGGCAAAGAGCCGGGTGTGACGATGGCGGTGGTTTTGATGGCCCTGAAAACGCTGGAGCTGCGCGCGCGGCGCGATGCTTTCGTTGTCTTCTTCCTCGGCTTCTTCTTGATCCTCACGCACTTTCTCTACTCGCAGTCGCTGCTCGTGGCCGTGGCGATGCTGGTCTCGGTGTGGGGCTTGCTCACGGCGCTGGTGCTCGCGCACATGCCGGTCGGCCAACCGAGCTTGCGCCAAGCCGGGCTGCTCTCGGCCCGCACCGCCTTGCTGGGCGCACCGATCATGGCGCTGCTGTTCGTGCTGTTCCCACGAATCGGCCCGCTCTGGGGCGTGCCACAAGACGGCATCTCCAAGACAGGCCTCTCGAACTCGATGCGCATGGGCTCAGTGGCCCAAGTCGCGCAAGACGACAGCGTGGCGATGCGCCTGCGATTCGATGGCCCGGTGCCCGCGCCCGAGGCCATGTACTTCCGCGGGCCAGTGCTCTCGCGGTTTGACGGCACCGAGTGGCGCGCAGCCTCGCTCGGCGTTCGCTTCGATTCCATCTTGCGCAGCGGCGTTGACGTACAAGGCCCACCGGTGCGATACGAGATGACGCTGGAGCCGCTGCGCATTGCCGCGCTGCCGATGCTGGAGGCCACCACCAAGGTCGACAACCTCGACGGCTACCGCGCGCTGCAGATCGACGGCCTGCAATGGCATGCCGACAGGCCACTCAACGAGCGCCTGCGCATCAGCGCCGAAGCCTATCCACGCTTTCGCCAAGGCCCGCTGCACACCACGGCGGCACTGCAAGACGATCTCGCCTTGCCCGCTGGCTTCAACCCGCGCACGCTTGCCTGGGCCACCGCCTTTCGGCACCAACCTCAACTCGCAAACGCCGACCCGCGAACGCTCGCCAACGCTGTGCTCGCCCACATCGGCACAGCCGGCTACAGCTACACGCTCGCCGCCGCCGAGTACGGCCGCGACGCAATCGACGAGTTCTGGCTCGACCGCAAAGACGGCTTTTGCGAGCACTTTGCGTCGGCCTTCGTCGTCGTGATGCGAGCGATGGGTGTGCCGGCACGCGTCGTCACCGGCTACCAGGGAACGGAGCCGGATGCGGTCGACGGCTACTTCATCGTGCGCCAAAGCTCTGCACATGCGTGGGCCGAGTATTGGCAAGCCGGCATCGGCTGGACGCGCGCTGACCCCACGGCCGCCATCGCACCCGACCGCATCCACCGCAGCCGGCGATTGCTGCCGGCGCCAGGCTTCGTCGCCGGCGCCATTGGCGGCATGAGCCCGGCCTTCCTGGCGCAGCTGCGCGATGGCTGGGAGGCCGTCAACAACCGGTGGAACCAATGGGTGCTCAACTACACCCGCGGCCAGCAATTCGATCTGCTCAAAAGCCTGGGCGTGCAGTCACCCGATTGGCAAGATTTGGCGGCGCTGATGATTGCTGCGATGAGCACGTTGGCGTTTGCCGGCGCCGCCTGGGCGTGGTGGGACCGCCACCGCATCGACCCTTGGGCGCGGCAGATGCTCCGCCTGCGCCGCGCACTCGCCGCGCTCGGCCTGGAGGCCGCGGCTTTCGAGCCACCGCGCAGCCTGGCCACCCGCCTTCGCGCGCGCTTCGGCGCTCCTGCCGGCGACCTCGCCGCACTGCTCGACACGCTCGACCGCCAACGCTACGGCCGCCAATCCGCAATGCGACCCGATGCCACGCTGACACGGCAGTTCGTGGCCGAGGCGCGTCGTTTGCGACTGCAAGCGAACATGTGAAAGCGTTCACTGCCAACACGCTCGCTTTGCGCGTTAGGTAAGTTCCACAGAACTCGAACATTGAATCGACGGTGCATCACAAACCATTGATAGTGTTCAGGCAGATCTTCCAAAAACAAGCCCTGTTTCTTTATGCACCGATCGAGCTCTCGCCGTTTTCCTCACCGCCCAGCACTGTCCGTTAAAATTTGTTTCCGACTTTTCAGGGAGTGGAGTCGGAAACCACTAACCAACGACAGAAGAGGGAAAGAAATGAGAGTTATTAGAATAGCGGCCGCTTGCCTGGTCATGCAACTTGCTGGTTGCGCTTCTATAGTCAGCGGAACGAATCAGAGCTTATCTGTCGAAACTCGCTCCGATACAGGAGCACTTGTTGGCGCCACCTGTAAGCTCACGAATAACAAGGGCGAATGGTTTATAACAACACCAGGATCGACGATGGTGCACAGGAGCTTCCAAGATTTATCGATAAGTTGCGAGAAGGATCAGTACACACCGGGTTATGCTTCTGCAAAATCAAGCACCAAGCCAATGGCGTTTGGAAATATCATATTCGGCGGCGTCATTGGCGCCGGCGTTGATATTTCAACGGGCGCAGCGTACGACTACCCGAATTTGATCGTAGTCAATATGTCCAGCGACACAACCCAGTCGCCGTCAGCCGCAGAAAGCAAAGCAAGCACCAAGCTTCCGGTTCCGGTTCCGGAAACAAAGACAACGGCATCAGAGAAAGAAGCGGTTCCTGTGGCGCCCACATCGGCCGCAAGCGCCTCAGCCACATAGCGAAAACTCAAACCCTCAATCAGCCGGACACGCCGCGGGAAGCCGGGTCATGCCGGCTATTCCGAACGTCATGCCGAAATTCCTCATCACCGCCGCGCTGCTCTGTGCCTGCGGGCTTGCCGCGGCAGCGCCCCAAGCCAGCATCAAGGCCAAGCGCCACGCGGCTGGCAAAGCCCACGTCGATCGCAAATCCGCAGCCGCACACAAAGCTGCCAGTGACGACACGCCCGACCTCGTCACCTACGGCCGCCGCGATGACGTGATGCGCTTTGCGGCCGAGGTCGCGGAGCGGCACGGCTTTGAGCCTGCGGCGCTGCAAGACACCCTGGCGCAAGCGCGCTTTGTGCCGGCGGTTGCCCGCCTGCTGCTGCCGCCCAAGGCGGGCACGGCCAAGAACTGGGCGGCTTACCGCGGCCGCTTTGTCGAGCCGATTCGCATTCGCGCGGGCGTGGCCTTTTGGCACGCCAATGAGGCGGCATTGCTGAAAGCGGAGCAGACCTACGGCGTGCCGCCGGAAGTGATCGCGGGCGTGATCGGCGTCGAGACGATCTATGGGCAGCAGATGGGCAGCTTTCGCGTCATTGATGCGCTCGCCACGCTCGGGTTCGACTTCCCCGCTGGCCGCAGCGACCGCAGTGCCTTCTTTCGCGACGAGCTTGAGAGCTACTTCGTGATGTGCCGGGCCGCCGGGAGCGACCCATTGCAGTTGAAGGGCAGCTATGCGGGCGCCATGGGCATGCCGCAATTCATGCCGTCAAGCGTGAACCGCTATGCAGTCGACGGTGATGGCGACGGCGCCATCGATTTGCGGAGCAGCCCGGCTGACGTGATTGCCAGCGTGGCGCACTACTTGGCCGAGTTCGGCTGGCAGCGCGGCATGCCGATCCGCTTTGCAGTGGCCGCGCCGGTCGATGCGCGCGATCGCGCGGCGCTGCTCGTGCCAGACATCGTGCCCACCTTCACCGCCGCGGGCCTGGCCGGAAAAGGTGCCACGCTCGATGAGGCGGCGGCGGGTTTCGAAGGCTTGCTTGCACTCGTCGAGCTGCAAAACGGCGAGGCGGCGCCGAGCTACGTGGCCGGCACGGCCAACTTTTATGCGATCACGCGCTACAACTGGTCAAGCTACTACGCGATGGCGGTGATCGAGCTCGGTGAAGCCGTGGCGCGCGGCGCGGGGCGGTAGAGCGGCTGAGGCTTTGGGGCCGCGGAACGCGGGGCGGTCAGCTGCCGGCTTGGTCAGCTGCCGCGTCGCTCGTCGCAACTCGCCTGCCGCTCGATCCAGTACACAACGTTGCCGACGATCACGATGCTGCCCGAGACGATGGCGGTGGTCGCCGTGACGATGCCTGCTGCCGCCACCAAGGCCACGCAGCCGTTGTTCACACAGCCCTGAATCGCGGCAACTTGCGTGCCCTCAAGAATCATCTGCTTTTGCATGCCGCGGCATTGCGGATCGGGCAACAGAATGGTTCGCGGCAGGAAAACACAGGCTTGCAGGGCAAGCGTTGCGAGCGTCGCCGCGACCAACGCAGTGGGCGAGCGCGGCGAGCCACCGCGGCGGCTCGCCCTTCGCATGGCTATGCCTTGACCTCGAAGTGCGACTCTCGTTTGACCTCGCAAACCTGGATCTTGTATTCGCTGTAGAACCGGTCGCGCCCGGCGCGGGCCGCCACCACGTGCTCACGTGTGCGCGCCCAGTTGCGTTGCGCTTCCTCGTTCTCGAATTCGACGAGTGTCATTCGCTCGCCGTCTTCGGCTACGAAGAGCTTGTGGCCTTTGAAACCGGGGGCGACTTCCGCCATGCCGGCCGTGCTGTCCACGAACTGCTGGTATTCCTCGAGACACTCTGGCCGCAGGCGTGAGCGAAAGAGGGTGACGATCATGGGTTGAACCTCTCTATTGAAACGATGGATTGTTGAAGGATGGTTGGATGATTGATCTGAAAAATGACGCGGGGAACAGCGCTCAGTTCGGAATCACACTCACCGCCACCCGCATCAATTGATCGCCCCCGCCGATGATCACGCCGCGCAACGGCACGACATCGGCGAAGTCGCCGCCCCAGGTGAGTGTGATGTAGCGCTGGTCGGCCAGCTGGTTGTTGGTGGGGTCGAACTCGACCCAGCCGTGCTGCGGCGAATAGGCTGCAACCCAGGCATGCGACGCATCGACGCCCAGCAAGCGCGGCCGCCCCGGCGGCGGGTTGGTGAGCAGGTAGCCCGAGACATAGCGCGCAGGCAGACCCAGGCCGCGCAGGCAGGCGAGCATCAGGTGCGCGAAATCCTGGCAAACGCCGCTGCGCTGGTGCAGCACTTCATCGACCGAGGTGCTGACGGTGGTGGCGCCGGGCTCGAAATCGAAGTCGGTGTAGATGCGGCACATGAGCTCGTGCACGGCCTCGAACCAGTCGCGGCCCCGCGTGAACGAAGGCGCGGCATAGAGGCGCGCGCCTTCTGAGAGCGGCAGCAGCAAGGTCGGCTCGCTCATGCGCGCGGCGAGCAAATGCTCAGGGTGCGCAGGGTCGCGGCGCACGGTGTCGCGCGTGGATTCCCAGCTCAGCGCGGTGGCGGCGCGTTGGGGTGTGGCGATCTGCACCTGCTGCTGTTGCTGGCCTGACTGGCTTTGGCTTTGGCTTTGGCCTTCGACTTGGCTGAGCGCCGGCGCGGCCTCGGCCACTGCCGGCCGCGAGCTCACCTCGACCATGCACTCCATGCGAACGCGCAACATGCGGTGCGCGCCGTGCAGGCCAAAGTGGGTGACGCTGTTGCCGAAGCTGTCGAGCTCATCGCGGCGCTCATTGGGCAACGGCTCGATCTGAACCGAGTGCCCTACCAGCCGCTGCCACGGCAAGCTGCGCGGTGTGAGCCGCGCGAGCTGCCATGACTGCGACACCGGCGCGGTGTACGCATAGCTGGTTTCGTGCTGAACGATGTAGCGGTCCATGGTCATGGCAGTGGGCTCAGAGGGCCTCTCTCAGGCAACGAGAGAGAGCACGCTGCGTGACATCGCGTGCGAGAAAAACTTCAGCGTCAATTCATCCGACACCGCGCCCGCCGCCTTGCGCAGCAAATCGAGCAGCTCGGCGATGGCTTCGCTCTCGGGGTAGAGATCGGCCGGGGTCAAGTCGCGCAGCGCGATTTGGGCGGGCGCGAGCACGTCGCTTGCGAAGCGGCCGTGGCTGAGTTCGAGCTTGGCGATGTAGTCGCCCAGGCCTTTGACCTGGTAGGCCACCGAGCGGGGGTTGGTGTCGTCTCGCAGCAGCATGTCGAGCACGGGCAGCCATTCGGGCGTGACGAGGTAGCGCGAGCGGTAGGTGCCAATCGAATCGGTCAGCTCCAGCAGCCATTCGAGGCTGTGGTTGCGGCCTTCGATGGTTGCGGTTTGAAGTGCGGTGCACAAGTGCATGAGCCGCTCGATGCGCCGGCCCATCGAGAGGAATCGCCAGCCGATGGTGCGTGTCATGCCGTCGAGCACGAAGCCGGAGAGCGTCATCATCGATGTGACCGCGCGGTCCAGCCACACGAGTGCGAGCGGCAACGAGGCGCCGCGCTGGAAGATCGGGTCGGAGGCGAGCTGGTTGAGCGTGCGCCAGTTGTCGGCCGACATGCGGTTGCGCAGGTTGAAGGCCACGCGAGCCAGCTGGTGCAGGCGCCGGCTCATCGCTTCATCGGGGTGGGTGGCGGCGCGCAGCAAGCCGATGGCGGGGTCGTCGAGCGAATCGATCACACCCAGGCGCTCGGCAAGGATCAGCGCAGGTGCCACGCCATCGGCCGGCTCGGCGTCGTGGTCGAGCACGCCGCCGATGGCCACGCGCAAGAGCCGCGCCGCGCTGTCGCAGCGCTCGCCGTAGCGGCCGAACCAGAACAGGTTCTCGGCCGCGCGCGAAGGCAAGTTGCTGCGCGGGCCCACGAGATCGGCCGCCTGCACGGTGTTGGAGATCAGCGAAAAAGCGGCGTTGACCGGCGCGTCAGACAGCACCCAAGTGTCTTTCGAGCGGCCGCCGCGCTGCATGGCGATCACGCGCGAATCGCCATCGACGGCCACGCGCGTCAGCCCGCCCGGCATGACGCGGTAGCCGCCAGGTGTGGCCACCGCAAAGACGCGCAGGCCCACGGTGCGAGCCGAGAGCATTTCGTCCGGATGCCGCTCCAGCACCGGCGCCTGGCTCACATGAACCCACTCCTGCGCCACGTAGCGCTGCGGCCGCGCCGCCACCTTGGCGCGCAGGGCCACGCGCTCTGCGGCGGAGAGATCGGCGCCGAAGAGCGCGCGCTCGCGCACCGAGCGGTCGAGTGGCTTGATGAGCAGCTTGTCGAGGCGCCGCCAAGCATCATCGAACGCGGCCGGCTCGCCGAGCCACCAGGTGGCCACCGACGGCAGCCGCAGCGGCTCGCCGAGCAGCTGCTGGCTGAGCTTGGGCAAGTAGCCGAGCAAGGCGCCCGATTCGAGCACGCCGGAGCCGAGCGCATTGCCGAGCAGCACCGTGCCGCGGCGCGCGCAGTCGGTCAGTCCCGCCACGCCCAACGCCGAATCGGAGCGGAGCTCAAGCGGATCGCAATAGTCGTCGTCTTGGCGGCGCAGGATGGCGTGAACGCGCTTCAAGCCCTCGACCGTCTTCATCCAGACGCAGCCGTTGCGCACCGTGAGGTCGCTGCCTTCAACGAGCGTGAAGCCGAGGTAGCGCGCGAGCAGCGCGTGCTCGAAATAGGTTTCGTTGTACGGCCCTGGCGTGAGCAACACGACCAGCGGCGGGCCATCGCCCTTGGGTGCCCAACGCAGCAATGATTGCCGCAGCGCCTCGAAGAACGAAGCCAGATGCTGCACATGCAGATCGCGAAACATCTCCGGGAACACGCGTGACACGACGAGCCGGTTCTCGAGCGCGTAGCCCGCACCCGATGGCGCCTGCGTGCGGTCATTCACCACCCACCAGTGGCCATCGGGCGAGCGCGCCAGATCGGCGGCGTAGTGCATCAAGTGCACGCCGCCCGGCGGGTGAATGCCTTGCACCGAATGCAGAAACCCGCTGTGGCCGAAGATCACTGGCGGCGGAATGGCGCCTGAGCGCAGCAGGGTTTGCGCGCCGTAAATGTCGCCCAGCACACGGTTGAGCAAGTCGGCGCGCTGGGCAATGCCAGACTCGATTTCCTGCCACTCGCTTGCCGAAAGAAGCAGCGGCAGCGGGTCGACCTCCCACGGGCGATCAGCGCCTTTCGGGTCGGCGTAGACGTTGTAGGTGACGCCGTTCTCGCGGATCTCGCGCTCCATCAGCGAGAGCGTGTCGCCGACTTCCGTGCCCTCACGGTCGGCGAGTGCGCGCAGGAAGGTCTCCCAGTGCGGCCGCGGTTCGCCGGGGGCGGCGAGGAGCTCGTCGTAGCGGCCTTCCAGTGCGGCATAGCCGGAGAGCAGGTCTCTCAACATGGCTTTGCTGCAACCAGATGGCAGCTCCCAGCTGAGGTCGGGCTGGCAGCAGTGAAGAGCCCCAGGCCGATGAGCATGGCGCCGCTCGCGCGACGGCCCCATTTGACGTGTGAGTCGCTGCCCAAATTGCTGCCCGAGTTGCTGCCCAAATCGCCGCGCGACCGGCGGCGCGCAAAGCGCTTGGCGGCAGTCGATGTGAGCATGACGTAGCCAATGTCCGTCAACGCCGCGATGCCCACGAACACCGCGCTGAGCACCACCGCTTGCGGCAACGCGGGCGCGCCCGCTTGCATGAACTGCGGCAGGAAGGCCGCGAAGAAGAGCGCGGTTTTGGGGTTGAGGCACGCCACCAGCGCGCCGTCACGAAACAAGCGAGTCGCGCTCACCGGCGCGAACCGTGCCAACGCATCGCCCGCTGGCGCTTGGGCCAACGCACGGCCACCCGAAGTTTCCGCATCCCCCTCGGCGGGCGGACGACGCATGTCGTCGGCCTGGGGGCGCTCTTCACCGCTGCGCAGCACGCGCAAGCCCAGCCAAATCAGATACGCCGCACCAGCGAACTTGACCACCGTGAACGCCACTGCCGATGCCGCAAAGAGCGCTGCCAGGCCGATCGATGCGCCAACCGCATTCGCGACATTGCCCACCGCCACACCAAGCGCCGACGCGAACCCCGCCGCCCTGCCCTGCGCCAGCGTTCGGCTGACGATGTAGGCCACGCCCGGCCCGGGCGTGACCGCCAGCAACAGGCTGGCGAGCAGGAAGGCGGCGCTCATGGCGTCAAGCACTCGCGCGGCGCAGATCGAGCGTGAACGGGAAGTTCGGGTTGCGCTCTTCCTTGGGCACGCTCATCTTGCCCGGCGTGTGGCCGGTGCGGAAGAAGCGCGCCAAGCGGCGGGCTTCGGCTTCGAGCACGTTGACGGGGAAGGTGTCGTAGCTGCGGCCGCCGGGGTGCGCCACGTGGTACTGGCAGCCGCCCATCGAGCGGCTCATCCAGGTGTCAACCAAATCGAAGACGAGCGGGGCGTGCACATCGATGCTCGGGTGCAATGCCGAAGGCGGGTTCCATGCGCGGTAGCGCACAGCGCCGATGAACTCGCCCACTTGGCCTGTCGGCTGAAGCGGGATCTTGCGGCCATTGCAGGTGAGCACATGGCGGTCGCTCACCAAGCCGGTGACTGAGAGCTGGATGCGCTCGACCGATGAATCAACGAAGCGCGCCGTGCCGCCGGGCGCGCCCTCCTCGCCCATCACATGCCACGGCTCGAGCGCGAGCCGCAGCTCAACATTCACGCCCTCGGCTGTGAAGTCGCCCAGCCGCGGGAAGCGGAAGTTCAGGTGCGGCGCAAACCATTCCGGATCAACCTCATACCCAGACTCGCCCAGCTCGGTCAACACATCACGCAGGTCTTGCCAGATGAAGTGCGGCAGCATGAAGCGGTCGTGCAGCTCGGTGCCCCAGCGCTTCAAGCGCTCAGGCCGATACGGCGTCTTCCAGAAGCGCGAGACGAGCGCGCGCATCAGCAGCTGCTGCGTCAGGCTCATGCGCGCGTGGGGCGGCATCTCGAAGGCGCGCATTTCAAGCAGGCCCAGGCGGCCAGTCGGGCCATCGGGCGAGTACATCTTGTCGATACAAAACTCGGCGCGGTGGGTGTTGCCCGAAACGTCGATCAGCAGATTGCGCATCAGCCGGTCGACCAACCACGGCGGCACATGGCCCTTGTCGGCCGTGATGCGCGCCAGCTCGGCGAACGCAATTTCGATCTCATAGACCGAGTCGTTGCGGGCTTCGTCAACGCGCGGTGCCTGGCTCGTTGGCCCAACGAAGAGGCCCGAGAACAAGTAGCTCAGCGCCGGGTGGTTGTGCCAGTAAGCGACCATGCTCGCGAGCAAATCGGGCCGGCGCAAGAAGGGCGAATCGGCCACGGTTGCGCCACCGAGCACGAAGTGGTTGCCGCCGCCGGTGCCGGTGTGGCGGCCGTCGAGCATGAACTTCTCGGTCGACAGGCGCGTCTCGTGGGCGGCTTGGTAGAGGTGCGTTGCCTGATCGACGAGCTCGCCCCAGCTGTGCGCCGGGTGGATGTTGACCTCGATGACGCCGGGGTCGGGCGTGACGCGCAAGAGCGCCAAGCGCGGGTCCTTCGGCGGCTCGTAGCCTTCCATGATGATCGGCAGCTTCATCTCAAGCGCCGTGTCTTCAACCGCGGCGACGAGCTCCAGATAGTCTTCGAGCGCCACCACCGGCGGCATGAACACATAGAGCCGGCCGCCTCGGGGTTCGGCGCTCATCGCAGTGCGTGTCACGTTGACGGCCGACTCAAAACGCGCTGGCGGGCGTGGTGCCGGCGCGTTGCTGGTGGCCGCGGCATAGCGGTCACCGGCCAAGGCTGCGCGTGAGCGATCGGCGAAGCTCGGCCCGCCGTTGCCGGCTGTGCCCGGCAAGCCGCCAAAGCCTGATGTGCCTGGCGCGTTTGATGCGCCTGCCGCGCCCGCACCATGTTCATTGCCTTCGTTGGCGTAGCGCAGGCGCCGATAGCTCGGCAGCGGCGCGTAAGTCTGCGTTTGATCAGGCGGATAGACCCACGGCAGGTCCGTGTCCTTGGCCCACGGCTGCGAATCGAGCGGCAGGCGGTAGCCCATCGCCGAATCTCCTGGGATCAAGTAGCAGCGCTCGGCACGCAAGAACCACGGGCCGGTCTGCCAGCGCGGCAGGCCGTTGCCGCTTCGCGCCGGGTTACGAGCCACCGGCAACACATGGCCGACAACCTTCTCCAAGCCCTGCGTGAAGACCTTGCGGATGCGGTCACGCTCAAGCGGATCGGAGAGCCGCGCATCGAACGGGTCAACGTTGGTGGGCAGCTTGCGTTCGCGCCAGAGGTAGTACCAGGTGTCTTCATAGGCCGGGAACACGTACTGCGGGTTGAGGCCCAAGCGCTTGGCCACGCCCTTCAAAAACACGCGCGCCTCGACATCAGTGACGGCGTAATCCTTGTGCTCGCTGGCAAAGAGCTCGGGGTGAGTCCAGACCGGTTCTTTGTCTTTGCGCCAGAAGAGATTGAGCGACCAGCGCGGCAACTGCTCGCCCGGATACCACTTGCCTTGGCCGTAGTGCAGCAAGCCGCCGTCGCCGTATTTGGCGCGCAGCTTGTCCATCAGGTCGGCGCTCAAGATGCGCTTGGTCGGGCCCATGGCCTCGGTGTTCCACTCGGCGCCTTCGCGGTCGTCGACCGACACAAACGTGGGCTCGCCGCCTTGCGTGAGCCGCACATCGTTTTTGCGCAGGTCATCGTCAACTTGGTGGCCGAGCTTCTCGATCGTGGCCCATTGCGCCTCGGTGTACGGCAAGGTGACGCGCGGTGCCTCCCAAACGCGGGTGACCGACATCGAGTGCTCGAACTCGGTCTCGCACTCGTCGATTTCGCCGCTGACCGGTGCAGCCGAGCCCGGCTCTGGCGAGCATGCGAGCGGAATGTGGCCTTCGCCGGCGAGCAGGCCGGAGGTGGGGTCGAGGCCAATCCAGCCTGCGCCGGGCAAATACACCTCGCACCAGGCGTGGAGGTCGGTGAAGTCGATCTCGGTGCCGCTTGGGCCATCGAGCGATTTGACGTCGCTCTTGAGCTGGATCAAATAGCCCGAGACGAACCGCGCCGCCAGGCCGCAGTGGCGCAGCAGCTGCACGAGCAGCCAGCCGGTATCACGGCATGAGCCACTGGCGTTGGTGAGCGTTTCCTCGGGCGTTTGCACGCCGGGCTCCATGCGCACGAGGTAGGCGATGTCGCGTTGCAGCTTTTGATTCAGCGAGACCAGCCAATCGTTGGTCGGCGTTTTCTCGCGCGGAATTGATGCAAGGTAGGCCTCGAGCTTTGGTGTGAGTGCGGCCTTGATGCGGTACGGCGCCAACTCACGCGCAAGCTCGGCCTCGTAGTCGAACGGGTAGTGCTCGGCCGAAGGCTCAAGAAAGAAGTCGAACGGGTTGAGCACCGACATCTCGGCGACGAGGTCGATTTCGATGCGAAACGAGGTGGTCTTGTCAGGGAAGACCAAGCGCGCCAGGTAGTTCGATTGCGGGTCTTGCTGCCAATTGATGAAGTGCGTGGCGGGCTCCACGCGCATCGAGTAGCTCAGGATGCGGGTGCGCGAATGCGGCGCGGGGCGCAGGCGAATGACTTGCGGCCCGAGGTGAATCGGCCGGTCATACCGGTAGTGGGTCACGTGGTTTAGCGCGACGTGGATGGACATGACAGGCTCCAGAACTGCATCGAGGCAGTCAGATTTTCAGGGCAAAGCGAATTCGTCACGCAGTGGGCAGTGCGTGTCGTCAGATGAGCATCGAGTTCAGGCTGCCCGACGGGCCGCCGCGAGGGCATGGCTGAGAGTCGTCAGAAGGCAGACGCGGTGCGACTTGGCGCTCGTCATGGCTATGCCGCAACGGGAACGAGAAAGTCCCGGCTGATGCCGAATCCAAGCCTGCCCACGCGCTCCAGGAACTGCGTCAGGTAAGCGTGCAGGCCGGTGGCGAGGATCTCATCGATGCGGCCATATTGCAGATCGGCGCGCAGGCGCCCGGCGTGGCGCAAGGTCTCGCCCGATTGCTCGTTGGCAACGAACTCAAGGTTGGCCACCACCTCGTTCATGCAGGCAGCCAAAGACCGCGGCATGTCAGGCCGCAGGATCAGCAACTCGGCCACCTTCTCGGGCCGAATCACATTGCGATAAACCTTGCGGTAGACCTCAAAGGCCGACACCGATCGCAAGATGCCTGACCAATGGTAGAAATCGACCTCGATGTCTTTGCCGGTGCTGCTGCCGGTGCCATTGCCATTGGTTGCGCCCACGCTGGCGGTGCCGGTTTGGGTTTGACTTTGCACCGCGTTGGCGCCGCCAAAGAACTCGGTCTCGACGGCGTGAAACTTCACGTCGAGCAGGCGCGCGGTGTTGTCTGCGCGCTCTAAAAAGCTGCCGATTCGCAAGAAGTGGAACGCTTCGTCTTGCAGCATCGTGCCGACCGTGACGCCGCGAGACAAATGCGAACGAAACTTGACCCACTCGAAGCCATCGGCCGGGTCGCGCAAAAACGCGCCCTCGGCCACCTTGCGTTGAAACTCGAGCCAGGTTTGGTTCTGCGTTTCCCACACTTCAGTGGTCAGCGTGCCGCGCACCGCACGAGCGTTCTCGCGCGCCGCCATCAAGCAGCTTCGGATGCTCGATGGGTTCTTGGCGTCGCTCATCATGTAGTCGATCACCGCGCGCGGCGTGACCTCGCCGTGGCGCTCGGCAAAGTCGGCCGTCAGCTCGCTGATGCCCAGCAGGCTGCGCCAACCCTTGTCGGCTTGATCGGCCGATTGCGGCATGAGTGACGCCTGGTAGTTGACGTCCAACATGCGGGCGGTGTTTTCGGCCCGCTCCATGTAGCGCGCCATCCAGAACAAGTGGTCTGCAGTCCTAGACAGCATCGTTCAACTCCTGCGCAGTTCTCGACAACATCTTGTTGTTCTCCTGGTTCAGTCTTCCAGCACCCACGTGTCTTTGGTCCCACCGCCTTGCGACGAGTTGACCACCAGTGAGCCCTCTTTGAGAGCCACGCGCGTCAAACCGCCGGGCACCATCTGCACCTCTTTGCCGCTCAGCACGAAGGGCCGCAAATCGATGTGGCGCGGCGCAATGCCGCTCTCCACATAGGTTGGGCAAGTCGACAAGCTCAGCGTTGGCTGCGCGATGTAGCCGGCTGGGTTGGCGATCAACGCAACGCGGAAGTCTTCGATCTCGGCCTTGGTTGCGGCCGGGCCGATCAGCATGCCGTAGCCGCCCGCGCCGTGCACCTCTTTCACCACCAAGTCGCCGAGGTTCGCGAGCACGTATTTGAGGTCAGCCGGGTTGCGGCACTGGTGCGTCGGCACGTTGTGCAGGATGGGCTTCTCGCCGAGGTAGAACTCGATCATCTTCGGCACATAAGGGTAGATCGATTTGTCATCGGCCACGCCGGTGCCGATGGCGTTCGACAAGGTCACGTTCCCGGCGCGATAGACATCAAGCAAGCCGGCGCAGCCTAACGTCGAATCGGCACGGAACGCGAGCGGGTCGAGAAAGTCATCGTCAACGCGGCGGTAGATGACATCAACGCGCTTGGGCCCTTGCGTCGTGCGCATGTAGACGAAGTTGTCTTTGACGAAGAGGTCTTGCCCTTCGACGAGCTCAATGCCCATTTGCTGCGCCAAAAACGCGTGCTCGAAGTAAGCGCTGTTGTGCATGCCGGGCGTGAGCACGACCACAGTCGGCTCATTCACCGATGCGGGCGCCACCGAGCGCAAGGTTTCGAGCAACAGATCGGGGTAGTGCGCCACGGGCGCCACGCGGTGCTGGCTGAACAGCTCGGGGAAAAGCCGCATCATCATCTTGCGGTCTTCGAGCATGTAGCTCACGCCACTCGGCACGCGCAGGTTGTCTTCGAGCACGTAGTAGCTGCCGCTGCCGTCAGGGTTGGCGGCGCGAATGATGTCGATGCCGGAGATGTGCGAATAGATGCCGCCAGGCACATCTACGCCCATCATGCCGGGCCGAAATTGCGCGTTCTTCGTGATCTGCTCAAGCGGTACGTGGCCGGCCTTGATGATCTCCTGGCCGTGGTAGACGTCGTGGATGAACTTGTTGAGTGCTGTCACGCGCTGGCGCAGGCCCTTCTCCATCTCGGCCCATTCGTGGGCCGGAATCACACGCGGGATCAGATCGAACGGGATCAGGCGCTCGTTACCGGCGTTCTCCGATTTAGCGTCTTCGTCTTTCGCGCCGTAGACGGCAAAGGTGATGCCAACGCGGCGGAAGATCATCTCGGCCTCTTCGCGGCGGGAGAGCATCACATCACTCGGCTGTTCGGCCAACCAACGGTCGTAGCCGCGGTAGTGGTCGCGGACTTGGTTCCCGCCGAATTTCATCTCGTCAAAGCTGGGGCGCATTTGAATATCTCCTGAATGCAGGTTAGCAAATTTCAAGCCACTCAAAGCCGTGTTCCTCGCCCGTTGACGGCTCGCCGCAACGAGTTCAAGGCAGCGATGGGTGATGCCAATAACGCTGTTGCGACTCGCGCAGGCAAAGCCCGCGTTCTGGCGCGTTGCTGGCCCATTGCCAAGCGCCGCAAGACGGGCTGCTGACGATGCCAATGCCGCGCTCTCGGTAACGCGCGAGCACGTCTTCGGCGGGGTGGCCAAAGCGGTTGCGGTAGCCGGCCTGGAAGACCGCTTGCGATGGGCGCACTGCATCGAGAAAACCCGTGCTCGATGACGTCTTGCTGCCATGGTGCGGCACCACCAACACCTTGCTGGCCAACAAATCGGCATCTGACTGCAGCAGTGACGCCTCTTGCTCGGCCTCGATGTCGCCCGTGAGCAGCGCGCTCACCGTCCCGGCCGACACGCGCAGCACACACGACATGGCGTTCGATTTGCGCTGGCGCTCGTAGTCGCTCGCTGGCGGCCACAGCACCTTGAAATCGACGCCGTCCCATTGCCAGTGCTGCCCGGCCTCGCACCGCGTGAAGTGCGGTGTGAGCGCGCGCAGCGGGTGGCCGGGCTCAAGCGAGCTGTAGACATCGCCCACCGGCATGGCTGTGAGCAGTGATCGCGCGCCGCCCACGTGATCGAGATCGCGGTGGCTGAGCACGAGGCGGTCGATGTGGGCATCGCCCCTGGCGCGCAGCAGAGGCATCAGCACGCGCTCGCCGGCATCGCTCTCACTTGAGTACTGCGGCCCGGTATCGAACACCAGCACATGGCCTCGGGTGCGCACGAGCACCGCGGTGCCCTGCCCCACATCGGCGGCGACCAACTCGAATGCACCCTCGGCCGGCAGCATGCGAGGCGGCAGCAGCAACGGCACCAGCAGCGGCACGGCCAGTGCGCGCAGCCGCCACGGCAAGGGCAACACGAGCAACGCTGCGCCGAGCAACCCGGCGAGCTGCGCCCAAAGCGGCGCAGCGGCCACCGACCACACGGCACCCGGCACGGTGGTCAAACTGGTGAGCAGCGCATTGAAGGCTTGAATCACCCAAGCAGCCACCGCCCAGAGCGGCGCCAGCACCACGCCACCCAGCGCCAGCGGCGTGATCACCAGGGTGACCAGCGGAATCGCAAACAGATTGGCCGCAAACCCGACCAGCGAGAGCTGCTGGAAGAACACGAGCGTCAGTGGCGCCAGGCCGATGGTCGCGATCACTTGTGTGCGCAGGCCTTGGTGCGCTTCAGCCCAAAGGCGCGCAGCCCAAGTCGATGGGCTCGGCGCATCAGGCGCTGCGGCTTGTGCAGGCGCCGAAGCCATCAACAAGCCGACCGCAGCAAACGAGAGCCAGAAGCCCGGTTGCAGCAAGGCCCACGGGTCGAGCGCCGTCACGACAACCGCCGACGCCAGCAGCACCAGCGACCACGGCCAATGCAGCCCGAGCGCTTGCAGCACCGTCACGCAGGCGAGCATCCAGACGGTGCGTTGCGATGGCACGCCCCAACCCGAGAACAGCGCGTAGGCCGCAGCCGCAATCAAGCCACCCCAGCGCGCGGCCGCGGGCACCGGCAAGAGCAACGTGAGGCGCTCGCTGCGCCGCCAAGCCGCAGCGATCAGCAGGCCGGCGAGCCACGCAAACATGGTCACGTGAAGGCCGCTGATCGACATCAAATGCGCCACGCCAGCGTTGCGAAAGAGATCCCAGTCGTCGCGGGCAATGGCCGATTGATCACCGACCGACAAGGCCGCCAGCACGCCCGCAGCGCGCGGATCGGCCACGCGCGAGTCGATCGCGTCGCGAACCTGCTGGCGCAGCCGCTCGATGGGGTGGCCGGCGGCGCTGTCGATCAGCTGCGAGGGGGCGTCGCGCACGTAGCCGGTCGCGCGCACGCCGAGCTCAAAGAGGCTGAGCTCGTAGTCGAAGCCATGCGGATTGAAGTTGCCGTGCGGCTGGCGCAAGCGCACGGTGAACCGCCAACGCTGCCCGGCGCGCAGCTCTTTGCCCGGCTGCACGCTCGCCGCATCTTCATGGAAGCCGCGGTACCAGCCGAGCGCGAGCACGGCCGGCACTTGGCCCGGCACATCAAGCAGCGTGCCGTGGGCCGAAGCAGATTCAACCTCGAACCTGAAGCGCTGCCCGGCGTTGCTGCGCTGCGGCAAGCTCGCCACAACGCCGGTGACCGCGATCTCTTGGCCCTCGAGTGCCGAGGGCAATGCATCGGCCAATCGCCATGCCGCGCGCTCGCCGCAGAGGCCTGCGGCCAGCAAGGCGCTGCCGGCCAGGCCGAGGGCCAACGCACGGCGCCAGCGCCACGCGGCGGCCAGGCCCATCAGGCCCACAACGATGGCCGCAACGCAAGCGGCCTCGGGCCACAAGCTTCGCTGCTGCAAGTGCCAAGCAACGCCGCCCAGCCATGCCAAGGCCAATGCGGCCAGGCGCCAGCCGGTGTCTGATCCTCTCATCGCCCGAGTGTAGGATTTGCCCCTTCCGGGCCGCGCTGGCCCACATCACCAGAACACCACCGAGCACACCATGGCTTCCATCTACGACCGCCTCACCGAACTCGCCATCACCTTGCCGCCGCTGGCGATTCCTGCTGCCGCTTATGTGCCCTTCGTGCGCACCGGCAACCTCGTGTTTCTCTCAGGTCACATCGCCAAGCGCGACGGCAAACCGTGGGTTGGCCAACTCGGCCGCGATGTCGACACCGCCACCGGCAAGCTCGCCGCCCGCGCCGTTGCGATCGATTTGCTCGGCACGTTGCATGCCGCCATCGGCGATCTCGACAAGGTCGAGCGCATCGTCAAGGTCATGAGCCTGGTCAACAGCACGGGCGAGTTCACCGAGCAGCACCTCGTCACCAACGGCTGCTCCGAGCTGCTCGGCGAGGTCTTCGGCGACAAAGGCGCGCATGCACGCAGCGCCTTCGGCGTGGCGCAAATTCCGATGGGCGCTTGCGTCGAGATCGAGCTGATCGTGCAGGTGGCGTGAGCCTGCTCGGCCGCCCGAAAGGCGAACACCGGAGTGCGCAGCATGAAGGTAGTCCAGTGAGCCTGCTCGGCCGCCCGAAAGGCGAACACCGGAGTGCGCAGCATGAAGGTAGTCCAGTGAGCTTGAGCGCGCGGGCAGATTTGCGCGGCGGGGGCTTGCTGCTCTGGATGGCGGCACTCGCGCTCGCGGCAGTCGCGGCGGCCCTTGTGTCACAGCATGCGTTCGGCATGCAGCCCTGCCCGTGGTGCGTGTTGCAGCGCGCGGTGTTTGTCGCCATCGCACTCGTTTGCTTGATCGCCTATGCCGTTGGCAGCGCATGGCGCACCGCGGCAGCGTGGCGCTTTGGCAGCAACTTAGCGCTGCTGCTGGCGCTGTGCGGCGCTGCATCGGCGTTGTGGCAGCACTTCAAGGCGGCCGCTTCGGCGTCATGCAACCTGACCTTGGCCGACAAGATCGTCAGCGGCTTTCTTCACCTCGACCGCTGGTTGCCCGCGGTCTTTGAAGCGCGCGCGAGCTGCGCAGATGCCGCGGTGAATTTGCTCGGCATTCCCTACGACTTCTGGGCCTTGGGGACGTTTGTTGTGATCGCGGCGATCGCCGTATCAGCCAACTCAGCTTGGCGTTCGCGCCGCTGATTGCGCCTGTCGCGGAGCGCCAGGCTCCGCGCACTCACTCCCGCTTATGGACCTGCACATCGACTTCCATGCCGATGTACTCGCCAGGAAATCCACTCCACGACCCACTGACTGGCGATGCGAGCGTGGCATGCCGCGCCACGCCAACGCGAATCAGATCGGTGCCGCCGATCAAGTTGTTGGTCGGGTCAAACGGTATCCAACCTGCGCCCGGCAAATAGACCTGCAGCCAAGCGTGCGTTGCGCCTGCGCCAGTGTTGGCCGGCTCGCCCGCGTCGAGCCAAGGGGTGTAGAGGTAGCCCGAGACGAAGCGCGCGGCCATGCCCAGGCAGCGCACGGCCTCGATCATCAGGCTCGCGAAATCGCGGCATGTGCCGCTTTGCAGGCGCAAGGTCTCGTAAGGCGTTTGAACACCTTCGTCGAACCGAGCGATGTACTGCATCGAATCCCGGATGAACTTCGTCATCTCGACCAGCAGTGCTTGAGTGCCGGTGGGCCCATCGTTGCGAACGAACTGGCGCGCCCATGCGGCGAGTTCACCTGTCGGGTCGTCGTAGTAGGGCTCCAGATAGTGCCGCAACGCGACTCGCTCTTCAGCGCTGTAGTCGAACGGGAAGTTCTCCGCGCTCGGGTTCAGCGGCAGATCGAGCGCCCGCGTGCCCGTGTGCTCCACAGTGAACGTGCACACCACCTTCAACTCGTTCGCCGGGCTTTGCGGCTGCACCAACGCCACTGAGTTGGAGTAGACATCCATGATCAAGCGGATGTCTTGCGGCTCCGGCGTGACCTGCATGTCGGTCGCAAGCACGCGCAAATCGTGGCTGCCGCGCGGGCGGAAGAGCACGCGGTGCTCGTCGAGCTTGACGGGCTGGGCGTAGCGGTAGTGGGTGGTGTGGACGATGTCGAACAGAACGGGCGTGGCGGACACGGATGAACCTCAATGAACGATGAAGCGAGTAGGCAAGTGAATTCGACCTAGCGAATTCGACCAAGTGAATTCAACCAAGTGAATGCGACCAAAGGCATGCGACCAAGCGCAACCGCTCAGCGCATGCGCACTTCCCCGTGCTGCCCAAGCGTGGGCGGCTTACCAGTCACGGCGGCCTTGAACATCTCGTACAGCTGCACGATCTTGCTTTCCTTCACGTCCCAGTAATTGGCGTGATTGATGCGGACGGCGACAAGCGCCAAATCCGGGTCGTTCACGCCGCCCGGGAACCACGCCTCAGCAAGCTTGGACCAAAGCTGGTGCTTCTTCGCCTCATCGTTCGAAACCTTCGCCGCGCCGGAAACCGACACATAGACGTCAGAGCCCGGATCGGCATAGACCACGTTCACCGAAGAATCTGCGCGAAGTTCGGCCACCGGTTGGCCGCTTTGTGACATGAAAAACCACAAGGTGCCGTCGTCATCGAGGTGGGAGTTTTGCGTGGTCATCGGCCGCGAGTGCAGGTGGCCGCCTTCGTGGCGGGTGGTGAACATCGCGAACTTGATGTCTTTGATCAAGTCCCAGAGGGCTTCTTTGGATTCGGCGTTGGCGTACGTCATGGGCTTGCCTTTCTGAGTGAAAACGCGCCGCGCAGGTCGGCGCGCCACGGTTCACTCATTAGAGCCAGCGCCGCGCCCGCACGCGGTCAGGCGCCGTCGCCAAGCGGTGTAGGACGAATCCTGTTTCAGCCCGGCGCCGGCATCACGCGCGTGGGCTTCAAGCCGTCAACGGCCTTGCCCTTGCGAGCGCGCTTGCCCACGTAAGCGGTGAGCGCCATGCGCTGCAGCAGCTCTTCTTTGGGCTTGCCGCCGCGCAGGCCCAGGCCGATCACTTGCAAAGCCGAGCCAAAGGCCGCAACGCTCGCGAGCGAGTCGCCGGCCTCCAGGTCGATCAAGGTCAAGCCGCGTCCACCGCCCGGCTGGCGCTTCAACTCGCCAAGGCCGAAAACCAGCAATCGGCCGCTCGCCGACAAACAGGCCACTTGAGCTTGCCCATCCGCAGCACTCGGAGGCAACAGCTTCTCGCCCGGCTCGAAGCTGAAGAAAGCTTTGCCGCCGCGTTGCCGCGAAGCCAAGTCGCCCATGCTCGCGAGCAAGCCGTAGCCGGCGCTCCCTGAGAGCAACAGCGTTTGCGCCGCCGCGCCGGCCACATAGTGCGCCGGCTGCGTGCCCGATTCGAGGTCGATCAGCGATGTGATCGGCTGGCCGTCACCGCGCCCGCCGGGCAGCAGCGCCACGCTCACCGAATACACCCTGCCTGTGCCTTTGGCTTCGCCGCCGAACACGAGCAAGTTGTCAACACTGCGGCAAGCGAATACGCCGTAGAGCCCATCGCCGGCTTTGAAGGCGAGCGTGGCCGGGTCGACCTCGTGGCCCTTGAGCGCGCGAACCCAGCCTTTGAGACTCACGACAACCGTGACCGGCTCATCCACCAGCTTCACCTCGGCCACCGCGCGCTTGTCAGCCTGGATCACGGTGCGGCGATCGTCGCCATGCAGCTTGGTGTCGGCCTCGATCTCTTTGATCACCGTGCGCTTCAAGGTGCTCGGGTTGTTCAATATCTCTTCCAGCTTGCCTTGCTCGCCACGCAGCTCGCTCAACTCCTGCTCGATCTTGATCGCCTCCAGCCGCGCCAATTGGCGCAGGCGGATGTCGAGAATGTCATCGGCCTGGCGCTCGCTCAGCGCAAAGCGGGCAATGAGCGCGGGCTTGGGCTCATCGGCATTGCGGATGATGCGAATGACTTCGTCAATGTTGAGCAGCACGAGCTGCCGGCCTTCGAGCACATGGATGCGCTCCAGCACCTTGTTCAGCCGGTGCTGCGAGCGGCGCTGCACCGTGACGAGGCGAAACGCCACCCACTCGGCCACGATCTGCCGCAAGGTCTTTTGCGATGGCCGACCATCGGCGCCCACCATCGTCAGATTGATCGGCGCCGAGCTCTCAAGGCTGGTGTGGGCGAGCAAAGTGGTGATGAGCTCGGCTTGTTGAATGCGGCTGGTCTTCGGCTCGAACACGAGCCGCACCGGCGCGTCTTTGCTTGATTCATCGCGCACCGCATCGAGCACGCCGAGCAGCGTGGTTTTGAGCTGCACCTGATCGGTCGAGAGCGCCTTCTTGCCGGTCTTGATTTTCGGGTTGGTGAGGTCTTCGATTTCCTCCAGCACCTTCTGCGTGCTCGTGCCCGGCGGCAGCTCGGTGACGACGAGCTGCCACTGGCCGCGCGCCAAGTCTTCGATCTTCCAGCGCGCGCGCACCTTCAAGCTGCCGCGGCCGGTGGCGTAGGCGGCTCGAATGTCCTCCGGGCTGCTGATGATCTGGCCGCCACCGGGGTAATCGGGGCCGGGGATCAGCGTGGCGAAATCGTCGTCCGAGAGCTGTTCGTTCTTGATGAGCGCAATGGCTGCGGCAGCCACCTCGCGCAGGTTGTGGCTGGGTACTTCTGTGGCCAGGCCCACGGCGATGCCGCTCGCGCCATTGAGCAGCACGAAAGGCAGCCGCGCCGGCAACTGGCGTGGCTCTTCGGTCGAGCCGTCGTAGTTGGGAATGAACTCGACCGTGCCTTCGTCGATCTCGTCGAGCAGCAGCCGCGTGATGGGTGCGAGCCGCGCTTCGGTGTAGCGCATGGCGGCGGCGTTGTCGCCATCGCGTGAGCCGAAGTTGCCTTGGCCGTCGATCAGCGGGTAGCGCAGCGCGAAGTCTTGCGCCATGCGCACCATCGCGTCGTAAGCCGCTTGGTCACTGTGCGGGTGAAAGCGGCCGAGCACATCGCCCACCACGCGGGCGCTCTTCACTGCCTTCGGGCCGCTCGCGGTGGTGAACGCCAGGCCCATGCGCTCCATCGCGTAGAGGATGCGGCGCTGCACTGGCTTTTGGCCGTCGCAAACATCGGGCAAGGCCCGGCCTTTGACAACGCTCAGCGCGTATTCGAGGTAAGCGCGTTCGGCGTAGGCCGAGAGGTCGATGGCGTCGCCACCGGCGGGAGGGTTGGAGAACAGTTCGGATTCGGTGGTCATCGAGAAGTCGTCATCGGATGGGCTCGCGCTGCGGCCAGCGCGCCCATCCGGGCGCGCTGGATCAGCTTGAGGCAACTAGCGCGCGGTGATCAACGCGGGAAGCGTTCGCGCAGCTTGACCTTCCAGAACTTGCCGGTCGAGGTGCGCGGCACCGCGTCGATCACCTCGTATCGCTCGGGCAATTGCCATTTGGCAAATCCGTGCGCGAGCAGGTGCGGTGCGAGCAGCGCTGCAAGCTCTGCGGGCGCTGCTGTCGCCATATTCTGCCCGGCTTTGAACACCACGCAGGCGAGCGGCCGCTCGCTCCACTTCTCATCGGGAATGGCAATCACCGCGGCCTCAGCAATCGCCGGGTGCGCCATCAATGCGTTCTCCAGATCAACCGAGCTGATCCACTCGCCGCCGGACTTGATCAAGTCTTTGGTGCGATCGGTGATGCGAACGAAGCCGAGCGAATCGATCGTTGCGACATCGCCGGTGCGCAGCCAGCCGTCGGGAGTGAACTTGTCATCAGTCACCGGCACCTCGTGGTAGGCGCCGGTGATGAACGGGCCGCGCACCTGGATTTCGCCCATGGATGCGCCGTCCCACGCGGCGTCAGTGCCGTCATCGGTGCGAATGCGCAGGTCAACCAGCGGCACCCGCACGCCGGCCATCGCGGCGCGGCGGAAGCGCTCGTTTTCATCGGCACCACTCGGCGCGTTGACAGGCCCCGAGACGGTGGCCAGCGGCGAAGTCTCGGTCATGCCCCAGCCTTGCATGATGTGCACGCTGTGCTTGGCAAACTTGCGAATCAAGGCTTCGGGCACTGCCGCGCCACCCACCAAGGAGCGCAACCCCACGGGCAGCTTCCAGCGGCCGGGCTCGGTGGCGAGCGCTTGCTCGTAGGTCTGGATCAAGCCCATCCAGATCGTTGGCACGCCGAGAGTGATGGTGGGCGGCTCGGCTTGAATCAAATCGAGCAGGTCATTCGGGTGCAGATGCGGGCCGGGGAAGACGAGCTTGGCGCCCATCATCACTGCGCCATACGGAATGCCCCAGCTGTTGGCGTGGAACATCGGCGTGACGGGCAAGACCACGTCTTCCGCACTCAGGCGCCAGCAATCGGCGAGGCAGCCGACGAGCGCGTGCAGCACGGTCGAGCGGTGCGAATAGACCACGCCCTTCGGCCGGCCGGTGGTGCCTGACGTGTAGCACATCGAGACTGGATCGTCTTCGCCGTGCTCGGCATACGTGAAGCCATCGGGATCGGCTCCGAGCAGCATCTGCTCATAGTCGAGGAAGCCGGCAGGCACCGGCGCGCCAGAGAACGGGAACACGATCACGTGCTCGAAGTGGTGCAGGTGCGCAAACTGGCGGTAAAGCGGCAACAGCACATCGTCGACGATCAAGACGCGGTCTTGTGCGTTGCCGGCAATCCAGCCGATTTCATCGGCCGCCAAGCGCAAGTTCAACGTGTGCATCACGCCGCCCGCCGCGGGGATGCCGAAATAACACTCCAGATGAGCGTGGTGGTTCCAGCACAGCGTGGCCACGCGGTCGCCTCGTGCGAGCCCGAGCTGCTGCAACGCAGAAGCCAAGGCGCGCGTGCGCCGGTGGTACTCGGCGTAGGTGTGCGTGCGCAGGGATTTGTCAGGCAGGCGCGAGACGACGGTGTTCGAACCAAAGAGCTGGCCCGCGCGGTCCAGCAAGTGATTCAGCGACAAGGGCACATTCATCATCGTGGCTTGCATGGCGCGTCTCCTGGTTGTTTTTTGAGCCCGGCCTTCTCGGGGCTGCGCTCCAAAAGAAAAAGCCGCCAGGGTCTCAGTGAGAACCCGTGGCGGCCATCAGAGCGCCGAGACGCTCAGGCAGTCATTCGCTGATCAATCAGTTGCCGCAGCCTTGGCTCTGGATGCGGTCGTACGTGGCCTTGGCCTGCACGAGGCCGTAGCCGTAGTAAATATCGCGGCCGGGCGCGCCGAGGTCTTGCGCGCTCTTGTCGAGCGACGCGCGAATCTGCGCGGCCGAGCAGGTCGGGAAGTAGCTCCACACGAGTGCCGCCACTGCCGAGACATGCGGCGTGGCCATCGAGGTGCCGCTGAAGTAGGCGTAGTTGTCGGTCGATGCAAACACCGAGACGGTGGTCGACTGGCCGACTTGCCCGAGCATCGTTGCCCCATCGGCTTGCAATGCGCCGATCGATGGGATGCCGGTGACGGTATCGCCCAAGGTTCCGAGCAGATCGCCGGTCGTGTTGTTGTAGATCACCGCGCCCACACCGCCACTCGATTCGCAGTTCTGCACCTTGATCGCAAACGAGATATTGCCGCGCGAGATCAAGCACACCTTGCCCGTCATCGAACCGGCAACTGGCGTGTCACCAAAGCCGAAATCGGCCAGCACGCCGGTGGCCGAGGTCTTCGGTGAACCGGTCATGGGCTGGACGCTGTAGGTCGAAGTGCCCACAGCAAGCGAGGCCGCCGTCTGGCTGCCCAGCGGCACGGTCGACAAGACGCTGACACCCGGGCCAGCGAGTTCGACATCCTTGTTGAACTGCGAGAACGACGCGACGGTTTTGGTCGAGTCGATCGCCGCGACCGACAACACATCCGCATAGCCCGCCGGGAACGAAACGGTGTTCGTGCCGTCGTTGCCGGCTGCGGCCACAACGAGGATGTCGCGATCAGCGGCGAGCTTGTAGATGCGTTTCTCAACGAAGGTCGGGCTGCCGCCACCGAGCGACATGCTGATCACGTTGGCCTTGGCCCGAATGCAAGCCAGCACGGCCTGATCGACGATGGAGTTCTCTGCGCTGCCCGTGGCATCGAACACCTTGGCGATGTAGAGACTGATCTGCTTGTTCGGCATCACGCCGACCACGCCCACGGTGTTGTTAACGGCCGCGATGGTGCCGGCCACGTGCGTGCCGTGCGCGTCTTCATCGGTGTACCACTCGCCCGAGCCGCTGTAGTTGACGCCGTCGAGCGTGAGGCCGGCGAGGTCTTCGTGAGAGGCGTCGATGCCGGAGTCGATGATGCAGAGCTTGCGGTTCGAGGCGAGCGAATCGGGCAGCTGATCGGCTTGAACCATCGTGATGCCGTAGGGCACGACCTGCGGCCCGCTGGCCACCATCGGCTTGGCCGAGGCGCCCCTGGCAACGCTGCCCATCACATGGCGGACCACGTCTTCCTCGACTGATTCCACATGCTTGCTCTTGTGCAGCAGGCTGAGCGCCCTGCGCGGAAGTTCCACGGCAACTGCGTTCACCTCGGCCAGATCGACCACTGTGCGCCCGCCCGCGGCAGCCACGGCGCTGCGCCCGGCAACACCCGCACCAGACCGAAACGAGATGACCACACGAACCTTGTCCTGCGCCTTCAGCTGCGCGGCGGTCAGCGCCTTCGTCCGTGCCGCCGGTTGCGCGGCGGTGGCCGCGGTTCCGAGCGACAGCGTTGCTGCGGCGAGGAGTGCTGCCGAGACAACGCGAGCCTGCTTGTGCAAATTCATGCTTACTCCGTGAGCGTTTGTGAAGGGATTGACTCTGTCAGACGCATCGGCGCTGCGTCAATCCCTGCGATCACGAGTAATCTGACACGGAAACAAAGTGTTTCAAATGGGATCAAACGTCGATTTCGATCGCGTCTCCGTGTAGCTCCATCAAATCGCGCCGCGACTGTGCCTCGCCCTTGCCCATCAAGCGAGTGAGCGCCTCGGTGGTCGCCACAAAGCCGAGGGCCTCGAACTCGACTTGCAACAAGCGCCGCGTGTCGGGGTTGAGCGTGGTGTCCCAGAGCTGCTCGGCGTTCATCTCGCCCAAGCCTTTGAATCGGCTGATGCTCCAGGCGCCTTCGCGCGCGCCCTCTTTGCGGAGCTTGTCCAGCGTGGCGGCGAGCTCGCCTTCATCAAGGGCGTAGATCTTGGCGGCAGGCTTCTTGCCGCGTGCCGGCGCATCAACACGAAAGAGCGGCGGCTTGGCGATGTAGACATGCCCCGTCTCGATGAGCCGCGGAAAGTGGCGAAAGAACAAGGTCAGCAGCAGCACTTGGATGTGCGAGCCGTCGACGTCAGCGTCGCTCAAGATGCAGACCTTGCCGTAGCGCAAGCCGGACAGATCGGGCGCCTGACCCTCCGCATACGGCCCGGCGGGGTGCGGGTCAACCCCGATCGCCACCGCCATGTCGTGAATTTCGTTGTTCGCAAAGAGGCGGTCGCGCTCGACCTCCCACGCATTGAGCACCTTGCCGCGCAAGGGCAGGATCGCCTGCGTTTCCTTGTTGCGGCCCATCTTGGCGCTGCCGCCTGCTGAATCACCCTCGACCAGGAAGAGTTCGTTGAGGCTCAGATCGCGGCTCTCGCAATCGGTGAGCTTGCCTGGCAGCACGGCCACGCCAGAGCCTTTGCGCTTCTCGACCTTCTGCGAAGCGCGTTGCCGCGTTTGCGCTTGGCGGATCACGAGCTCAGCCAGCTTCTTGCCGAAGTCGACATGCTGGTTCAACCAGAGTTCGAGCGAAGGCTTCACGCAGAGCGACACCAAGCGCACCGCATCACGCGAGTTGAGCCGCTCTTTGATCTGGCCCTGGAACTGCGGGTCGAGCACCTTGGCCGAGAGCACGAAGCTCGCACGCGAGAACACATCCTCAGGCATCAGCTTCACACCCTTGGGCAGCAAGCTGTGCAAGTCGATGAAGCCTTTGACGGCGCCAAAGAGCCCGTCCTTCAGGCCCGACTCGTGCGTGCCGCCGGCAACAGTCGGGATCAGGTTCACATAGCTTTCGCGAACCGGCGAGCCTTCGTCGGTGAAGGCCACGCACCAAGCGGCGCCCTCGCCTTCGGCGAAGTTGTCGGTTTCCGATTCGGTGGCGTAACGCTCGCCTTCGAAGAGCGGAATCACCGGGTCGGCGTTCAGGGTTTGAGAAAGGTAATCGCGCAGGCCGCCTTTGAAAAGCCAGGTCTGTTTGTCACCGGTCTTCTCGGTCGTGAGCGTGACCGTCACGCCCGGCATCAGCACCGCTTTGCTGCGCAGCAAATGCGCGAGCTCGGCCTTCGGCAGATCAACGCTTTCGAAGTAGACCGAGTCGGGCCAGGCGCGCGCGGTGGTGCCTGTCTTGCGGTCGCCGGCCATGCCTTTGCGCAAAGCGAGCGGCTGCACCACATCGCCGCCCGCAAAGCCGATCGTGGCCACTTGGCCTTCGCGGTACACCGTCACATCGAGCCGCCGGCTCAACGCGTTGGTCACACTCACACCCACGCCGTGCAAGCCGCCCGAGAAGCTGTAGGCGCCGCCAGCACCTTTGTCGAACTTGCCGCCGGCGTGCAGCTGCGTGTAGACGATCTCAACCACCGGCACTTTCTCTTCTGGATGCAAGCCGAACGGAATGCCGCGGCCGTCGTCTTCCACGCTCACCGAGCCATCGGCGTGCATGGTCACATCGATGCGCTTGCCGTGGCCGGCGAGTGCTTCGTCGGCCGCGTTGTCGATCACCTCTTGAATGATGTGCAGCGGGTTGTCAGTGCGGGTGTACATGCCCGGCCGCTGCTTGACTGGCTCAAGGCCTTTGAGCACGCGGATCGAGGCTTCGCCATAGGTGGCGGCGGGTTTGTTGCTTTGCTTGGGTGACATGGCGGCGGATTCTAGGAGCGCGCAAAATGACCGCTACCAACGCACTGGAGCCCTCATGAACATGCGTCAACTCGGCCGATCCGGCCTGCAGGTTTCACCGCTCGCCTTCGGTGGCAACGTCTTCGGATGGACGGTCGACGAGGCCACATCATTCAGCTTGCTCGACGCCTGGGTCGACGCCGGCATGAACTTCATCGACACCGCCGACATGTATTCCGTCTGGGTGCCCGGCCATGTGGGCGGCGAGTCAGAGACGATCATCGGCAAGTGGCTCAAGCGCAGCGGCAAGCGCGACAAAGTCGTGCTCGCCACCAAGGTCGGCATGGAGCTCGCGCCGAGCAAAACCGGCCTATCGGCGGCCTACATTCGCCGCGCGGTTGAGGATTCACTCACTCGCTTGCAGACCGATGTGATCGACCTCTATCAATCACACCGCGACGACGAGGCCACGCCGCTCGAAGAAACGCTGGGCGCGTATGCCGAGCTGATCAAGGCGGGCAAGGTGCGGGCGATCGGCGCGTCCAACTACAGAGCCGCGCGATTGCAAGAAGCGTTGAACATCAGCCGCGAGCAGGGCCTGCCGCGCTATGAAAGTTTGCAGCCGCTCTACAACCTCTCTGACCGCGCCGTGTTCGAAGACGAGTTGCAAGCGGTTTGCGTGGACAACCAAGTCGGCGTCATCAACTTCTATGCGCTGGCCTCGGGCTTTTTGACTGGCAAGTACCGCAGCGCCAACGACTTCGGCAAAAGCCAACGCGGCCAGGGCATGGCGAAGTATTTGAACGAACGCGGTCTGCGCATCCTCGCCGCGCTCGATGCGGTGGCCGCGCGCACCGCCAGCACGCCAGCCCAAGTGGCGCTGGCTTGGCAGATGGTGCAGCCGGGCATCACGGCACCGATCGCGAGCGCCACCTCGATCGCCCAGCTCGAAGGCTTGGTGGCCGCCACGCACCTCACGCTCGATGCCGATGCGCTGACGCAGCTCACTGCGGCCAGCGCCGCGTGACGACCGCCGTGCGCCATGGGCATTCGCCGTGGCGTTGGCTTCTCGCTGTTGACCGCACACGCGTGAACTCATGCAACAGATGACGCCGTCGCGCTGGGTGCAGCGCTGGTCGCACCTCGTCGCGCGGGATGCCCGTGTGCTCGACGTGGCCTGCGGTTCAGGCCGCCATCTGCGCTGGTTTGTCGAACGCGGGTGCAAGGTCACCGGCATCGATCGAGATGCCGAGGCCTTGCGCAGCCTGCAAGGCTTGGCCGAACTCCCGGTGTGCGACATCGAAGCCGGCCCGTGGCCATGGCCTGGCCGCGTGTTTGACGCAGTGATCGTGACCAACTACTTGTGGCGCCCTTTGCTGGCGACTTGCGTGGAAAGCGTTGCCGAATGTGGCGTGCTGATTTTTGAGACCTTTGCAGAAGGCCAACAAACCATCGGCAAGCCTTCGAACCCCAACTTCTTGCTGCAGCCGGCCGAACTGCTGCGCGCCGCGCAAGGCCTGCGCGTGGTCGCTTTCGAGGACGGGTTCGAAGGCGGGTTCGAGGGCGGGTTCGAGGGCGGTTTCGAAGGCGGCTTGTCGAGTGCCACCGGCCGCTTCGTGCAGCGTCTCGTGGCGGTGCGCGAGCCCGCCACAACAGGCCCGGCCACGCTTCCGCCACGCCACCTTCTGCCGCCCTGAGGGGCCAAGTTCAGGCAGTTAAACTCCCGCGCTTGACAGGAAGAACCATGAACCCAATCGTTGGCAGCATCGTGGCGCTGGTCACGCCGATGCATGAAGACGGCCGCGTCGATTTCGACAGTTTGCGCCGCTTGATCGACTGGCACATCGCCGAAGGCACAGACTGCATCGGCGTCGTCGGCACCACCGGCGAATCGCCGACGGTCTCGGTCGAAGAACACTGCGAGATCATCCGCGTGGCGGTCGAACATGCGCGCGGCCGCGTACCCATCATGGCGGGCGCGGGCGGCAACTCGACCGCCGAAGCCATCAACCTCACGCGTTATGCGAAAGAGGTCGGCGCCGATTGCAGCCTCTCGGTCGTGCCTTACTACAACAAGCCGTCGCAAGAAGGCATGTACCGGCACTTCAAGGCCATCGCCGAAGCGGTTGATTTGCCGATGGTGCTCTACAACGTGCCCGGCCGCACCGTCGCAGACATGCAACCCGAGACCGCGCTGCGCCTGGCCCAAGTGCCTGGCATCGTCGGCATCAAGGAAGCCACGGGCGACATCGAGCGGGCGTGCATGCTCATCAAGCATGCACCCAAAGGCTTCTCGATTTACTCCGGCGACGACGCCACCGCGGTCGCATTGATGCTGCTCGGCGGCCACGGCAACGTGAGCGTGACGGCCAACATTGCACCGCGTGCAATGCATGACTTGTGCGCTGCCGCCATCGCCGGTGATGTGCGCCGCGCCACTGCGATTCATCTGCAGTTGCTGCCCATTCACACGAGCCTCTTCTGCGAGCCCAGCCCAGCGCCGACCAAGTGGGCAATGCAGCGCCTGGGCCTGTGCGGCGCGGCCTTGCGCCTGCCGATCACCGAGTTGACGGCGGCTGGCCAAGAACGCGTCGGCCGCGCGCTGCGCGAGGCTGGCCTCGTTACGAATGACGCGTGAGAAAACCCATGACACAGACGCGCGTGAATAGCGCGTCAGATGGCGGTGGCCTCATCAGCCCTCAACCCCGCCATCGAACCCGCCCCCTTTGGAGATGCTGCCCGTGATCCGTTCCAGTTCCATCGCTGCGGGTCAATCCGCGTTGCTCGCACTTGCCCTCGGAATGACCTTCGGGCTGACCGCTTGCTCCACCGTTGAAAACTTGGTCAGCGGCGACAAGCTCGACTACCGCAGCTCCAGCGCCAAGACGCCGGGGCTCGACGTCCCGCCCGATCTCACCCAACTCTCGCGGGACTCTCGCTACCAGCAGCCGGCGAGCGGCTCGGTCAGCGCAGCGGCATTCCAATCGGGTGCTGCCGTTGCCGCGGTCGGCACGCCGCAGACGCCAGTCACCGTTGCGCCGGCGGCCGTTGGCGACTTGCGCATCGAGCGCCTCGGCAACGAGCGCTGGCTCAAGACGTCGCTCACGCCCGAGCAGTTGTGGCCGCAGCTCGAAGCCTTCTGGAAGGAACGCGGCTTCATCCTCGTGCAAGACCAGGCCGCTGTCGGCGTGATGGAAACAGACTGGGCCGAGAACCGCGCGAAGCTCTCGAACGACATCATCCGCAACAGCGTGGGCAAAATCTTCGACTCAGCCTATTCGACCGGCGAACGCGACAAGTTCCGAACCCGCGTCGAGCGCGCCTCCGGGAGCGCTGGCAGCGAGATCTACATCAGCCACCGCGGCATGGTTGAAACCTATGTGGGCGAGCGCAAGGAATCGACGGTCTGGCAGGCTCGCCCGAGCGACCCGCAGCTCGAAGGCGAATTGCTCTCACGATTGATGATCAAGCTCGGCGCGAAAGAAGAAGTTGCGAGCTCTGCGGTGGCTGCAGCACCGAGCACGCAGGCGCGTGCGCGCATGCTCTCGGGCCGCGCCACAGCCGTGGTGCAGGTCGATGACAACTTCGACCGCGCGTGGCGCCGGGTCGGCCTGGCCCTCGATCGGAGCGGCTTCACGGTTGAAGACCGCGACCGTGCCCAAGGCCTCTACTTTGTTCGCTATGTCGATCCGAAGCTCGCTGGCAAGGAAGAACCAGGCTTCTTCTCAAAGCTCTTCAGCTTCGGCAAGAAAGACGAACTCGGCGGCCCGGCGCGCTACCGCGTCTCGGTCAAGGCTGAAGGCGAGGCTTGCGTGGTGACGGTGCTCAACAGCCAAGGCGCAGCTGAAACCGGCGATGCCGGCAAACGCATCACCGCGATGCTGCTCGACGAGCTGAAATAAGCGCGGCAGCGGCAAAGGCGCGCCGATGATGCGCTTTTGCAGCTTGGGCAGCGGCAGCGGGGGCAACTCCTCAGTGATCGAGTCGCGCAGCGGCGGCCGCACCAGCCGCGTCGTCGTCGATTGCGGCTTCTCGCTGAAAGAGTTCGAGTCGAGACTGGCGCGTGCCGGGGCCACGCCGGCGGACATCGACGCCGTCTTCATCACCCACGAGCACGGCGATCACATCGGCTGCGCCGTCAGCCTCGCACGGCGCCACGCCATACCCCTGTGGATGAGCCGCGGCACTTGGCGCGCAATTGGCGAGCCCGATCTCGGGCCTTTGCTCTGCTTCGCACGCGATGGCGCAACGATCTCGGTCGGCGCATTGGAACTGCACCCTTAC
Organism: Rhizobacter sp.; assembly: GCA_043778145.1. Classification (GTDB taxonomy): domain Bacteria; phylum Pseudomonadota; class Gammaproteobacteria; order Burkholderiales; family Burkholderiaceae_C; genus LMDS01. The sequence continues at coordinate 98,662 of JAYWGR010000095.1, forward strand.
ACCGTGGCCCACGATGCGGCGGAGCCTCTGCAATTGCGAGTGTCCGATGGTGCCGCCACGCTCGGCATCCTGACCGACGCCGGCTCGATCACCGCTCATCTCTTAGCGAATCTGCAGCGCTGCAACGCCTTGTTGCTTGAGTGCAACCACGACCGCAACTTGCTGGCCGCATCGCGTTACCCGCCATCGCTGAAAGTCCGCATTGGCGGCGCCTACGGCCACCTCGCAAACGACACCGCTGCGCAAATCCTTGAGGCGGTCATGCATGCCGGTTTGAAGCACGTGGTTGCGGCGCACCTGAGTGAGCAGAACAACCGCATCGAGCTGGTGCGCGGGGCGTTGCTGCCGATGTGCGGCGACGATGAGGTTGTCATCGCCGACCCGGTTCGTGGCACGCCTTGGTTGGGGCTTTGACGCGGCAACGAAAGGCTCTCAGCGGCACCATTGATCAACAAACTTCATTTAAGAAGTTCACCAATGAAAAAGCCGCCCGAAGGCGGCTTTTTAGCAGCGTCGAGACGCGATGGTTTGAATTACTTCTTCACAGCGTCGGCAGCCTTGCCAGCAGCGTCCTTGGCGGCGTCAGCGGCCTTGCCAGCAGCGTCTTTGGCGGCGTCAGCAGCTTTGCCAGCGGCGTCCTTCATTGCATCGGCAGCAGCGGCGCCACCGGCGGAAGCAGCGTCCATCGAGCTCGAGGCGGCGTCCATGGCGGCCGAGGCAGCGGTGTCAACAGCGGAGGCAGCGGCAGAAGCGGCTTCAGCCACCATCGGTGCAGCGGCGGCCGAAGCTGCAGCTTCCGCAGGAGCTTCTTCTTTCTTGCCGCAGGCGGCCAGGGCAACGGCGGCGACGATGGAAGCGATCAGAAGCGTCTTGTTCATGTGTGTCCTCAATTTATAGGGGGGTTCTGGCGATGGCTGTCAGTGTGGGAACCCTCCGTGATCGCAGAGCCCCAGCGTCTCAAAGGCATGGGGCAATCACCCCAGTAACCTAGCCTGAAATTATAGCCAGCTCACGGGCTTTCCCTAGAGGCCGGCGGTCGTGGCGGGGAAGGCCTCAACCGATCGTTGCAAAACTGCATCAATTGTGTCGCGACACTTCTGCACAGCCGACGCGCCACGCTGCAATGTCCCACGGTGGTGCACGCGGTCAACCAAGTGCATGGCCAGCAAATCCGAGGCGATGAAGAGGGTCGGTAGCTCGTTGTCGAGCATTTCAGGGTTGCTGCGGCAATCAACCACATGCGTCCAGGCTTGCCGCCAGGCAACCCACCGCGAATGGCGCCTCACGACCTCATTGAAATCGCCCGCGACGAGCGTCAAGCGCCGCCGCGACGCGACCCATGCCGACAGTGACTCGACCACGCCCCGCTCACCCAGAGGCCAATCGGCGAAGTCCGGGTCGCAGAGCCAAAGTGCTGCACAACCGCTTGCGGCAGCCTCGGCAAAGCCGGCGCGCAAAGTATCGTGAAAGGCAGTCCGGCCGTTGATCTGGAATGTGTCATCGGACATCGCGCCTCCTCCTTGTGACAATGCCTGGGCCGAGGTCAGTCGGCCTGCGCTTGCAACCATCCGGCAAGCACCCAATCACCGACCAACTCCTGCGCGTCAGGGCTCAATTTGACGAGCTCATGCGCGGCCAGCATGCGCACATCGGCCAAGCGGCGCATCAGTGTTGCATCGCGGCCGGCTGCGCGAAACGACTCGCCGTTGATGAACACGAAGCGGTCGTCATAGGCCATGCGCGTGCGGCGGTCGAGGCAGACGCCGGCGCCGGGCGGCAGCGCGTCACCTGGCACGAATTCAACGCTGGGCTTCGGCTCGCTCAGCAGTTCGCCGAGCCCGCAAGCGAGTGCATGCGGATCGCGCAGCAATGCCGTGACTGCATCGCTCGCAAAGGCCTGCAGCGCTGCCGGAATGCGCCCGGGCTCGGCCGTCGCGGTTTGCTTCGGATCGCGGTAGAGGCGCGGGCGATCAGACTCCTCGGCGTCGTCAATCAAGCGCTGCAGCAACTCGCGGCCCAGCTCGGCCGCGGGCGGCGCGCGAAAGCCGATCGACGCGGTCATGCATTCACCCTCGGCCACGCCATCGTGGCCCCAGCCGGGCGGCAGATAGAGCATGTCGCCCGCTTCAAGCAAATGCTCCTCGCTCGGCGTGAAGTTCGCGAGGATCTTCAGCGGCATGTCCGGCAAGAGCGCTTCGTCATCGGTGCCTTCACGGAGCTTGCCGATGCGCCATCGCCGGCGGCCCTTTGACTGCAGCAAAAACACATCGTACGAATCCACATGCGGGCCGACGCCTCCGCCATCGCTCGCGTAGGAGAGCATCAGGTCGTCAACCCGCGCATCGGGCACGAAGCGAAAGCGCGCGAGCAGCTCGTGTGCTTCAGGCAGATGGAGGTCGAGGCCTTGCACCAGCAGAGTCCAGCCAACGCGCGCAAGCGGTGGCAAGGCGCGGCGTGCAAGCGGGCCTTGGCGCATCTTCCAGCGGCCATCGGCAGCGGTGATCAAGCGTGATTCAACCGCGTCGTTTGAGGCCAATTCAAAGAGTGCGCTGCGGTCGATCAAGTCAATGCCACCGGGCACCGCTTGGCGAATCAGCAAGGGCTTCTTTTGCCAATGCCGACGCATGAATTGCGCGGGCGACAAGCCGCCGAGCAGCGGGGTTGGCAAGGTGATGTCCATCGGCTTTTCTTGGAGTTTGTTGTGCGATGATTATTCGATGCAAATCACATCCCCGTGCGTCGTCAGCCTGACCTGGCGACTCCAAGACACCCAAGGCCAGCTGATCGACGAACTGACCGAGCCGGTCGAATTCTTCTGTGGTGGCGATGACCTTCTCGCCCGCGTTGAAGAAGCCCTGATCGGCCAGACCACCGGCTTCGAGACCACGCTTCACCTTGAGCCCGAACATGCCTTCGGCGACTACGACCCCGCACTCGTTTTCTTCGAACCGCGCTCCATTTTTGAAGGCGCTGAAGAGTCGATCGAAGTCGGCATGCAGTTCGACGGCGTCCCGCCCGGCGCCACAACCGAAGGCCTGCGCGCCGACGCGATCTACACCGTCACCGAGGCTTACCCCGAGCACATCGTGCTCGACGGCAATCACCCACTCGCCGGCATCGCGTTGCGGCTCGAGTTGAAGGTGATCGATGTGCGCGCTGCGACTGACGACGAAGTCGAGGCCTCAAGCGTCGGCGAGCCGGTTTTCACGGTGATGAACACGGCGAGCTCGGTGCCACCGCAGCTGCACTGAGCGCCTGAGCAATTGTTTCGCTGGGAAAGCGCTTCTCTAAGTAAGCGCTTCTCTAGGCAAGCGCGCGCATGAGAAACCGCCTCAGCCGCGGCCCGTCGAGCCGAAGCCGCCGATGCCGCGGTCAGACGCATCGAAGTCCGTCACCACGCGAAAGCTGGCTTGCACCACCGGCACGATCACCAGCTGCGCGATTCGCTCCATCGGCTGCACAGTGAACGCAGCCTGGCTGCGGTTCCAGCAGCTGACCATCAGCGGCCCTTGATAGTCGGAGTCGATCAAGCCGACCAAGTTGCCGAGCACGATGCCGTGCTTGTGGCCCAGGCCAGAGCGCGGCAAGATCATCGCTGCCAAGCCCGGGTCGGCAATGTGGATCGCCAATCCGGTGGGAATCAACACCGTGGCGCCGGGCTCCAGCACCAGCGGCTCGGCCAGGCAGGCGCGCAAGTCGAGGCCGGCGCTGCCGGGCGTGGCGTAGGTTGGCATCGCTTCGGCGATGCGCGGGTCGAGCACTTTGATGTCGATTCGGGTCATGTCGGTTTCAAACAGTTGCAGCGCCGAGCCGCAGCGCGATCTCAGCGATCAATTCGCGCGCCAGCGTGAGCTTGTCGGCCCGGGCCAAGTCGCGGTGGCCTTGGGCATCGACCAGCGTGAGCGCGTTGTCGTCGTGGCCGAACGTTGCGGGCCCCAGGTTGCCAACGACGAGCGGTACGCGCTTGCGTTCGAGCTTGTCGCGAGCGTGTTTGAGCAAGTCTTGGCTTTCGGCTGCGAAGCCAACGCAAAAAGGTGGTGCATCGAGTGCGGCCACGGCAGCAAGAATGTCAGCGTTTTCGACCAGCTCGAAACTCGGCGGCACGCGGTTGCCGTTCTTCTTGATCTTGTGCGGCGAGAGCGCAGCGGGCCGCCAATCGGCAACGGCGGCGGTGGCGATGAAGACATCGTGCTGCGCCGCCAACGGAAGAATGGCATCGAACATCTGCTTGGCGGTGCCCACGTCAACACGGCGAACGCCGCGCGGCGTTGGCAAATGCACGGGGCCGGCCACGAGTGAGACCACGGCGCCGGCTTCAGCTGCGGCGCGGGCGATGGCAAAGCCCATCTTGCCGCTCGACAAATTGGTGATGCCGCGCACCGGGTCGATCGGCTCGAAGGTCGGGCCAGCGCTGATCAGCACGTGCTTGCCGAGCAATGACTTCGGTTGAAAGAACGCCACCAGATCGGCCAGCAACTCGGCAGGCTCCAGCATGCGCCCATCGCCCACCTCGCCGCAGGCTTGATCGCCGCTGCCGGGGCCGAGCACGGTGGCGCCATCGGCGCGCAGTTGCGCAAGGTTGCGCTGCGTCGCGGGGTGCGCCCACATCTCGCGGTTCATCGCCGGGGCTACGAGCAGCGGGCAGCGGTCGGCCGGCCGCGCGAGGCACATGAGGCTGAGCAGATCATCCGCATGGCCGTGCGCGAGCTTGGCGATGAAGTCGGCGCTGGCCGGCGCGATGAGCACTGCATCGGCCTCGCGCGTCAAGTTGATGTGCGCCATGTTGTTGGGCGCGCGCGCATCCCACTGATCGGTGTGAACCGTTCGGTTCGAGAGCGCTTGCATCGTGACCGCGGTGATGAACTGCTCGGCCGCGGTGCTCATCACCACCTGAACGCTCGCACCGGCCTTCACCAAGGCGCGCACGAGCTCGGCAGATTTGTAGCAAGCAATGCCACCCGAGAGACCGAGCACCACATGCTTGCCCGCAAGATCAAGGCGCTCGGCCATCAAAGCGCCTTCCAGAACCGCGACCAATCGGAGAGGTTGAACAAGACGCGAACGGCCTTGCCGTAAACCTCGGCCTGCGGCAAGAAGCCCCAAACGCGTGAGTCTGATGAGTTGTCTCGGTTGTCGCCGAGCATCAGGTACTGGCCCGCGGGCACGGTGCATTGCCACTCACCGGCGCGCTGCGTCTGGCAATGCGTGGCCATGCCTTCAATGCCGAGCCGGCCTTGCACGAACGGGTTGACCTTCACGGTGTGGCTGCGGCCGGCAAGCGTTTCATCGAGCAGCCACTGGCCGCGGTCTTCGGCGAGCGTGCCGGGTTCGGTGCCCTCGCCCACGATCTTCACGTCAGCCGGCGCACCGTTGATGCTGACCGTGCCGTCTTTGAAGCTCACCACATCGCCCGGCATGCCGATCAATCGCTTCACGTAGAACTGCGAAACGTCGAGCGGGAAGCGGAACACAACCACATCACCGCGCTGCGGCTTGCCAAAGTTGATGGCGGTGTTGGTGAACGGCAAGCGCGGGCCATAAGCGAGGTGATTGACGAGCAGATAGTCGCCAATGCGCAAGGTGGGCTCCATCGAGCTCGAAGGCACTTTGGGCCAATCGGCCACTGCAACGCGGCAGCTGAACATCAGCGCCGCCACCACGAAGAGCTCGGCCCCAAAGCTCACCCAAAGCGGCTTCTTCTCGATCGGGGCCACCGCGCGCTTGAGCTTGATGCGCCAAGCCACCCAGCAAGCGCCAGTGGCCATCGTGGCGAGGAACAGGATTTCATTGATCGAAAAGCCGATCTGCACCGGGCCGCTCACAACACGGCTCCCGCCAAAAACAAGCGCTCGCGCCTGCAAAGGTTGCGCGTGTTGTGCATGCGCTCGTCCAGCTTGTTCATGGTGTGCTCCGGCCCGTCATCGCGAGGCGGCGATTATCACGCCGAGGCTTTGTGCCCCCTGCCGCGCAATGGCGCTCGGCCGAGAGCCCGCCGCGGCGTGCGGAGATAGGACCTGAGCGCTGCACTTTGTTGAAAGCCGAGTTAAGGTGCGCCTCAAATCTAGACCCACACCAAGTCTCACATCAGCCCACGCACTCTCGCGCCCGTCACGGTTCGCGAGTCGCCCTCCCCGCCGAACGCCATGAACACCAACCGCACGCCCCGATTCATTCAAACCCACCTCGCGACCCTGAACGACGCGGCCGCCGAGCGTGCTGCGGCGCGCGATGCGTTGATGCAAAAGGCCGCCAGCGCATCGCCCAAGTTCTTCTATGACCAACTCGGCTCCAAGCTCTTCGAGGCCATCACCGAGCTGCCCGAGTACTACCCGACGCGCACCGAAGCGTCGATCTTCAAATCCTTCGGCGCTGACATGGCGCAGTGCACCGGCATCGGCGGCTCGGTGATCGATCTCGGCGCGGGCAACTGCGCAAAGGCAGCGCAGCTCTTCCCGCTGCTTGAACCGAAGCGATATGTTGCGGTCGATATCTCGGTCGACTTTCTGCGCGACTCGCTGCGCCACGTGCAGCGCGAGCATCCGCAGATCGAGATGACCGGTGTGGGCATGGATTTCTCTCGTGCGCTCGACCTGCCCGCCGGCATCGACTGCACCGCGCCAGTGTTCTTCTACCCCGGCTCCAGCATCGGCAACTTCACACCCGCCGAGGCGTTGGCGTTCTTGCGCCGCGTGCGCTCACGGGCCGATGGCGGCGGCTTGTTGATCGGCGTTGATTTGGTCAAGCCAGCGACGATTCTTGAGCCTGCGTATGACGACGCGCTCGGCGTCACTGCGGCGTTCAACCTCAATTTGCTTCGCCACCTCAACGCCTTGATCGGCAGCGATTTCCAGCCGCAGCAGTGGCGCCATGTGGCGTTCTTCAATGCTGCGGATGCGCGCATCGAAATGCACCTGGAAGCGCGGCAGCCGCTGACCGTCACTTGGCCCGGCGGCGAGCGCCACTTTGCGGCTGGCGAGCGCATTCACACCGAGAACTCGCACAAGTACACGCCGGCGCGGTTTGCCAACCTGCTGGCCGATGCCGGCTTCGGCGCCGGCCAGCACTGGTGCGATCCGCAAGGCTGGTTCGCCGTGTTCTGGGCGCCGGCCGCCTGACGCGCCGCCCGCCTCACCGCGGCACTTGCGGCGGGTCGGGGTGAAGGCGCGCCATCGAGTGAGCATCGGCATAGCGGCCATCGCGCATCGCGTAGGCACGGAAGGTTCCTTCAATCTCGAACCCGAACTTGCGGTAGAGGTAGATCGCCGAGGCGTTGTCGGTGAAAACGGTGAGTTCCATGCGCAGCGTGCCCATCCAGCGATCGGCGTACTCGCACATGGCCGCCATCAACGCCGAGCCAACGCCCTGCCCCTGCACCTCGGGCGCCACCGAAATGCCGAGCGTCATCGCATGGCGCCGCCGCAGTGCAATGCCCGATGGGTGCAGGCCGGATGAGCCGACCAGGTCGCCGTCGAGCTCGGCTGAAAGCAGCAGATCGAGCTTGCCCGGCGCACACGATTCGGTGAGCCGAGCAAACGTGGCTGCTTCGTCAACATACGGCAGCTGCATCAAGCCCGCGTAGACCTGCGGCTCTCTGAAGATGCGTGCGATGGCCGCGGCGTCAGCCGGCGTGGTGCGGCGAATCGTGATCGTCATCGGTCTCTCCGTTCGTGAATGGATTGGGCTCGGCCGCTGAGCGTAGCGCCGTCGCCGCGCGGCGGGCTTATCGGCTAGAGTCAGCGAGGCTTCGCGCCTGCGCTTCTTCGTCTTGTGCCCACCGGTGCCCGATGAGCCAACACCCCGCCTTGTTGCAGACTGACATCGTCGACAGCACTCGCCTGTCGCAACAGCTTGGCGACGCCGCCATGGCCGCACTTTGGGAAGCTCACGACCGCGTCGCGCGCGATCTGCTGCGGCAGTGGCGCGGCCGTGAAATCGACAAGAGCGATGGCTTCCTTCTCCTCTTCACCGATGCCGCCGATGCCGTGGCATTTGCCGTGGCCTACCACCGCGCGATTGCCGCCTTGCGCGTGCCACTGCAGGCGCGCGCGGGCCTGCACGTTGGCCCGCTGATCACGCGCGAAAACTCGCCCGCTGACGTCGCCTGGGGCGCCAAGCCGCTCGAAGTCGAAGGCCTTGCCAAGCCGACGACAGCGCGTGTGATGTCGCTCGCCCTCGGCGGCCAAACCTTGCTCACCGCTGAAGCACGCCACGCGATCGGCCGAGGCGCGTGGTCACTGCAAAGCCATGGCCATTGGCGCTTGCAAGGCCTGGAAGAGCCGATCGAGCTGTTCGAACTCCACGACGACAAAACCCCATCCAGGCCGCCGCCCGACAACGCCAAAGGCTGGCGCGTGCTGCGCCAAAACGACCTTTGGGTGCCGATGCGCGAGCTGCGCCACAGCCTGCCCGCGGAGCTTGATGGCTTCATCGGCCGGCAACACGCCATGCGCGAACTCACGCAGCGCTTCGAGACTGGCGCGCGCCTGGTCTCGCTGCTGGGCATTGCCGGCACCGGCAAGAGCCGGCTCGCGCAGCGCTTCGGCTGGACCTGGCTTGGCGACTATCCCGGCGGCGTGTGGTTTTGCGATCTCTCTCAGGCCCGCACGCTCGACGGCATCTTCCACGCCGTGGCGCAAGGGCTCGATGTGCCGCTCGGCGCCGCCGACCCAGCCGCGCAGCTCGGCAGCGCGATCGTTGGCCGCGGCGTCTGCCTCGTGATCCTTGACAACTTCGAGCAAGTCGCGCGGCATGCCGAGGCCACGATCGGGCGCTGGCTCAACCGCACCACCGAGGCTCGATTCATCGTCACCACACGCGAGGTGCTGAGCATTGCCGGCGAGCAAGTGATGGCACTGGCGCCACTCGACGCAGCCGAGAGCGAAGCCCTGTTCCTGCGCCGCGCCTCGGCCGCGCGCCCCGACTTTCGCCTCACTGCCGAAGACACCGCGGCCATCGCCTCGCTCGTGCATTTGCTCGATGGCTTGCCGCTGGCCATTGAGCTGGCGGCGGCGCGGGTGCGCGTGATGCCGCCACGCACGCTGCTCACACGCATGAGCGAGCGCTTCAAGGTGCTCGCCTCGACCGGCGGCCGCAGCGACCGCCAGGCCACGTTGCGCGCCGCGTTCGACTGGTCTTGGGATTTGATGTCGCAAGCCGAGCGCTCGGCGCTGGCGCAGTTCTCGGTGTTTGAAGGCGGCTTCACGCTCACCGCGGCCGAAGCCGTGCTCGACCTCTCGGCCTGCCCCGACGCGCCGTGGCCGATCGACGTGCTGCAATCGCTGCTCGGCAAATCGTTCGTGCGGCAGGTCAATGAGCAGCGGTTCGATTTGTTGTCGAGCGTGCAGGAATATGCGGCGGAGCACCTGCGCACCGAAGGGCGATTCCCGGCGAGCGGGCCGGCTGCCAAAGCAGCCGCCGAAGCACGCCACGGCAGCCACTATGCGGGGCTGGACGAGCGCGCTGCGATCGCCTCGCGCTGCGTCGAGACTGACAACTTGGTGATCGCTTGCCGGCGTGCGGCCAGTCAAGGGCAAGCAGGCATCGCTGTGGGCGCGTTGGCGGGCGCTTGGGCAGCACTCGCGCTGCGCGGGCCATTTCGCGGCGCGTTGGCCTTGGTGGAGGTGGTCCGCGCCATGCCGGGCCTTGGCGACGCCGAACGCGCCACGGTGGAATGGGTGGCGGGCAGCGCGCATCAGTTGCTCGGTGAATCGGCCATCGCATTGCAGGCTGTGCATGCGGGGCTCGACTTCGCGCGCTTGGGCTCAAGCCCCGATCGCGAGGCCTATTTGCTGCGAACCTTGGGCGATCTGCAGGCCTCTCGTGGCGAAGCTGAGCAGGCGCGGGCGAACCTCAATGAAGCGCTGGCGCAAGCCAGGCGAGTTGGCAACAAGCCATTTCAAATCAACGTGATGAACAGCCTTGGCACGCTGCTCGATCAAACCGGCCGCATCGACGATGCGTTTGCTGTCTACACACAAGCGCTTGCGCTCGCACGCGAATTGCGCGACCGCCGCTGGGAAGGCGGCGTGCTGGGCAATCTGGGCATGGTTCACCTTGGCCGGGGTGAACTGGATGAAGCTCGGCTGCACTTCGATCAAGCCCTTGCCGTGGCGCGCGAATGCGGTGATCGCCGCTGGGAAGGCAACACCCTTTGCAATCTGGGACTCGTTCACCTCGATCAAGGACGCCATGACGAGGCGCGCCTGCACTTGACCGAGGCTCTGCGGCTGTCGCGCGAGTTGGGGCATGTTCGCCTGGAGAGCATCGTGCTTTGCAATCTCGGTTTGGTCGAGAGCGCTGAACACCAACTCGATGAAGCGCTCGGTTGGCACGCCGAGGCACTGGCGATCGTGACGACCACATCCGATCGCCGTACCGAGGCCGAGATTCATGGCTACATGGGATGGCTGCTCGCCAAGCTCGGCCGCCACAACGAAGCTCGGGCCAGCTTTGCTGCCGGCACCATGGCCCTTGGTGACGACGCAGCGCTGCCAACACGGGCTTTGCTTTTGTGCCGCCGCGGTCAGGCCGAACACATGGCAGGCAACGAAGCCGCTGCTCGTGCGACCTTGCTGGAGGTCCAGGAGCTCACGGCCGCATCGGCCCTGCCGGCGGGGTCAGAGTTCGCTCGCTGCCTTGACGAACTTCAGCAACTCGTCGGTCAAGCGGCGCAATCAAGCCGCAACGCTCTGCATGAACAGCAGGTGCTCAACCCAGGTTGTGAATCCCCGGATCAAAGCCACAACTGACCGGCGTGCCGGCGCCGCCACTGCGCGTCATGTCGAGCTCAATCGTGTACTGGTATGACCGGCCGATGACCGTGCGCCGATCGAAGGCGTGAATCAACTGCTGATTCGGGCTGATGCCGATCCTGACGAACTCAGGAAACGCCGGGTCCTTGCCAACGTTGTTGACGATCTTGAGTTTCTTGAACGCAAAGGTGTAGTCCTGCGAGTCGTTCACGAGTATCCAGTTGATCTCCCGATCTGCCCCCGTGCCGGCGACTTTGAGCAAGCCCGGCAGCGTCACCTCGCACTGCCCGCCCTCGGTGGCCGTCACATGCACCAGCACGCGGCAAGGCCTGCCGTCCTCGGTGCAAACCTGCTCGGCTGGGCTCTCGATCACGACACCGGCCACGGCCCTCTGGCCCCAGATTTGAGCGCACCCGGCAAGCATCAGTGCGCACGCGAGCAGGACCGAAGAAAAGCACTTTGTTTTCATGGAGGAGAGTCTCGTGGGGGTGGGATTGAGGCGTTTGCATTTTGTGGCAAGCAAGTCGCACCGGCTAGCGCATGCGCACCGGTGCATTGGCGAGTGCGTCCGTCGGATTGATGACTGCAGTCACTCCGCGCGATCGAGGCTGCGCTCTTCCAACTGCCGCTGCAGCCGCTCGATGTCTGCCGAAAGCCGCCCCGCCACCAACCCGATCACCTCGAAGCCGAAAGTCGGGTTCTGGAAGTAGAGCTGCCGCATCGTGCTTTCGTCGATTGAGAGCACGGTGCAATCAACCAGGCAGCGGGCGGTGAGCCTGCGCTGCTTGCTGGGCGAGAAGAAAGCGATCTCGCCGAAGATGGTGCCGGGCCCGATCGTGCGGCCGATCTCGATGAACTCGATTTGCCCGTCGGCCAGCAAGTAAAGCCGCTCGGCGTGGTCACCGCGGCGGAACAACACTTCGCCGGACTTCAGCCGCGCACTCCGCATGTAAGGCTTGAGCCAGATGCCCGATAAATCGCCCGCATTGGCCACCGCCCGCACATGCCGAGTCAGGCGAATCATCTCGACGACGCGGTAGAGGTTGATCGGCAGCAAGGCCGCGTGCAGCAGGAGCATCGGCACGGCGGGGTGCAGCGCGCCGTAGATCAGAAAACCGATGTTGCTGCCCACGGCCAGCCAGCGCAGCGGGATCATGGTTTTGACGAAGGAGCTCACCAGCACCAGCACCACGGCAATCGCTGACGACACCAGCGCGAAAACCTGGTCGGGCTCGCTGAGCATGTGATGCAGGCTCGCGCTCGCTTCGGCGATGAGTTCAGAGGCAGTCAACACGGCGGCACCCTCGGTGGCTCGGGGAGGCCATGCACCGAGAACGCGGGCCAGCCAGTGAGATGCATTGTGGTGCGGGCGCGGCGCCCGGCAAGTGGTGCTGTCAGCAGGTGTTCACGTGGCTTGCGGCGCGCAGCGCACGGGCGCAGCAGCCAGCGCCGCGGCGGCCATCGGCTCGCAGTGCGGTGCAGCGGTCACGATGCTCGTCAGCGCTGCGGCCAATGCGAGCACCAGCGTCGTCAGGTATCTGTTCATGGTGATCTCCTTGGGGGCCGGCGGCCACCCGGCATGCCTTTGCCGGCGAATTCGCGCAAGAGGTGACTCAGCGCGTGGGGATGCTTAGAGCGCCCTGCGCCAGCTGGGTGGTGCTTTGCGCGAACTGGGTGGCCGCGGCAGCGCGATCCGGCGCGCCGAGCATGGCGACCTCATGAAACAAGGTGAAGGTGATGAACGCCGAGGCCAGCAAGGCGGCCACGCGGCGGGCGATCTGGCCGATCTTCGTGCGGCTTGCGGTGCGGGTGGCGGTGCGGGTGGTGGTGCGGGTGAAGTCAAACGAGTGGTTCATGGTGCGCTCCTGGGGTTGGCGGGTCGGGGCTCTGGTGTGGCGCGGTGTGTCGTGGTGAGGCGCCGTGTGGTTGCACTGTCGCGCCACTCACGCCGGCCCGTCCTCAAAGAAGCTGGAACGCAGCCCCCACCTCAACCGCTGCGCGCTGAAAAATCCTGAAACGGCGCACGTGAATGGCACGGCACAGCCATCTCGCCAATACTCTTTGCGATCCGCAGACTGCCCGCTTGCAGATCGCCCACTCATTTGCCGGGAGCCCACTTGACCACCCGCCACCGCTTCGGCCGCTTCGAGGTTCGCCCCGCCGAACGCCTGTTGTTGATCGACGGCGAACCGGCCACGCTCGGCGCTCGCGCGTTCGACCTGCTGCTCGCGTTGATCGACCAGCGCGACCGCCTCATGACGAAGAACGAGCTGCTCGACCGCGTCTGGCCGCACCTCGTCGTGGAAGAAAACAACTTGCAAACGCAGGTGTCGAACCTGCGCAAGCTGCTCGGGCCGCAGGCGATTGCCACGATCCCCGGGCGCGGCTACCGCTTCACGTTGGTCGAAGACGCGCAGCCAGCATCCGCCACATATTTCGCCGCTGCACCCGCTGCACTCCCGCCACCCGCCCCACTGCCGCCCGCCTCCCCCAACAGCCGGCCGCTCACCGCCCTCCCGCACGCCACCGCCCTCTTCGGCCGCAGCGATGACCTCGCCGCGCTGGTGGCGCAGGCGCGTCAGCACGCGGTCGTCACGCTGCTCGGCGCAGGCGGCATCGGCAAGACGGCGTTGGCGCTGGCCGCCGCGCATTGGCTTGCCGATGCGCATGCGCCGAACGGCGCTGCCTTCCGCGACGGCGCAGCCTGGGTCGAACTCGCGCCGATCACCGATGCCGCGCTGATCCCGAGCGCGCTCGCCCAAGCGCTGCGCCTGCCGCTTGGCGGCGGGCTTGGCAGCGGCGCTGGCGTTGACGAAGCCAGCGCGCTCGCAGCGATCGTGCATGCGCTCGCGCCGCTGCACATGCTGCTCGTGCTCGACAACGCCGAGCACCAGATCGACGCTGTAGCGCGCCTCGCGCTGGCCATCACCAGTGCCGCACCGCAGGTGCATCTTCTGGTCACGAGCCAAGCGCCGCTGCGCATCGACGGTGAACGCGTCTTTCGGCTCGCGGCGCTCGAAGTGCCAGCGTTACCGGTGTCTGCCAACGACGCGGCAGGCTGCGGTGCGGTGGCGCTCTTCGTTGATCAAGCGCAAGCCGCCGACCGCCACTTTGCGCTCACCGATGCCAACGCCGCCACCGTGATCGCGCTCTGCCGCGAGCTTGATGGCCTCGCGCTCGGCATCAAACTCGCCGCCGCGCGCCTGCCCTTGCTTGGCCTCGACGGCTTGGCCGCGCGCCTGACCGAGCGCTTGCAACTCCTCGGCAGCCACGCCCGCGGCACGCCGACTCGCCAGCAAACCCTGCGCGCTGCGTTCGACTGGAGCCACGGCCTGCTCTCCCCAACTGAGCAAACAGTGTTCCGCCGGCTTGGCGCCTTCGTCGGTGGCTTCTCGCTCGAGCTTGCGTGCGACGTGGCATCTGACGAATCGATCGACCATTGGGCCGTGGTCGATGTGCTCGGTGCGCTCGTCGATCGCTCGCTGGTTGCTGCAACTGGCACCGCGCCGCAGCGATACCGGCTGCCAGAGATCGCGCGCGACTACGCTGGCCTCAAGCTCGCTGAAGCGGGCGAGCGCGAGGCGATTCAACAGCGCCATGCCGAAGCCATCGCCAAGATGTTTGACCAGTCTTGCGAGGCCTACTGGCACACGGCCGATGCACCTTGGCTCGCCAGTTGCGCGCCTGAGCTCGACAACCTGCGTGCCGCGCTCGACTGGGGCACACGGCACGCACCGGCGCTCGCCCGGCGCACGATCAGCGCGGCGAGCTTCGTCTTCCTGCTGCTCGGCCTCGCCGCCGAGGCGCGCAGCCGCTGGATGGCGCTGCAGCCGATCGATGACGAAGGCGATGAGGGCAAAGAGGGCGACGAAGGCAACACACGCGAGCCGCATGCGCCGCGCTTTTGGCTCGAAGGCAGCCGGCTGCATTGGCGTATTTCAGAGCGGCTGGTGCGCGGGTTTGCCGAGCGAGCCGTCGCGGGTTACCGCAGCGCGCATGTCCACCACGGCGACCACCGCAGCGAGCTCCGTGATGACCACCAGGGCCTCTACCTCGCGCTCCGATGCGCTGCCGCCAGTGCAGAAACGCCCACGGCCGATGCGCTCGCCATGCTCGCCGAGATGGCGCGCTTGGAGCGGCCCAGCTGGCCTCCGCGGCTGCGCGCGCAACGGCTGCTGGCCGAGGTTGACGTGCGCCGCGCCGAAGGCCAAATGGCGCTCGTGCGTGATCTGCTTGAGCGGCTGCGGGCCCTTGCCGCACCGGCGGGGCTGGAGACCGTCACCGCCTTTGCGCTCAGCGGGCTGGCGGATGCGAACCTCTCGCTCGGGCACAGCGGCGAGGCGATCCGCCAAGCGCGTGCGCTGCTGGCCGGGCCCGACAGCCTGCCGCGCAGCCTGCAAGGCAACTACGGCCTGCCGGTGCTTGCCACGCTCGGCTCGGCATTGCTTGCCGAAGGCGATGCGGCCGGCGCGCGCGACGCGATCCGCCAATTCACCGAGCTCTCGCGCAGCCGCGGCTGGGAGTGGTTTGGCCGTTATGCCGACCTCTTCGCGCTGCTCGCCGCGAGCGAGGGCCGAGACCACGACGCCGCGCGCCTGATCGGCCATGCCGATGCGGTGCAAGCGCGCCTCGGCGCTCGCGATGTGAACGCGGCCCGCTCACGCGCGCGGGCCGAGGCGCTGATCGCCCATCGGCTCGACGCAGCCGCTTTCGCCCGCCTGTCAAACGAAGGCCGCAGCCTCGGTGAAGCCGAGGTTTGCGCCCTCGCGTTGGCAGAACGCTGAGCAGCTTGTTGACGGCCGCGGGCGAAGCGCCTGCGGCTATGTCAAACCCGCTCGGCCACCCAGGCGCGCACCGAGGCCAGCGCCGCTGGCAGGCCCGATGCATCGGTGCCGCCGGCCATCGCCATGTCAGCCTTGCCGCCGCCTTTGCCGCCGACTTGCTGGGCAACGAAGTTGACAAGCTCGCCGGCCTTCAACTTCGACGCTGGTTTCGCGAGCACGTCAGCGGTGATGCCGGCTGCGATCTGCACCTTGCCGCCATCGACAGTCGCAAGCACGATCGCCGCGGTCTTGAGCTTGTCTTTGAGCTTGTCCATCGTGTCGCGCAAGGCCTTGGCATCTGCGCCTTGCAGTGTGGCGGCGAGTACCTGAATGCCGCCCACATCAACCGCCTGCGCAAGCAGTTCATCGCCTTGCGATGAGGCCAGCTTGCCGCGCGCAACGGTGAGCTCTTTCTCCAGCGAACGCACTTGCTCCAGCACCTGCGCCAGCCGCGCGGGCAGCTCGGCGGGCGCCGCTTTGAGCGCCGTGGCCAAACCCGTCATCGTGTGTTCCATCGATTGAACGTAGACCAGCGCGTTGTCGCCCGTGATCGCCTCGATGCGGCGCACGCCGGCCGCCACGCCGCTCTCGGCCACAACCTTGAAGAGCCCGATGTCACCGGTGCGCTGCACGTGCACGCCGCCGCAGAGCTCGCGGCTGCTGCCGATGTCGAGCACGCGAACTTCATCGCCGTATTTCTCGCCGAAGAGCATCATCGCGCCCGACTTCTGCGCGTCGTCGATCGCCATCACGCGGGCTTGTGTCGGCGCATTGGCGAGCACTTCGGCGTTGACGATCGCTTCGACTTTTTCGATCTGCGACAGCGTCATCGGCGCGTTGTGCGCAAAGTCAAAGCGGGTGCGCTCCGGCGTCACGAGCGAGCCCTTTTGTTGCACATGAGCGCCAAGCACTTCGCGCAAGGCCTTGTGCATCAGGTGCGTGGCGGAGTGGTTGCGCACGGTCTTGGCGCGGCGCTCGGTATCGATCTTCGCGTTCAGCACATCGCCCACCGCGAGCTCGCCTTCAACCACGCGGCCGTGGTGGCCGAACACGCTGGCCTGCACCTTGATCGTGTCTTCAACGAGGAAGCGCGAAGTCGCATTGCGCAGCTCGCCGGTGTCGCCCACCTGCCCGCCAGACTCGGCATAGAACGGCGTGTGATCGAGCACGACGACGGCGTCATCGCCGGCTTTCGCGTGGGTGGCGGTGGTGCCGTCGATGTAGATCGCGGTCACCACGGCGCCGTCACGCGCATGCAATTCATAGCCGTGGAAAGTGGTGGCGGCGCCGGTGTACTCCAGCCCTTGCGCCATCTTGAATTTGCCGGCTTCGCGGGCCCGCTGGCGCTGTTCGCCGAGCAACAGATCGAAGCGCTCGGTATCGACCGTGACGCCGCGCTCACGGCACACGTCAGCGGTGAGATCGACCGGAAAACCGTAGGTGTCGTGCAGCTTGAAGGCGAGATCGCCGTCGAGCGTCTTGGCCTCGGCAGCCAGCGCCTTCTCAAGAATCTCCATGCCATTGGCAATCGTGCGGAAGAAGCCTTCTTCCTCTTGCTTGAGCACCTCGGTGACGCGCTGCTGCTGCTGGCGAAGCTCGGGATACGCATCGCCCATTTCAGCCGCGAGCGCAGCCACCAGCGTGTGGAAGAACGGCTTGCGGGCGCCGAGCTTGTAGCCATGGCGGATGGCGCGGCGCGTGATTCGGCGCAGCACATAGCCGCGGCCGGCGTTGCTCGGAATGACGCCGTCAACCACCGTGAACGTGCAGGCGCGGATGTGGTCGGCGATGACTTTCAAGCTCGGGCTCGCTGCGTCGCAATCTCCGCCGCCTGATGCATCCACCGCCGCCTTCGCTGCGGCGAGCAGGTTCACAAACGTGTCGATCTCGTAGTTGCTGTGCACATGCTGCAGCACCGCCGTGACGCGCTCCAGGCCCATGCCGGTGTCCACGCTCGGCTTGGGCAGCTTGTGCATCACGCCCGCTTCGTCGCGGTTGAACTGCATGAAGACGTTGTTCCAGATCTCGATGTAGCGGTCGCCGTCTTCATTCGGCGAGCCCGGCGGGCCGCCAGCGATCTCGGGGCCGTGGTCATAGAAGATTTCGGTACACGGGCCGCAGGGGCCGGTGTCGCCCATCATCCAGAAGTTGTCAGATGCGTAGCGCGCGCCTTTGTTGTCACCGATGCGCACGATGCGCTCGGCCGGCACACCGACCTCTTTGTTCCAGATGTCATAGGCCTCGTCATCTTCGGCATAGACGGTGACCCAGAGCTTCTCCTTCGGCAGCTTGTAGACCTCGGTGAGCAGCTCCCAGGCATAGGCGATCGCTTCTTTCTTGAAGTAGTCGCCGAAGCTGAAGTTGCCGAGCATCTCGAAGAATGTGTGGTGCCGCGCGGTGTAGCCCACGTTCTCAAGGTCGTTGTGCTTGCCGCCCGCGCGAATGCACTTTTGCGCGGTGGTGGCGCGGGTGTAGGGCCGCTTGTCAAAGCCGAGGAACACATCCTTGAACTGGTTCATGCCGGCGTTGGTGAAGAGCAGCGTCGGGTCGTCGCCGGGAACCACGGGGCTCGACGGCACGATGGTGTGGCCCTTCGATTCGAAGAACTTCAAGAAGGTGGAGCGGATGTCAGAAGCTTTCATGGGCGTGTCGTTCTTCGCGTGTCGTTCTTCGGTGGGTGAGCGTGTCGGCAGTCGATGCACCGGCGGTGGGCAAGTGGGCGCAGCGGCTTGAGCCAGCGTGCCGCCTCGGGCGGCAAGAGGCGAATTCTGCGGCAGTGCGAGCGCGGCGCATGGGCCAACCGCCGCAGGCACCTTCGTCGGGCGCGTTCGCGGGGCGCCATTCGCAGCCTGCTGGGCTCGGCGATGCCCGCAAAAGTCTATCGCAGCCCCGTGGGGCCACTGGGTTGGCATGGCGAATAAGGCGCAGCCAAGCCAACGTAGGTTTTGGCCAGCGGCGCCGCATAGTCACCGCGCTTGCTCGTGGCCAGGCCCAGGCTGACCAAGGCTTCGGCAAGCTTCACCGCCACGCCCACGCCATCGATCACTGGCACGCCGAGGCGCTGCTGCAATGCGGCGCAAAGGTCGGTCATGCCGGCGCAGCCGAGCACGATGGCGCCGCTGCGGTCGTGCATGAGCGCATGTTCGGCCGCACTGAGGATGCGTTCGAACGCGCGGCTGGCCGGGTCTTCCAGTTCGAGCACCGCGATGTCGGTCCCGTGGATGCCGCGGCAGCGGCGCTCGAAGCCGTAGCGGTGCAGCAGATGCTCGGCGATCACACAGGTGCGGCTCAGGGTGGTTACGACCGAGAAGCCCGTGGCCATCAGCGAGGCCGCGTGAAACGCCGCCTCGGCAATGCCGATCACCGGCCCGCGGGCGCGCTCGCGGGCGGCGTCAAGGCCTGGGTCGCCGAAGCAGGCGATCACGTAGGCGTCTGCCCCGGCCCCATCAAACGCAGCTTCACCGGCCTGAACTTGCTCGATCACGCCGGCGGCGGCCCAGACGTCGTCATGGTGGCCTTCGATCGATGGCGCGCCGAAGCTCGGGTTCACCGCCTCGATCAGCGTGCCCGCTGCGGCAACGGCCCGTGCGGCGATGCCGATCTTCTCGGTCATGGCAGCGCTGGTGTTGGGGTTGATCACGCGAATCTTCATGGCGGGCTCCAGTTGCGGTGCTCATTTTGTATACAAAACGCGCCACGCTCCTTCAGGCGCCAAGCATTGCGCCCCAACACAGCGCACACACAGCGCAAAAGAGATGGCACATGCTTTGCGTACAGCCGGACGATGGCAATCGATTCGACTCTGGTGCTGACCTCGCTGGTCAAACGCTACGGCGATACCCGCGCCGTTGACGGCATTGACCTGACGATTCCGTCCGGCAGCTATTGCTGCCTGCTCGGCCCTTCAGGCTGCGGCAAAACCTCGACCTTGCGCATGATCGCCGGCCACGAGCTGGCCTCGGAAGGCGAGATCCTGCTCGGCGGCAAATACATCACCCACAGCGCCGCGGCCGACCGGGGCACCGCGATGATGTTCCAGAGCTACGCCCTCTTCCCGCACCTGAGCGTGCTCGACAACGTGGCATTCAGCTGGAAGATGCGCGGCAAACCCGTGGCCGAGCGCCACGCGCGCGCCAACGAGCTGCTGACGCTCGTGGCCATGACGCCCTACCTCAACCGCCTGCCGAGCGAACTCTCCGGCGGCCAACAGCAGCGCGTGGCGCTGGCCCGCGCGCTGATGACCGAGCCGCGCGTGCTCTTGCTCGATGAGCCGCTCTCCGCGCTCGACCCTTTCTTGCGCGTGCAAATGCGCGCCGAGCTCAAGCGCTGGCAGCAGGAGCTCGGCTTCACTTTCGTGCACGTCACCCACTCGCAAGAAGAGGCGATGGCGTTGGCCGATCAGGTGGTGGTGATGAACCATGGCCGCATCGAGCAGACGGGCACGCCGCGCGAGGTGTTCAACGCGCCGCGCTCGGAGTTTGTTGCGCGTTTCATGGGCGCACACAACGTGATCGCGATGCCCTCGGGCCAGAAGGTCGCGGTGCGCTCTGACCGCATCAAGCTGCAGCGCGTGGCATCTACTGAAGCGCGGCCGGTGGCGGTGCGTGCCATCGAGTACCAAGGCACTTACGTGCAGATCAGCGTGGCGCCGCAAGGCACGGCCGACACGCAGTGGACCATCACCATGCCCGACCACGAGTTCGACGCCGCGCCACTCGCAGCCGGTGACACCGGCTTCGCGGCTTGGGCGCCGAGCGCAGCGCACGCACTGGTCTAGGCCACTTTCAGGCAACGGCTCAACACTGAAATTCAGCACCGCAATCAATCACCCCAAGTCAACGCAGATCAACACAGATCAACACAGATCAACAGAGGAGATCGCCATGTCCGAATCCAACATTCCGAAGAATCCCGCTCGCCGCACACTCATCAAAGGCGCTGCTGCCGCCACTGGCGTGATGGCCTTTCCTTACGTGCACGCGCAAGAAAAGATCACGCTGCGCTACCTCGGCACGGCCGTCAACCAAGACAAAGACATTGCCGACAAGTTCAAGGCCGACACCGGCATCACGATCCAGTACATCCCCGTCACGACCGACGACGTGACCAAGCGCGCCGTGACCGCGCCAAACTCGTTCGACCTGATCGACACCGAGTACTTCTCGCTGAAGAAAATCTTGCCCACCGGCAACCTGCTCGGCATCGACACCAAGCGCATCAAGAACGCCGACAAGATCACCTCGCTCTTCACCAAGGGCGAAGTCGGCGGCAAGAAGGTGGGCGACCAAGGCACGGCGCCGAAGAAGGTGATCTACGTTTCTTCGCCAACAGCGAAAGAATTTTCGACCACGCCGACGCAGTTCATGACGCTGATCCCCACCGTCTACAACGCCGACACATTGGGCATTCGCCCTGACCTCATCAAGCGCCCCATCTCCAGCTGGAAGGAGCTGCTCAACCCTGAGTTCAAGGGCAAGGCGGCGATTCTCAATATTCCCTCCATCGGCATCATGGATGCGGCGATGGTGGTCGAAGCTTCGGGCCTCTACAAGTATCCCGACAAGGGCAACATGACCAAGGCCGAGATCGACATGACGATCAAGACCTTGATCGAAGCCAAGAAGGCTGGCCAGTTCCGTGCGCTGTGGAAAGACTTCAACGAGAGCGTGAACCTGATGGCCTCGGGCGAAGTGGTGATCCAGTCGATGTGGTCACCGGCCGTGACCGCCGTGCGCACCAAGGGCATCGCCTGCACCTTTCAGCCACTGAAAGAAGGCTACCGCGCCTGGGCCTCCGGCTTCGGCGTGCCGAAGACCGTGACCGGCCGCAAGGCTGACGGCGTCTACGAGTTCATCAACTGGTTTCTCGATGGTTGGGCCGGTGCTTACCTCAACCGCCAGGGCTACTACAGCGCCGTGCTCGACACCGCCAAGTCCAAGATGGAAGCCTACGAATGGGCCTACTGGATGGAAGGCAAGCCGGCCACGCAAGACATCAAATCGCCGCACGGCGACCTGCTCGCCAAGACCGGCAGCCTGCGCGATGGCGGCAGCTACGAAGAGCGCATGGGCGGCATCGCTTGCTGGAACGCGCTGATGGATGAGAACACCTACATGGTGCAGAAGTGGAATGAGTTCGTAGCCGCCTGAACTCGCATGCGCCACCGCCCTCACCCTGACCATGCGTCTTGCTCCCTCTCCCCTTGGGAGAGGGTGGGGGTGAGGGCCGCGATGCACTCTGACCTCACCCGTGGCCCTCACCCCAACCCTCTCCCAGAGGGAGAGGGAGAGGGAGAGGGAGAGGGGTGCGCAACGCCTCCCTCTCCCCGCGCGCGGGGAGAGGGTTGGGGTGAGGGGACCTAGCGCCATGCCCAGCCGACCCCCCAACCAACGCTCGATCGCTTGGCTCCAAGCCACGCCGTTCACGCTCGTCTTCGTGTTGTTCCTCGTACTGCCGCTTGCGCTCGTTGCCGCCGTGAGCTTCTGGCATGCGACCGACTACGAGCTGATGCCGGCCTTCAGCGCACAAAACTACATCGATGTGTTCAAGGGCTGCGGCGACTTCTCGGGCGACCTCTGCGTCACGCTGAAGACTTACCTCTCGACCTTCAAGTTCTGCGCCTTGGTGTGGGCGATCACGCTCGTCATCGGCTTCACGCTCGCCTACTTTCTGGCCTTTCACGTGCGCTCGGTCGGCGCGCAAACCTTTCTCTTCCTTCTTTGCACCGTGCCCTTCTGGACGAGCAACGTGATCCGCATGATCTCGTGGTTGCCGCTGCTCGGGCGCAACGGCGTCGTCAACCAAGCGCTGCAAGGCGTGGGCCTGATCGACACGCCCATCGAGTGGCTGCTGTTCTCCAACTTCTCGGTCGTGCTGGCCTTCGTGCACCTCTACACGATGTTCATGATCGTGCCGATCTTCAACTCGATGATGCGCATTGACCGCTCGCTGATCGAAGCTGCGGCTGACTCTGGCGCCAGCGGCTGGCAGACGGTCTGGAACGTGGTCGTACCGCTCTCGCGCACCGGGATCATCATCGGCTCGATCTTCGTCGTGACCATCGTCATGGGCGACTTCGTCACCATCGGCGTGATGGGCGGCCAGCAGATCGCCTCGGTCGGCAAGATCATTCAAGTGCAGACGTCGTACCTGCAGTTTCCGATGGCCGCGGCCAACGCCGTGATCTTGCTGATCATCACGCTGATGATGATCTGGGGCCTGACGCGCGTGGCCGATATCCGCAAGGAGCTTTGATGACTGCCTCCAGTCAACTTCGCGGCCCGGCGCTTGAGTGGGCATGACCATGCCGAGCACCAACCGCAGCACCCAGCGCCCGCCTGCGTTCTACTGGCTGGCCGCGGCCTTCGCGCTCTTCGTGCTGTTTCTCTATGGGCCGATGCTCACGATCTTCGTGCTCAGCTTTCAAGGGCCAGAAGGCGGCCTCACGTTCCCGATGCGCGGCTTCTCGGTGCATTGGTTCAAGCAGCTGTGGGAGGGCATGGGCGTGGTCGATATCGCCGCCGCATTCCAGCGCTCGCTCGGCCTTGGCATCGTGGTGATGCTGCTCACGGTGCTCTTCTCGCTCGGTGCGGGCCTCGCATTCCGCAAGCGCTTCAAAGGCTCGACGCTGCTTTTCTACACCGCGGTGGCGAGCCTGATCATGCCGTCAATCGTTGTTTCGCTCGGCATCGGCTTGCAGTTCAGGTTGATCGATACCGGCATAAAAACCGTGCTCGCAGCGATCGGCATGCAAACGCTCGCCGACAGTTTTGGCACCGCGATGGGCCTCTACAGCTCCGCACTCGGCGCCCACATGAGCTGGACGCTGCCGTTCGGCCTGCTCGTGATGCTGGCCGTCTTCAACCGCTTCAACCCGGCTTTTGAAGAAGCGGCGGCCGATCTGGGTGCCACGCCTTGGCAGAGCTTTCGGCACGTCGTGCTGCCGTTGATTGCACCGAGCTTGGTGGGCGTGGGCATGTTCGGCTTCACGCTCAGCTGGGATGAAATCGCGCGAACTTCGCAAGCGATTGGCGATGTGAACACCTTGCCGCTCGAACTCCAAGGCCTGACCGCCACCGTGACCACGCCGGCCATCTACGCGCTCGGCACGGTGATCACCGTGGTCTCGTTCGCGGTGATGGGCGCAACGCTTGCGCTGATGAAGTTCCTCGGCCGGCGCAAGGCGCGCGCATCGGCAGCTTGACGTGCCCAGCAGCGTCGCGAAGCCGCCGGCCAACGCAGCGGCGCGCGCGCATGACGCCATCTATGCGGCCATCTACGCCGCCATCATCGATCACCGCCTTGCGCCTGGTTCGCGCCTGCGCGAAGAGGAGTTGGCGCAGGCCTTTGGCGTCTCGCGCACGCTCGTGCGCCAGGCGCTGCACAAGCTCGCGCAAGACGGCGTGATCACGCTGCGCCCGAACCGCGGCGCCATGGTGCCCGAGCCCACGCGGCGTGATGGCGAGCATGTGTTCGATGCGCGCCGCGTCGTCGAATGTGAGGTCGCACGGCGGCTTGCCGGCAAGCTCTCGGCTGATCAGCTGGCGGCATTGCGCCACACCGTGGAAGCTGAGGCGCGCGCGACCAAATCGCAGAACAAGCAGGAGGCGATTCGGCTCTCAGGCGAGTTTCATCGGCAGCTTGCGCAGATGAGCGGCAACCCGATCTTCGTGCGCCTGCTTGAAGAGCTGCTGCCCACCACATCGCTGTTGATGGCGCTCTACAAAGCGCCGGGCGAACCGATGTGCATTGCGCACAGCCACCACCAATTGCTCACCGCATTGACGGCCGCGCCAGCCGGCGCAGCAGCCACCGAAATGCGCCGCCACTTGAACGAGATCGAGCGCTCGCTCTCGAAGCCTTTGGAGCCAAAGGTCGTGCCGCTGCGCGATGTGTTCAAAGCCTACAAGGCGGCCGCGTTATGACCCATGCCTTGCGCACACACGGCCGCTTCGCTTACTCCGCCATCAGCCAACGGCCACCGCTTGTGTGGCCGAACGGCGCCCGGCTGGCTGTCTACATCGGCTTCAACCTGGAGCACTTTGCGTTCGGTGAAGGCTTGGGCGCACGCATTGCACCGGCGTCAACCGAACCCGATGTGTTGAACCACGCTTGGCGCGACTATGGCAACCGCGTTGGCGCATGGCGCTGCCTCGATCTCTTCAACGAGCTGGCATTGCCCACCGGTGCGCTGATCAACACTGCCCTGTACGACCACTGCCCCGAACTCGTGGCCGCCTTTGCGGCGCGCGGCGACGAGCTGATTGCCCACGGCCACACCAACTCGCAGCGGCAGTCCGACATGGCCGAAGCCGATGAGTGCGCGTTGATTGCGCACTGCCGCGACCGCATGCTGGCCGAGCACGGCACAGCGCCTGCGGGCTGGCTTTCACCCTGGATTGCCGAGAGCGTGCACACGCCCGATTTGCTCCGCGAGGCTGGCTTTCGCTACACGCTCAACTGGTGCCATGACGATCAGCCCACGCAGATGCAAACGCGCGCCGGCCCGCTTTGGGCCGTGCCCTATCCGCAAGAGCTCAATGACATTCCCATGATCATCGGCCGGCAGATGGACGCCAAAGACTTCGCCCAAATCATCATCGACCAGTTCGACGAAATGCTGGAGCAAGTGCAGAAGTTCAAAGAGCCGCACGGCCTGGTGATGGGCATTGCGCTGCACCCATACATCGTTGGCCAACCCTATCGGTTGCGCCATTTGCGGCGCGCGCTGCGGCACATCACCTCGCACGCGACGATCACCGCGCCGGGCCAGGTGTGGATCACGACACCGGGGCAAATTGCCAACGCCATGGACACGGTGGCGGCTGCTGGACCGATCGCGAATAAGACCATCGAAGGCACTTGACGGCCGCCGGCATCCGCCCGCCGCAGAGCCGATCAACACCGCGGAAAGCTCGTTGCCAAGCGCTGCGAACCGGTCGCTAAAGTACGCTGCCAACCCCAAACATCCAAGCTCCCTGGAGGCCTGCCATGCAACGCGAACCGAACCTCAACAACGCCGCCTTGATGACCCGCCGCAACGCAGCCGTGGCACGCGGCGTGGGCCAAGCGCATGAGATCTTCGTCGAGCGAGCGCTGAATGCCGAGCTGTGGGATGTGGAAGGCCGCCGCTACATCGACTTTGCCGGTGGCATTGCCGTGCTCAACACCGGCCACACGCGGCCCGAGATCGTCGAGGCGGTCAAAGACCAGCTCGACCGCTTCAGCCACACCTGTTTTCAGGTGCTCGCGTATGAGAGCTACGTCGAGCTCGCCGAGCGGCTCAACGCGCTCGCGCCAGGCAACTTTGCCAAGAAGAGCTTCTTCATGAGCACCGGGGCCGAGGCGGTCGAAAACGCGGTGAAGATCGCGCGCTCGTTCACCGGCCGCGCCGGCGTGATTGCGTTCACCGGCGGCTACCACGGCCGCACGTTGATGACGCTCGGCTTGACCGGCAAGGTCGCGCCCTACAAGACCGGATTCGGCCCGTTCCCCGCCGAGGTGTTTCACGCCCTCTTCCCGAACGAGCTGCACGGCGTGTCAGTGGCCGATGCGCTGTATTCGGTCGAGCTCATCTTCAAGAACGACATCGAAGCGAGCCGCGTGGCGGCCTTCATCGTCGAACCGGTGCAAGGCGAAGGCGGCTTCTATGCGGCGCCGCCCGAGTTCATCAGCGGCCTGAAGAAGCTCGCCGATCAGCACGGCATTCTGTTGATTGCAGACGAAGTGCAAACCGGCGCCGGCCGCACCGGAACATGGTTCGCGTGCGAGCAGTGGCCAGTGGCGCCCGACCTCATCACCACCGCCAAATCGATGGCCGGCGGCTTCCCGATCTCGGGCATCGTCGGCCGCGCCGAGGTGATGGACGCGCCCGGCCCCGGCGGCTTGGGCGGCACCTACGCCGGCAGCCCGATCGCCTGCGCCGCAGCGTTGGCGGTGCTGAAAGTCTTCGAGAGCGATCGGCTTCTGAAGCGCGCGCAGGCCGTCGGCGAGCGGCTGACGCTCGCGCTCAAGCACATCGCCAAAGCCGTGCCGGCCATCTGCGACGTGCGCGGCCTCGGCGCGATGATCGCCATCGAGCTCTGCAAAAACGGCGACGTGCATCAACCCGACGCCGATTTGACCAAGCGCGTCGTCACCGAGGCGGCTCGGCGCGGGCTGATCTTGCTCTCGTGCGGCACCTCAGGCAACGTGATCCGCGTGCTGGTGCCGCTGACGGCATCTGACGCATTGCTTGACGAGGGCTTGGCCATCCTCGCCGCGAGTTTGGCGGCCTGCACCGCGGCCGCCTGACGACCGAAAACCGCTCGCCCGCAGGTCAAGTGTGCGGGAGTTGGGGTGCCGAGCCGAGCGAGCATCGGCCGTCACGCCATTGGCGCCAAGGCGACTGGTTGCTCGCCTGCCTGCTCGCCTCCCAAACGCCAAAGGCTTGGTTCGCACCAACCTGAGCACTCTCGGCGCTCGCCCGAGCCAATACCGCATTCACACCACCGACCATGACTTCATCACCCGGCGAACAAAAAGCCAACGTGCGGCCTTCACTGCGGATTGCCGCTGCACTCCTGCTGCCGGCATTGGCAGCGCTTTGGCTTTGGACTACCCACTACCCACCTGTGCGAGAAATTCGATTGTTTCTGTTCGAAGATCGGCAAGCCGCGCAAATGCCGTGGCACTCGATCTCAGAATCTTGGACGGAGGCGAACGTCTTGGCCCACTTTCAGGGTTATCCCGTGCAGTGTCGAGCCGATTACACCAACACCCCGGGAATCACACGCGCCTGCGCAGTCGATTTGAAGTCACTCAATGGCGTTGAAACCATGTACGTGAACTTCTTGTTCGCCAATGGGCATCTCATGCGAGTAGGCTCAGCCGTGCCTTGGTGGGCGCATCGAAAGGGCCTGGACACGCTCATCGCCGCATACGGCCAACCGCACGCCACGCAAGCAAAAAAACATGCCGGCATACGACTCCACGGTTGGAAACTGCAGGGCGGTGGCTCGGTTTTCTACAACCGCGATCGCTCGAACAACCCGTTGGAAGGCAACTCCATTCAGTGGGTGAGCGATTCTTTTTGCGCCCCGAAAGCGTGTATCCAGTGAGCGTCACTTGGCTGCACACCAGCTGCGCCGACTGAAAGTTTGTCCTCCGTCGAAGCTTCGAACTTCGCGGAATACAAGCGATAGTAGAACTCAGATACTCTTAAAAACAATCAAAAATTGCCAATGACAAGCTCAAATCAAACTATCGTCCGCCCCATTATGTGCGACGATTTCTCGCAGTGGCAATTGCTGTGGTCAAGCTACAACGCGTTCTATGGACGCGAAGGCGACACGGCCTTGCCAGTAGAAATTACGAACGAAACTTGGAAGCGATTTTTCGACCCGGGCGAGCCCATGTTTGCGGTAGCCGCTGTCTCCGGCGATAAATTGATCGGCTTAGCGCATTATCTCTATCACCGAAGCACGAGCAGAATCGAGCAGACTTGCTATCTTCAGGATCTGTTCACGCTGCCAACCGAGCGCGGCCGGGGCGTAGGGCGAATGTTGATCGAAAGCGTGTTTGACGTGGCGAAAAATGCCGGTATCAAACGTGTTTACTGGCAGACCCAGGATACAAACACCACCGCTTGCCGGCTGTATGACAAGCTGGCGAAACACGCGGGCTTCATCGTGTACGGCACGGAATTGCAATGACAGGCTGCGAGTTATGTCGATGGCGGCGCGAGGACCAATTTAAAATATTCTGGCTAATTTCACTTATTCAAAGCCAGAATCGACTTTAATCGCTGCCGCACCGATACCCTAACAGCACCCGAATCAACCCGAAATCGCCAAACAATCTCTATGCGAATCAGAACTGCAACCCTTGCCGATATCGACGCCGCCTCCCGGCTGTTTGATTCTTATCGCCAGTTCTACGGTCGCGAGCCCGATTTCGATCTCGCCAAAAGCTTCTTGAGCGAACGTTTACGCAAGAGCGAATCAATCGTTCTCCTGGCGGAGACCGACGAGCAGAAGATCATCGGCTTCTGCCAACTCTACCCAAGTTTTTGCTCCTTGGAGGCGGGCCCAATCTATTCGTTGTATGACCTGTTCGTGCATCCGGAAGCGAGGCGCCAAGGCGCAGGCAAAGCGCTGCTAGGAGCCGCAGAAAAGCTGGCCGCAGAACACGGAAAGGTCAGAATGGACTTGACGACGGCCAAAACCAACCATACTGCGCAAGCTGCCTACGAAGCCTTGGGCTGGGTCCGCGATGACGTATATTTCGCATACAGCAAAACAATCGCCGCGTCGATTTGATCTATGCAACGGTTTCGAATCTCGACCGAAACGGCCGAGCAAGACGTCACGCTGATCCACCGCTTTTTATCGGAAGAATCCATTTGGGCGCGCGGCATTTCGATGGATGCGGTTCGCACTTCGCTCGCCAACTCTTTGAATTTCGGCGGCTTTCTGGGCGAATCGCAAGTGGCCTTTGCTCGGGTCGTGTCCGACCATGCAACGTTTGCATATCTTGCAGATGTTTTTGTTTTGCGAGAGCATCGCGGCAACGGATACAGCCTGGCGTTGATGTCGGCCGTATTTTCTCATCCGAAATTGCAAAACTTACGCAGATTCCTGCTGACAACCAGTACAGCGCATCGCCTGTACTCGAAGTTTGGTTTTGCGGCACCCGCGAACCCGCAGGCATTCATGGAAAAGTACACTCGGTCGTCATGAATCCGACCTTGCTTGACGTTCCAACTCAATTGGAGACCGAACGTCTGTTGATTCGCTGCCCGCAACCCGGCGACGGAGCACTTGTTTACGCGGGTGTGGTCGAGTCCATCAAGGAATTGCGCGCTTGGCCGGCTTCGTTGGCGTGGGCAGTCGCAGAACCATCGATTGATGCCTTTGAGCGTTTTTGCCGCGACAGCCATGCAGATTTTTTGGCACGCAAGGGCTTTGCCATGCTGTTGATTTTGAAGTCAGAAAACGCGTATGTGGGCGGCAGCTGCGTTCACGGCTTTGATTGGTCAGTTCCCAAGTGCGAAATTGGTTATTGGTGCCGCAGCAGTTACTGCGGCCGCGGCCTAATCACAGAAGCTGTTACAGCCATTTCCAGATTTGCTCAAGATGCACTTGGCGCAAGGCGCATCACCAGTTTGCCAGATGAACTGAATACAGCAAGCCGCAGGGTGGCGGAGCGCGCAGGTTATCTTTTGGAAGGCACCATGATCAACGAACGCAAAGCACCAGACGGATCCCTGCGAAATACTTGCCTCTATGCCCTGACAGCTTGACTTACGAGCCCACTCAATGTGAGTATTCATGAAGCGGCCCGTCTTCAAATGCCAGCAAATTGAATTTTTCCCGTTGGAGTGATGCGGGCGCGTCAGTCAGCCAATTCATTTGAAATGCATCCGCAGGCAAGAGGGCTGAATCGCGGCAAGTGGGTGCCGTCGCGGGCGCTGTGAGATGCTTTGCGTGTTGTTCGGCGTGCAGATGCGCCGGGCCGAATTCGAAGGAGTTGCCATGGACATGAAAACCTCCCCGCTCACCAACTTGGCCGACCCGACGCTGCTGAAGACCGGCGCGCTGATCAACGGCGAGTGGCTCACCGGCACCAGCCGCTTTGACGTGACCGACCCGGCCACTGGCTTGAAGCTCGCCGACGTGGCCAACCTCGGCAGTGCCGAGACGAAGGGCGCGCTGCAAGCCGCGAACGACGCCTGGCCAGCATGGCGCGCCAAGACCGCAAAGGAACGCGGTGCAGTGATGATGAAGTGGTATCAGCTGATCCACCAACATGCCGACGACCTCGCGCTGATCATGACTGCCGAGCAGGGCAAGCCACTCGCCGAAGCCAAGGGTGAAGTCGTCTACGGCGCAAGCTTCATCGAGTGGTTTGCCGAGGAAGCGCGGCGTACCTACGGCGAGACGATTCCGACCACCGACAACGGCAAGCGCTACATCGTGCTGAAGCAAGCGATGGGCGTGGCGGCGGCGATCACGCCGTGGAACTTCCCCATCGCGATGATCACGCGCAAGGTGGCGCCGGCGTTGGCCGCAGGCTGCCCGGTGGTCATCAAGCCGGCTGAGCAAACGCCGCTGTCGGCACTGGCCTTGGCCGAGCTCGCACAGCGTGCAGGCATGCCGCCGGGCGTGCTCAACGTGATCACGGCCGATGCCGAACAGTCGATTGCCGTTGGCAAGGTGCTTTGCGCCAGCGACATCGTGCGCCACTTGTCGTTCACCGGATCGACGGAGGTTGGTCGCATCCTGGCCGCGCAATGCGCGCCAACGATCAAGAAATTGAGCCTGGAGCTGGGCGGCAATGCGCCCTTCATCGTGTTCGACGACGCTGACATCGACAGCGCCGTTGAAGGCGCGATGGCCAGCAAATACCGCAACGCCGGCCAGACGTGCGTGTGCGCAAACCGGCTCTATGTGCAGGACGCGGTCTACGACGTCTTCGTTGAGAAGCTCACCGCCAAAGTCAAATCGATCAAGGTGGGCAACGGCTTCGAAGCCGGCGTGACGCAAGGCCCGATGATTGAAGACGCAGCCACCGTGAAGATCGAACGCCACGTGGCTGACGCATTGGCCAAAGGCGCGACGCTGTTGACCGGCGGCCAGCGCATCGGCGAGCGCTTCTACGCGCCGACCGTGCTCGCCAATGCAACGAGCGACATGCTCTGCGCCCGCGAGGAAACCTTTGGCCCGGTGGCGCCGGTATTCCGCTTCAAGACCGAGGCCGAAGCGATCGCGCTGGCCAATGACACCGAGTTCGGCCTGGCAAGCTATTTCTACAGCCGCGACATCGGCCGCATCTTCCGCGTGGGCGAGGCGCTCGAGTACGGCATGGTTGGCGTGAACACGGGCTTGATCTCAACGGCGGAGGTGCCGTTCGGTGGCGTCAAGCAATCGGGGCTTGGGCGCGAAGGCTCGCACCACGGCATCGATGATTACCTTGAGATCAAGTACATGTGCTTGGGTGACATCCAGAAGTGATTCGGTGATTCGGTGATTCGGTGATGCATTGATGCCGTAATGCAGTGATGCGACCGGGTTGAAACGATCTGGGCAACGTGACCTGGTTGAGGCGGCAGGTCTGAGGCCTCGTCAGCCGTCGTTCGCCGCAGCGGGCGCGCCACCCGCTTCAATGAAGTTGGCAAAGCCGGCTCGGCCTTGCGCAGTGGCCGATGCTGCCAATGCGCTTGCGCTGCGCAGCAAGGCCTCGGGCTGCGTGCCGTCTTTCGGGTGTTGGGCCATGCCGAGTGCCACCGCAACGGCCACCTCCTGCCCCATCACTTTGAAGGGCACAGTGACGGCCGTGACCAGCTTGGCGCCAACCTGAACAGCATCGCCCGGCGCCAGCAGCGCGCCGAGCAAGACGGCGAAGGAATCGTCGCCAATCGAGGCGACCACATCGCTTGCGCGCACGCCGGCTCGCAGCCGCACGGCGAGCTTGCGGCGCAGCGTGGCGGCGGCGGGCGCGCCGAGCCGCGCTTCGGTACTGGCAAGGCCTTCGATGCGCAAGACCAGCACCGCCATCGGCGAGGGCTCGCGTTCGCGCAAGGCGATCAGCTGGCTCATGTGCTCGATCAATTGCTGCTGGTGCGGCAGGCCGGTGTCGAGGTCGGTCGAGTAGGCGCGGCGGGCTTCGCGCTCGAGCTTTTTGCGTTCGATGGCGGCGCGCACGCGCATCGGCCACGTCGGCAAATTCAGCTCGGCGGCAATCATGACCTCTTGCACGCCGCGCTGCAGCCAGTCGAGCGCCACCTCTGGCGATGGAGCTTGCGGGAGCACGACGAGCACGGCGAGCGCGTCGGCCACTGCGGCAACTTCAGCCTCGACTTCGGCAGAAGCATCAGCCGCGCTGGCGTAGATCAGCACATCGAGCGTGCCCACGGCGTCGCCATCGAGCCGGTCGCGCAGCTGCTGCGGATCGGCACAAACTTGCACGGCGAATGGCCCGAAGGCGGAGGCTTGCAGCGCCTGCGTGACGTGGTCAGACCAAGGGGCCAACGCGAGCAAATTGAAGGGTGTGATGGGTGGGTTTGGCGACATGCTTGGGCCTCGATTCTTTAGCGCAGGCTACAACAAATCAGCAGCGCCAAATCAGCGGAAGTCTCGGCTGCGAGCGACCAAGCCGCTCATCAACGCGGTGTGGTCAATCATGCGGCTGGCAACGAGATGCATCACATCGCCCTCACGCTGCCATTGGCCGTAGACCGTCAGCAGCCGCGCTGCGAGCAGGGGCTGGCGCTGCGCGTCGACCACCTTGGGCCAGACGATCACGTTGACCGCGCCGGTCTCGTCTTCGAGCGTGACGAACATGGTGCCCTTGGCGGTGCCCGGCCGCTGCCGGTGTGTGACGAGGCCGCTCGCCCGCGCCAGCCGGCCGCTCGGGTAGGTGCGCAAGACGGCGGCCGTTTGCACCTTGAAGGCCGAGAGTTGCTCGCGCAGCAAGGCCAGCGGATGGCGATCGAGCGTGAAGCCGACGCTGCCGTAATCAGCCACCGTGTTCTCGGCCTCGCTGGGTGCGGCCAACAGGGCCGGCGGCTCGTGGATGCGGGTTTCGCGGAGCATGGGCGTTGGCCGCGTGTCGATGCCGGCCACAGCCCACGCGGCTTGGTGGCGGTGGCCGGTCAAGGCGTGCAACGCGTTGGCTTGGGCGAGCGATTGCAGGGCGTGGGCATCGAGCTCGGCGCGGCGCGTCAGGTCTTCGATGCTGGTGAAAGGCGCTTCGGCTCGCGCGGCAACGATGCGCTCGGCCGCCGAGTGCGGCAAGCCGCCGACGCGGTCGAGGCCGAGGCGAACCGGGCGCATCGGCGGCGGCATCTGCGGCATCTGCGGCATCTGCGGCGGCGATGTGTTCGGCAAAGCTGTGTGCTCGGTGGTCTCGTCGCTCAGCACGAGCGTGCTCTCGCACAGGCTCAGCGTCACATCAACTGGCAGCACCTCGACGCCATGCTCACGCGCATCTCGAATCAGCTGCGCCGGGGCGTAGAAGCCCATCGGCTGGCTGTTGAGCAGGCTGGCCAAAAAGGCGTCGGGGTGATGGCATTTGAGCCAGCTGCTGGCATAGGCGAGCAACGCAAAGCCGACCGCATGGCTCTCGGGGAAGCCGTATTCGCCGAAGCCTTTGATCTGCTCGAAGATGCGCTGAGCGTAGGCCGGGTCGTAGCCTTTGGCGACCATGCGGCCGACCAACTTTTCCTCAAATGGCTCCAGGCCGCCGCGGCGCTTCCAGGCGGCCATGGCGCGGCGCAGTTGATCTGCCTCGCCACCGGTGAAGTCGGCCGCGAGCATGGCGATTTGCATCACTTGCTCTTGAAAGATCGGCACGCCTTTCGTGCGCTTCAGGGCGGGGAGGATTTCGTCGGGGCAGTCGATCTGGTCATCGGGCAGCGTGCGATTTTTGAGGTAGGGGTGAACCATGCCGCCCTGGATCGGCCCGGGGCGGACGATCGCGACCTCCACCACCAAGTCATACAGGCACCGCGGCTTCAGGCGCGGCAGCATGCTCATCTGCGCGCGGCTTTCGATCTGGAAGACGCCCACGGTATCGGCCCGGCAAATCATGTCGTAGGTGGGCGTGTCGTCGGCGGGCACGTCTTGCATGCCGAAGGGCCGGCCGGTCTTTTGCGCGACCATGTCGAGCGTGCGGCGCAGTGCGCTCAGCATCCCGAGGGCGAGGATGTCGACCTTGATCAGGCCGAGCGCATCGAGGTCATCTTTATCCCACTGGACGACGCTGCGCTTGGCCATCGTCGCGTTCTCGACCGGCACGAGTTGATCGATCTGATGGCGCGCAATGACGAAGCCGCCGGGGTGCTGGCTCAGGTGCCGCGGGAAGCCGATGATCTGGCGCGTCAGCGCCATCCAGCGCTGGGTGACGGGGGCTTCGGGGTCGATGCCGTTCTCGCGGAGGCGGTCGGGATCGATGCGAGAGCCGTCCCACCAATGCAGGCTTTTCGAGACGGCCTCGACGCGCTGGAGGTCGATGCCGAGCGCGCGGCCCACGTCGCGCAGTGCAGATTTCGGGCGATAGCTGATGACCACGCCGGTCAGCGCGGCGCGGTGCCGGCCGTACTTGCTGTAGATGTATTGGATGACTTCTTCGCGGCGCTGGTGCTCGAAGTCGATGTCGATGTCGGGCGGCTCGCGGCGCTCGACGCTGATGAAACGATCGAACAGCAGCGTGGCCGTGGCGGGGTTCACTTCGGTCACGCCGAGGCAGAAGCACACGGCCGAGTTGGCCGCGCTACCGCGCCCTTGGCACAGGATGTTTTGGCTGCGCGCCCAATCGACGATGTCGGCCACGGTGAGGAAGTAGGGCTCGTAGTCGAGCCGGGCGATCAGCGCGAGCTCTTTCTCGATCGCGGCTTGCACCGCCGGCGGGATGCCGTGCGGATGGTGCTCGGGCGGGTAACGCCGCAGCGCGCCTTGGTGGGTGAGCACGCGCAGCCAGCTGGTGGGCGTGTGGCCGGCGGGAACGATTTCTTCGGGGTATTCGTAGCGCAGTTCGGAAAGCGAGAAGGTGCAGGTCTTGGCCAATGCCACGCTGTTGGCCATCCATTCAGCGGCGTAGAGCCGGGCCAGCCGCGACCTCGGGCGCAGGTGAGCTTCGGCATTGGCTTCGAGCGCCACGCCGCATTGGGCAACGGGCAAGTTCAAGCGGGTTGCGGTGAGCGCGTCTTGCAGGGGCTTGCGCGAGCGAACGTGCATCAGCACATCGCCGCAGGCCACGATCTTCATGCCGGTGATGGCGGCGACGCGGCGAATGGTGTCGCGCAAGGGGTTGTCGCCCCGGCGGTTCAAACGCTCGATCGCCATGGCGGCGCGCTCTTGAAACCACTGCTGGAGCCACAGCGCTTGCTCCAGCACTTGGTCGAAGGTTTGCGAGGCCTCGGGCACCAAGAGGCCGAGGCAGCCCGGCAGGCCGGCGAGCATCGGCGCGGTGGGCGCCTTGCCTTCGAGATCGCCGCGGTAAGCGAGGTAGTGGCCTTTCGGCGCACGCCGCCGCGCCAGCGTGATCCAGTGCGAGAGATTGCCGTAGCCGCGCCGGGTTTGGGCCAGCAGGACCAAGCGGGCGTCGGCGTGGTGAGTGGCTTTGGTGTGATCGTGTTTGGCGTCAGAGAGCCCGTGGCTCAGCCGCATCTCGCTGCCCACGATCAGGTGGAAAGGGCTCGGCAATTCCTGAGCGGCGACGTGAGCCCGCACGACGCCAGCGAGCGAGCATTCGTCAGTGAGTGCGAGTGCGGCATAGCGCAGCTCCTGGGCACGCACGATCAGCTCGGCCGGATGCGAGGCGCCGGTCAAGAAGCTGAAGTTGCTGCGGCAGTGGAGCTCGGCATAGCCGGGGAGCTCGGGCAGGCGCCGCGCAGGCTTCGTCAGTGGCGGGGCCGACGCGGCGAGCATGGTGTGCTCTCTGTTGGGTGGTCTGGTGGGTGGTCTGCTCTGCGGGCTGGTGTTCGCGCCAGTGTTTGTTCCGCAAAGCGTTCTGGCGTGCGTTCTGGAATGAGTTCGGGCACACGTGAGTGCGTCGTCATGGGCTGCGCGAACGGGCTTGTTCCGGCATGAGGCGAGGCAGCATCGGCGCGGGTCGCCCACGCCGGCGCGGCCACCGCCATTGAATTGCTTTGCAGCGCGTCGAGCGGGCTGCGAACCGCGCCGCCACCGAGCTTGAGCACGTGGGTGTAGATCATCGTGGTGCTCACGTCGGAGTGGCCGAGCAGCTCCTGGACGGTGCGGATGTCATAGCCGCTTTGCAGCAAATGGGTGGCAAACGAATGCCGAAGCGTGTGCGGCGTTGCCGGCTTGGCCAACTCGGCGCGCACCAGAGCGCGCTTGAAAGCACGCTGGAAGGTCTGCTCCATCGCATGGTGGCGGCGGCGCAGGCCGGTGCGCTGGTCGAGCAAGATGGCCGGATGCGGGAAGACCCAAAACCAGCTCCAGCTCGACCCAGCGCGCGGGTACTTGCGGTCTAGCGCAACCGGCATGTGCACACCGCCCTGCCCTGATCGGGCATCGTGCTCCCACACCGATCGGGCGTGAGCAATCTGGGCGCGCAATGGGCCGATCAACGAAGCCGGCAGCATCACCACTCTGTCTTTGGCGCCCTTGCCTTCGCGGACGATCAACGCACGGTGCTCGAAATCGACATCCTTCACGCGCAGGCGCGCGCCTTCGAGAATGCGCATGCCGGTGCCGTAAAGCAGTTGCGCCATCAGGTGATGCTCGGCCTCGAACATGCCGAACAACCGCGTGATCTCTTCGACCGTGAGCACCACCGGAAGCCGCACCTTCGCCTGAGGCCGGCCGATCTCGTTGAGCCAGGGCAAATCGAGGCCGAGCACTTTTTGGTAGAGAAAGATCAACGCGGAAAGCGCTTGCTTGTGGGTGGCAACCGCCACATGCCGCTCGCTCGCAAGCCAGGACAAAAACGCCTCGACCTCGGGCGCCCCCATCTCGGCGGGATGGCGCAGGCCATGAAAGCGCACGAAGCTGCGTATCCATTGCACATAAGCCGCTTCGGTACGAATGCTGTAGTGCAGGTAACGGATGCGCTCGCGCACCTGGTCGAGCAGGCGAGGCGCTTGCGGTGGGTCTGCCTGTTGCAGCGAGGTGGGTGATGGCGCCAGATGTGGCATGTCTTGCGGCATGGCAGGAATGGATGGGCTGGCGCAAACGACGCGTGCGTGCCTCCGGGCTCACGGGCGCCGGTCGACTCACATCGGTTTGCACCTTTCTTAAGCGCCACGCTTGAGGCGGAGACGACTTCGAATACTGTGTTTTTCAACAGTATCATAGGTCACCTCGTTTTGACAGCCCTCCCCTGAACGCCGTCATGCCATCCACCCCCGCCCCTGATGGGCCATCAACGCCCAACGGCGACGCCCCGGCAGGCCCACACCTCGCCGACTGTCGAACGAGCCATGTGGTGAAGCGAATGGCGCCCGATCAGGCCGGCGCCATGAAACTGGCCGCCCGATTTGGTGATCGCCTCGTCTGTGTGCGCTACCGGCATGACGCCGCGAAGCGGCGCCGCTACACCACCGTCGAACTGGTGGTTGCCTCCGCGCCAATCAAAGGAAGCGCCCCCAACACCGCCCGCGCCCGAAAGATGCAAATCGTTGCCATCAGACTGCACATCCACGAGCGCGACTTGCGCGTGCTCCTTTACGAAAGCGGCGCTACATGCGCACCCGACTCGGGACTTTGGTACGTCCCAAAATCCATTGCCAAAGCGCTTGGGCTGTTGCACAGAGTTGTTTGACAGGGCCGCACACAAAGCACCGCACTGGATGCCTGGATAGTCGGCCCTGCAAAATTCATCCAATCGCATCAAGTGACCGCAACAGCGCACGCGGCGACGGCCGCAACTGCGATGTCCGGGCCGGCTTCGACGCCCTCATGCGCACTGGCACGGCTTGCATCAAGCAAGCGATGCACACGGCCACCGCCGACAAGGCGTCAAAAAGCCCTCTCAGGCCGAGACGGATGATCGCCCGCAGCAGCCAGCGGATGTTGTAGCCCGCCGC
>JAYWGR010000096.1:0-64584 GCA_043778145.1 Rhizobacter sp.
GCTTCCACCGCAACGACTCGAACATGCACGACGACTTCCGCGGCTTTGAATGCATTCTCGGGAGTTGGCGCTCGCCATCCCATGCGGGCCGAGCATGCCATCGCAGAGATTGGCTGCAAGAGCAATCCAAAGAGCAAAAGCGGTATTGCCAAGCGCATAGCTATTCCTTGTGAGTGAACGCAAACAATAAAAGAAGCAGAGCCAATCAAAGCAGTATTGATTGATCCAAGTCATCCCTCGCCGGCAGATCGCCGCATCTTCCTTTGGGCACCCGGGCCCAGTTGAGCCATTGGCGCCCCGTCAGCAATGCGCTGACACAAAAAGATGCGATCTCGGCATGGACTGGCCCCGCTGCCGGAGTGCCAGTCCGGAGAGGTGAAAGATCGGTAAAACGGCCGTTCTGTGCAAAAAGCACGAAATCTGGCCACTCGTTACCAAGCGGCCGGGCCGTACCCGACGGATTGTCGTGATGGAGGGAGGCTTGGCGACCGCTGAAACAAAGACTTTCTTATCAGCGCTGCGTGCGACGCGGCGCTCGCCACGTACCGGCCCAAAGTTGGCAACGACAGGATGCTGCGGCAGTCGAGCGCACACACCACCACGGGGCGACTCGCCGTGGCGATAGGGACGATCAGCGACGAGGCTCAACGCCTTACTCGAGCCTGTGCGGCGAGTACAAACTTTGGCGTTGGGAGTTTTGCCCGCTTCGAAAATTGCGTCGAAGTTGCTGGGCAGAGCGAGGTCAACTGGGTCACAACGAAAGGCTGGACCGCAAGAGGTTTCCTTAACGCCCGCGGGTGGCGGGCGACGCAGATCGTCAGACTGGGAGCGCGCTCAGAGCGGTCAGACTTCTTCCACAAACCGCTGCAACACGCTTGGGCGCAGGGCGTCGGTGCCTTCGAACTTGGATCCGCACCAATGCGTCAAGCACTCACCCATCTGCGCGTGATCGGCGGGCTTGGAGAGCACGCCATTCATGCCGCAGTGGCGCCACTTCTCTTCATGCAGAGCGAGGTCACCTGCGGTGTAAGCCACCACTGGAACCGCATGCGTCCGCAGTGCGCGGCGCTCGTTTTGGCGGATTCGCGCCGTTGCATCCAGGCCGTCCATCAAAGGCATTTCGATATCCATCAGCACGATGTCGAACTCTTGTTCTTCAGCCAGCAGCACGGCTCCGTATCCGTCACAGGCAATCTGCGGCATGACTCGCCAACGCGAGAGCAAGGCACACGTGAGCAGCTGCTGAAACGGGCAATCATCGACCAGCAAGACACGCAAGGCAGAAGCGCGGGTGAGCACCTCAGAGGCTTGCAATGACAACGCGAGAGTCAAGAGCGCGTCCGACACCTTGGCTTCGCGCGGCGTTCGCTCCGATCGACGGCTGCGAGCGGAGAGGCTGCGCGATTGAGCAGGCGATTGAACTGGTGGATTCATGGCCGGATTGTCAAAGCGTGATTGACGGCCGTCTGTGCGCTGCACCACTGACGCCGCTCAAAAACTTGACTGCCCACTGCCCATGTTCGATGGCCGCTCTGGCGATTGCCAGCCGCCAACCAGTGCCGCAATCGGCGATGAATCGATGCGGTGACAAGTGATCGAGCGGGTTGAGTGGTCATCAGCGTTCCTGTTGGGTTGGGGAGACCGCGGCACGCGCCATGCTGAGCAATCGTGCGCGAAGAAATCGCCTCGGTCTGTGCGCTACCGCACGGACAGCGCGCCCTCGCCTACTGTTGCAGCGCGCCAGCGCGAGGCCAAACCCGCCGAAGGCGCCGCATCACCCGCATCACCCGCATCGATGACGAAGGCGCCGATGCGCTCGGCCTCACTCAGCGGCTCGTCTGCGGCGGTCAATCGTTCGAGCACGTCTGCATCGGCCTCCGATGCATCGCCGCCGGTTGCTTGACGCTGTTTGAGCCGCTGGCGCAGCACCGCCGGTTCGGCCCGGCAATCGATGATGTTGAACGGCGCGGCGCACTCGGCGGCGAGCGCAGCGAACGCGGCGCGCTCCGTGCGCTGAAGGAATGCAGCATCGACCACCACGGGCCAGCCCGCCGCCAGCGCCACCCTCGCGAGCTCGGCCAGGCGCGCGTAGGTGCGCAGCGTGGTCGCGGCGCCATAGATGCCGCCGGCAATCCGCCCGTGCGACGACTCCAACGCGCCCAGGCCAAAGAAGCGCTTGCGTTCGACATCCGAGCGCACGCAGATCGCGCCAGCCTCCTCGGCCACGGCCTGCGCCGCATGGCTTTTGCCCGAACCCGGCAAACCATGTGTGATGGCCAAGCGCGCATCGCCACCGGTCGACAAGGCCGATGCCAGCGCCATGTAGGCGGCCGCTTGACTCGCCTGCGCGGCCGGGCGAATCGCCTGCTGCGCCGCCATCGACACAACCCGCGCGCGCACCACCGCGCGGCACACCAAGTAGTAGCGCAGCGCGGGCAGGCCCTCATGCTCGCCGCTCGATTGCAAATAAGCGTTGATGAAGCGAAAGGCAAGCGCCCGCGCGCCGTTGGCCATCAGGTCCATGGCGAGGAAGGCGATGTCGTCGAGCACGTCGATCCAGCGCAGTGCGGGGTCGAACTCGATGCCATCGAACGCAGCGGGCTGGCCATGCAGTTGCAGCACGTTGGCCAGATGCAAATCGCCATGGCATTCGCGCACCCGGCCTTCGCGCAAGCGTGCGGCCCAAAGCGGCGCCAGCTGCGGTGGCTGCGCCATCAACCAGTTGCGCAACGCGGGCCACTCGGGCGCGCTGGACAGCGCCGGATCACCATCGATGCCGCGGGCCAAGCCTTGCACAACGCTCGCGTGGCTGGCTGCCGAGCCG
This sequence comes from Rhizobacter sp., assembly GCA_043778145.1. GTDB lineage: Bacteria > Pseudomonadota > Gammaproteobacteria > Burkholderiales > Burkholderiaceae_C > LMDS01. The sequence goes on from JAYWGR010000096.1 coordinate 2,825, forward strand.
AACGAGCTGCCCGGTGGTGCTACAGCAGCATCGCGGTGGAATTGAGCGAGGCGCTCGGCCATGGCGTCGATGTGCAGCGGGGTCAATCGGCCGGCTGCGAGCAGCTCGCTCCAGAGCGCGCCATCGGGAAAGCGGCGCATTCGAACTGCCACCTCGCGCACCGGCCCTTCGCCGCCGAACTCCGCGCCGGCGGGGCCTGCGCGCACCTCCACCACGCCGAGATACGCCGATGGCGCGAGCCGCTCGTTCAAGCGCACTTCTTCCGCGCAGAAGTGGCGCCGCAAGGCGAGCGTTGAGAAATCGAGAAACGGCAGACGCAGTGGCTTCTTCAGCTTGTAGGCGACCGACTCGGCCAGCAGCACCCAGGAAATGTGGGTCTCGATCAACCGCACCGGCTCGCGCTCGCTGGCTTGCAAAAACTCGCGCAACGAACTCACGCGTTGGCGGGCGGCTTGGTAGTCATCGCGCTGCAACTCGTTGAAGTCGGCGCTGGCATTGGCATTGGCATTGGCGTTGGCGTTGGCATCGAAGTCAGCGTCAAGATTTGTAGGCATGGCGGCGCGAGCTTTGAGGGTGCGGTGTGAGCGCCAGCATGGGTTGCCTCGGCTGAGTGAGTCAAGCTGCGGTCAGTTTGCCGTCGATCACTTCGATGGTCTTGTCGCAGCGTTCGGCCAGGGCCACGTTGTGCGTCACGAAGAGCACCGTTGTGCCGTGGTCGGTGTTGACCTGCCGCAGCAGGGCGAAGACTTCGTCTGCGCTTTGCGTGTCGAGGTTGCCGGTGGGCTCATCGGCCAGCAGCAGCGCCGGCGCCATGGCCAGCGCGCGGGCAATGGCCACGCGCTGTTGCTGGCCGCCGCTGAGGTTGCCGGCCAGGTTGTCTTGCCATGCGGTGAGGCCAACGCTGGCCATCAGCGCCGCGGCGCGCTCGCGCATCGCCTCGTTCGCAAACTCTTCGGCACCGAGCATGGGCAGCATCACGTTCTCAAGCGCGCTGAACGCGGTGATCAAGTGGTGGTACTGAAAGACGAAGCCGATGCTGTGGCCGCGCAGCCGAGTGAGGGCCCGGTCATCCAGGTGGGTCGTTTGTTCGCCGCAGACATCGAGCGTGCCGCTGGTGGGCCGATCGAGCAGGCCGATGATGTTGAGCAACGTGCTCTTGCCCGCGCCCGAAGGGCCAACGACCGCGCAGAACTCGCCCTGCCACACCGTGAGGTCAATGCCGTGCAACACCTCGGTCTCGATCGCCGTGCCGAGGTTGTAGGCCTTGCGCACGCCGCGCAGCTGAACGACCACCGGGTGAGCCGCCGAGGGCGCGACCGCCGGCACCACTGCAGGCGGAATGATCGACACCAGAGCGGGCACCGAGCCGGGCGCCAACGTGCGCGGCATCGCGGGCGCCATCACAGGCGCCAATTCAGGCGATGCAAGCTCAACCACGAATTGCCACCACCGGATCGAGCCGAGCCGCGCGGCGCGCCGGCGCGAAGGCGGCCACCAAGCCGGTCAAGGTGGCCAGCAGCAAGGCCGCGGCGAAGAGCTGCGTGTCCATGACCAGCGGGAAGAGTGCCGTGCCATCCTCGTTTTTGGCCATGCGTTGCCACAGCACCAGGCCGACTGCACCGATGCCGCTGCCGAGCACGGCGCCCGCGAGCGCGAGCAAGCCGCCTTGCAGCAGAAATAGCCTCAAGATTTGCGCCCGCGATATCCCCATCGCCCGCAGGATGCCGATCTCGCGCGACTTCTGCACCACCACCACCGCCAGCACACTGGCAATGCCAAACGCCACCGACAGGCCGACGAAGAACCGGATCGCGGTGTTGGCCATGGTCTGTGCGCTCACCGCGGTGAAGAACTGCGCGTTGGTGGTGATCCAGCTGTCTGACTCCACGCCCGTGGCCGCCGTGATGCGCTTCGCCACGGCTTCGGCGGCATAGACATCACGCACCGTCACCTCCAGGCTGCTCACGCCGCCCTGCAAGCCGAGCAGGGCTTGCGCCGTGCGCAGGGCGACAAAGGTGGTGCGCAAATTGGCGCCGCGGTTGCCGAGATCGAAGCTGCCGCCAATCGTGAGGGTAGTGACGGTGGCTGGTACAGCGGCGTCACCACTGCCCCCAGAGGCACCCGCCGCAACCCCGGTCGTGACCCGCAGCTTGTCTCCCAAGCCCACTCCGAGCTCGATGGCCAGCTCGGTGCCGATCAAGATGTCAGTGCCTGAGAGCGCCCCCAGGCCGACGACATACGCCGTCCGCCCCTCGTGGGGGTCGAGGAAACTTCTGCCGGCTGTGCGTTTCCACGTGGCGCGCGTGTTGCCGCCCACCATCTTCGACTCCAGATCAACGATGCGGAAGTAGCTCTCCGGCTCGATGCCCGTCAGCGCGATGGCACGGGTTGCGCTGCCGCGCACCACCAGTGCCGAGCCGCCAGCCACTGGCGCCACCACCAGCACCTCGGGCATCGCGCGAATCTGCTGGGCCACGGCCTGCCATTGGTCGATCGACTTCAAGCGCTGCAGCGGCGCCTGAATGATCGCCCCTTCAATCTCATTCGGCCGTGCCTGCGCACCTTGGCGCAACGCGCGCGCCACCTCCTTCGGCGGCAGCAACTCGATGTGCGCCGAGGCCGAGAGCACACGCTGAATGAAGTTGGATTGCAAGCCCGCCATCAACGCCGACATGAACACGATCACCGCCACGCCAACGGCAACGCCCGCAACGATGAACACCGTTTGCAGCCGGCCCTCGCGCAGAAAGCGAGTCGCCACGATCCACTCGAAGGGCATGCGGGTGCTGAACATCTGCTGGCTCTGCGCGTGCGGCTTGTCACTGCGGCGCCGAGGCCGCCGCCACGCGAATGCGCGCACCCGGGGCGATGGTCGCCGGGTTGACGACCACGGAGTCGCCCTCCGCGAGCCCCTCGGTCACCTCGGCCACGCCGCCACTGCGCAGGCCCAGCTGCACCGCACGGCGAACCGCGCGCGGCCCCTCCACGCGCAGCACCCAAGGCTGGGCGCTGGCCGCGTCATGCACGGCAGTCAGCGGCACGATCAGTGCCTTCGGCCGGCGGGCGACTTCAATGTCGACCGAGACTGTCATGTCTTGCTTCAACACGGCCGGCGGTGCCGGCACATCGAGCTTGACTTCGACAGCACCGGTCGTTGCGTTGACGCCCGGGTTGATGTAGCTGAGCGCCGCATCGAAACGCAGTGTCGGGTAGGCATCGGCCGAGGCGAGTGCGCTCTGAGCGAGCTTGAGCAACGCGAGGTTTTTCTCGTCGATCTGCACGACGAGTTGCGTCGGCCCGCGCGGCGAGAGTGTCATCAACACCTTGCCGGGTTGCACCACATCACCCACCTCCACGTTGCGGGCGATCAGCGTGCCTGCTGCCGGCGCGGCAATCACTGCATAGCCCGCGCGCACGCCCGCGCCTTGTGCATTGGCGCGCGCGCCGGCCACATCGGCCGCGGCGAGTGCGCGGTCGCTGCCAGCAGGGCCGGTGCCATCGAGTTGCTTCTGGCTCGCGCGCACTTGCGCATCGGCCAGCTCGCGGGTCTTGCGCGCTTCATCGAGCGCGGCACCACCAATGAAGCCTTGGCTGTACAAGGTTTGGTCGCGCGCGAAGGCGGCGTTGGCATTGGCAAGGCTGGCTTGTGCCTGCCGCAGCGTTTGCGCGGCGACAGGGCCTTGCACCTCCTGCAGTTGCCGCAAACGCGCTTGTGCTTGCGCCACAGCCACGTTGGCCTGCAAGCTTGCGGCGGCGAGTTCGGCTGAATCGAGCACCACCAGCACCGCGCCGGCGTTCACGGCCTCGCCCTCCGCCACCGGCACCTTCAACACCGCGCCGGTGATTTGCGCGGCCACGTCGAGCCGATGAGGCGCCTCGACATGGCCGCTCGCCACGACGGTTTGAATGAAGTCTCGCCGCAGCACCGCCTCGGTCAGTACTTGCGGCCCCAACCACCAGCGACCGGCCAACACAACGAGTGCGAACAGCGCAACGACCGCACCAAACACCTGCCCGCGATGCCCGAGCAGCAAGGGAGTGCGAGTCTTCGCAAGTGCCGGCGCTGCGACGGCTTCATTCACGGATGCGCTTCATTCACGAACGCGGAGGATTCACGAGCGCGGAGGCTTCACGAATGCACCCGGCCCCGCCCCGCGCCGCATCAGTATTCCAGGGTCATCTTGTCGATGACGCTGCGAACACCTGGCGTGCCCCAAGCCGAGGTGGTGGCGGTCTCGCGTTCGGCCCAGCTCTGCACTTGGCCGGTGAGCGTCACGTCAGCGCCATTCACCGAGACGTGGATCTTCTTCGCGTCAGCCACAGCGGTGCGCTTGAGCGCGGTCTCGATGTCTGATTTGACGGCGCTCACTTTGAGTGTTGGCTTGATCGCGATCTGGTTGCTCACACCCGTTACGCCCAAGAGATACCTGACGCTCGCCGTTGCCGCCAACTTTTGATATTGCCAATCAACATCGCCCGTCAGAGTGATGTAGCCCTTCTCGACCATCACCTTGACCGCGTCGTCGGGCACGACGGTCGACCACGACAGCACGTTCTCGGCCGAGCGTGCGATGTCGGCATCGCTTCGGCCGCCGAGCGCCGAGAGCTTGACCTTCAAATCGATCGCCAGCGCGTTCACGCCCGACACCCGCTGCGCAGCGCGCTCGGCATTCCACTTTTCGGCAAAGCTGCTCACCTCGCCGGAGAGCGTGACTACGCCGTCCTTGACTTCCACGCCGATCTGCGAGGCAGTGACCTGCGGCTCCCACTTCAGTTCTTCGCCCACATCCTTTTGCAATTGGCTGTCTGTCTTCATGGTGTGCTTTCGTGTGTTGTGAAGGCTTCAGCATGTGCGCAGCGCGTGGTGCGGTCTGTGCGCTGCCACACCTTGCCTGCGCCGGAGCGCTGACCTTTACACCAAGTGACAACCAGGCGTAGCCACGTCCAGACAACTCACCACCCTCAGCCCAGCAGCGACATTTGCCTCGGCGAGCGTGCCTCGTACGAGAGCGGCCGATTGCGCAATGTGTAGACATGCATCGCCAGCAACTCCTCCTTGATCAGCGGCGAGAACCCCTGCCGCCCGCCGCGCGGGCTGAACTCCTTTTCTGCAAAGTACTGGTCGAGCGCAGGAAGGTCGGCCCAAAGGCGAGACAAGTCGTTGGCAATCCGCGGGAAGTCTTGTTGCAAATGAACCGGGCGCACACCTTTGGGCAATGTCTGCAGCCAAGCCTTGGTGTGCTCAAGCACATGGTCATCCTCGGGGCACCAGGAACGGCGCTCCCAGGTGTGGCCTGCGGCTTCAGCTTCAATGAAGGATTCAGTGCTCTCATGCATGGTGACACTCGCTTCTCGTTGAGTGCCGAGTCTTCCACGCGCGTTGAGTTGCGTCAGCGCGCTGGCGCACATAGCGGCGCATCTGGCGCTGAATGCACCGTCTGTGCGTTGCCGCACAGACTGCACTCCATTCGAATGAACACACTGGCCATCACACCCCGGAGACGCTTCATGAACATCTTTTCTTCCGCTCTGATTGCCGCCGGTTTGGCATTGGCTGCAGGCGTTTGCTCCGCACAAGATGCGCCGAAGAAGACCGAGGCCATGCCCAAAGAAGGAATGATGAAAAAGAACATGGGCATGCAAGATTGCCGGGAGCGCATGGTCATGAACAAGCGCGACGGGATGAAGTCAGACGACGCTTCGAAAAAGCACGACAAAGCCTGCGCCGACATGATGAAAGCCGATGAACCGGTGAAGAAAGAAACGCCGCCTGAGCCGATGAAGAAGTAGCCAGGCAGCGCATGCCATCCCCAACCAAAACTGCACACACCGCCATGACACTCTTTCACGCCATCGCCTTTGTCGATCACCATCACGCCCGGGTGCTCCAGTTTGGTTCGGAGCATGTTGAGGAGCGCGAGGTTCACGAGCAATTCCGCGTCACGCGGCAGCACGGCAGCGGTGTTCGCTCGGAACATGAATTCTTCGGCGAGCTGTGCGATGCCCTGCAAGGCATCACAGAAGTGCTGATCGTGGGCGGGCACATGGGGCTTGCCGACTTCAAACACTACGTGGAGAAACATCGGCCGCTCGCCGCCAAACGCATGGTGGGCTATGAGGTTGTCGATCACCCGAGCGACAACGAACTCGTGGCGCTGGCGCGAAAGCACTTCGCCAAGTACGACCGAATGGTCGGTACGCACGTGCCGAGTTGAGTCGCTCGCTCGGTGCTCAGGGCACGAGCACAGCTGCACCATGGATGCGGCCCGCACGCAAATCGGCAAGGGCTTGATTGGCCTGCGTCAATGCATAGCGTTGGGTGGTGGTGACGATGCCCATCTTCGGCGCCTCACCCAAAAACTCCAGCCCGTCTTGACGCGTGAGATTGGCCACCGACAACAGTTGTCGCTCTTCCCAGAGCAGGCCGTAGGCAAAGCGCGGAATGTCGCTCATATGAATGCCCGCGCACACCACTCGCCCGCCTTTGCGCACCGCCTGCAGCGCAAGCGGAACAAGCTCGCCAACTGGGGCGAAGATGATGGCTGCATCGAGCGGCTCGGGCGTCACGGCATCAGACTCGTCAGCCCATGCCGCGCCTAAGCTGCTTGCAAATTCTTGTGCTGCCTGATCGCCCGGCCGCGTGAATGCAAATACCGATCGGCCTTGCCACCGCGCCACCTGCGCCGCGATGTGCGCCGCCGCGCCAAAGCCGTAGAGGCCCAGGCGCCGGCCGGCGCCAGCGATCTTCAGTGCACGCCAGCCGATCAGCCCGGCGCAGAGCAGCGGAGCAAGTGCTTCATCGCTTGCGCCCTCGGCCAATGGAAATGCGAAGCGCGCGTCGGCAATCGTCGCGGTGGCAAAGCCGCCGTCGCGCGTGTAGCCGGTAAAGAGCGGCTGATCGCAAAGGTTCTCGCGCTGCACCGTGCAATACGGGCAGACGCCGCAGGTGTGGCCCAACCAAGGAATGCCGACGCGCTGGCCCACCGCCAAGCCCTCCACACCCGGCCCGACCAAGTCGATGCGGCCCACGATCTCGTGCCCCGGAATGATCGGCAGTTGTGGATTCGGCAGTTCACCGTCGACGACGTGGAGGTCTGTCCGGCACACGCCGCAGGCCCCGACCTGGACTCGGATCTCGCCCGGCCCGGGCTGCCGCTCGGCGAGCTCGGTCCACACCAGCGGGGCATGAAGCGCGCTCAACACCATCGCGTGCATGGCGGTCCTTGGGTGCGGGATTTCTCCCGCGCATTCCTGTCGGCTTGGTCAAGGTCCGCTTGCAACCGCGCGAGCCGACGAAGCACGGCAGGCAAGCGATCAGGCAAATCCTCGGCGAGCAGCCCCGGCCCGAAGTGCGAGGCGGCCGCGCCATGCAGCCACACCGCGGCGGCCGCAGCAAAGAACGGCGTCATGCCTTGCGCCAGCAAGGCCAGCACCATGCCGGCGAGCACGTCGCCAGCACCGGCGGTGGCCAGCGTGGGCGGCGCGTTCGCGTTGATGATCGCGCGGCCATCGGGCGAGGCAATCACGGTGTCACTGCCTTTGAGGACGATGACCGCGCCACTGCGGCGAGCGGCATCGCGAGCGCGGGCGAGTTTGTCGCAGCCGAGTGCAAGTGGCGCCTCGAACAAGCGGGCGAACTCGCCTTCATGTGGGGTCAATACACACGGGCCGGTGATGGCACGGAGCAGCTGCTCGGGTGTGCCTTGAAAGCTCGTGAGCGCGTCTGCATCAAGCACGGCCGGCCGGCCGGTGGCGAGCATCGCGAGCACGGCTTGGCGCGTGAGCTCACCAATGCCGGCGCCAGGCCCGATCAGCAGGCCCGAGTAGCGAAGGTCAGCGAGCAGGCAGGTCGCATCGGCGAGTGATGCCGTCGGCGCCACCATGATGCTGGTGAGTGCGGCGGCATAGACCGGCAACGCGGCCTCCGGCACCGCGACCGTGACCAACCCCGCGCCCATGCGCGCCGCAGCACGAGCCGCCATTCGCGCAGCGCCCGTGGCGGGGTAGCCGCCGAACACGAGCGCGTGGCCGCGGCTGTACTTGTTGCCTTCGGCTTGCAAACGGGGCAGCAAGTGCAGCCACAAGCGCGGGTCGTTCTCGAAGGTGTCGGGCATGGCCAGCGCGAGCGCTGAAGCCGGCGTTCCGATATCGGCCACCACCACCTCGCCGCACAACGATCGCCCAGGCTGCAGCAAGTGGCCGGGCTTCTTGCGGCAACAGGTGACGGTGAGCACCGCAGCCACCGCACCGAGGTTGGCGCCGGAGTCGCCCATCAGGCCGCTGGGCACGTCAACGGCTGCGATCGGCCATGGGCCGGCTGAGGCCGCGGCCAGCGTGCGCGCGGCCGCGCCTTCGAGCGGCCGGCTCAGGCCCGCGCCAAAGATGGCATCAACGACCAGCTCTGCACCCTCCAGCGCAGCCGGCGCGAGCGCCTCCACCGAGCCGCGCCACTGCGCGGCGTGGTGCGCTGCTTCGCCGTGGAGCTGGGCGCGCGGCACGAGCGAGGCCACGCGCACAGGCCAATCGGCTTCGGCAAGGTGCCTTGCGGCCACAAAGCCATCTCCACCGTTGCTGCCAGGGCCACAGAGCACGATGACCGGGCGCGGTGCCCAACGCCGCATGATCTCGTTGGCAACCTGGCGCCCTGCGTTGTCCATCAAGGTGATCGCGCTAATGCCTGAGGCCAAGGTCAAGCGATCCGCCTCGGCCATCTGTGCGGAGGTGAGCAAGGCGGTGCGCAGGTCCATCGCGAGCATCGGCGTGGGTGGCGGCGTAGGTAGCGGCGTAGGCAGGTCGCCCTCACCGGGCCGTGAAATCGAGCACCACGCGCGAGAGCACGTCGCCATGCGCCAGCCGCTCGAACACGTGGTTGATGGCCGACAGCGGCTGCAACTCGATATCAGCCTTCACCGTGCCATCGGCCGCGAAGGCCAGTGCCTCGGCCATGTCGCGGCGGTTGCCAACGAAGGAGCCGCGGATGGTGATGCAGTTGGCGACGACGTCGAACAGCGGCGTCGGAAAGTCGCCCGGAGGAATGCCGACCAGCACGCAGGTGCCGTGCTTGCGCGTCATGCCCACGCCTTGCCTGAATGCTGGCAGCGAAGGCGCGGTGATGAGCACGCCGTGTGCCCCGCCGCCAGTGACCTTGCGCACCGCGGCCACCGGGTCGCCATGCCGGGCATTGACGACAGCGTCTGCGCCCAATCGTGTGGCGTGTGTGAGCTTGCCGTCGTCGATGTCGACCGCGCAAACCTGACAGCCCATGGCCTTGGCATATTGCACGCCCAGATGGCCCAAGCCGCCGACGCCCGAGATCACGATCCACTCGCCAGGCCTGGCCTGCGTCTCCTTGATGCCTTTGTACGAGGTGATGCCGGCGCAGATGAGCGGCGCAGCGTTGCGTGCCGCCAAGCCCGTAGGAATGTGGGCGACGTAGTTCGGATCAGCGACGATGAATTCAGCAAAGCCGCCGTTCTGGGTGTAGCCGCCGAACTGCGCCTCGGCACACACCGGCTCGCGCGCCGCGAGGCAATATTCGCAGTGCCCGCAGGCCGAGTAGAGCCACGGCACACCAACGCGCTCGCCCTCCTTCACCGCCGTGACGCCCGCGCCAAGCGCAGCCACGATCCCGATGCCCTCATGGCCCGGCGTGAACGGCAGCGCAGGCTTCAGCGGCCAATCGCCGTTGGCGGCGTGAAGGTCGGTGTGGCAGACGCCGCAGGCTTCGGTCTTCACGAGGATCTGGCCCGGCCCGGGTGTGGGCACGTCGAGCTCAGTGAGCACCAACGCTTGGCCGAACTGCCGGACTTGTGCGGCTTGCATTTGGCGGCTCATGAGGAAACCTCCGTGCTGCGCAATGCAGTGCATTCGCCTTTCGGGCGGCCGGGCAGGTCCACTGGGCTACCTCCGTGCTGCGCACTGCGGTATTCGCCTTTCGAGCGGCCGGGCAGGCTCATCAGAAAACCTCCGTGCTGCGCACTGCGGTATTCGCCTTTCGGGCGGCCGGGCAGGCTCATACCGGCGCATCAAAGTGGCCCGTGCGCACCAGCTTTTTGTTCACGAACTCCTGAATGCCTAGGTTGCCCAACTCGCGCCCGTAGCCGGAGTGTTTGATGCCGCCAAAGGGCAGCTTGGCATCGGTCCAGTCGATGTTGTTGACGAACACCATGCCGGTGTCGATGTGGCTCGCAACGCGCTTGCCGCGCGCTTCGTCTTTCGTCCACACCGAGCCGCCGAGGCCGAAGTCGGAGTCGTTGGCCAAGGCGATTGCCGCATCCTCATCCTTGACGCGGAAGAACGAGACAACCGGGCCAAAGAACTCGTCGCGAAAGGCCGGGTTGCTGGGTTCGATGTCGGTCAGGATCGTTGTCTGCATGAACGAGCCCGCGCGTGCGATGCGCTGGCCGCCCGTCAGCAGCGTGGCGCCGCCTTTGACGGCTGCGTCAATCTGCGCAAGCAGCTGCCGCAGCGCAGCTTCGGTCGATAGCGGGCCGTGCGTGGTGGCTTCGTCCATCGGGTCGCCCGGCTTCAGAGCGCCGAGTGCGGCCTGAAAGCGCGCGAGAAACTTGGCAGCGACCGACTCGACCGCGATGAATCGTTTGGCCGCGCAACAGGTTTGCCCGGCGTTGTACATGCGGCCCCACACCGCCCACGGAATCGCCTTGTCGAGATCGGCGTCGTCGAGAACGATGAATGCATCGCTGCCGCCAAGCTCCATCGATGTCTTCTTCAAGTTCTGCCCAGCGCGCGCCGCAACGTGCCGGCCCGCAGCCACGCTGCCGGTCAAGGCGACTCCTTTGATGCGCGGATCGTCAATGACGTGATCAGCCTGCGCGTGCGTGATCAGCAGGTTCGTGTACGCGCCGACTGGCGCGCCCGCGTCGAGCAGCAGCTTTTCGAAGGCGATGGCGCATTGCGGCACGCAGCCGGCATGCTTGACCACGAGCGTGTTGCCCGCCATCAATTGCGGGCCAGCGACACGGGCGAGTTGATAGAAAGGAAAGTTCCACGGCTCGATGCAGAAGATCACGCCGATCGGGCTGCTCTCCATGTGCGCGTGGCCGTGCTTTGGGTGAAGCTTGGTCGGCGCGAGAAAATCCTCGGCGCCCTTGGCGTAGTACGCCAAGATGTGACCGCTGAAGTTCACCTCGCCGCGCGCCTCATCGATGCGCTTGCCCATCTCGATCGTGGCGAGCGTTGCAAATTGATCGCAATGCGCATGCATCAGCGCAGCTGCTTTGTGCAGGATCGCCGCGCGCTTGTGAAAGCTCGTCTGCTTCCAGGTGTGAAAGCAGGCATCGGCGGCGGCGAGCGAATTTTCGAGTTGCGCACTCGTCAGATGCTCGAAGCTCTTCACGAGCTTGCCGGTGTTCGGGTTGACGCTTTGATAGGCCACGCTGCACTCCTGGTGGGTTCGGTCCACTTAGGCTGACAGCAATGCGACGACTTCTCTGTTCGGTGCAGCACATTGCGCGGCAATCGCGCGTAAAGGGCACATAGAGCGCCGCGTGGCGCCTCGCGGGCCGCTGCGCTCGGCGGCGGCGCGCTGGTGAGGAAACGCACGGCAGTCCGTCGTTTCCTCAACCCGCTCGGGAGGCTGACGACATGTGTCGCCAGCCCGGGGGCACTCTCAGCAGGGTTTGTGGCCGGCCTCGCCCACGGCCTCTGCGTATTCCTTGACGTCTTTGACAAAGTCGCGCGTCATCTGCATGGCCTCCGATCTGGCTTCGGCGTGCATCTGCAAGATGGCAGTCCTGAGTGCAATCTCTTCCTGGTGTTGGTAGAGCGTCTCCATCCGATCAGTCGCAAAGTGCATGTCGGGCTCCGCTGCTGGAGGCGGCGTTGCGGCAGCATCAACTCCAGCATTTGCGCGCCGGTTGGGGCGGCCACGCGGAGGGCCTGCGGGGTTTCCGCCGGGCGCATCGACACCGACTCGGCTGCTCGGCCTGTGGGGCGGTTCGCTGTCAGGGGATGTTGGCGTGGGTGGTGCGGTATCTCCGGGCTGCGGCGTAGTCGCAGCGGCGGTGTCGCCAATTCTTCCGGGCGGGCTCATGTAAGACCTTTCGATTCAATTGTTTTAGCTGCTCATGGCAGCGCGCGAACGTTAAGCCGTGCCCGCACCACCCTCTTCAGATCGAGCGAAGTTTTAGCTGACATTCGGAAGTGCACACGCCCCTTCCAGCACATCAAGCCCCACCGCTCGGCTTGCCTTCAGTGCAGCGAAGAGCGCGGCCAGAGCTTCGGCTCGATGCCTTTGTGCAGGCCGGCCGCCATTGTCGGGGAGCGCGGCCGACTTTCCGGTTTGGTCGATGCATTGCTGACGCCGCCAAACTGCCGCGGCTCGGCCTGTCGCTTGCGCCCGCCCTCGCCCAGGCCGAAACATGGCCCAGCCAGCCAATGCGGCGAACCAGTTCAATTCAGGCACCTCTGCGAATTGAGCAAGACTGCATTGGTGCGAGCTCGGCGCACGCGGCGAGCGCTGTCGCGCCATGGTCTTTGGCTGGCTCGTATGATCGCGCCGCGCATGAGGCCCAGCGCTTTTTGGGTGGAGAAACCGACGATGAAATCCCTGATCCTGACTCTGACGATGGCCGTGGCTGCCATCGCATTTGCGCCGATCGATGCCGACGCCAAACGCATTGGTGGCGGCGGCTCTTCGGGGATGCAGCGCAGCCTGCCGAGCCGCACACCCGACGCAGCGCCGGCCCGCCCCGCCACGCCCACCACGCCAGCTGCTGCGCCCAACACCGCTGGCGCCAACCCTGCCGCAGCCGCGCCTAAGCGCTCGTGGATGGGGCCAATCGCCGGCCTCGCCGCAGGCTTGGGCATTGCCGCGCTGATGAGCCACTTCGGCCTCGGTGCGGGCATGGGCAATTTGCTGACGATGCTGCTGATTGCCGGCCTCGCCTTCTTTGCCATTCGATTCTTGATGCGCCGGTTTGCGGGAGGCGCGTCGAACGGCGGAATGCAATATGCCGGCGCCGGCGCTGGCATCGGTTCTGGTACGTCAGGCAACCCCATGTCGCAAGCGCCTAGCGCGGTTGAGCCAGCATGGCGCCCCGCGCCCAGCGTGACGCCGCTTCCGATCGCCGCGAGCGCCGCAGCCTTGCCGAGTGACTTCGACAAAGCCGGCTTCGAGCGCATCGCCAAGATGATCTTCATCCGCATGCAAGCAGCGAACGACACGGCCGACTTGAACGACCTGCGCACATTCACGACGCCTGAGATGTTCGCAGCCATCAAGCTCGACTTGCAAGATCGCAACAGTGCGGCGCAGCAAACCGACGTGGTCCGCATTGACGCGGAGGCGCTTGATGTCGCAACGGAAGCCGATCGCCAAATCGTCAGCGTGCGTTTCCACGGCTTGATCCGCGAGGAGAAAGACGGCGTCGCCGCGCCGTTCGATGAAGTCTGGCACTTGGTGAAGCCGGCAGACGGCAGCCGCGAGTGGGCAATCGCCGGCATTCAGCAGACCGCTTGACGACGTGAGCGAACAGATGGCCGGCGGGCACCTGTTCGTCGTCACCGGCGCATCGCGCGGGTTGGGCGCGGCGATGGCCGAGCAACTGCTGCTGCCGGGCCATCAGCTGCTTTGCATCTCGCGCCGCGACGGCGCCGCATTGGCTGCCAAAGCCTCGTCGCTCAGTGTTGCCCTTGAGCAATGGACGGCCGACTTGGCCCACGGTGCAGCGGTGGCAGAGCGGCTCCACGCTTGGCTCGCGCAGATCGATGGTGCCGCATTCACCTCGGTCACGTTGATCAACAACGCGGCGATGCTGACGCGGATTACGCCCTTGGCCGATTCCGATGCTGCCGAGTTGGCGACGGCGATGCGCATCAACCTCGAGGCGCCGATGTTGCTGACCGCCGCTTTCCTCAACGCCACTTCGAACTGGCCAGCGGCGCGGCGTGTGCTCAACATTTCATCGGGCTTGGGCCGCCGCGCGATGGCTTCGCAAGCGCCTTACTGCGCGGCCAAGGCCGGGCTCGATCACCTCACGCGTTGTGTGGCCCTCGATGAAGCGCTGCGCCCCAACGGGGCCCGGATCGTGTCAATCGCCCCCGGCGTGATCGACACCGACATGCAAGCCCATCTGCGCGCGGCCGAGCCGGCGGGGTTTCCGGATCAAGCGAACTTCAAGCAACTGAAGGCCAATGGCCAGTTGACCTCGAGCGCCGACGCAGCCGCACGGTTGCTGGCCTACTTGGCGCGACCCGATTTCGGCAGCGCTCCCGTGGCCGACGTGCGCGAAGCCTGAGGGCGCTGCTGGCCCGTCTCAACCCGCGGCCTTGGGCGCGGTGCTCTTGGCGCCCTTCTCTGCCACCAAGGTGCTGTCAGCAGCGCGCTTGCCGGTCACGACGACTGTGGGAAGTTCGACGATTGGCATTGCGTCCGCCGGTGCGCGGTGGCCCGTCACGACGACGGTGTCGAGCCGCACGGTTTTCATCGGCGCTGACGCCGCCGGCGCTTCGCTCCGATCGGCCACGCCGGCTGCCATCACCGCAGCTGCGGCCAAGGCGGCGATCATCGTGAGGTGGGTCAGGCGGCGGGTGGTGTTCATGCTGGGCTCCTTGCGCATCGACGGGTGGTTGATGTCGATGGAAGGAGTTTCGGTCGCGCCCGCGATGATCGCGAGCGACTTGCGACGAAACGGCGCCAGGCCAGCATGAACTGCGCGCCGCGCGGATGGCCCGCTCATGCAAAAGAGAATCGAGCGCCTAAACCGCGTTCGGTCCCTGGAAGCCGTGCGCGCGCCAGGTCAGCACGAGCGTGTCGCGATGGCCTTTGCCGGTGTCGTCGCCGTGGGCCTCCAGCGGCTGGATCGGCGTGCTTTCGTGGATCACTCGGGCATCGTCGAGCAACAGCGTCGTCCAGGGTTCGGTCATCGTGAAGCGCTGGCCGGTCGGGCCATCGGCGTCGAAGACGCGCGTTTCGCCGCCCTTGACGCCGGCGCGATCGATCAGCATCACCGCGACCAAATCGACCCCGTCGCGGTGCGCGCCTTCCGGCGTGGGCCGGCCGATGCCATCGGTCGTATCGATGCGGAACTGGTGGGCCTCGACATACCAAGTCTGCGCGCCTTTCAGCGCCGAACATCGCGCGCTCAGAGCACGAAGCATCCGCCGCCACGCGGGTTGCGCGAGCAACGCGGCCTCCATCGGCTCGAACCAGCGCTCCAAGCCGCCATGCAGAGCGTTGTATTCGACGGGCTGCCAATGCGCCCGGTGCGCAACCGCGCGGACCCCGTCTCCATCGCCATCGCCATTGCAGTTGCCATCAACGACAAAGCAAGCGTGGCGCCGCCGCCGGTAGCGGCCGCCATCGCGCAGGTAAGCATCGGGCGGCAGATCTCGCCAGTAGGGGCGCATGGCATCGAGCTCGGCCATCGAGGCCGGAACGATCTCGCATAGCCCGGCGGCGCCGAGCGTGGCGTGGCCATTCGCGCGCAAAGCGGCATCAAGTTGATCGGGGGCAGTGAGCGGTGGCGCGAGAAGACGTGTCATGGACGTGGCGCCGATGTGGGCGTGCAGACGGACTTACAGACTTACGGACGAAGCCCGCGATTGAATCACAGCGATGAGCTCGGCGCGCAGACAAGCCCCGTCGCAACCGCTGACACAACTTCACCTCGCACCTGCAGCCTGTTCACCTGCGGATGTCAACGTGTTGGCACTGCTCGGCGCGGCTCCCGCGCGCGCACAACTCAGCCAATCAACAAGGATGTGCTCATGAAGAAAATCATTCAAGCCGTGGTGGCCACAGCGGCGCTGATCGCGGCCTGCGCCCACGCAGAAGGCCTCTACGTGGGCGGCAGCTTCGGGCCTTCGCACATCAAGGGCGACGACGTTGGCGGCCTCGCCATCACCGACCATTCGGCAACAGGCATCAAGCTCTACGGCGGCTATTCGTTCACGCCCAACATTGCTGTGGAGGGCGGGTATGTCGACTTCGGCAAGTTCGGCAATTCAGCGGGTCATTTGAAGGCCAACGGCCTCTTCGTTGACGCCGTTGGCACGTGGCCCATCGTCGACAAGTTCTCACTGCTCGGGCGCATCGGCCTCGTGCACGCCAAGCTCGACGGCAGTGACATCGGCAGCGACCGCGGCACCAGCTTGAAGGTCGGTGCGGGCGTGCAATACGACATCGATCAAAACTTCGCCATTCGCGGTGAAGCCGAGCACTACCGCTTCGACGCGCTCGGCAGCAAACCGAGCACCAACCTCTACTCGATCGGCGTCAACTACAGGTTCTGATTCAACCCTCGGCCGGGTCGCCCTCAACGATGACGCGAACGCGCGCGTTGCCCACACTCACCACTTGACCCACGCGGATCTTGCAGGTCTTGCGCAACTCGTCTTGCCCGTCGACTTGCACCCGGCCCTCGCCGATCATCACTTTGGCGCCGCCACCGCTGTGCGCGAGGCCGGTGGCTTTGAGCAAAGCGTCAAGCGTGATGAACTCGCCGCGTAGTTCGAAGTCGATGCGTTGCAAACTCATGGAATAGCCTTGTGGGCAAGGCCGAACTCGGCCGCAAGCAATGCGTAAGACGCATGCCTCACGGCGGGATCGTGGGCCCAGGTGTTGATGACGATTTCGTCGAGTTGCAACGATTCAGCAAGCGAATGCAATTGCAGCGCGACCTCGGATGCAGTGCCAACCAAGGCTTTGCGACGCATCGCTTCAACCGTTGGCCACTGCTCGGCCGTGAAGCCGCGGGCGGCGATGATATCGGGTGATTGCAGCGGCCCGAAGATGCCCCGCTCACGGTCGACACGCCAGCGCTCTCGACCGAGCGCGTGGTGCAAAGCGGCCTCACGCGTATCGGCTGCCAGCGCCCAAACGCACACAGTGGCATGCGGCTCGGGATGGCGCTCGCTCGGGCGGTAGATGCGGCGGTAAAGCGCAAGTGCTTCCTCTGCCCCCGCGCCATCCACAAAAAAGTAGGCGTAGGCATAAGGCAACCCGAGGTGTGCCGCAAGTTGAGCGCCGTAGTTCGAGCTGCCCAGCACCCAGACTTCGGGCGCATGCGGCCCGCGCGGATGCACCTCTATGCCCAAATGCGCAGGCTGCGAGCTCCACGCGATCAGGTCGCTCACCTGCTGCGGGAAGTCATCGGCCGCATGTTGTGCGTTGGGGTTCAGAGCGCGTGCGGTGCGCAGGTCGCCACCTGGCGCGCGGCCAACGCCGAGATCGATTCGCCCAGGCGCCAAAGCTTCCAGCACGCGGAACTGCTCGGCCACCTTCAACGCGCTGTAGTGCGGCAGCATGACGCCGGCACTGCCAATGCGGATGCGGCTCGTGCGCGCGGCGATGGCCGCCATCAACACCTCTGGCGCGCTGCCGATGATGCTCGGCAAGCCGTGGTGCTCGCTGACCCAGAAGCGCGAATAGCCGAGCCGCTCGGCGTGCTCGGCGAGCGCCAACGTGTCTCGAATCGCAGCGTCTTCGGTGCTCCCGACGACCGAAACCGATTGATCGAGCACCGAGAGCTTCAAGGCGGCCATGCTCAGCCTTGCGGATGGGTCGGATCGATCCAGCGAACAGCCTCGGGGCGTTCGGCGGGCTCGATGTCAACGTTGATCGCCACGGCCTCACCGTCGCTTCGCACCAGCACGCATTCGAGCAATTCGCTCGGGCTCGCGTTGATCTCCTGGTGCGGCACGTAAGGCGGGATGAAGATGAAATCACCTGGCCCGGCCTCGGCGGTGAACTCGAGCGCCTCGCCCCAACGCATGCGGGCACGGCCCTTGACCACGTAAATCACGCTCTCGAGCGGCCCATGGTGATGTGCGCCAGTCTTTGCATCCGGATGAATGTGCACCGTGCCGGCCCAAAGCTTTTGCGCACCGACACGCGCGAAATTGATGGCTGCCGCGCGGTTCATGCCGGGCGTTTGCGCGGTGTTCGGGTCGAGTTGGTCAGCGCCGATGACGCGCACACCATCGTGCTTCCAGTCGGTTGGCATGCAGTTCTCCAGGTGATTGCGATTCAATTCTGATGCATCGTCACCACGCCTGTTGACGGAAGGTGCATCGGTCTGGAGCACTCATTCGAGGATGGTGTACATTCACGCCCACAGTTATGCGCAAGACAGTGGTTGTTCGAGATTCTTCTGCCCACCTGACCTGGAACTCGGTTTCCGAGCTTTCGATTCAGGCTTCGTTAGAAATCCCCCTGATCGTTTCTTGAGTGTTGCTGCATGCGCCGCATGTGCTGCGCATTCTTTGTACCGATAGATAGGATATTCCCCATGACGACCCAAACCGGCACCGTGAAGTGGTTCAACGAGAGCAAGGGCTTCGGCTTCATCGCTCAAGACGCGGGCGGCGCTGACCTGTTCGCTCACTTCCGTGACATCCAGGGCAACGGCTTCAAGACTCTGCTGGAAAACCAGCGCGTCGAATTCGAAGTCAAGCAAGGCCAAAAGGGCCTGCAAGCCGCGAACATTCGCGTGCTGTAAAGCTACGGGCTCACGCCCGAATGAAACCGCGGCTCAACTGCCGCGGTTTTTTTTCGCCTGCTGTTTTCACAAGTTGACTCGGGTCACTTGAGTCACGCACGCGACGAACCAAAGCCGCCTTGCGACCTACCATGCTCGCTCCCCAGCAACGGAGACGAACATGACCGCAGCGACCAACCACCAGATCCGGCTGCAAGCGCGCCCAAGCGGCCTGCCAACGCGCGATGACTGGCTGTTCACCGAAGAGCCGGCCCAATCGCCCACAGCGGGCGGCGTGCTGGTCAAAACGCTCGCACTCTCACTCGACCCAGCCATGCGCGGCTGGATGAACGAAGGCAAGAGCTACATCGCGCCCGTGGGCATCGGCGAGGTGATGCGTGCTGGCGGCATTGGTGTGGTGATCGAATCGAAGAACCCGGCTTTCTCGGTCGGCGACCAGGTCAGTGCGAGCCTCGGCGTGCAGGAATACTGCTTGATCGGCGAGGGCGATGTTCGCCGCAGCGGCCTCTTCAAAATCGACCCCGCACAGGGCTCGATCACGCAGTGGCTCAATGTGCTGGGCATGCCCGGCATGACCGGCTACTTCGGCTTGATGGACGTGGGCATGCCTCGGGCAGGCGAGACCGTTGTGGTGTCGGGCGCGGCCGGCGCGGTGGGCCAAACTGTCGGCCAGCTGGCGAAGATCAAAGGTTGTCGCGTTGTCGGTATTGCGGGCGGGCCGGCCAAGTGCGAGTGGGTGGTTAAAGAACTCGGCTTCGATGCCTGCATTGACTACAAAGCAGCCGCACCGGAGGGCGCCACGCGGTGGGACGCCGTTCGCGAAGGTCTGAAGCTTCATTGCCCGGCCGGCGTTGACATCTACTTCGACAACGTCGGTGGCGACATCCTTGACGCCGTGCTCGCACGCATCAACCGCAAAGCCCGAATCATCATCTGCGGCGCCATCAGCCAATACAACAACACGGCGGCGGTGAAGGGCCCGGCGAACTACCTCTCCTTGCTCGTCAATCGCGCGCGAATGGAAGGCATCGTCGTGTTTGACTACACCGAGCGGTTTCCCTTGGCCGTTGCCGAACTCGCGGGCCATCTTCAGTCCGGGCGCATGAAGAGCAAGGAAGACGTGGTCCACGGCCTGTCAACATTCCCCGAGACGTTGCTCAAGCTCTTCAATGGTGAGAATTTCGGCAAGCTCGTTCTTGCAGTCGCAAGCGAGTGACTGGCCGGCTGCGCGGGGCCCTAGACTGCGCGGTCCGCCGCCCAACCGGGCGCGCCCCGCAGCCGATTCAATGAACCCAGCCCCCGATGCATGGCATGCGCCACCTCTGCCCGAGGCCCTGCTCCACGCCTGGCTGGCGCAGAGCCATGATCTGCTTGCACTGACCAACGCCACCGGGCAAATCGCTTGGTGCAACCCAGCGTTCCAGCAAGTGTTTGGCTCGACGCCTGCGCTGGGCATGTCGCTCGAGCTGCTGCTGTCGACCGATGCCGGCACCGAGCCCGCCGCCCTCGCACGGGCCTTCTCCAGTCGGCCTGGCGCTGATGTCGGTGATCTGGCGCTGCAGCTCGTCACTGGCGATGGCAGCCGGCTTGCGGTGCGGGTGCGCGCCTCGCGCGTCGGCGAGCAAACGCTCTGGACGCTGCGCGATGTCACCGATCCCCGGCAAGCTCGCACCGCCATGCGCCATGCTGCAGAACGCACGGCGCTGATCGCACGCAGCGCCGGCATTGGGACCTGGAGCGTCGATTTCGACGGCACCGGCGAGCACTGGGATGAGCAGATGTTCTTGCTTCGTGGCCTGCCTCCGCAGGGGCCTGCGCCGAGCCACGAAGAGCGGGTTGCGATGGTGCATCCGGATGATCGCCCGCGTGTGCGCTTGGCCTCGCCAGAAAGCGCCGCCACAACCGATGTATTGGCCTACGAGTTCCGCGTGTGCTTGCCCGACGGCAGCTACCGCTGGCTGGCATCGCGCTCCGCGCCGGTCCTTGATGCAAACGGCCGGGCACTCCACCGTGTCGGCGTCAACTGGGATGCGACCGAGAGCAAACGCGCCGCCGCAGTCGAGCAGCAAGGCGTGCTGGCCGAACGCGAGCGCGAAGCTCAAATGGCGCTGTTTGCGAGGGTCAGCCACGAACTGCGCACGCCGCTCAATGCGGTGCTCGGCTTCACGCAACTGCTTCAGCAGGAAGCCGCCAGAAGCGGTGCCGACGATCGCTTGGCCAAGCTGGAGCACATTCGCAGCGCCGGCGAGCAACTGCTGGCGCTCACCAGCGATGTGCTTGCCCAATCCACGCGTGAGCCCGCGGCACCTGACGAACGGGCGCCCGGCCCCGCCACAGACGCCCCAACCGAGCCGAACGAACGCGCTGGCGTGATCCTCTACATCGAAGACAACCCCATCAACGTCATGCTCGTGGAGCAGATGGTGCTCACCTTGCCTGGCCTCCAGCTGTACTCCGAAGACACCGGCCAAGGCGGCGTGGAGCGTGCGAAGCAACTGCTGCCCGACCTGATCCTGGTCGACCTGCATTTGCCTGACTTCGATGGCTTCGAAGTGCTGCGCCGCTTGCGAGCGCAGGCCGAGACGGCCGCCACGCGCTGCATTGCGCTGTCGGCCAATGCGATGCCCGACGACATCG
The DNA here is from genome assembly GCA_043778145.1 of Rhizobacter sp. Classification (GTDB taxonomy): domain Bacteria; phylum Pseudomonadota; class Gammaproteobacteria; order Burkholderiales; family Burkholderiaceae_C; genus LMDS01. The sequence continues at coordinate 23,923 of JAYWGR010000096.1, forward strand.
TTCGCGGCCTTGCCGCAGGCTTTGCCGAGTACTGGACGAAGCCGATCGACTTCAAGGCCTTTCTCGCAGCCCTCGAAGCCATGTTCCCGACGCGTTGATCTCGCCCGCTCAAGCCTCGCTCTGCACGAGGCCGCGTTGCTTGAGCATCGGTGCGACGGTGGCGTCCCGGCCGCGAAAAGCGCGGTAAGCGGCGCCCGGCTCTAACGAATTGCCGGATGAATAAATGAACTGATACAGGCGCTTGGCGACGCCGGAATCGAACGCGTTGCCCGCCTCCACGAATGCATCGAAGCCATCCGCCTCGAGCACCTCCGCCCACAAGTAAACGTAGTAGCCCGCGGCGTAGCTGGAGCCAGAGAACAGGTGCTGGAAGTGCGTCAAGCGGTGGTTGATGCCGATGCCTGGCGGCATGCCGATGCGCTGCAACTCCGCTTCTTCAAACGCGACAAGATCGATCGGCTCGGAGCCAGTCTGGCTGTGGACCGCCATGTCGACCAGCGCTGAAGCCGTGTAGCGAACCGTCTCGAAGCCTTGATTGAATTGCCGCGCGGCATGCAACTTGGCCACCAGCGCATCGGGGATTGGCTCATTGGTGACGAAGTGCCGCGCATGGCGTTTGAGCACCTCGGGTTCGGCAAGCCAGTGCTCGAAGAGTTGCGACGGTAGCTCGACGAAATCGCGCAACACGTTCGTACCCGACAGCCGCTCATACGTGACGTTAGACAGCAAGCCATGCAAGCCGTGGCCGAACTCGTGGAACAGGGTGATCGCGTCTTCGAAGCTGAGCAAGGTCGGCTCGCCGGGTGCGCCCTTGGCGAAGTTGTTGTTGTTGACGACGATTGGCAGCACCGCCTCGCCACCCTGCCCCGATTGCTGGCGAAACGTGCTCATCCACGCACCGCTGCGCTTGGTCGCCCGCGCGAAGTTGTCATGCAAAAACACGCCGACGAGCGCATCGCCCGCGCCGCGAACTTCATAGACCTTCACGTCAGGGTGATAAGCCCGGGCTTCGGGCTGCAGGATGAAGCGCACGCCAAACAAGAGCTCAGCGCATTCGAACAAGGCCTCGACCATGCGCTCCAGCGGAAAGTAAGGCTTGACCTCGGCTTCGTCGATGTCGTAGCGCACTTGGCGCACCTTCTCGGCGTAGTAGCGCCAATCCCAGGCGTCAATCGTGATGTGCTCGCCGCGCGACAACGCGAGCGCCTCCAATGCAGCCCGCTCCTCCTCGGCGCGCGCCTTGGCCGGCACCCAAACCTGCTCCAGCAATTGCGCGACGGCTTCGGGTTTGCGGGCCATCGTGTCGGTCAGCGCGTGGTCTGCATAGCTTGCGTGGCCATGCAGGCGCGCTTGCTCGCGGCGCAGCGCGAGGATCTCGCTGGCGATCGGCCGGTTGTCATGCGGCCCGTCGTGCGCGCCGCGTGTCGTCCAGGCGCGATAGGCCTGCTCGCGCAGATCTCGGCGCTCCGAGAAGGTGAGGAAGGGAACGATGTGCGAGCGGCTCAGCGTGATCGCCAAGCCATCGGTGATGCCGCGGTCGAGCGCGGCCTGCTTTGCAGTGGCGCGAACGAAGTCGGGCAAGCCGGCAGTGTCAGCAGGCGTGCGCAAGATCAGGCGGTAGCTCGATTCATCGGCGAGCACGTTTTGGCCGAAGCGCGTGGTCAGCTCAGCGAGCCGCTCGATGATCTGCCGATAGTGCAGTTGATCTGCTGGTGCGAGCTTGGCGCCTGCGCGCACGCAATCGGCATGAAAGCGCTCCACCAAGCGGCACTGCTCGCCGGTCAGCCCGAGGTGCTCACGCTCGGCATGCACCGCTGCGATTCGCGCAAACAAGCCAGGATGCATGAAGACCTTGCTGCGATGCACCGCAAGTTGCGGTGCCATGCGCCGCTCCACCGCTTGCAACTCGGGCGAGGTTTCGCTCGATGTCAAGTTCGAGAACAGGCCGTCGATGCGCTTGAGCAAGCGCCCGCAGCCATCGAAGGCGGCGATGGTGTTGGCGAAGGTCGGAGGCTCGGCGCCGGCCGCCGCAATTTGCTCGATTTCATCCAACTGCTGACGCATCGCGACTTCAAACGCGGGCTCAAAGTGCTCCGTGCGAACCTGCTCGAACGGCGGCAGGCCGTGCGCGGTGTTCCAGGGCTGTAGCAAAGGGTTTTGCGCATCGATTGGCATGTCGGCCTCGGTCAAAAAAACGAGTTGATCTTAGATTTGGCGCTTTCGCCACGAGCCGCAGTCGAGGCGGTAGACGACGTGCGGGCGCATCGGGTGGCCGGTCGGTAGGCGCGGGTTCTCGAAGTGGCCGGCTTCCAGCATGCCAATCCGCTGCATGACACGCTGCGAAGGCGTGTTGCCCAGCGTCGTGAACGACACGATCTCGCCCAACGCCAAAACCTCGAAGCCATGCGCCAAGGCAAGCCGCGCGGCTTCGCTCGCATAGCCATGGCCCCAGGCCTTGCGGCAAAGGCGCCAGCCGATTTCGGTGGCGGGTGCCTCTAGCTTGCTGAACGAGGCTTCGAAGGGCACGCGCGTCAGGCCGACGAAGCCCGCAAAGCCGATCTGCGGCACCTCCAGCGCCCAGGCGCCGAAGCCGTTTACGGCCATGGAAGCACGTGCGCGGCCCGCCATCGCGTCGCTCTCAGTGCGCGTGAGCGCCGCAGGGAAATGCCGCATCACGGCCGGGTCGGCATTCATCGCAGCGAAGGGAGCGAGGTCATCGTCACGCCACTGCCGCAAGCGCACGCGGGGGCCGACGAGGGTGGGCACAAGCTTGTCCCCCGCATCGGCCGGCATGTCATTTGCCTTTCTTGATCGCGGCTTCGTCAACCTCGTCGAAGCGGCGGTTGTCGCAAGTTTTGGCGTAGGCCGTGCGCTCGTTCTGCAAGGCTTCGACACTGGCATTGAATGCCTGGCCGCGCGCGTTGTAGTCATCGATCAGCTTTTCGCGCGCCTGCACCTTGGCGTTGTAGGCGTTGACGGCATCGGCACTGGTGCGGTCAAGTGTGGGCAGCTCGTCTTTGACGGCTTGCTCCTGCCGCGCAATCTCGGCTTTTTGCGCGTCGAGCTCGGTTTTGGCCTGCAGCGTGGCGTCGGTCTGGCTGCGAACGCGGTCTTGGCGAGCCATGCAGTCGCGCAGCTCTTCGCGCGTCATGAGCGGCGTCTTCTTGGTCGGGGCTGCGGGCTTGGGCGGATCGGCGGCGAGCGCTGCGGTGAAGGTGAATGACGCAGCAAGCAGAGTCAGGATTCTTCGCATGGCGATGGCTGGGCGCAAGGCTCGGGCAAAAGTCGCCGGCATCATGCCACCGCCTCGCGCATGGTGACGAATTCCTCGGCCATCGTGGGGTGGATGCCGATCGTCGAGTCAAAGCACGCCTTGGTCGCGCCCGCGCGCATCGCCACGGCAAAGCCCTGCACCACTTCGCCAGCATCAGCGCCGACCATGTGCAGGCCCACGACGCGGTCGCTCGCCACATCAACGATGAGCTTGACGAGCGTGCGTTCACTGCTGCCAGAGAGCGTGTGCTTGAGCGCCCGAAAGTCGGCTCGGAAGATGCGCACCTTGCCGAACTTGGCGCGTGCATCGGCCTCGTTCAGGCCAACGCAGCCGATGCTCGGGTTGGTGAACACGGCAGTCGGAATGAGCGTGTAGTCGACCCGGCGGCGGCCTTCGCCAAACAGCCGATCGACCAAGGCCATCGCCTCGGCCAACGCCACCGGCGTGAGCTGAACGCGCTCGATCACGTCGCCCACGGCGCTGATGCTCGGGATGCTGCTGCGGTATTCGTCGTCCACCATCACCGCGCCGCTCGCGCTCAGCGCGACACCCGCTTCCGCCAAGCCGAGGCCGGCCGTGTGAGGGCGGCGACCGGTGGCGTAGAGCACGGTGTCGGCCATCAATTCGTTGCCGTCGCGCAGATGCACTTGAATGCCATCGGCCGTGCGCGCAAGGCGAGTCACATCGGCACCAAGACGGAGGTCGACGCCCTTCTTCCGCATCTCGGCGGCCACGAACGCACGCACATCGGCATCGAAGCCGCGCAACACTTGCTCGCCGCGATAAAGCTGCGTGACCTCTGCGCCAAGCCCGCGAAAGATCGACGCGAACTCGCACGCGATGTAGCCGCCGCCCACCACCACGAGGCGCTTCGGGAAGACCGGCAGATCGAAGATGTCATCTGACGTGACGGCGAGTTCGCGGCCCGGCAACTCGGTCGCCTCGGGCAGCACAGGCTGGCCGCCTGTCGCAACCAGGATGTTCTTGGCGCGGTAGGTTTCGCGCTGCTCACCGACACGGAGCTCGAGGTCATTGGCCCCGAGAACTCGCGCTCGGCCATGAAGCAAAGTGACGCCCGAGCCGCTCAACAGCCCGGCATAGATGCCGTTGAGCCGCGTGATCTCGGCCGCGCGGTTGCGCTTGAGCGTGGGCCAATCGAACTGCGCGGAGCCCGTCGCCCAGCCGAAGCCATGAGACTCTTCAAAGGCTTCGGAGAAGTGCGCGGCAAAGCTGTAAAGCTTTTTAGGAATGCAGCCCACGTTGACACACGTGCCGCCAAGCGGGCCGCATTCGGCCACTGCCACGCGTGCGCCGCGCTGTGCGGCCATGCGCGCCGCGCGGATGCCGCCGCTGCCACCGCCGATGACGAACAGGTCGAACTCTGATTCGGTGGGCATCGCAAAAGCTCCGGTTTCAGCGCGCCAGTTCACGGCGTTGCGCGGTGAGTGGTGACATCAGCAAGAGGATACGTCGGAGCCAATCTGGCAGCCGGCCCGGCGAGCCCTCAGGCCGCATTCCATCCACTCTGGTTCAGGTTACTCAGCGGCAAGCCCGCGCTCGATCACTTCAACCAGCATGCCGTTCAAGCCGCCGGGGTGCGAGACGGCTTTGTCATGCAGCCGGCGAATCAACTCTGCCGGCAGCTTGCATGCGAACGGCGCGAGGCCGGCGGCCGAATCACGGCGGCGTTGCTCGCGCTTGTCGATTGCCTCATGCGCGGCTTGCCCAAAGCGGCCGGGCACGGCGGCCGCCTTCATCTTGCCGCCGATCTTCAGGCCGAGGTTCTTGTCGAGGTCGGATTTCTTCATGCTCATGGCGGCGCCTTCGGTCCTTGGTCGTTGGGTCTGTGGAGAGCGGCGATTGTGGCCGCGAGCGCGAATGATCTAATCGCCGCTCAAACGAACGGACTCCATGGCACTCAAAGCCACCATCTTCAAAGCCAATCTTCAAATCGCCGACATGGACCGCAGCGTCTATGTGGACCATCAAGTCACGATCGCGCGCCACCCATCGGAAACCGATGAACGCATGATGCTGCGGCTGCTGGCACTGGCGCTCAACTTGCCCGCGGATCAGAACCAAGGCACGCTCGAATTCGCCAAGGGCCTCTGGGACCCTGACGAACCCGATCTCTGGCACAAAGACCTCACCGGCCGGATCATTCACTGGATCGAAGTCGGCCAGCCCGACGACAAGCGGCTGATGAAGGCCAGCGGCCGCTCTGAGCGCGTCACCGTGATTTGCTTCAGCGCGAGTGCAGCGATCTGGTGGGCCGGGATTGCAAGCAAAGTCAGCCGCGCCCGCAACCTGGTCGTCTGGCAGATTGACTCGGCGGCCAGCCAGGCGCTTGCCGGTTTGGCAGCACGCAGCATGCAGCTGCAGGTCAGTGTGCAAGATGGCTCGGCCTGGGTTGGCAATGGCCAGCAATCGATTGAGCTGAGCCCGGTGCGTTTGACGGGCGAGCGCTGAGGCGCTGTGCGGTCAGCGCCGCGTCAGTCATTTCCCACAGCCGAATCATCGCCACCGCGTTGCGCCCAGCGTGCAAGCCCGCCACGATCAGCGTTAACCCGACAACGCAGGCGCACTCATCGATGCAACTCACCGACATCTGGAAACTCTTCAAAGACGCGGCCGAATCGTGGGTCGATGACTACGCGCCCAGCATGGGCGCAGCTCTCGCTTACTACACGATGTTTTCGATCGCGCCGTTGTTGCTGATCGTGATCTCGGTGGCAGGCCTGGTGTTTGGTGAAGACGCGGCCCGTGGCCAGATCATGGGCCAGCTTCAAGGCTTGATGGGCACACAGGGCGCGCAGGCCGTGCAGGGTTTGCTGGAGAGCGTCAACAAGCCGGCGCAAGGCGTGTTTGCCACGGTGCTCGGCGCTGGCTTGCTGTTGATCGGCGCCACCACCGTGTTCGGTGAGCTGCAAAACGCACTCGACCGCATTTGGCGCGCGCCTGCCCGCGCTGGCGGATCAACCCTCTTCGGCCTCGTGCGGGCGCGATTGCTATCGTTCGGCATGATCCTCGGCTTCGGCTTTTTGTTGATGGTGTCGCTCTTGTCGAGTGCCGCGCTGGCCGCGCTCGATACCTGGTGGCGCCCGCTGCTTGGCGGCTGGGAGGGGCTCGCGCACGGCATCAACTTCGTGCTCGGCTTTGCGATGGTCACGGCCATGTTCGCGATGATCTACAAGATCATGCCGCGCGTGAACATTCACTGGGCTGATGTGTGGACGGGTGCCGCCGTGACCTCGCTGCTCTTCACCATCGGCAAGTACTTGATTGGCCTCTACATCGGCCGCACTGGCGTGGCCTCGGCGTTTGGTGCGGCAGGCTCACTCGCCGTGCTGTTGATCTGGGTTTATTACTCGGCGCAAATTTTCTTGCTCGGTGCCGAGTTCACCTGGGTCTATGCCCACACCTTCGGCTCCAGGCGAGGCCAGCATCGCCCCGGCCCGGCCTTACCGCACACGCCACTGGCCGCAAACACTCCGCTCGCAGGCTGACACACAATCGGCCCCATGCCTGCCGAGATCGAACACCTGGCCGCCGAAGGGCGCTTCCAATTGCGCATCGACAACGCAGCGGGCGCGCAATGGGCGGTGATTGACTACACGCTGCAGCGCGGCGTGATGGCCATCAACCACACCGGCGTGCCGAGCGAGTTTGAAGGCCAGGGCATCGCCGGCCGATTGATGCGAGCTGCACTCGACCACGCCAAGGCGCACGGCTGGAAGGTCGCACCGCGTTGCTCCTATGCCGCGGCGTACATGCAGCGCCACCCCGAAACGCAGTCATTGCTGGCCTGACCGACCGCACGACCGCACGACTGCACGACTGCACGACTGCACGTCTGCACGACTGCACCCACCAGTTGCCACGCGAATGACACTCAAACCCATCGGCCTGCTGTTGCTGGCCGCACTCTGCCTACCTGCCATGTCACAAACCCAAACACCCGCCAGCCCGCCCACCACCAACGCCGAAGACCCGTTTCTCTGGCTTGAGAATGTTGACGGCGACGATGCGCTCGGCTGGGTTCGGGCACGCAATGCCGAGTCGCAGAAGGTGCTTGAAGCACAGCCCGAGTTCGCACCGATCCAGGCGCAGATGCTTGAGACCTTCAACGCGAAAGACCGAATCCCGGCCGTCACACGGCGCGGCGAATGGCTCTACAACTTGTGGCAAGACGAATCGCACCAGCGTGGCCTTTGGCGCCGAACGAGCTTGGCGGAGTTCCGCAAAGCCGCGCCCGCCTGGGAGACGGTGCTCGACATCGACGCCCTCGCCGCAGCCGAGAAGGAAAACTGGGTCTGGGGCGGCTCGGTCTGCTTGGGGCCGGTCTATCGCCAGTGCTTGGTATCGCTCTCACGCGGCGGCGCTGACGCCAAGGTGATGCGCGAGTTCGACCTCGTCGAGAAACGGTTTGTCGACGGCGGCTTCGTGCTGCCCGAGGCCAAATCAACGGTCGACTGGATCGATGCCGACACGCTCTACGTTGGCACTGATTTCGGCCCCGGCTCGATGACTGATTCGGGCTATCCGCGCGTCATCAAGCGCTGGAAGCGCGGCACGCCGCTGGCGGAAGCCGTCACGGTTTTTGAAGGGCAAGCGAGTGATGTGTCGGCTGATGTGTCGGTCGACACAACGCCGGGCTTCGAGCGCACCGTGTTCGCGCGCAGCACTGATTTCTACAACCAACAACGGTTCGTCGAGCAAGGCGGAAAGCGCATCGAGCTCGATCTGCCCAGCGATGCCTCGGTCGCGTTTTGGCACACCGTGGGGCATCCGGAAGACACGATGTTGCTGAGCCTGCGCAGCGATTGGGTGGTTGCGGGCCGTCGCTATCCGAGTGGCTCGCTGCTGGCCGCCGACGCGAAGAAAACCCTGGCCGGCGCGCGCGAGTTCACGACGCTTTTCGCACCCACGCCAACGCGCTCGCTCGCTGGATTCACGACCACACGCAGCACGGTGATCGTCGATGTGCTTGACCAGGTTGCGAGCCGTTTGGAGGAGTGGCACCGTGGCCCGAGCGGCTACACGCACCGCATCATCAACGCGCCCTCGCCCGGCAGCCTGCAGGTCATGGGCCTGCATGACAGCCAACTCAAAGACGACGCGTTGGCCGAGCGCTATCTGCTCACCTACACCGACTTTCTCACCCCCGATTCGCTGCTGCTCGGCCAGAGCGGCAGTGATGAGCGCGAGTCGCTCAAGACGCTGCCGGCGGGCTTCAATAGCCAGGGCATGCGCGCCGAGCAAGCCTTCGCCACGAGCAAAGACGGTACGCGTGTGCCCTACTTCATCGTGTGGCCCAAAGGCGTTGACGCGAAGACGCCCGGCGACGGGAGCAACCCCACGCTGCTTTATGGCTACGGCGGCTTCGAGATCTCACTGCAACCTTGGTATAGCCAGGTGTTCGGCAAGGCTTGGTTGGCGCGTGGTGGCGTCTTTGTGGTGGCCAACATCCGCGGCGGTGGCGAGTTCGGGCCGGCTTGGCACAAGGCCGCGATCATGGACAAAAAGCAGCGCAGCTATGACGACTTCATCGCCGTGGCTGAAGACTTGATCGCCCGCAAGATCACCAGCCCGAAGCACCTTGGCATTGAAGGCGGCAGCAACGGCGGCCTGTTGGTGGGCGCCACCTTCACCCAACGCCCTGACCTCTTCAACGCCGTGTTGTGCGAGGTGCCGTTGCTCGACATGAAGCGCTACCACCGCCTGCTCGCCGGCGCATCTTGGATGGCCGAGTACGGCAACCCAGACGTCGCCGCCGAGTGGGACGTCATCAGCCGTTACAGCCCCTACCAAAACGTCAAGCCCGGCGTGAAGTACCCGAAAGTGTTCTTCACCACCTCGACACGCGACGACCGCGTCCACCCCGGCCACGCACGCAAGATGGCCGCGCGCATGCTCGCCCAGGGTCACGAGACGCTTTACTACGAAAACATCGAAGGCGGCCACGGTGGTGCGGCCGACAACGTGCAGCGCGCTCACTTGCGCGCCCTCGAGTTCAGCTACCTCTGGAAGCAGCTCGCGCGCTGATGGCGCGCCGGCGGCGTCAATCGCGGCGCGGGTTGTTTGGCCTGTCGTCGCGCCGGTTGCGAAGGCCGTCACCATCGCGGTCACGGTCGCGGCGATTGCGAATGCCGTCGTGGTCAAGGTCACCTCGTGCCCACGCGCCGCGCCTGAGCTCCCAGCGCCCGCCGCGCTCAACCCAAGTCGGATGGCTGTAGATGTAGCCCGGGCGCTCGGCGACCCAGTTGCCGGCGATCCACACGTGGCGGTCGCCTTCCCAATTCCAGTAGCCCGGCACCCAGACAAAGCCGCGGCGCGGTGCAGGCACCGCCTCATACCGCAGCGGCGGCGGGCCCACATTGATCGACACGCTCACCTGCGCCGCGGCCACTTGCGGCGCGAGCGTGGTGGCCGCGCCAGTGGCAACGAGCAGGGCCAGCGAAAGCGATCGCCCGAACGAACGCTTGTCACGCATCGCGCCATGAGTCTTTTTGTTCATGCCGAAAACCTCCTTCAGTTGTTCCAAGCGCTTGAGTTTCGCCCAGCGCTGAGCGCCGTATCGTCGGCAGAGGCCGAATGACGCTGTAAGCCGCATCTGGCCGCGCCATGACCACAGGCCAAGCGTGGCGCGGCCTGCAGAGTCATGCACAACCTGTCATAACCCAGTGTGGCGGCCCGCGAATGCTGGCGCCCATTCATTTTGAAACTCGAGGAAACGACACGCCATGAACCAACAAACCAACCTGCGCCGCACTGGCGCCACCCGCCCTCTGCTCGCTTCGCTGATGCTGGCCGCGCTCGTCGCGAGCGGCTGCTCGATGATGGGCAAGCCGAGCAATACCGTGGCCATGGGCGCAACGCTCTATGCCGCCGCCGAAGTGCCGCCGAACCCAAGTGCCGGCAAAGGCACCTTGGATGCCAGCTTCAACAAAGAGACCAGCGTGCTGACCTGGACAGTCACTTATTCCGGCCTCACCGGCCCGTTGACGGCAGGCCACTTCCACGGCCCGGCTGCGGTGGGTCAGAACGCCGGCGTCGTGGTGCCGTTCGGCAGTGCGCTTGACAGCCCAATCCAAGGCACGGCCACGCTCACACCAGCGCAGGTTGCCGACCTGACCGCCGGCAAGTGGTATGTGAACCTGCACACCGCCGTCAACAAGGGTGGCGAGATTCGCGGTCAGGTCGTCGCGAAGTAAGCGCCCGGCTTGCGCTCAGGAAGGCGCTGACGCAGCCGCGCTCGCCGCCTGCGCCGACGATGCAGAAAGCGCTGCCGGCGCCGCGGCCGGTGCTGCTGCAGCGGGCTGCGTCGTGTTGCCCGCCGCCTCAGGCGCATCGCCGCTCGGTGCGGGCAGGTAACGCGCCATCAAGCGGAAGAAGCGGTCGTAGAAATCGCCTCCGCCCAAGGTTTCACTGGCCACCTTGACGAGCGCATCGTCACTCGATGAAAACGGCAGCGATACCGAGCCCAACACACCCACACCGAGACTCGCCGAGTTGTTGCTCTTCTTCAGTGCATAGCGCTCCTGCAATGCGCTGACGAACGCAATCGTGCCGGCACTCGGGCCAGAGCCCGCCACCGCGTCGGGCGCGCACACGACTCGGAACTCCACTTCGATGTGCACTTCGTTGTTGGGCTGAAAGTTCTTTCGCCCATTGACTTGCTCTGGCGTCGCGATGTTGGCCACATAGCCCTGGCTGAGCAGCGCTCGCCGCGCCGCCTCGCAGGTCTGCGCAGTGCTTGCGGCAAAGACCCGCGAATGCACGCTGGTTGAATCAAACGCCTCGCGTTGAAGGGGCGCCTTGGCATCGCCGCTGCTGGCGCATCCGGCGATCAAGGCGGCCAGCGAAGTGACTACTGTGGCCGCTGTGAGTGCTTTGACTGCGGCGCGACATGACACTCGACAGGCGCTCAATGCGGCGCCGCGGGTGCGGTGAGTTGATCGGATCATGGACGGCGTTTTATCACCGGCAATCGTTGCCCGATTCGCCTCGCCGCTGCGCCAGATCAGGTCCAGCCTCCGTCATCGGCGCCGCCTGCGTCAGGTGCGCTGCCGGCATCCCAGTCGTCGCCATTGCCGAAGTCAATCGGGCGGTTCTCGATCTCGCGGGCAGTGTCATCGACGAACGGTGCGTCGAACGCGTTGTTCGCGGGCCCAAGCCCACCGAGGTGATCCACGCCCGGCTCCTGCCGGCGGTGCAGCATTTCATCGACCAGCATGCCCGCCGCCACGCCGCCTGCCACCGCCAGACCGGTGCCCAGTAAGCCGCTCGACGCTGAAGGCGCAGCCGGCATCCCGGCGCCATAAGGCATGCCCGGCGCGCCAGGGTTGCCGAAGCCAGTGTTGTAGCCGTTTCCATAAGCCGGGCCCGCAGGTCTGGCCGAGCTGACCTGCGCGGCCTGGCCCGCCTCACGGCTGCGCGCGAAGCCGCGCCAGAGCATGAAGCCCACCACGCCCAGGCCAGCCATCCAAACCCAAGAAGGAATCGCCGCAGCGCGCTGCACCTCCGCAGCAGGCGCAGCCGCTGCGGCCGGAGACGCCATTCGCGTCAACCCCGATGACGCGCGCGGCGCCGCGTTCGACTCGCGCTCAAGCAACTGCTCAAACGCCCGGTATTTTTCGGGCTGAGTGAACTTGATTTCCGGGTCGATTTGCTTGGCGCGCTTTGCTTCTTCAGAGGCCTTTGCGAAGCTGCCGTTGTGGGCCAGGATTTCGGCGTAGAGGTAATGCGCTTTGGCACTGCCGGGCTTCGCGTCGACCACCTCGCGCATCATCGTCTCGGCCTGCGAGTAGTTGCCATTGCGGACTTCAACCTGAACTTGATCGACCGTTGGCAAAGCCCAGGCCACGGTCGCCAACCAGGCGAGCGAGAAGGCAAGTAAGAGCTTCTTGGTCATGGCAGCAGCGCGGCGCGAAGGCGAGCGCAGGTTGTAGCGATGCCGGCAAGATGGCACCTCGGCCATGCGCTTTCAAGCCCTGTGCGCGATCTTCACATCGAGACACACCCGCATACCCTTCGCTCGACCCGGCGCGACTTCGCGCAACGCTGGGTCCGACTGCGGAGTCGCCATGTAGCCTGCACGACATTGCGCCATTGCGATCATCACAAAGCAGCTATGAACATTCCGAGCCTTGGACCAGCCGTCGCGAGCGAGGCGACCGCGCCCCCAGCCAATGCCGCCCCGAACGAAGCGCCCGATGCGACTCGCCATCCGACCCCGAGACTCACAGACCGCGCTCCGCAGCTTGGCAATCCACCAGCCAGAAGAGCGTCAGACTCGTCGGCTGCAGAGACTCTGCCTCCGCCTGCAAAACGGGCCAAATTGAGCAGTCCGGCGGATGCGCAAGCCGCGGCTTTGAACGACGCGTTATCGCACGAGCCGCAAGCCAATCCAGAGCCGGCCGGCGCGCATCTTCTCGACCGAAACATCTGGTCAACGGTCGGCAATTACCTCACGCTGGCCGAACTGAAGTCGCTGCGCGAAGTGAACAAAGAAGCCAGCGCAGGCACCTCGATTGGGATACAGAGAGTTGAAGTGCACCGCCGAGAGGACTTGAGTGCCGCCTTGAATTCCTTCGGACTCGGGAGCGGCAAAACGTTCATCGCCGAGGCGTGTGGACTGACTCTTGCCGATCTGGTGCGGCTGTCGGCAATGCCGTCAATAGCGGTACTCGAATTGCCGCAAAACCAAATTGGCGCGCTCGGCGCGCATGTGCTCGCCGCAAGCCCAGCACTCACCGAGCTCGACCTCAACTTCAATCCGATAGAAAGTTACGGGGCCGTGGCGCTGGCCGCCAATCCCCGCATCACCGCGCTGAGTTTGATCCAATGCGGCATTGGCAATGAAGGCGTCACGGCACTGGCGCGAAACAACGCCATCAAAACACTCAAACTGAGCAGCAACAGGTTCGGCTTGGCAGGCTGCGAGGCTTTGGCGGCGAGCACTTCCATCACCACGCTTGAACTGCAGGGGAATGAACTCTCCGACGATTGCGCCATTGCTTTGTCGAAAAACGTCACGATCACGTCACTCGACCTTTGTGAAAACCTCATCTCTGACATCGGTGTGGCGGCCCTCGCGGGCAATGCGGCGCTCACCTCACTCGACTTGTCGATCAATCGCTTCGGGAACCTGGGCCTCACTGCGCTGGCAAGAAACCCTCGCTTCACAGTGCTTGATTTGAGCAGCAACGGAATCGGCGATGCAAGCGCAGCGATTCTTGCAAGCAGCCCTCAGCTGAGATCGCTCAGGCTTTGCAACAACGTCATCAGCACTGCGGGCGCAGCAGCCTTGGCGCGCAGTCAAACGATCACCAGGCTCGACCTTGCGTTCAACCTTGTCGGCAATCTTGGCGCCATCGCGATAGCCCGCGCGGCGAATCAAACGTTGACCTCGCTTGACCTTAGTGGCAATGACGTCAGCGACTTTGGCGCCACAGCGCTGGCCGATCATCCTGCGATCAGTTCGCTCGACCTCTCACTCAACTACATCACAGATGCGGGTGCCCTGGCGTTGGCGGCGAACGCAACGATCACATCACTCGATCTTTCGCTGAATCACATCGGCGATGCAGGCGCAATCGCGCTGGCGCAAAACGAAACGCTCACGTCGCTCGATCTGCGCAGCAACCCCATTGGCGAAGAAGGCAGGAATGCGCTGGAGCAGGTCCGCGGGCGCTTCACGCAGCTTGTGTATTGATCGGCCCGGCGGCTACTGGCTTGGGTGTGCTGATGGTGTCCAAATCGGGCTCCGACTCACCTTCGCAGCGGAACGCCGAGACGGTATCCGCCAAGACCACGGCTTGGTGCCGCAGGCTCTCCGAGGCGGACGCTGACTGCTCGACCAGCGCGGCGTTCTGCTGCGTCATGCGGTCGAGTTCCATCACGGCGGCGTTGACCTTGGCGATGTCTCCAGATTGCTCGGCGGAGGCCGCGGTCATCTCGCCAATGATGTCGGCAACGCGCTGAACGCCAGCGACGATCTCGGTCATCGTCGAGCCCGCGCCGTGCACCAGCTGCATTCCGGAGGCAACGTTCGACACCGAGGTTCCGATCAACACTTTGATCTCCTTGGCAGCATCCGCCGAGCGGTGCGCCAATGACCTCACCTCTGACGCCACCACCGCAAACCCGCGACCCTGCTCGCCGGCGCGCGCTGCCTCCACGGCGGCGTTGAGCGCCAAGATGTTCGTTTGAAACGCGATGCCGTCAATCACGCCGATGATGTCGGCGATCTTCTTGGAGCTGGCATTGATTTGGTCCATCGTGGCGACCATGCTCGTCACGACTTGACCGCCACGCCGAGCCGCCTCAGACGCTGACGATGCCATCTGGCTCGCTTGCGCTGCCGCCTGCGCGCTTTGCAGCACTGCGCCGGTGAGTTCGGTCATCGACGACGAGGTCTGCTGGAGATTTGATGCGGCTTGTTCGGTGCGTGCGCTGAGGTCGGTGTTGCCATTGGCGACTTCCGAACTCGCGGTTTGAATGTTCTGCGCCGACTCGCGAACCTTGCCGACGAGCACTCTGAGCTCTTGCTGCATCAACTGCAAAGCGCGCATCAGCCGCGCAGGCTCATCGTTGCCGTGCACGGCCCAGGTCATGCCGAGGTCGCCTTTGGCAATGCGGCTCGCAATGCCGACAGCATCGTCCAGCGGCCCACAAACCGAACGCAGCGTGAGCCACATCAGCGGCAGGAAAAGTGCCAATGTGGCAGTGACGAGCACCAGCCGGAGTGCAGAGGCCAGAGTCGCGCTGTCTGCGAGTGTTTTGCGAGTGGAGTCGAGTCCGGCTTGCTGAGCTTTGAGCAAGTTGGCCGTGTTCTCTTGCAGCAGTTTGAGCGTGTCTTCTGCTTTGCCCGCATAGGCGAGTGCCACGGTTGCGTCCATCGTTGCGCCCTGGAGCTGAGCGGCGATTGGCGTGATGATTGCGGCGTACTCGCCAACCAACTTATTTTGCGTGGAAACCAATTCGGCCACTTGCGCGACACCCGGGTGAGCCGCCACCAGACGCTCACCGATCTTGGCCGTTTTCTCAAGCTCCAATTTCCACAGCTTGACGACGTCTTCAACGCCCGTTGGATTGGCGGAGGCCGTGGCCATCATCGTGGCCTCGTAGCGGCGCATGTTGCTCAACGCTTCGCGAAGATTGCCGAACTCGGCGCTGGCAGAAGCCGCTTCTTCAAAGAGGCGCGAGGTGGTGTCGTTACTCGTCTTGCTGGAAGCAAAGCCCCAAATGCCGAGGCCGAGTAGTGAGACTGTCACCACTGCCATCACCAGCAGAAAGCGAGCTCGGACCGAGATACTGCGCATGGAGAGCATGTGTTCCTCTTGTGCTGACTACCGCACCTAAAAACATCGTCCACTGAAGGAATACCCAGAAGCTGTTGTTCCTAGAAGCAAACGGGCTGATCGACAAACCAGTATCGGCATGCTTCTCAGTCATTTGAGTGCGGGAGCGGTCACGACAAACGCGAACGCGTGAAATGCGCCGCGCCCGCGTAAACCGTTTTGGTGCACTGCAACACAGACTGGCTCTCGGCCCGCCCATTGCAGATGAGGCGCAGGCTCAGATGGCGAGCTTGAAGACGGCGACCGACGCGACGAGGTCGCGCGCCTGCGCCTTGAGGCTTTCGGCGGCGGTTGCGCTTTGCTGCACCATCGCCGCGTTTTGCTGCGTGGCCCGGTCCATCTGCGTCACTGCTTCGCCGACTTGCGCCACGCCGCTGCTCTGCTCGACGCTGGCCGCACTGATCTCGCCCATGATGTGGGTCACGCGGCCAATCGCAGCAACCACCTCGGTCATCGTGCGGCCGGCTTGGTTGACCAGCGCCGAGCCCTGCTCCACGCGCTCGACGCTGGCCGAAATCAAGCCCTTGATTTGCTTGGCCGCCTCGGCACTGCGCTGCGCGAGGCTGCGCACCTCGCTGGCCACCACGGCGAAACCGCGACCCTGCTCGCCGGCGCGGGCGGCCTCGACAGCCGCGTTCAAGGCCAAGATGTTGGTCTGAAACGCGATGCCGTCGATGACGCTGATGATGTCGGTGATCTGGCGCGAGCTGTCGTTGATGCCGCGCATCGTCTCGACCACTTGGCCTACGACCTCGCCACCGTGGATCGCGACCGTCGAGGCGCTGGCGGCCAGCTGGTTGGCTTGCTTGGCGTTGTCGGCGTTTTGCCGCACGGTGGAGCCGAGTTGCTCCATCGAGGCGGCCGTTTGCTGCAGCGCAGACGCTTGCTCTTCGGTGCGCGATGACAAGTCGACGTTGCCTTCTGCAATTTGCGCCGATGCCGTCGCCACGCCGTCGGCCGTGCCACGCACACCGGCCACGGTGGCTGCGAGCTTGACTTGCATGTCCTGCAGCGCTGCGAGCAACTGCCCGGTTTCGTTGGTGGCGCTGGCGTCAAACTGCTGAGTGAGGTCGCCGGCTGCCACGGCGCGGGCGACGCGCACCGCCTCGAAGACAGGCCGCGTCACCGATCGCACGATCCAGAGCGCCAGCACCGCGGCGAGCGCGAATGCGCCCGCCACCATACTGATCACGGCGTAGCGCATGCCGCTGGCAGCACGCGTGACGTCTTCTCCCGACGCGAGCATGGCGGCGTTTTGGAGCTTGATGAGCTCATCGAGCCGCTGTGTGTAGACGCCCAACTTCGGCCGCACATCGAGCAGCAGCGGAATCTTGGCCTCCTCGGTGCGGCTGGCCCTGAGCAGCTCGATGAGGCGGTCGCGCGGCTTGGCGTAGTCAGCGCGCGCTTCGATCAGCTTGGCGAGCGCGGCTTTGCCGGTGTCGCTGGTGATCGTCTTCTGCAGCTGCGCCATCTTCTCGGCGATACGCTTGTCGCTGCCGGCAATGATGGCGTAGTCAGCCGCGATGTCGTCTGGATCAGAGACGATGAACAAATCGCGCAGCGCCTGTGAGACTTCGTTGTTGACGGCCTTGATTTCGTTGGTGAGCTGAACGTTCGGATAGCGGTCATCCATCACATCTCGAAACTCAGCCTCGATCGCTGCGGCCTTGGATATCGCCACCGCGCCAAGCAAGCCGATGAGCGCGGCCATGGCAGCGAACCCCAGCACAAGCTGGGTGGAAATCTTCAGATTGCGGGTGTTCATGGTCTAGCGCGAGCGAATAGCCGCAATGGATTGAAGAACTCAATATCGGCCCCTTCCCCCAAGACTTGACGCCGCACGCTCACACAGCCGATTCGGCCTCACGGTCTTGGAGCAGCCGCCACATCACCTTGCCCGAGCCCGATTTCGGCAGGCTGCTGACGAACTCGATTTGCTTGGGCACCTTGTAGGCCGCCATGTGGTCGCGAGACCAAGCGACGATGTCTTCGGCAGCGATCTTGCCGACCGAATCGGCCCGCAACACGATCACGGCCTTGACCGTCTCGCCGCGGTAGGCATCGCGCGCGGCGATGATGCAGGCCTCTTGAACGGCCGGGTGTTTGTAGAGAAGCATCTCCACTTCGGCCGGCCAAACTTTGTAGCCGCTCGCGTTGATCATGCGTTTGAGGCGGTCGGTCATGAAGAAGTAGCCCTCTTCGTCCATGCGGCCCAAGTCGCCAGTGCGAAAAAAGCTGTGACCCTCAAACTCGACGAAAGCGTCTCGTGTGGCCTCGGGGTGCCGCCAGTAGCCTTTGAACACCATCGGCCCGCGAGTGATGATTTCGCCAACTTCACCCGGCGGCAGCTCGACGAGGCTGATCGGATCAACCACCCGGGAATCGACTCCGAAGATCGGGATGCCCAGGCACTGCAGCTTCGCGCGCTCCGGCGGGTTGGCATGCGAGGGCGCGGCGGTTTCAGTCAGGCCGTAGCCCTCGGCAAACGTCAGGCCGTACTCGGCTTGCAAACGCTCGGCCACGGCCTGCGGCATCGCGGCGCCGCCACCGCTGAGGTAGCGCAGGCTGGAGAGATCGAAGCTCTTGTAGTTGGGGCTGCCGAGCAGATCAATGATCATGGTCGGGATGCAGGTCCAGTGGCTGACCTGGCAGGCCGAGAGCAAGCGGCCGGCGAGTTCACGGTCCCAGCGCGGCAGGATGATCGTCGTGACCGCCGCATACACGGCGCCCAGCACGCCGTAGAGCATGCCGGTGATGTGAAACATCGGCACCACGCCGAGGCTCACGGCCTCCGGCCCAGTGTGGCCCCACTGCGCGCCAACGGTGTTGGCCATCAAGGTGCGATGCGTGTGGATGCAGCCCTTGGGCAAACCGGTCGTGCCCGAGGTGTAGGGAAGCAAGGCGATGTCGTCGGCGGTTGCGGTGTGCGGGCCGGGGGCAAGGCCGGCGGCGAGCGCATCAGACCAACGCGCAAAGCCCTCGGGCAGTGCCGGATCGCTGCGCAGCCAAGCCTCCATCGCCGGTGGCGGCGTGAAGGTAGCGCTGATCTCGCCGGTGGGCATGGCATCGGTGTACCGCGTGACCAGCACTTGCGCCACGCGCTCGGCTTCGGGCACGGCGGCGTTGGCCGTGGCCACGATGGCTGCCAGGTCGGCACTGCAAATCACGACGCGGGTTTGCGGGTCGGTGATGTAGTGCTGAAACTCCTCCGCGCGGTTCATCGGGTTGACCGGCACGACGACCGCGTTGGCACGCAGCACACCGTAGAGCGCCGCCGGAAACTGCGGGCAGTTCTGCATGAAGAGCGCGACGCGGTCGCCCGCCTGCACACCCGCGCTCTGCAGCCAGCCGGCAATCGCCTCGGCCTGCTCTTTCAATTGCAGAAAGCTCAGCTCACGGCCGAAGAAGACGTAGGCCGGCTTGTTCGGATACCGCTGCGCCGCCACTTCGAGGTTGAACCACAAGCTGGTCTCGGGGATGACCAACTGACGAGGCAGGCGCTTCGGCCAAATTTTGTGGTGCGGGCGAGCGAGCGCTGTGGGCATGTCAAACGTGGCGGTCGTGGGCACTGAAAACTCCGCAGGAGGCTGAACGATGAGGCCTTCGGTATAGCGCAGGCGGCACGCGGGTCCAACGGCGGGAACCCGGGGGTTGGCGAGAGTGGCTCGCACCCGTCTGCCGCGTTCTCTTCGCCACGCCGCGTTCAATTGACGGTGCATCCACAGAATGCTGATCGTTTGCGGAGGCGCGGGAAACTCGGCGATCTCGGGGCATCACCCGGCCTGAAGCGTGCTTACGCTCGGGGATGATTGCGCTCGCGACCACTCCAATTTCTCCCGCCGCCCTGCCCGCACCCGTGCCGGCAGTCCTCGACTTCGAAGCCTCTGGCTTCGGCCGCAGCAGCTACCCGATCGAGATCGGCTACGTGCTTGCTGATGGCCGCACCTTCTGCTCGCTCATCCGCCCCGCGCCGGGCTGGACCCACTGGGACCCGGCTGCGGCGCAAGTTCATGGGCTGACGCGCGAAATGCTGCTCGCGCACGGCCGCGACGTGAGCGACCTCGCCCGCCATCTCAACAACGAGCTGCGCGGCCTCACGCTCTACTGCGACGGTTGGGCGCACGACTACACCTGGCTCGGCAGCTTGTTCGAAGCCGCAGACAGCTCGCCCGCGTTCAAGCTCGACAACTTGCGCAGCCTGCTCAGCGAGCCGCAGGCGGCGCGCTGGCATGTCGTCAAGCAGGAAGTGGCGGCCGAGATGCAGCTACAGCGCCACCGCGCCAGCGCCGATGCGCGGCTGTTGCAGCGGGCTCTGATGCAGTCGCGCGAGCCGGCACCCGAGCCAGGCTGACGCGAGATTGAACGCGGAGGTGCACGCAGCCCACGGGCTGCGATCGCAGCCACCGCTCACGGCTGCTGACGGCCGCTCACTGCTGTTCGCGCTTGCGCTTCATCGCCAGCACGCGCTGGCATTCTGGATGGTCGCGGTACCGCGGCTGCTCGCATTCGCGGTCGATGCAGACCGCCAGCGCAATGAAGGAACGATTGCCGCACGCCTCGCGTGCGGTCGCCGGCTCGGCAGGCGCGAGCCGCGCCTCAGTGGCCGCCGCCTTGGCTCGCCTGGGCACCGGAACTGCTGGTGCCGCCTCTGCGGTAAGTGCCGCGCTTGTGGCGACGTCAGCCTCTCGATAGGCCGTTCGCGCGCTCGGCCTGACCCTGACCGCGCTGGCCGTTGCCGCAGGCGCAGAGGCAATGGCCGAGGCAACGACGGGTGCAAGCATCGGTCCAGTCGCCACCGGCGAGTCTGACTGCGAAGCTACCTGCGAAGCTACCTGCGAAGCGCCGGCATCCGCCGCAGACACCGCCATCGCGCGGGTCGAGCTCGCAGCCACCTCGGCAACCGCCGAAGCGGGCAGCGCCACCGCGCTCGCCGCTTCGCTCACCACCGGCTGCGCCCGGCGCTCACCGATCACAAACCAAAAGCTCGCCAGCATCAGCACGGCAACGCCAGCCAGCACCGCCATCAACCGCCGTTCACGCCGCGAGCCCGCGCCGGTGCCCGGCACATCGCTCGGCGGAGGCGCTGGCGAAAGCCGGAGGCGCGGCAGGGCAGCTGGCCCGCTGCCGGAGTCGCTCGCGGCCATCAGCATGGTGGCCTCATAGGGCGTGGCGGCGAGCGAGACCGGCGCCATGTCAGTCGGCATCGTGACCTCGCGGCGCATTGGCTCCGGCACGGCCAAGCGCCCGTCGAGCGCAGCGCGCACGGCGTCAACGCTCTGCGGCCGCTCATTGGGCCGCACCGCGAGCATCCAGCCAACGACCGCTATGAAGCGAGGCGACACGCCGACGACCTCGCGCTGCGCGATGTTGTCGTTTTCGTCCTGCACGGCGCGCGCGGTCGCGGGCGCTGGCGGTTGACCAAAGAGCAGGAAGTGAATCACCGCGCCGAGCGCGTAAAGGTCGGTCCACGGGCCTTGGCGAAGCTGCGTCATCTCGGCGTATTGCTCGATCGGCGCGTAGCTCGGCTTCAGGATCGCGGTGAGCGATTGCGTGCGGTCGCTGATGACGCGCCTTGCAGCACCGAAGTCGAGCAAGATCGGCGGCATCTCCGGGGGGAGCAAGATGTTGTCAGGCGCGATGTCTCGGTGGTAGACGCCCTCGCGATGCAGCAGATCAAGCGCCGACAGCAGCGGATCGAGCAAAGCGCGAATCCACGCCTCATTGGGCGACTCGGACATCGAGTGGCGCAGCTCCCGCAGGGTGATGCCTTGCAAGTACGGCATCACCATGTAGGCGGTCGCGTTGTCTTCCCAGAAGCGGTAGACCTTGACGAGCGAGGGATGGTCGAACCGAGCGAGCAACCGCGCCTCATTGATGAACGAGCGCAAGCCCATCGCGTAGGTGTCAACAAACGCACCCGATCGCACCGTGATCGCCGGGCCCTCGCCGCGCGCAGCCAATGAGGCCGGCATGTACTCCTTCAACGCGACCAGGCGCTCCAGCGAATGGTCTTGCGCGAGGTAGACGATGCCGAAGCCGCCGACGCCCAGCATGCGAATGATCTCGAACTCGCCGAAGCGCGTGCCGGCCGGCAGGATGTCGTGTTCGGCCACCGAGGGAGGGCTGCGCTGCACAAGAGGATTGGGAATGGCGGGGGTCATCGGAGCGAGCCGAGAGGCGCCGGGCGAGCGCTGGGGCGGGCAGCTTACAGCAGCTTGCCCGCAGGCTTGGCCGCGCCATCGCGGCATTCGTCACACGGCGCTTCTACGCTGGGCACGGTCGTTAGAATTCGGCGCTTCGTTGCTGCCACACGCTGGCCTGCCGACGCCCCCTCGCTTTCAACCCCTCTTTCCACCCCTCTTTGCCGCGGCGCGCGCGCCGAGGGCAGCACAAGACACCACCACGCGACACCACCAAAGCCATGGCGACCATCCTCCAACACCTGCCCGCCGGCCAGAAAGTCGGCATCGCATTCTCCGGTGGGCTCGACACCAGCGCCGCACTGCACTGGATGCGCAACAAAGGCGCGATTCCCTACGCCTACACCGCCAACCTCGGCCAGCCCGATGAGCCCGATTACGACGAGATCCCGCGCAAGGCCATGCTCTACGGCGCCGAGCAAGCGCGCCTGATTGACTGCCGCTCGCAGCTCGCAGCCGAAGGCATCGCCGCATTGCAAAGCGGTGCTTTCCACATCTCGACCGCCGGAATCACCTACTTCAACACCACGCCGCTCGGCCGCGCCGTCACGGGCACGATGCTGGTCAGCGCCATGAAGGACGACAACGTCAACATCTGGGGCGACGGCAGCACCTTCAAGGGCAACGACATCGAGCGCTTCTACCGCTACGGCCTGCTCTGCAACCCCGGCCTGCAAATCTACAAACCCTGGCTCGACCAAACCTTCATCGACGAGCTCGGCGGCCGGGCCGAGATGTCAGCGTTCATGAGCGCGGCGGGCTTTGCCTACAAGATGTCGTCAGAGAAGGCGTACTCGACCGACTCCAACATGCTCGGCGCCACCCACGAAGCCAAAGACCTCGAGCACCTCAACTCGGGCATGAAGATCGTGCAGCCGATCATGGGCGTGGCGTTCTGGAAGGACGATGTCGCGGTCAAGGCCGAAGAGGTCACGGTGCGTTTTGAAGATGGGCGGCCGGTGGCGCTCAACGGCGTCGAGTTCCCCGATCTCGTCGAGCTGCTGCTCGAGGCCAACCGCATCGGCGGCCGCCACGGCTTGGGCATGAGCGACCAGATCGAGAACCGCATCATCGAAGCGAAGAGCCGCGGCATCTACGAGGCGCCGGGCTTGGCGCTGCTTTTCATCGCCTACGAGCGGCTCGTCACCGGCATTCACAACGAAGACACGATCGAGCAATACCGCGACAGCGGCCGCCGCCTCGGCCGCCTGCTCTACCAGGGCCGCTGGTTCGATCCGCAGGCGATCATGCTGCGCGAAACAGCGCAGCGCTGGGTGGCGCGCGCCGTGACGGGTGAAGTGGCCATCGAGCTGCGCCGCGGCAACGATTACTCGATCCTCGACACCCGCTCACCCAACCTCTCTTACAAGCCCGAGCGGCTGACGATGGAAAAAGGCGAGTCGAGCTTCTCGCCGCAAGACCGCATCGGCCAACTCACGATGCGCAACCTCGACATTGCCGACACGCGCGAGAAGCTGGGCGTCTACACCCGCGCTGGGCTGCTCTCGGTGGGCAGCGATTCGGCCTTGCCGAAGTTGCTGTCTGACAGCGCCGAGTGAACGCCGCCTGACTTCACCTGCGCCGTCCTGATCTGAACTGAAGCTGGGCAGCCTCGATGGCTCTTCGCGCAATGCGTTCGCTCCACCGGCTGCTGGCCGGGGGCGCATTTGCCGCCGTCGCCGCGCTGCTTTCGCTGGCGCTCGCGTTCGGGCAGCAGCACGCGCTGCTGCATTGGCTCTCGCACGCAGCCGCGTCGACCAAGGCCCAGCATGTCGGCGCGGCTGACGCGGGCAATCTCACCTGCGATGAGTGCGTCGCGCTCGCTGCCTTCGGTGCGTCGTCACCCGCCGCGCCGTGGGCTTTCTCGTGCGCCGAGCCGCACGAAGAAGCGAATGCTGCGCCAGTGCCTGCTGGCATCGCCGCAACGCTTTGCCTCGCCTTTCGTTCACGCGCCCCACCGATCCTGAGCTGAGCTTTGCCATGCGCATCGCGCCCGCCGCTGCCAAGCGGAGGCGCCGATGCGCCATCGCCATTCGCTTTGCCACAGGATCACCATGTTCAAGAATCACACCTTGGCCTGCGCGCTCGCGCTGGCCTTTCCGATCGCGCTTGTCACGTCGGTTGCTCGTGCTGACGACAAGCCCGTAACGCCGCCAGCAACGAGCACGCAGCTCGACCGCGTCGATGTGCGCGGCACACGTGACCGGCTCGATGCCGCACGCAATCTCCTCTCACCCGAGACCGGCAGCTCGGTCTACCGCTTCGACCAAGCCGATCTCGCAAAGCTGCCGCTCGGCGACGCCACGCCGCTCAACCAAGTGCTGCTGCGCGCGCCTGGCGTCGTGCAAGACTCTTTCGCCGCCGGTCAATTGCACGTGCGCGGCGACCACGCCAACTTGCAGTACCGCGTCAACGGCATCGTGATTCCAGAGTCGGTCAGCGGCTTCGGCGCGGCACTCGACACGCGCTTTGCCGACCAGATTTCATTGCTCACCGGCGCACTGCCAGCGCAGTACGGCTACCGCACCGCCGGCGTGGTCGACATCCGCACGAAAGGCACGGCCGCCAACAACGGCGGCAGCCTCGATCTCACCATCGGCAGCCACGGCCACCGCGAGACGGGGCTCAACGTTGGCGGCAGCACAGGTGGCCTCTCCTACTTTGCGAGCGGCTCCTACCTCTCGACCCACCTCGGCATCGAGAACCCGACCGGATCAGCCAACGCGCTGCACGATGACAGCCGCCAAGCCAAAGGCTTTGCGTATCTCTCGTACTTGCTCGGCGGCGACAGCCGAATCAGCTTGATGGCGGGCAACGCCGACAGCCGATTTCAGATCCCCAACGTGCCGGGCGAGGCGCCGCAGTTCACATTGGCCGGCGTTGCCGCGCCGAGCTCCGACAAGCTCCGCGCCAACCAGAGCGAGCGCAGCAACTTCCAGGTGCTTTCGCTCCAGTCAAGCGTGGGGCCTGACATCGACTACCAAGTCTCGCTGTTCCGCCGCGGCAGTGATGTGCACTACGAGCCCGATGCCATCGGCGATCTCGTCTACACCGGCATCGCGGCCAACACCGTGCGCCGCAACGATGCGACCGGCGTGCAAGCCGACGCGAGCTACCGCCTGACCGCCACGCACACCGTGCGCGCAGGCCTCTTCGCGCAGAAGGAGCGCGGCGGCACCGACAACACATCGGCCGTGTTCCCGGTCGATGGCGACGGGAACCCAGGCACGACGCCGATCACGATCGTCGACAACAAGGCCATCGGCGGCCACCTCTACGGCATCTACTTGCAAGACGAGTGGCAACCCACCAAAGCGGTGACGATCAACTACGGCGCCCGCTGGGACAAGGTCGCGACCGTCGTTGCTGAATCGCAGCTGAGCCCGCGCCTCGGCGCAACCTTCGACCTCACGCCGCAAACGCGCATTCACGCCGGCTATGCGCGCTACTTCACGCCGCCGCCCACCGAGAAGATCGACCAAACCTCGATCCAAAAGTTTCTCGGCACGACGAATGAGTTGCCGTCAGATGCGAACACCGCCGTTCGTTCAGAGCGCTCTGACTACTTTGACGCCGGCATCTCGCATCAGCTCACGCCGCAGCTCACTCTCGGCGCCGATGCCTATTACCGCAAAGTTCGGCACTTGCAGGACGAGGGCCAGTTCGGCAGCGCCTTCATTTATTCCGCCTTCAACTACGACCGCGGCCGCATCTACGGCTTGGAGCTGTCCGCCTCCTACAAGGATTCGCGCTGGTCGGGCTATGCCAACGTTGCGCTCTCGGCAGCACGCGGCAAAGGCGTCGAAACCGGGCAATTCAACTTCGATCAAGAGGAGTTGGATGCCATCTCGCGCAACTATGTTCACCTCGACCACGAAGAAAAGCTGACCGCATCGGCGGGCTTGGCCTATCAACTCGGCAGCGCCACTTCAGTGAGCGGCGAGGCACTCTTCGGCAGCGGCTTGCGCAAAGGCTTTGCCAACACCGACAACCTGCCAAGCCATGTGCAGCTCAACGCCACGCTGTCACACAGCATCGAGCTCGGCTCGTTCGGCAAGCTCGATGCGCGCTTGTCGGTGGTCAATCTCCTTGACCGCGTCTATCAATTGCGCGATGGCAGCGGCATCGGCGTTGGCGCCCCGCAATTCGGCGAGCGGCGGTCGGTGTATCTCGCGCTCAGCAAACCGTTCAGCTTCTGAGGCAAGCCGATGGGACGCTATGGTTTAGCTAAGTCCCAAAAACAAACGACCTCAGGAAACGTTGAACAACCCCTCATTCAGCGATTGGTTTCGTGCCGCCGCAAGGTCATTTGCGCAGTGCGAAATAGAAGAGGTTTAGGGAAACGCTGAACGATTCACGTTGCCGCTTGCTCGTCTCAATGAATCAAAGACTTGCACGCGCTTTTTGCGAAAAACTGTATTAATCAGCGCCTCCCTAACACTTGACCTCCTGGCCGGGCCCGGCCACCTTGCGCGGGGATGTGCCTGTGAGTCGTCTTCACACCCGCACGAGCGCCAGATCCTTTGCCCAGCGTTGTCGCGCGGCGCGATCTCTGGCGAGCAAGTCGTCGGGTTTGCGCAGGGCCAGTTTGTAGGGCGAGCCCTGCTTCAAGGTACTGGCGAAGAGCGGAGCGCCGGCCGCGGTGAACTGCGCCTGCACATGCTGGCGGCGCTGTTCGGCCATCGCCATGGCCAGCGGTTCGGCGCCGGGCGATTCAGCCCAGGCGATCATGACGGCGCAATCTTTGCACCGGCAAGTCCACTCGATGCGAAGCAGGCGATGGTCTGAGGCGTCGCGCGCCGGCTCTGACAGCGCCGAGTGCAATGCGGCCACCACTTGATGGCGCAAAGACTCGCTCGCGGGCGAATTCGCTGGCACTTGGTCCCGCAAGGGGCCTGCGGCCTGCACGAAGGAGGCCAGTTGTTCGTGCGGATAGAGCGCCGGGCGTGCCAGCACCTCTTGGATCAACGCCTGGAGCTCGGCCTCGCCGTCCTCGCCGCGCAGAACAAAGGCCCGCGCCAAATCACACACCGCGTTGACCATGCCTTCGAGCAACGCCATCCGGTTGGCGGGCCCGGCTTGGGCGCGGGCGTTGTCGAAGCGGGTCAGATTGGCCCGACAAGCGCCGAGCCAATCGTCCAGCAGCGCGCGGCTCCAGCCGGCAACTTGGGCCGCGCGTGTGAAGTCGGGCAAGGCTGGGAGCCAAAGAGGCGTGGCCAAAAGGACGCTGCCCCACCCCGGGCGCCACCCGATGCTGATGTTGCTGGATCGGCGGGCCTGCGGGTCGTGCCAGGACTGCAGCAGCGCGCGGGTCCAGGGGGTGCCGCGCACCCGTTCCAGCCGGCCGAGCACGGCGGCATCTTCCGGCAGCAGGGTGCAGGGGTCGAAGCTGCGCATCAGGGCCAGGGCCGCCTCGGCGTCGGGCAGTGCGGCGGCAATCTCGGCATAGGACTCCAGCACCGATCGGCCGCGCGCCGACACCGCCTTGGCCAGCAAAGGTGCGGCATCGCGCACGCGGCGCAGGAGTGTGGCGCTGCCTTCCGGCGCCTGCGCCTGCGCCAACCGCCGGGCGTCGGCCAGTGCGCCGTCGAAGTCCAGATGGAATCGATCGCGCTCGGCCGCCCATGGCGACTGGATGACCAAGGCGGCACGGCGATACCAGTAGTCCAGTGTTTCGCCGTAGTTGCCCATGTAGCCTTCGTATTCCTCGTTGACGAGGTGCGCGGGGCCTGTCTCGGTGAAGCACGCGGTGTGGGCCAAGTTCACGGTCAAGCTGTTGCGCGAGCCCAAACAGTCCTGCGCATCGACCCAAAAGTCCAGCGTGAGCGACTGGTCGATCAACTCGCCCGGCTCGGGCTGGTCGTCGTGGTTGAACCGCCTCGCGCGTGACCTTGGGGCCGGCTCGGCGGACCAGGTCTCGTGCAGCTCGGCCAGGGCCAGTTGCAGGCTCAGTCCCAGCGCTTCGGCTGCTGCGCGCAACCGGGCCACGCGCCAGCGGTCCGCGCCCTTGAGCATTGCCCAGCGCAAACCGTGTTCGGTGTATTCGTGGTCGAGCAACAGCACCCAGGGGTCGAGGCTCGGCGCGTCGCTGTCGAGCGCGAACTGCTGGCGCAAAGCGGCCTGGACAGGTGCCAGCAGCGCTGCTGACTGCACGGGTCGCGTGTCCTGGGCGGGCAACACGAGATCGAAAGTAAGCGCCACGCGCCAGCCTTCCAACACGGGCAATACCTCGTGGCGGCAATCGGCATAAAACGCGTACCAGCGCATGTCGGACGCGTGGTGCAGGTGCTGCGACACGAGCTCCGCCTGCTGCTGGCCCTGCCGCACCCGCAGCGTGCCCCCGATGTGCGGTGATGGCCAAACGAGCACCAGCGTGGCGACCATGCCGGGGTGCTTTTCGGTGTCCTGGTGGGGCTTGAAGAATTGGCCGGGTCCGTAAATCAGCAGCTTGTGCAGCCAGGCGTCGAGTGGCCCCGCCCCCAATGCCTGGGCAACGTCGCGTTTCAAAGCTGCGAAGACGCCCGGCTGCCAGTCGAGTCCAATCAGGTCGGCGCTCACCTCGCCGCTGTGGCGCACCGCCGGGTCGAGCACGGTCTGCTCGCGCAGGCCAAATCGGGCGGGCTCGCTGATGGCCTGCAGCTCATGGGCCAGCTCGGCGGAGAGCGGTTGCGGCAATGGCCCCAAGCCTTCCACGTCCACCGACAACTGCGCGGCCGGCAGGCGACCTTCAGCCCAAAAACGGGCGGGTATGTCGTCACCTTTGCCCGGGGCAGACGGCGACTTGGGCGGATGACGCAGGAGATCGATGAGGGTCGGCATGGCGGGGATTTTGGCAAGCTCGGGAGCGCTCAACGCGACAACCTTTGCGGATCGGCAGCATCTGGCAGCGATCACGCTGCGCGCCAAGGTGTCAGCTGGGGGTGAACGCTTTCACGCCTTCACGCCCTCACGTCTTCACGCCTTGAACGTTTGAAGGCCAGGTTGCCGCAGCCGATCGGTGCGGCGCGCGTCGCGCAGTTGCCGCCCATTTGGTCCACGTGCGCCACTGCCCGCGCCCGCCCCCTTTTTCCAAAACTTCTCCACTGCGTTCAGCCGCCGCTTGCGATCGGTGGTCACGTGGACCGTCGTGGTCGCCAGCGACGCATGCCCCAGGTTCTGCTGCGCCATCTCGATCTGCATCCCGGCGGCGATGGCGTGGCTCGCTTGCGAGTGCCGCATCCAGTGCGTGCCGACGGTGGCCAGACGCGCCGCGCCCTTCGCGTCGCCCTGCCCTGTCTGTCAGCACGTTGGCGCAATCGGTGAAGAATGCCTTCAGTGAGTCGCGAAAGGTGGTGGCTGCGATGCCCTCTTGTGAATCGATCCGCAGCCCGGCGCGCGCCCGGCCCCGGTCGCCACACCAGCGACTGCAGGGGTGCGGAGCGGCCACGAAATCGCGGTAGGCGGTGCAGTCTCCGTTGCTCATCGAGGGCAGCGCTTTGCCTCGGTGCAGCATTGCCCACAGCAAAAACCGCTCGGCCTCTTTGCGGTGGGCGCGCTGGGCGTTTGACAAGGCGCGCAGCCAGTCGGCGCCTTGCTCGATGCCGAGGTCACGCTGGCGGCGGCGGGACACCAACTTGGCTTTCTGATCGGGCGTCAGGCCCTGCTTGGCGCGCAACCAGGCGAGGCGGCCTGGTAGACGTTGCGGGCCTGTAGGAGGCACTGAGCCTGCGGGCGCCGGTAAAGCCCGTGGCGGCCGTCGAGCTCGGTCGGAACGATGAATTTCTCGAGCGGGTGAGTGTCGCTGGCGGGCGCGACGACGGCGTCGAGTTCGTGGCGATAAAGCTTGTGGCTGGGCTGCTCGATGTGGGCGCCGAAACCAAGCCCGATGCTGGCCCCCGCTCGCGCAGCCAATCGACGATGCGCCGGGCCTTGCCGGCGGCCGACGCCGTTGACGCGTTCGATGAGTTGCGCCAGCGTGAAGGGGTCGGCCGCTTCCAGGCGTGTGGCGAGCGCCGGGTGCATCCAGGCCACGACGCCGTCGCCGGCCTGCGGCGCTTGGGCGAGCCGGCCTTCGAGCCACTTCAGCGCATCGAGCTGTTGGCGATCAACTTGGCGCGGCGCCTCTGGCGCGCACTGGCGCTCAGGGCGCGAACAATGTGGACAGTGCCGAACGGATGAGCCAGCGCTGGTAGCGCTCCTGCGACCACCCAGCCTCCCCGCACAGCCGGTGATGCTGATCAGGCAGCACCGCGAGCCAAAGCAAATCTGCGAGCTCGCTTTCCGAGGCATCGGTGCGCAATCCACCGCGCTGGCCCAGCTCGTGTACCGCCCGCGCTGCCTCCGCACGCATGCGCTCCAGGAACCCGCTGTACTCCGCGCGGATGCCCGGATCGGTGTCGGCTGCCTGGTCGAATGACCGCCACAGCCGCGAGATTCTCTGGTTGCTCGCGGCGACCCAGCTCATCAGGTTCGACAGCGCGACCGCCGGGTCGGCTTCGGCGAACAGCGCCTTCGGTTCGGGGAGATCCAGCAGCCTGGCGTCGGTCTCGCCTTGCGCCGTGGCGCGGCTGAGCGCCGCCATCAGCAAGTCTCGTTTCGTTCCGGCGAGGTTTACCGACTCGACGGACGCTCCAGCGCGCTCGGCGATGGCCCGCATCGTGGTACCTGCGAAGCCTTGATGCTCGAAACAGTGCTGAGCAGCCTCCAAGATGCGCTCGCGCGTCGCCGCGCTGCTGGCCGCGCGCAATGGTGATTTGTAGGTCCGCGTGCTCATGAATGGGGTGCGTAAAGGTGGAAATCTATTTCGCTACTGTGGCTATGTATTGAATGTACTATGCATGCACCGAGTCTATCAATCGCGCAAAGGACCTCACATGACACGCATCATCATCGCCGCCACCCCTGTCTACGGCCACGTCGCTCCGCTGCGTGCGATCGCCGCCGATTTGGTGGGGCGCGGGTACCCCGTCACCTTTCTGGCGGGTTCGGCCTTCAGGACCTTTGTCGAAGGGAGCGGCGCCACCTTCGCGCCGCTCGCCGGTAACGCAGACTTCGACGCGTCTGACCCGGCCGCCTTTCCCGAGCGGCTGCATCTACCGGCCGGGCCGCCACAGATCGACTACGACATCCAGCATCTGTTCGTCGACCCCATTGCCGAACAGCAGTGGGCACTGCAGGCGCTGCTCGTCAACGCTGCCAGGCAACAGCCCGGCGAACCCGTGGTGCTCCTGCACGACACCGTCTTCATGGGAATGTGGCCGGTGTTGCTCGGGGCGCCCGGAATGCGGCCGAAGGGCGTCATCGGGATTGGCGTGACCCCCTTGCCCTTGACAAGCATCGACACGGCGCCGTTCGGTCTTGGCCTGGCGCCGGACAAATCGCAAGCGGGTCATCAGCGCAATCTTGAGTTGAATACGGCGGTCAGGAATGAGATGTTCGTCGCTGCGCAGACCCACCTCGCCAAGGTGCTGTGGGACGCAGGCGCAACGACAGCGCCGCCGTTTGTCTTTGACGGCATGGTCGCGCTGCCGGATCGCTTCCTGCAATTGACGGTGTCCGCGCTCGAATACGAACGCAGCGACGCACCCGCCGGTCTGCGCTACGCCGGGGCACTGCCCACGGCGCGCACACCGTTCACGCCACCTGTCTGGTGGGACCAAGTGCTGGGCGAACGCAAGGTCGTGTTGGTCACGCAGGGCACCATCGCCAACCGCGATTTCGACGAGCTGATCCGGCCGACGCTGGTGGCGCTCGAAGCCACGGAAGCGGTGATCGTCGCCGTGACCGGCCGCGCCGACGCAGACATTGGCATCGTGCCGGCAAACGCCCACGTGGCCGACTTCATCCCTTTCGACGAGTTGCTCCCCTATGTCGACGTGTTCGTCACCAACGGCGGCTACGGCGGCATCCAGCAGGCGCTGCGCCACGGCGTACCCATGGTGCTTGCCGGCGAAACAGAAGACAAGATCGAGGTGACCGCACGCGTTGCCCACACGGGAGCGGCCATCAATCTGCGGACAGGCCGACCGGATGCGGCGGCGCTGCGCACCGCCGTGCAGGCCGTGCTTTCGGAACCGCGGTATGTCCAGAACGCCCTTCGCCTGCAGGCCGAGTACGCCAAGCACGACGCGTTCGCGGCGGTCGACTCGGCGGTCCGTGAACTGGCGGGCCAGACGGAAGCCGTCGAGTGGCAAGGGAGCCTCGCGTGAGCCCGCGCGGCCGCCCGGAGGGCGAACACCGGAGTGCGCAGCACGAAAGTAGTCCAGTGACCAAGTTCTGGCTGCTGACCGCACCGCGCGTGACGCTCGGTGTCGTTTTCCTCTTCGGTGCCATCGACGGGTTCGCATTCATCTTCACGGGCACCCACCTCGTGCATCCGCCGACCTCGATGCGCGGCCTGCAGTTCGAAGCCGCGTTGCAGAGCGCAGACTTCTTCTGGCCCTTGATGAAGGCCATAGAACTGGTGGGTGCGGTCTGCCTGCTGACCCATCGTGCTCCGGCCTTCGGTCTTGCACTGCTGACGCCGCTGATGACGGTGGCCGTGCTGTTCCATGGCTTTCTGAATCCGCAGGGAGCGCCCATCGCGGCCTTGCTCGTGATCTGCGGCGCACTGCTGCTGCGGGCCTACGCACCGCGCTACGCGCGCTTGTTTGAGTCGGGTCCGACGACACCGCTTGTCGGGCCATGTGCGGCGCGCGCGCCGCGTCACGGGTGGCGCACTGGCCCGACAGTTGACTGACCACCTGTGACGGTCACAGCAGACCGTCGCCATCGCCCCCGGCTAGCCGCCAATGTCTCATCGCATCTCGGGGAGAACGACAAGCCCCGGGCAACGCAGCAAGGCACGCCCCCGAACTTCGCCACGATGCTGATCCTGGCGCAACGCCGGCACACGCGCCTGTCGCGCCAACATGCTGCCGATGCTCCATCCGCATTGACTGAAAAAAGGCACCACCATGAATGAAAAAGACCGACGCACACTCGAAGCCATGGACACACGAGAGTTGGCCGACATCGGCATCTCGCGCAGCGACCTTCCCCGCATTGATGCGGCGAGCAACTTCGCAGGCCGCATGCCCGCTGCCGCCAACAGGGATGAAGTGGCCGAGCATGCGAAGCGCCACCGCGGTGGGAGACAGGCCGCGCGCAGGAATGCGTTGCTCAAGGCCGGTTCTGCTGTGTCAGCGGCGCTCATCACCTGGGCCATCGTCAATGCAGTTGCGCAAGGGGCCGACCCGACGGAGGCGTTCGTTGAGGACGCAAGCTGGCCAGGCGGTACGTCCGGCGTGGTGGCCTGCACAGAGCAGCGCGTGGGCCAGCTGGCGCACGAATCATCGCGCTCCAACCGCTCGCCTGCCCGAGCATCGACATCATGACTGCCTCGCACTTTGTATTGAGACCGGACCAGCACGAACGGGCGCTGGATGTCGTCGGCACAAAAGTCGTCGTGTTGGCTTCGAACGCGTCGACGCAGAGCTATGGCGTGACTTTGCAAAAAGGCAACGCTGGAACGGGACCACTCCCACACAGTCACGACTGGGACGAGTGCTTCTATGTGCTGCAAGGCGGCGTCGAGTTCCTGTGCGATGGGACTGCCCAAACCTGCCTGGAGGGAACGCTGGTGCACGTGCCGCGCCGTACGGTGCACGGTTTCCGCTTTGCTGCTGGCGGCGGGCAGATGCTCGAATTGACTGGGCAAGGCGCGCGGGCCGCCCAGATGTTCACTGCGATCGACAGGGTGGCGACCGGCGGCCCGCCGGATGTGTTGACACTGGTCGAAGTGCTGCGGCTGAACGGGGTGACGGTGGCGGTATGAACAACCACAGCTCTGCTGTCAACGCGACTTCGAGCCGGTCGATCATCGGCTCATGATTCCGACTGGCGTGATTGATCCCGCCCAAGGTGCTCTGCCTCGGCGCTCTGTCCACCGCGGGAGCAGGCGCTCCGCATCGAGCGGGCTGAGTGTCGAATCGCTCAGCAGCAGGTCTCGACCGACAGGTTATGGCCGACCGGCGCCGCCGAATGACTGCTGCCTGACTGCCTGACTGCCTGACCGCCTGATCGCGCTGGTCAACCCGAGCCGCAAGACTCGCAGCTGCGAATTGAGCAGCCCTGAAACCGCCGCTGGTGGCTGCTGCCGCCCGAATCTCGCGCAACTCGCGCATCGCGAACAGGCTGGCCGAACCTCGCGGAGTAGAGTCGCCATCCCGATCTGCGCCCGCCATCCGCCCCATGACCCGACTGCAGTCCGAGCTGGATCGCCTGTACCTTGCTCGACCATCCGCACACACCGCAGCTTCCTCGCTGCCGTCGCCCTTGATCGACCCTTCGGGCCGGGTGCGTGCGTTGGTGATGGCAGTGACCCTTCCACTGAGCTGGAAAGTTCTCTCCAAGGCATGGCACGGCGTGCAAACTGAGCTTGACCTGCCCGCGCCCGCCATCGCCGTCGACGGCACCGATGGCTTCCAACTCTGGTTCTCGCTCGCCGAGCCGATCGCGGCTTCAGACGCGCACACCTTCCTCGACGCCCTGCGCGCGCGTTTCCTGCCGGATACCGACACGCGCCGCGTCCGCCTGCTGCCTGCCGCCGACGCGGTGGCGGCACAACCTGCGGGCCACGCCCAGTGCGTGCCGGCGCTGCAGGCGGCCACCGGCAACTGGTCAGCCTTCGTGGCGGCTGACCTGGCGCCGATCTTCGAGGACACGCCGTGGCTCGACATCCCGCCCAGCGAGGAAGGCCAGGCCACACTGCTGCATCGCCTGCTTTCGATCACGCCGGCCGCGTTGGACGAGGCACTGCGGCGGCTTGGCCCGCGCATGCCTGCCGTGCCCGTCGCGCTTGTCGCCGCCGTGCCGGTCGCGCCCTCAGGCGCCGAGCTGCCGCCCGTGGCGTCAACGGCTTGCGCCGATGCCGAACGCTTTCTGCGCCAAATCGTGAACGACGAGTCGGTCTCGCTCGCCCTTCGCATCGAAGCGGCCAAGGCGCTGCTGCTGCGGCCCGCCGTCAGCCCACGTCCACCGCCGGCGGGCTGAGCTCGCGCCCGCCCGTCCCACGCAACGGGCAACTGGCTTCGCGCCTGGAGGTGCTGGTGCGTGAACACATCGAGCCAGGCGGCGAGCGTCTGCCCGGTGGACGGCGTCAATCGGGCTGGCTGGCGTGCGGGCGCTTGCCGGCGTCACGCTCCGTCCCACGACCCGTCGCGCCGGTGTCAGTCTTTCAGCAATTCCCTCGGCATGGATTCGAAGTGCGGGTGTCCCGACCCACAGCCTCTCGCGAGCGCGGTCATGCAGCCCTGTGTCAGAGTGGTGCCTTCTGCGGCGATTCGCGTCCGCGTCTCCCAACCCCACCGGAGCGTTCCCCCATGCCTTCTTCCACCGTCACCCTCGTGGCCGCCAACGGATTCGAGTTCGCCGCGTACGTTGCCGAGCCGGCGGGCGTGCCGAAAGGCGCGATCGTCGTGCTGCAGGAGATCTTCGGCGTCAACGCGCACATCCGCGCCGTCGCCGACGGCTATGCCGCGGCCGGCTACCGCGCCATCGCGCCGTCGACCTTTGACCGCGTCGAGCCAGGCATTCAGCTCGGCTACACGCCGGACGACATGAACCAAGGCATGCGGCTGAAAGCCGCCATCGAGGCGCTGCCGGCGCCCGGCGTGCTGCAGGACATCGAAGCCGCAGTCGCGCATGTGGCCGGCGTCGGCAAGGTCGGAATCGTCGGCTACTGTTGGGGCGGCCTGCTGGCCTGGCGCGCGGCCGAGCAGGTGCGCGGCCTCTCGGCCGCAGTGGCCTATTACGGCGGCGGCATGACGGTCGCAGCCGAAGTGGCGCGCCGTCCCGCGGTGCCCACCATGGCGCATTTCGGCGAGCACGACACCCACATCCCGCTCGACAGCGTCAAGGCGTTCGAGCTGGCGCACCCGGAGGTCGAGGTTCACGTCTACGCGGCTCACCACGGCTTCAACTGCGACCAGCGCGGCTCCTGGAACGCTGGTGCTGCGGCAACCGCACTCGAGCGTTCGCTGTACCACTTCGGCAAGCACCTCGCGTGAAGCTGTGAACACGAGGCTGCATCTCCCGTGCGCTATTTGAACTTCGACCTCAGCGAGGGCGACGAGGGCGTTGCCACGCTCGAATCACTCGCCGCCACATCAGCCGCCGAACACGCAGCGGTGCTGGCCGAGGTTCAGCAGGTGCTGGACTGGGCCTGGTGCGCCTTTCCCGACAGCCACGGTCCGGCCGACGACGGCGGGCACTGGGACCACGACCTGCAGGTAACCATCGAGACCGGCGGCTGGCACGCCGTGACGCTGACGCTGACCGGATCGCCGAGCTTCGTCGAAGAGTTCCTCGCGGCGTTTGCCGACGCGGTTGGCTAGAGGCAGCGCCGCAAGTAGCAGGGAAGCGGCCGCTGATCGGTACCGGCAGTCGGCGGTCGGCAGTCCGCCCTGTGTGCGTGTCAAAAGTCGCACAATGGATCGAGTTTCTATCCAAGCCTTCTCCTCTCCGCCATGGCCATCCACCGACTGATGCGAAAGGGCCGCCTCCGGCCCGGCATGACCGAGCAGCAGGTACCGCTCGCCTCCAAGGTCGATGCCGGCAACCACACCGTCATCGACAACTTCCAGCCCCATCCCAAGTTCGACACGGTGCCCGTCTCGGTGCCACTGGAGCGCCACACCCGCGCGCTGCGCATGCATGGCGAAAGCATGGTCAATGAAATCAGGGGCTCGATTCCGGACGCGTTGCTCATCATCGTCGAGCCCGAGTTGCCGGCACTGCCAGGCGACGACGTCATCGCTTTCAACAGCGGGAACGAACTGACCTTCAAGCAACCCATGATGGGCGGCGGCGACGTCTTCCTGAAGCCGCTGAACCTGCGCTGTCCGGTCAAGCCGCTGCGAAGCGCGCGTGTGATCGGCGTCGTGCGCGAGTTCACTAAACGCTTTCGGTAGCCATGGTCCATGGTGGGCGCCGACCCGGTCATCGCCGCAGCCTATTTATCGATCCCGATCGCCACGCTCAGCCGCGTTCGCAGTCGGCCCGCAGCGCGCCGCAGCGCGCCGCAGCGCGCCGCAATCATTGCCAGAAACAGGCCTCATGAATGAGCGGTCGATGACTACTTCCTCCCTCCACCGCATGTGGACCCACATCGCCCGTCTGCTGGTGCTAGTCGTTGTGTTCGGCGGCTTCCAGTCCCCCGCACCGGCGCTCGGTCAGACTGAAGGGCGACAAGCCGCCTCTGCGTCGGGGCCGGCCCCGGCCAGCACCTTCCTCAGCTCGCTCAGTGACGCGGAGCGCGCCTGGTTGCGGGCCCATCCGATCATCCGCGTGGCGCAGGATCCGAGCTGGCCGCCGATCGAGTTTGCCGATGCGAGCGGAGCGCCGTCCGGCATGACCGCCGACTACTTGACGCTCATCGAGGCTCGGCTCGGCTTGAAGTTCGAGCGAGTGACAGGCCTGAGCTGGCAGCAGGCCTACGCGCGGATGAAGCGCTGGGAGATCGACATGACCACGACGGTGGCCGTGACCAAGGAACGCGAGACCTTCTGGGCCTTCACCAAGCCCTACATGACCATGCCCATCGTCATCGTCACGCGCTCCGATGTCACCTACATCGCCGATCTGCGCGAGCTGGACGGCCGGAAGGTGGCTGTGGTGGAGGGTTATGTCGCCAACGCCTTCATCACGCGCGACTTTCCCGGCATCGAACTGGTGCGTGTCCGGACGACGGAGGACGCGCTGCGCTTGCTCCAGCGCGGCGAGGTCTTCGCCAGTGTCGAGAACATGCTCGTCGTCGGGCATTACCTGTCGGAGCTGAAGATCACGAACCTGAAGGTCGCCGGAATCACCCCTTACTCCAACGCACAAGGCATGGCGGTGCGCAAGGACTGGGCACCGCTGGCCAGCATTCTCGACCGCGCGCTCGACTCGATTTCGCAAGAAGAACGCAACACGATCTACCGGCGCTGGCTGCCGGTGAACTACGAATACGGGTTCGAATACACCCAACTCCTTCCGGTGGCGGCGCTGGTGGCCGTCTTTCTGCTGGGTCTGGTGGCGTGGCGCTGGAAACAGTCGGACGAAGCCCACGGCCTGGTGCCGGGAAGCGGCCGGCTGCAGGGCTGGCAGGCTTATCTCTTCGCGATCTCGGCAACGGCCTCCACCTTTGGCCTGCGCCTGGCACTGGATGGCCAGTTGGGCGGTCAGCCCACTCTGATGATCTTCACGCTCCCCATCATGCTCAGCGCCTACCTTGGCGGGCTGCGCGCCGGGTTGCTGGCCACGGCGGTCACCTTCTTCGGGGCGAGCTATTTCCTGCTGCCACCGATCCACAGCTTTGCCGTGGCCTCAGGAGTGGAGAACTGGCAGCAGTTCTTTATCGCGCTGGCCGGCGTGTTCATCAGCGGGCTGAGTGAGGTACTCCATCGGTCCCGGGGGCGTGCAGAACTGGCCACTCGCCAGCACCGTGAGGCGAAGGAGCGCCTTCTGGAGCGTGAGGCGGTGTTGGCCGATGCCCAACGCATCGCCCACATCGGCAGCTGGTATTGGGACGCCTTCACCGACACAACGATTTGCAGCCAGGAGATGTGCCACATCTTCGGGCTCGAGGCCATTCCACCGCTGACCGAGCAAGGCGACGTGCTTTACCCCATTGAAGCCTGGCAGCGCCTCAATCGGGCCATTGAGGCAGCGGCTCGAACAGGCACCGCCTTTGACCTGGAATTGCCGGCGCTGGCCGCCGATGGCCGTGCGCTCTGGGTCGGTGCGCGTGCCGAAGCGGTCCGCTCGGCTGTTGGCGAGATTGTCGGATTGCGCGGCACTGTGCAGGACATCACCGACCGCAAACGCGCCGAGGAAAACGCGCGCCGGCTGAGCGACATCGAGGCGGAGAACCGGCAGATCCAGGAGGCTAACCGGCTCAAGACTCAGTTCCTGGCCAACATGTCGCACGAACTGCGCACACCGCTGAATGCCGTGATTGGCTTTGCCGACCTGCTGCATTCGGGCTTCATCAAGCCGGATTCACCCAAGCACCGGGAATTCCTGGGCCTCATCGGCACCAGCGGGCGCCACCTGTTGAAGTTGATCAATGACGTGCTCGACCTGTCCAAGGTCGAGTCCGGCAAGTTCGAGTTCTTTCCGGAGCCCATCGACCTGCCGGCGCTGTTGAAGGAAGTCGAAGACATCCTGCAAACCGCGATCCACAGCAAGAGCATCAAGCTGGAAATCGAGATCGACCCGAGCCTCGTGGACCTGACACTCGACTTGGCGCGGCTGAGGCAGGTGCTCTACAACTATCTGACCAATGCCATCAAGTTCACAGCGGTGGGCGGGCGCGTCATCGTGCGGGCCACGGCCGAGGGGCCCGAGCACTTCCGCATCGAGGTGGAAGACACCGGCATCGGCATCTCGGCCGCAGACCTGCCGCGCCTGTTCACGGAGTTCCAGCAGCTCGATGCGGGTTACAACAAGCGGCACCAGGGCACCGGCCTGGGCCTGGCGCTGACGCGCCGGCTGGTGCAGGCCCAGGGCGGCCAGGTCGGCGTGCGCAGCACGGTCGGCGTGGGCAGTGTGTTCTCTGTCGTGCTGAACCGAACGAATGGCTGGGACACGCAACGCGCCGAGGCCATCGCTTCGGGCGCGCTCGAACGTGAAGCCGAGCGCGTGCTGGTAATCGAAGACGACCTACGCAACCAGGCGCTGCTGGTCGAGGCGCTCTCGCAAGCCGGATTCGAGGTCGATGCCGCCGCCGACGGCCCGTTGGCGCTGCGGCGCGCGCGCGAGACAGCGTATGCGGCGCTGACGCTCGACTTGAGCCTGCCGGGCCGGCGTGGGTTGGAACTGCTGGAGGACATCCGCAGCCAGGGCGCCAGCCATGCATCGCCAGTGATCGGCCTCACGATGCCGGTCGATCTGAACAACAGCGCCGCGTTCGCCATCGCCAACGTGTTGTGCAAGCCCATCCGCAGCCACGAAATCTCGTCGGCCATGGCCCGTTTCAGACTGCAGGGTGAGCAGCGCGGCAACGTCATGGTCATCGACGACGAACAGGTGTCGATCGACCTGATGCGCGCGACGCTGATGAGCATCGGCATCGACGCCGTCTGCTTCCAGGACGGCCGCATCGCGCTGCAGGAGATCGACCGTCACCGGCCCGATGCCATCGTGCTCGACCTGATGATGCCCGCCTTCGACGGCTTCCAGGTGCTCGACGCCTTGCAGCGCCTGCCGGCTTGGCGCGAGGTGCCGGTGTTCATCTGGACCAGCACGCAACTGACCGACGAGGAATACGCGACGCTGGCGCGCTCGGCGCGCGCCATCCTGATCAAGGGCGGCGGCGGGATGGAAACCATGCTGGAGAGTGTGCGTCGCTGGCGAAAGCCCGTCGTGGCTGCTGCCGGGGCGAAGCCATGAGCACGCCGGTCCGTTCCCCAGCGATCATCTCGGAGCGCGCAGCGCGAAGCGTCGTCCAGTGACCGCGCCACGGGTGCCGATCGTCGACGACAACCGGCTGAACATGGCCATGGCGCAGGTCGTGCTGCAGGCCGCCCAGTTCGAGGTCGACTCCGCCGTCGACGGCCTTGTGGCAGAGCAGAAGGTGGCATCGTTTCGACCAGATCTGATGCTGATGGACATTCAGGCGCCTGGAAAGGGCAGGCTCGAGGTGACGCGCGGCTTGCAGGCCGATCCGGCACATTCGCTGCATCGCTTTCACCGCGTTTGCGATGCGTGGTGACGAGGCAAAGACCTGAATCCGTGACCTCGACCCGAGTGGATGCGAGATTGGGGCTGAGTTTCATGACAAGTATTTCCGATTGATGAATCGAACGATGTCGTGACTCGG
>JAYWGR010000097.1:0-23666 GCA_043778145.1 Rhizobacter sp.
ATCCGGAGCGCGACTCGGTGGTCACCAAGGCTGCCAGCACTCAACATACTCAGCAGATGGCTGCGTAACTGAAGCGACAACTACCTTGACGCGCGCCGGTACCGTCCGGCGCCCTCGGAGAAACCGCTGATAGCGTGCTTGTGATGGTCGAGCGCGTCCAGGAATTCGCGCGTCTTGTATAGCCTCCACAGGTTCACAATCACCCCATTGGGCGGGGCTTTGATCGATAGGACAACCCCTTGCCAACCGTCCGGCGGCACTCCCCCCTTGAATGCTTTGGCAACGTCGGAGTCGAGAGTCCACGAGGAGATCCTCTCCGGAAGGAAGTCCCTTGCAATGAGATCCCAGACGCTGGCCTTTTGGAGGGCCAATTGGCGGAAGCAGGCGGAAGGGGCGGAACGGTACTCGTCGGACAGACCAGCGCACAGTGCCTTGAGCTTTTCCCCCCCGCTTCTTGATCTGCTTCGAATCACCACCTCGCTGCCAGTCACTGATGGCTTGAAGGAGATCTGGTGTGAAGGGAGTCGTCGACATAGGCGAAGTAAATTTAGGGTTGCAGGATTTTGGACCAGGGAGCAGGGTTCGCGGGACCGGCTATGCGTGCAACGTCGATCGGCCGGTTTCGAGCGCGGAGGTGGCGGCCTGCTCTTGGCCGGCAGCGCCAGTTCGCGGACCTCGCCGACAGCTGACCTTGGCCAGCTCTGGTTGGTGCATCGGAGGTCAGCTACCGGCGCGACGTTGTACTCACACTCCCGGCCAAAAGCAGTCGATCGCAACCGTCAACTATGCGGCGCTCTACTGGCAGAACATTCGCGAAGGCGAGCCGTAACGGACGCCCGCCGCTAAGAGCAACTGAAGTGTCCATTTCTCCACCAAGAAGTTAAGTGGAGTAGTGGAGCCTTGCGTGCTCAGCGAAATCAAGATGGGTCGGCTGGCCGCTTACCGCCTTTCGGCAGCTCGCCGTAACGGGGAGCCAAGATAGGCTAAAAGTGGGCACTCTCGCAGTGCCCTCTTTCTTGCCTGCGGCGCAGCCAATGTGGTGTCCTTAGCCTAGCCGAAGGACGCGTTGCACGAGGAAACCTCAAGCTAAATCGATGTCTTCGAGTATCGGGGCGGTCGCACCGCGCTGCGCGCCGACGGTTTGTCGTTGAAACATCGGACTACCGCATCCATTCCCAGAAAGTGTGTTCGCAAAGCCACCACATACGCCGCTGCTGTGAGACGCTCAGAGCAAAGCATTCGCGGCCCATGCTCGTCCGCCAGCAGCGCCACCCATTCGGTTCCTCGGCATGGCTCGAGTTCGCTGCTGACAGCATTGGTGCCGAGCAACCAATTGACGGCGCGCCGATTCGTTGCGTCGCGTGTGCGATCTGGATGGAAAAGCAACACCGTTCGCCCCAACAGGTTCTCGCGACGAAGCAGATCAATCTCCCACTCAAGAGAGGGTGACACCCCGGCCACGAGGACAATCGCACGCGCGCGAAGCGCCGTCGTCTTTACCGTCAATTGCCAGTCCTCTTGCGAGGAATAGTGTCGAGCGGCACCAAACGGCGCACGCATTTCGCCCACTCGTCCCAAGGCGACCACCGGCCCAAACTGGGCAATTTCGTCGACCATCGCCTCGTCGACATTGCGTCTGAAAGACCACAGGTCTAACCAACGCAGATGAAGTTGCCAAGGCGGTCTCTGAAACGTGAATTGGTCGTCATCGAAGCTTCGAAGGAACAGAATCGGAGGGCGACCGTCGTCGATTGCGGCAGGGCGCCAGATTGCGCGAGCGGCCACTCGCTTTCCGGCAACAAAGACGGCGTGTCCGCCTGCGACTAACAGGATACCGAGAGCGAGCTTCGAGTGGATGAGCGCCGCTCCTCCCAGATAAACGATGGGTCTCGCGGCGAGAAAGGCCCAGAGCTCTTTGCTTCTCAGGGCTGCTGAGTCCCAGAGGGACGATGGCAAGCCCAGTGCTGCGGCCATCCGAACCGAAAAGCTTTTGTCCCGCAATGGGCCGAAAAGAAGTTCCCGCGAATGGTCCCGAGCTAGCACGAGGCGCACTTGAACGCTGCGAATACAAGCTAATGCGACAACCGCGGTAGCCGTCAGCGACCAGAGCATTTCCCAAGCCTTTCCTTCGCCTGGACCAAACCATAGAAGATACGTCAACCAACTTAAACCGAATATCGACGCTACAGATAGGATCCCAATCCCCGCGAGCATAAAAGGCCGAGCCGCGGAAAGCACCCACAAACAGAACGTCGTTACAGCGACGGCGATGGTCGATAAGACCATGCTCTTGACCCCTCCTGAGTCGAGTGCCGATGATTCTCGTAATACAAATGGAACGATGTCACCGATGAGTAGACCGCCTGCGGAAGCCAGCAACCCCGCCAATATTGCGCCTGTTGCAAGGGACAGGACACGAAAAGAGACTTGGCGGTCCATCCAATCAAGGATGACAAACAGCAGTGGAGCAAGCGCTCCGGCGACCGCTAGCAGCAGTATGCCTATTGCCGTCGCGATGTCTTGGCCGAACTCTGCCTCCTCACTAGTCATATATTGGAACACAGCGATTATCTGGCTCAGATTCCAGACTACAAGCAACGGGGCAAGAACTGCACCAAAGGCTCGGAAGGTCGCAGCATTGTCGATTCGTTGCGCCGCGTCGGAGACCTCGGTTATTTCGACGCTTCTCCCTGGTATCTCAGGACGACCATTTGGCGCGAATGCCCACAGCCGGCGTGATCGGGCGAAAAGTTCGCCAACAATGGCATAAGGTGCCACTGCCATCCCAGCAATGAAAAGCCCTGAAACCCCTTTGTGATCTCCTAGTCCTTCAGGTGCAAAGGCTACCCATGTTGCCAGAAAACCCAGTTCAATAACCACCAGTCCCACTGCAGCATGGTGCGCTCCCCACTGACAGGCTGCGAAGAATATTAGCCCTGCCAAGATCCAGATGGTCGGGGAAGAGACTTCATATCCTCCCTCTGTAATCGGGTCAACCACTAAAATAAGCGCCGCGCAGACTGCTAGTCCGATCTGACGGACCGTCCGCCCCGTTTGATCGGGAGAGCTGGTTTTAAGGTACCCGCGGAGCTCGGTACCTAGCCATAAGGCGCACGTGGAATAGATAAATGCAGCTGTGGGTGATGCACTTCGAAAAGCACTGCCGAAAAGTGCGGTGCCGGCGGCTGCGATGTGGTCTTGGAGAGCGAGCCAAACAAAAG
This sequence comes from Rhizobacter sp., assembly GCA_043778145.1. Classification (GTDB taxonomy): domain Bacteria; phylum Pseudomonadota; class Gammaproteobacteria; order Burkholderiales; family Burkholderiaceae_C; genus LMDS01. The sequence continues at coordinate 3,222 of JAYWGR010000097.1, forward strand.
CGCAACCAATGACCACCGCCAACATTCGAATCCAACCGGCAAGGCCCAACGCGGTGATCGCAAAGCAGATTATCGGAACAAGCCCTGTGGCGTTTGCTGAACCCAAGCGCACCGACGACCCCAATCGGCTAACGTCAGCGATTCGAAACGAAAGCAGAAGCTCCAGTGCAAGCAGCGTCGCAGCGACTATCAGCGCGAGGGGCGGCACGTGAGCCCTGCTGGCGAGTCGTCGCCAGTCGAGCGCAAAGAGCAGTAACGCTATTGATATAACTGCAGCCAAGTCGATGTCTACCTGCATGACTATAGGTGTCGACCCCGAGAAAATTGGCTTGAAGTATCCTAAGCGTATCCCGGCGACCGCCACCCACAGAACTAGCGCAAGTATTGCCAGCCTGCGCCACGCCTTGCGCCATGGCAGTGCGGCTGGCTCATTAGACGGAAGTGCAGAACTGTGGTCCGATAGGTCGGGTGAACAACCGGCGACTGCTACTGCGACTACGAGTGCAAGTAGGCAGCTACTTTTTGCGTATGCAAATATGAGCGAGAACTCACCCAGTTTGATAGAAAGACTTGGCAGCACGCTCAGAAGCAAAAGGGGCAACATCACAGCGAAGCCCAGTCGCCGAGCAGCCCACGCCGCCAGCAGCGGAAGCGCATAGCCAAGAGTCCATCCGACTTGGATCCCACCTATCGAAGCATAAACAGAGAAGCCCAGGACTAAGCAGCCGAGAAGTAAGAGTGTGAATGTCCATTGCTGATCTGCGCCAGAGTTCTCCATCAGCTCACTTGAGCGGTGCGGCGTGGAACGCATGACTTGGCTCCTCATGGGCGTGCTTCTCTGAAGACCGGCCGTCCCGGATGCAGTCGAAGATCCTTGCGCCACGCTGCTGTGCGGCCCGATCTACCTATCTCGCGCATTTGCCTGACCACGACGGTTGAAGGTATCAGTCGCGTGTCGCACCAAACATCCGTTGGCCTAACAGCAGTCGTCCGGCTGCCATAAGAATCATTCGGCGGGTCTAGAGCGACGGCTGTCAGCAACTAACTGCAATGAGATCACCGAATCCTGGCATCTGAATCAGAAATCGGAAATCTACCCCGCTGCAGTCGCAACCCGCCGAGCGTCTGAGGACTTTCCGGTTGCATGCCCCCTGCACGACACCGTCATCAGCGATCGCCATGGATGAGCTCGTCCAACGTCTTCCACTCCCACTTGTAAATCTTATCAGCGCTCGAGGCGCTGGTTGGCTTCGTACAAGTCTGGTCTTTGTATCCCCAGAGCAAGAAGTAGGGCTTGGCGATGTCTTTGGCGATTTGCAATTCGATGGCCACACCTCGTGCTGTATGCGTAGTTGTGCTGCAAAGCACACAGGCTATGTCGACCCCACGCATCTTTGCTTTAACCTTGTCCTGCCAGTCGCCCGTCATGTGCTCCTTAACCGACGAGTCCCATATGTCGAATGGGGCTTCGGGAAGCTTAGACTGGTTCACGAGCAGCATTTTCAACGCAGCGTCGTTGTCGAAGTCGTAACTAACGAAGAGCTTCTTTCGGGCCATGCTCATCACTCCAACTTTTGAGGGTGCGACATGGTAAGCGCTGGTCCACGCTCCAGTCTCGTGGCGTTTTCCAGAGCGTCAGCGAAGGCTGTCCACCTCAGCGACTGAGGGCACGTGCAATCAAGGGGAGGTACTTGCGCACTTGTTCGCGGTCGCTCTCCTTCTCGCCGGCGTCTAGCTTGTCGTAGGGCGTTGAGGACTGACGCTCCCACCGATCCACGAGGTCCGCTGGCAAGAGAAGTGACCCATCGGGCTGATGCGTACCTTTCTCGTGCATGTAGCGCTGCCAATGAGCCCAGCGCTCATGTTCAGCGGCCGCCAACTGCTCTATGAGACCACTTAAGACGGCCGCTACCTCTTCCGGTTTCATTTTGACTCGCTAAATGAGGCCATCGACCGAGTTCCTATAGTGCTGCCCAAGACTAGGGGCGGGCAAAGATGTGATCTCATCGGCTACGGTTGCTCCACGAGTGATTTCGCGACGAACGGTATGGCCCGATGGCCGGCAACTCCGACTCTCACAGTCTACCCTCTGAAGCCATTCGCCAGTACAGCTTCCCGAGATGGGTCAGCTTACACTTTCTCGACTCAATGGCAGCGTAGTACATGTGCTCTGTTCCGATGGGCTCAACCAGCCTTGAGGCCCGAAACCTCTGCAGCACTGAGAATATCTTTCCTTTCTCGGGATCATGCGACGGATCCGTTGGTTCATAGCTTGGGTCGAGCTGGTACTCAGTGTTGGCTCTCAAGAAGAGTTCGGCTAAGCGGCGCAAATTGCCGAGCGAAATGGCTGAGTCGCACTTCCTCAGGTCGTGCAGTCTGTCGAGACTACCTTTGAATACCGGTCGCTGTCCCCATGAGCCAAACGATTCGGCGAGGTAGGCGTACAACCCAGCGACTGTTACCTTACCGAGAGTGTCAGCAGCGCCGCCTTCCAAAGCACCGCACAGAAAATACGAGAACTGCCCCTGCCCGCCTAGAGTCTCAGCCGCGGTCTGGTCTGCTCGGCTTGCCGTAAGGATGGCTGTACCTGGCCGAATAGCTGAAGCGCCTTCTCCCAAGATTGCGTTGCCGCCGGCGGCGCCGGAAAAGCAGCAGTCAAGAACGACGATGACCTCGCGGATCGGAGAGGCGTGGACCATTCCCATGACCGTCGACATAAGCAGACCGGGTTCCACACCGCTTGCATCTTGGGTGACGAGGTGAACGTCATTTACGCTGGAAGACCCATGACCAGCAAAATAGAGGAGCGCTACATCCGCCCCTGGTGCGACCAACTCTTGCAGGAGTCTCAGCAATGTTCCACGATCAACGCGGTCCACGTCGCTCGATAAAGTCACGACCTCAAAGTTTAGATCGCCGTTATCGTGTCGCGCCAAGAGCGGTTTCAGCGCCCAAACGTCGTTGACACAGCCGGACAACGACGGGAATGCGTCATATTTGTCGATGCCTACCAGCAGGGCGCGCTTCATACTCGAACTCCATCGATGAATTAGACCGGGGCACGGCAATTCGCCCGCCCGACAACACGCCACTCGGGACTGAACCAGCCAGCCATCTGTCTATTACGTTCCACCGGTGCGTCGGCGCGACGCCGTACACGCGGTTAAGAGTCGAAGGGGCGTCGCATCCGACTACCTTGTTAGCCGGTGTACATGACTCAGCCGCTGAATTCACCAAGCTGCCGGCGTATCCAACTGCACAGTCCTGCCGGCGATCCCAAAGCCGTCCTCACTGCGCTACCAAAGCGTCGTAAATTCGCTTCGCCACTTCCCTGTCCTTCAAATAGCCGCTGATCCCATGTTGGTTGCTCGTGTCGTTCTTTACGTCAGTCTTGTTCTGGATCGCCGGGTCCAACGGGAAGTGCGTCCCGTCAAGTGGGTACAGTGCCACCACGTCGTCCGGATCCATCGCGTTGAACCATGTCGTCACGCATTGTGGATACTTGTTGGGAGCCGACGTCGTGCGGATCTTGCGCACCGCCAGTGGCGAGCCGAGCGTCACAAACAGCGGAACACGCCAGCCGCTGGACTCGCCTTCTCGACGCAGCACGTTGTAAGCGACGACGGTGCCGAGTGAGTGACTGACAACGACGCTCTCAACGCCGGTGGTCATTGCTCCGCGAATTCCATCGTCGATCCTCCGGCTGGCTCCCTTGTCGGTGAGGTATCGGTAGACATCGCGGGTCGCCAGGGCAATCGACGCCCCGCTGGCACCCGGAACGTGGGCGTCCAGGGCGGAGAGAATACCCTGCACCCATCCCCAATTGAGTACGCCACGCTCCACTACGTGCCCGACACCACGGCCGAGAACCGCCTTGGACGCCTCCTCTTCGACCTGGTCTTCCGTGATGCCCTTGCGCGTGAGTACCTCATCAAGCACATCGGCGACAAACGCCCGCATCTGCGGGTCGTCAATGTTGCCCCGAACGATGACCTCCGCGACCTGGTCTGGCGCAATGTCGCTGACCAGGTCGAAAAGAGTGTCTCCGTAAAAGGGAAAGCGAACCCGGTCTTCCGGGATGGGCAGTTGAAGGCCACTCTTGGCCAAGCCCTCGCGAAGGGCGTCGATCCACTCGCGCTTCAAAGCGATCGAGTCCTTGTGCTCTTGGGAGCGACCGTGCACCAGCACCAATTCTCGCGTCATCGAAGTTCTCCTGATTCAATGGCGTCGCGTACGCGAACAACGCCGAACTCGTCGAACAATGTCCACAAGGAATTTGTGACATGGCGCTTGAAGCCTTGGCCACCTAACGCCCCGGGCAAGACAACGTTTAACGCGTCAAGTGCATCCCACCCCTGGGAGAGCAGCGGCGCCTGAGGAAAGACGTCGGCCGGGACTCGGGCAGGTCTCACAGTAGGGCGCCGAGCAAACATCCAGACGTCGAACAGTTCGAGACCCAGTTCCTGGCGCTGCAGCTTTGCGATCTCTACGATTTCCGCGCGGCTTTGAAGGTCGTGCAGTGCGTGCGCTGCATAGACAGCCAAGGCAGGGTCGAGCCATCGAAAGTCACGCATACGCGTCACCAGTCCAGAGGCATCGTCTTTCCCTGTCAGACGAAAGGCGCCGAGGCCCGCAGCAGCTGCAATCGTGCGCCGCAGTGCGCGCAGTTCTGAAAGCCGGGGGCGTGCCTCCTGAAACAAGGGCGTGTTGTCTGAGGGCTCGTACTCGAGACTAGTTATCTCGTGTTCCATTGGGTCGTAAGTGATCGAGCCAACGAAACCAGGGATCGCCGGCAACAACGTGCCGCGACCGTCCTCGAACACCACCAGCACGGACGCGGATTGGCCGCGATCAGCCGACACACGGAGCTTACGCGCCCCAAGCAATTTCAAGGGCGCTGCACTGGCTGCGCTTATGACGTCTACACCATGCACTTCAAAACCGCAGCGTGTTTCGAAGTGAGCGGACGCGGGCGTCGAGCTGACCCGCTCGCGCATGAGCTGGAACTGCCTTTGGGCCGGCGAGGCGGGCTGGACGTTGCCCACGAGGCCACCGCGAGGTTGGGTTCGCACGCGCTCGCCGCCTGTCGCCGGCTTGTCTGCTGAAACATACGAGCCTTCGACTGACCTCTCTGCTCTGGTGGAGTGCAACGCGTCGTTCAGGGCGGCCTGGGCGATCGAGACGAGTGACTCGACCTCGGGCCTGGGCTCTAACGACGTCTCGAAAGAAGTGGCGCCACGGGAGGTCCCCCCCGGCGGCGCCGATTCACCTAGCGGGCTCGGCATGCCCGGCGCGGCAACTGCAGCCGCCTGTACTTCTGAGAGCCACTCTTCAGGGTGCGAGGTGATGGTGGCATCGGGCCGTTGCGAAACCTGTGTGACGCCACGTCGCAGCAGCAGTGACGGGACTGCTGCTGATAGGTAGCGCTGCAACGGCCAAGGATGGATCAGGCCGACCGGTCGCGATGCCGCCGATTGAACCACGCTCGGCTCTTTGCCACTCAAGGCGTCAACAAGCGCTCGCGTATAGACTGCCTCAAATGTGGCATCGGCGACGTTGGCATCGCGCACCTCTAGCGCCGGCCGGCCAATCGTGCTGGCGTAGAAGATGTCGACGAATCCCGGCTCCGTGGTGGGACCCGGATTGGGAAAGATTGGCGAGCCTTCGACAGCCTGACTCTGGATGCTGTTCGCTGCCGAGCGGCAGGCATCGGAAATGAAGACCACATGGGGAATGCCGCAGTAGCGTGCACGGTCCGCTTCGGCGCGCAAGTTCACTGCCTCTCCCGGGTCGTCCGGAGCTCCCGAAAGCAGCCAATACTCCGAGAAGCGAACATTGAGACCGTGCCCGGCAAAGTAGATGAAAAGCTGCTCGACCGTCGCCAGGCCAACGAACTTCTTTACGGCATCGCGGATGGCCCGCGTCTCGACTGGCTCCTTAGTGTCGGTAAGCTCCAACACCCGCTGCTCGCCCTGGCTGGTTGCGAACCCAGGCTGCGAGTCCACCCAGGCCCTGAACCGCCGAATTCCGTCTTCAACTGCGCGTAGCGGCTGCAGCTGCCCGGTCTTTCGCACTCCGATCAAGACGGCCGCACGAGTTTTCATGGATCGTTTGAGAGCGTCCTATTGTTGCAGGAAAGACCCCTAGATCAACGGATCAGCATCTGGCGGTCACTCGCAACCAGACCGGAAGCAGTAGATGGTATTGACCGTGGGACCAAACAGCAACCCCATTTTTGAGGATTGCTGGCGGTGATGCCCAGCCGACGGTTCCGCCGGGGCTGGCGAACGCAGGTCAGATGGTCCGTCAAGAACCTGATTGCCGGGAGGCCCGAGGAGCTATCGCCTATGTCGGGACAACTTGCGATCGCAAGTCGCGACTTCAGATGAGCGAATGGAGAAGGGCGCGGCAGTGCGGCGCCTCCGAAGCGGTCTCAAACAAGAGGTTAGCTACTGCCGCTCGGCTCAAGACCGGCAAGCCTATTCATTCGACGGTCGGACAGGCGCCGGCGAAATTCGTCTCCAATGAGGGGCAACGTGTCGCGACGATGACCCGCAGACGCCGCCGAATTGATGCCGTCGTTTTACTGGTTTACCGCAAGCGTCAAGTCTTCGCTAAGGGTGATCAACCTGAACGGCGGCACGGTGGTGCCGGGGCTCATCGACAACCACAAGCACATCATCCTGCTGGGGCTGCGACCCGGACACGACGTCCGACTGGACAAAGCCCGCTCGATCGCCAACGCGCAGGACTTGCTCGCCGCCAAGGCCGCGGCAGTACAGCGGGGCGAGTGGGTGGTATCACTGGGCGGGCTCGATCGGAACCAGTTCGTGGCCCCACCGGCTGCCGACCGCTTTCCAAACCTGCGCGAGCTCGACGCGGCGCTGCCGGCCAACCCCACGCTGCTGTTCGAGGGTTTTTCCGGCCCCAGCCAGACGAACTCGATCGGCAAGAGCTTTTTCCAGAGCAAGGGCATCCGGCTGGGTGCCGACGGCTCGATCGCAGCCAACGCCCCGTCTTTGCAGGCGCTTCGCGATCTACCGCAACACAACAACCTTCAGGCGCAGAAGAGGGGACGATTGGACGCGTTGGGCTTTGGACTCACCGTCGGGCTGACGACGCGCATCGATCAGGGGAGCTTCCATTTCGCCGAATCGTATGTCGGCAATACCGGTACCAGTGCAGATGGCATCGCATCCTTCGATCAGTACCGGGCGTTCGACTCCGCAAAGGCACTTCATGCGATAGGCTAACTGCCAGCACGTTTGCAGATCGACTACCTGCACATCGAGCCGGACGCCATGACCCCGCAGCTCGTACAGCGGTTGAATAACACCACTGAACTACTTGGCGACGAATGGCTTTCAACTGGCGGGATCGGCGAATTCACCGCCGGCGCGCCGATCGGCGGTCTCGGTTCTCTGGCCTGGATGAACGGCACGCGTCTGGTGGCCCAACAGGGCTGGCGCAATGAGAACCACTCGCTCGGCTCCTGCGACTTTGCCGTCATTCTGGATTTCTGGAACACGGTGAACACTGAGCTCAAGACGCTCGGCATTCCGCAGACGCCAGCGGCGCCCGACCCGCAAAAGCGGATGGTGGTGAATCCGGACGGCATTACCCAGTTGCGCTGGGTGGTCGCGCACGTGCCGTTTATCACGCCGAGCTACATCGAGCTATCGAAGAACCTGGGCGTGGGACTTAGCGTTCTCGGTGGGTGGCGCTGGCTGAGTGGTTCGCCGACCGGCAATGGCCCGCCGTTCCGCACGATCCTCGATCTCGGCTCACGTGCCGGGATGAGTTCCGACGGCATGCAGATCTCGGTAATGGACCCGTGGATCGGCATGTACTACGCCGTCACCGGAAAGAATGCCCGGGGCGTGTTGATCAATGGCGGCCAGACCATCACCCGCGAGCAGGTTCTGCGCCTGTACACGGCAGACAACGCATGGTTTCTTGGACCACAGTGGGAGAAGAGGCTTGGGACCATCGAGAAGGGCAAGTGGGCCGACCTCGTGGTGCTGAACGCTGATTACTTCGACCCCTCGAAGGTCTCTGACGAGCAGATCCCGGATATCCGCTCGGTCCTGACCATCGTCAATGGCAAGGTCGTACATGACGAACTGTCCAGGTAGGGCTGGCCCCGGCGTGGCGTCGGCCATCTATCAAGGCCGTGCCGGGTGAAGCCACCCATCGCGAACCGCTGGCCCCGACCGCAGTGATCTGTCAAAGTATTCTGCCCATGCGGTTGCCTTGGTAATCCAACCGGCTTGGCACTGTGCGTTCGATGCCGCGTACGAGCGTGCAGTCAGAGGTGTGCGAGGCCACCACCTCTCATTTGGCCGCGTGCTTCGCCTGAAGCGCCTTGTGCGCCGCTTACCGGTGTGCGCCCTCCGCTGCTAGGCCTCCGTCAGGGTCCTCGCTGGCAATCGGAGCGACCGCTTTGGGGCAACGAATCTCGGGGTACGGATGTCGGTTCTGGGTCGGCAGTGATCCGTCAACCATAGATGAGCTGTCGTTCGACTCGATTGCGACGACGTCCGATGCAGCTCGGACCGTGGGCGCCGCCGGCAGCCCCCGCGGTCACCGGCGATGTCAGCACGCTGCAAAGCAGCCAAGCTCTGGGACGTTGCGACGGCGGTCGCACTTCCGGAGTGCGCATCGCGGCAGCTCTGTACGCACCTCGCCGGCCTCAGCGACTCTTCGTCGCAGCGCCTGTCGGCGACTGCGCATAGCGGGCACCGGCATAGTCGTCGGGTTCGACGCGCCAAGTTGCCATGGCCGGAGGTTGCACGATAAAGGTGTTGGAGTCGATCACCGGTCGAGCCGCCGCGCGTGCCGTCAGCACCGCAGGGTGCTCGAAATTGGCATGTCCGCCGCGCGTGGTCGGGCTGGCCGGATGGCCGACGATGAAGGTGTTGGGGTCGATGCCGGGCTGCGCGGCAACGGTCGCCGTCGAGCACGGCGATGACAGCGCGGGGTGCAGGCCAAACGGGCCGGGCTCGCACGCCATTGCGCTGCCCGCGGCCATCGTCATCACGAGGGCCGCAAGGGCCGCGACAGCCGGCATGCGGGCCAGCGTCATCGACTTCGCCGCCGGGCGCGCCGCTTCCTTCATCGTGCAGCAGATCGTGTCGAGGGTTTCGATCCAGGCGCTGCGCATGGCGGGCGTGAACTCGTCGCGCAGGATCTCGGCCAAGCTGTGCAGCAGCGCGGCACAGACGACGTCGTAGTGCTCGTCGCGCACGCCGTAGCCGGCGTGGCGCTTGCCCAGGGTGCGGAGCGCCGGCATCAGCGTGTCGGGTTGGTCGAGCAGCCGGACCGCGGTGTCGATCATGGCGACCAGCCGCTCGCGCTGGGCCGTCATGTCGTCGCGGAACAGCGGCCGGAGCGCCGGGTCAAGGCTGAACAGGGTGTCGTAGAAGGTGGTCGAGAAGCTCTCGGCCTGGCCGTGCACGCGGCTCCAGGTGGTGCAGATCAGGGCGTTGCGGTCGGTCGTGTTCATGGTGGTGTTCCTCGGGTGGGGGTGGGTCGTTCGTTCGAGTGCTGCGTCGTGCAGTGAACGAATGGTCGGGCGCCAGCCCACCAAGGTGACTAACGGATGACTAACCGCGGCACCTCCTCATGACGGATGGTGTGGCGGCTGCTCGTCGGGGCGCCGGCGCGCCGCCCCCCAGGGGTTCAGGCGGCGGCGCTGCCTTCGAGCATCGCGGCCGCCAGGCGGTCGTAGGCCGCCGCCCAAGCAGCCTGCAACGCCGCGTCGAAGCGCACGCCGAGGCTGCCCTGCAAAACCCACATCAGGGCGTCGCGCACCGTCCGGTAATGGCCGGCAGTCGCGCCGTAGCCGGCGTGGCTGCGGCCTAGCGCACGCGCCAGGCGGTCGAGCGTGGCCAAGTCGTCGAGCTGGAAGACGACGGCGTTCAGCGTCTCGAAAAGCTTGCTTCCCTGGGCCGCCATGTCGGCCGGGAACAGCAGCCGCAGACTCGGGTCGAGCGCGAACAGGCGGTCGTAGAACAGCGTTGCGGCGGTCTCGCGGATCGGAAAGACCTCCGGCCAGCTCTGCTGCACCAGGGCGACCTGCTCGGCGGTGATCGGCAGTGTCACGATGGCTCCGTCATAGCTTGGGCAGGCTCTGCGCGAGCGCCAGCGTCTCGGCGGACGGGCGCACCTTCAGCGCGGTCGCCAGCAGATCGCGACAGCGGTGATAGCAGCGCACGGCGGCGGCCGGCTGGTCGAGCGCGAGGTGGCAGCGCATCAACCCGCGGTGGAAGGGTTCGGCGAACGGGTCGTCGACGAGGCCCTGTTCGTAAATGCTGATCGCCGCGATCCAAGCCGACTGCGATTCGAGCCGGGTGGCGTATTGGGTCAGCGCGGCGTTGAACTTGCGCGCCAGCCGCTCGCGCGGCACCGCGCTCCACGGCTCGCTGGCCGCCCGGCCGAACAGCCGGGCGGACGGGCGCTGGCGCAGGCGGCGCGCCGCCGCGCTCAGCTCGGTCTGCCGTCCCGCCGCGCCGTCGAGCAGGCGAAGCAGGCTGTCGCAGTCGTGCTCGAAGGCCGTGACGTCGCTCCACACCAGGCGCGGGTTCAGCCACAGCCTACCCTCGGCGAGCTTGAGGGCCCCGTCGACCTGTAGGAGCTTGCGCAGGCGCAGCAAGCTCATGTCGAACGAGGCCTTCGGCGCATCGGCTTCGAGGTCGGGCCACAGCATGTCGACCAGCGCTTCGGTGGGCAGGCCGGTCTCCGGGGAGTGCGCGCCGTGCGCCACGAGCACGCGGAGCAGTTCCAGCGGCTTGCGCTGCCCCTTGCCTTCTACCGTCAGCGGCGCGCCGTCGCGCTCGACGGCGAAGCCGCCGAGCGCGCGGATACGCAACGGGTATGGCCAAGCCTCGGAGGCGCCGGCCAGCGCGTCGCGCGGCGGAACGAGCTTGCACTTGCGGATCAGCCCGATGACGAACTCTGTCTCGATGCCGTGTTCGAGCGCCAGCAGGCACAGCCGCCCGCGGAAATCGGGGTAGCCCTCGAACGAATCGTAGAAGCGGCGTTCGCGCATGTCCTTCCACACGGCGCGCATGCGGGCGATGCCGCGCGGGTCGCCGCGCGCGCTGGCCTCGTAGGCGGAGATCATCTCCATCATCTCGCGCACTTCGCGCGCGAAGCCGTCGGGCAGCAGCGGCAGCGCCTCGCTCATCTGCGCGCGCGCACCGGCGAAATCGTTCGTCAGCAGGCGCGCGTTTGCTTCGTTGACGATGTAGGCGCCCATCATCGGCCCGGGGCACTGCAGCTCCACGGCGTAGCGGCGCGCCCGCGCCGCGCGGAACAGCACCTCGTCGACCTGGTCCTTCAGGCGGGCGAGCCGCATGCGCGAGACATCGAGCAGCATCAGCTCTCGCAGATTCGCCGGGTCGACGAGCGACTCGGCGCGGATCAGCGCCCGCTCGGCGCGCGACAGGTCGGCGCCCGGCAGGCTTTGCGCGACATCGTCGAAGGCGAGCAGAAAGCGCACGTCGCGCAGGCCGTGGCGCTCGGCCAGTTCGGCGGCGGCCCGTGTCGCCGCGTCTTCGGCCGACGTCTCCTTCGCGTAGCCGGTGCAGCTGCGCCACATCAGCAGCCAATGGCCGTGCCGGTGCGGCGTCAGGCGCGGGTCGGCCAGCCGTGGCGTGACGAGCGCGTTGACCCGCTGCGCCAGTTCGCGCAGCTCGCGGGGATCGATGTAGTACAGCAGCATCCGCGCGGCGGCGAGGGCGAGGTTGGGATCGAGTTCGTCCTGGAGCAGATCGACGAGGCGTTCGGCGACGCCATCGACCTCGGGATCGTGCAGGTCGAAGAACAGCTGGCCGATCAGCGCCGCGGTCCAGGCGAGGACGCGGTCGTCGGCCGACGCGACGATCGCCGGCTCGCGCCGCACCCGCGCCACGTCGGCCAGCCATTCCGGCATGTGGCGGAAGCTGCCGCCGAGCTGGCTGGTGACGGTGAGCGCGGCGGCCGCCAGCAGCACGCCGCGCGCATCGCCTTGCTCGATGAACGCGGAGCGGGCTTCGCGCAGCTCCGACAGCGCGCGGGCGTCGCCTGCATGCGAGAGCGCGAGCCCGGAGTGGAAGGTGTCCCAGACGTTGTCGTGCGTTTGGGGCGCAGGGGCAACGGCGGGGGCGACGATGCCAAGGTCAGCCATTCGGTTGCCGGTTGCGGTGCCCATGCTTTGCAGGGCAGTGTAGTGGCGCCCGGCGGGAGACTAACTCGGCGGCGAGGAACGAATGGTTTTGGTTGGAGCGGAGGACCGGTTCTCCGGCGAGGAGCCGACCCTCACCAAGGGCAGCTTTTTGATGAACTGTTTTTGCACGGCTTTACCGGCGAGTAGACCGTCAGGCCGCGCCGGCTGAGAGCTTCTACAAACCGCTCCGGAGCCTGTTTCACCAGTGCAGAATGCGTGGGGTGCTGGTTTCGAGGGACACGACATGATCTCAATTACCTATGTCAGCTCTGCTGTGCGGAAGTTCAGGGAGTCGACCTTGCAGGATCTCGTTGAGCAATGCCAAGCCAACAACAAGCGTCTCGGAGTGACAGGCGTGCTGATCTACTCTGAGGGCAACTTCATGCAGGTAATCGAAGGGCCCGATTTAGTGACACACGCCCTCTACGACCAGATCAAATGCGACGATCGCCACCGCGACGTTACGACGATCAACGTCCAGCCGCTCGAAGTGAGAGAGTTCCAGTATTGGTCTATGGCATACAACATTATTCCGCCACGGACCCTGCGGGCTAACGCCATCCCGCATGCATTTCTCGACCGCGCCCGACAACGGGCACTGCCACTACCCAAGGGAAAAGCATCAAGTCTGATCTGCGAATTCATGCAGCACTGACTGCAGCAACTGCGTCTGAAGCCATACGTTCCAGCGAGCGGCTGAACGCTTAGCGTCGACTGCCAGTCCTCGCCACCGAAGGTCGAGCGGCAGGAGCGCTTCGCACACCTGACCTTCTAGCTTGGTTGACCGGTAAGGGCGGCTGAGCAGTCAGGCGCCGAGGTCCGGCGAGCGTTTCTTGTTGGCCGGGAGTGTGAGTACGCCGGAACGCCAAGGAAGCTGACATCAATCGCCAGAGGCGCCTCATCGACAACTTCAAGGTGTGTGCGCAAAGCAGGCGCCGACGAGCTTCAGCGGCTTGTCGCTGACCACTTTCAAGCCGCCGTGCATCACGTCTCCACGTTCATCGACTTAGACCGGCAGGCAGGATCGAAGGCTCTTGCACGGGGGTCTGTATCAGATAGCCCTGCAGCACGCGGAAAGCTTCGACCCATGGCGTACTTGAAGATTGCTGCTTTCACCAGGCTGGATCTCGACGATGGAGGCGACAACTTCCATTTCTGGCGCTCCGGTGCGCTCCGTGCGGCTTTGCTCTGCGCGTCGCGGTGAATCGGACAGCGTCTGCGCAGTGAGCCTGGCCGGGATACTGTGGGCAATGCCGGGGATTGGGTGGCGATCGAGAACTCCGAGCCGCGCTACTACATGGGGGCGACGTACCGGTACAACCCTTAAGACGCGACGGCGTTTTGCCTACTGCCGGTGTGGAGTCCGACTACTCATTCGCGAAGTCACGGCGCGATGCGTTGCCTAGGTCAGATAGGCAACAGAGGACGTCTCGGCGGCCGAGAACTCCATCTGGCCAATCGTGACGGCCATTCTGCAGGGGCGGTGTAGACCTTTCACACCTGAGTACGTTCCCAGGCGGCGCGAGCGTCAGCCTCCACCTTGTCGATGTGGGCGCCGAGCGCCTCGCACGACACCATCACGGGCGCCTTGCGGCTGTCACTGAGCCGGAACGTCGGCACAGGCAGCTCGTTGCGCGCCGCGCGCTTCATGGCCTCCTCGTAGCTCAGGGCGAAGTACCTCTCGCAGATCTCTGACAGCGGCACGGCCGGCGCCTTGTAGATCGACATCAGGGCCAGGGATGTGATCATTTCGCGTCTCCGGACTGCGCCTTGACCGGCTCATGCCGGTCGCAGCCAGCCATCCAACGGGTAACTGGCGCCCGCATGTCAGGCCGCTGCGCGTGGTTGCACGTGATGGTGTTGTCCCCGAGTAAGACGTCGTGCTCGCAGGTCAGGCAAGCCCTCGAGCAGGCCCGTAGGCCGGCCCCGCGCAGGATGTGGGAGGCGCCGAATTCGAAGGTGAAGCCCATGCTTTCGAGCGGTGGACCAGCGGCCTCGACCGTGTGCCCGGTTTCGTGCAGTGCTGGAGGTCGCCCATTTCGAAAATGCGGTCGTCGCGCATTTCGAAGTTCTTCACGCCGGTCAGCACCGCCATGAACGGACCAGCGTCTGTGTTCAATGCGTGTCGCACGTAGTCGACTGGTCGCGCGCGCTGGCCAGCGTTTCGCCGGCGGCGCACATGTCCTTGGCCAGCGCTCCATGCGCTCGACCATTTCGAGGAGGGGGCTTCGGTGCCGGTGGTGCTCGCCGATCGCCAGCAAATTCGCCAGCTCGGCGATCGAATCGATGCTGCGCGTCTTCACGACGCCGAAGCAGCTGCGGAGTGTCGCGCCTTCGACGACGTCCGCGTTTATCGTTCTTGGGTTGAACCTGATGAACGCGAGTGGCGGGCTGCCCGCCCGGCACCGTCCAAGGCGGTAGCGATATTTGCTGCAGAGAGAGAGGAGGTCGGCGCGCTGCATCAGATTGTTTCGGATGCGAGCGCTCCCCGCTGAGCGAGCGGTGAATTTTGAGGAAGCATCCTCCATTTGCTGGGAGGACAGCAGTTGGTCCATGGCGAACTCCAATGACCTGAGTGCAAGGCGCGCGCGTTGATGTCATCCAGTCGCACGCGTAAGGCATGGATGGGGACGAACGCGACACGGGCGCGCCGCAGTTGACGGGGGTGGGGGTAGAGGATGGAGTTCTCGCCTTGAGTGGTGGATCACTCTGGCTTGAACGAAGTACATCAATGCGGCGACCTGGCCGATTCAAGCTCGACGGCGTGAAGCGCCGAGCCCTGCCCCGAGCAACTGCCCGGTGCCTCGTTGGAGGTCAACTCTAGTGCGGGTCACGACCGCTAACGGTTGCGCTACAGATCGCGGATCGTCGGCGCAACGATGGACCGCTGGTCCGCGGCAGACGCCGTGACGAGAGCGATCGTGGGCATCGTATGTCAGCTCCCCGGGAGCGTGTCAATAGCGCCGCCTACGCCGTCGCATGCTCATTTGGCGAGAGCACCGCGAGGCTCCCTTTGCAGCAGCAACTGACCATCACTTGTCTTCGCCCACAAGAGCCCGCAACTCGCTCGAACGTTCTGCCGCGCGCGACTCATCTCGCGTCGTTGGTTACACCAATTATCAACACGCTCGGATTCCGAGGCCAAATCGGGCGGGATTTCCGTTAGACAGGCGCGTTCCTCTGCGGATGCTGGTGCTTAGACGCCAACTGCCGGGCGCGCTGCTTCCACGCGGTGTCGGTGCCGTCGAGGTTGAAGCTCGCCGGGATGCCGCCCCATCCGGTGAACCGAAGGAGCGCGACACGTTTATCGGGAGTGGGCAAACGTCCTTCCCGCTCGATGGCGCGCAGCACGGCGATGGCTTCGATGTTGGCGTTGAACTTCGTCGCCTGGCCTTCGAGGCCATCAAGCACCGAAGTCGTCCACTGTGGCCAGGTGATCGCCGGGTTGTCGGCGGTGTGCTGGGTGGCCTGGGCCGTGGCGGGCCGCCAGGGTCTTGGCAGATCGCCGGCTGTATCCGCGGCCGCGGACTCGCCTGAGTCTGCCGATTGGTCTGCTTCCGGGGCTGCAACTTCGTCGTTCGAACGGAATGGGTCGGGATAGGCTGGGGCATCGATCTCGAAGCCCGGCAGCCAGAGGGATGCGTGCGTGGCTTTGCTTGCCATGGGGTTCTCCAGGGAATGGAGAGCGCACGTCCCCCAGGGGGAGCATGTGCTCCCCGGTTGGGAGGATTCGGTCGATGCAGGCTCGTGGGTTCAAGGGCGGCTGATCGACCCCGAAGGATTTGTTGGAGGCCGGCCATGCCGCTGGCCGCGCCGGTGATGGGTGCGGCTGGCGTTCGGAGGCTGGGCTCGGCTGGGGATGTGCCCGGCGTTCAGGGCGCGTCGCAGGGGAGCGCTCTGGCGGGTCGTGCGTGCCGTGGATTCACGGCGTACGCGTTCGATGAAAGGTCATGGGCGGGTCACGACCGCTAACGCCGACTTGCGTCGGTGCGCCCGTGAGGGCGGCACGGGCTGATGCCTGAAGTGCGCCGCCAGTATGGCGAAAGGCTGGCGACGGCGAAAGGGTGCGAGCGCAACCGTCGCATGCTCAACTGCTCATACCTCGGACGGGTGCGCACGGTCTGGCGACCCTGCGCTGGCCAAGGGGTGTGGGCGTACGCGGCTGCAGCATCGTCCCGCGCCGGTGTCGAGAGCCTGCATGCTCATCCTGACGCTACCCATGACACCGGAAAGCGGGCCATTTGCGGCGGGATTTCCGCTGGCGCGAGGCGGCTCACCGGGGAACACTCGGCCCGAACGACAGCCGGCCTGCGCGACCGGCTTGGAGCCGACCCGGACCAGAAAGCACGCGATGAAGCCGGAGACAATCGCCAAGGCCAGGACGATGCTTTCCAGCGTCTTGCTCGACGGCCTGAGCTACCGCGAGGCCGGTGCCCCCTTCGGCGTAGGGCGATCGACGGTCGAGCGCTCGATCAAGAGTCTGGTGCTGGAAGTCGCCCGCGAGCGCGGCATACCCGAACTGGACGAGGACGGGCTGTCCTGCCTGCCGCGCTTGCGGCAGTTTCGCGAACCCGTCCTGCGCGCTGTCGCTGCTTACACACCGGTCCACCCGCGGCGCAAGCGCCTCACCCTGCTGGAGCCCGACGAGATCGCTGCGGGTGCCAACCGCGTGCGCCTGCGCAGCGAGAACGCCAACCGGGATGTCGCGCTCGTCTACGTGCTCTTCTGCACTGGCGCCAAGCCGATCGAGATCGCACGGCTCGAGGTGCGCGACTACCTGAACCGCGACGGGTCGATCCGTGAGTGCTCTGAGATGCGACCCGAAACCGCCGTCAATGGGCGGAGTCGACCGCTGTTCTTCACCTCGTCGCGAGCCTGTGCGGCGGTCGATGCCTACCTCGTCGAGCGCCGGCGCCGCAAGCTCGGCGCCGCGGTGACTGCGTCCGGTGTCGACGCCTACCGAGGGCTCGATCCTTGGAGTGCGTTGTTCCTGACCGAAGGTGGCTGGCCCTTCGAGATCGGCGGACGCGGCCCGAACGATCAGCGTGAGACCTGCCGACTCATGATCGCGACCCTGCGCTCCATATTCAAGCGGGCAGGGTGGACCGGCGTGACGGCACAGTCTGCCCGGCGTGTGGTGGCTCGGAGGCTCGCGGACAAGGGCGCCGACGGAGCCCAGGTCGGAGAAATCCTGGGTCTCTCGAGTTCGCGGGCGGTGCGCCGCCTGCTGGGCAGCAACCGCAGGCCGCTCGAGAACCTGGCCCGCGACCTGGTGTGAGCGAAACGCGAACGCCGGACCAGACGAGCGTGCAGGGCGAGGACACGTTGGAGCCGACCCGCTACATCATCAAGGGGCGCACCTGCCCAGCGGCCGATCCGGGGCTGCAGGACGCCCTTGCTCAGGTCTACGGGTCGCCCGAGCGACCGCGTTGCCTGTGCGTGCCCGGCGGCATCGAGATGTACATCGCCAGGCACGCCGAGTACGTGGTCAAACGCATGCCCGACACCGGGCACCGACACCATCCGACCTGCCCGTCGTTCGAGCCGGAGCCGGGCATGTCGGGGCTGGGCGAACTGGCGGGCGTTGCCATCATCGAGCACGCGCCGGATCAGGTCGAGTTGCGGACGGACTTCGCGATGTCGCGGTTGCCGGGCAAGCCCGTGCCCCGTGGCGAAGCAGTCATCGACCCTGCTGAGGTGCACGTGCCGCGCAAGCGCATGAGCTTGCGCGCATTGCTCCACTTCCTGTTCGAGCGGGCGGGATTCAACCGCTGGTATCCGGCGATGGAAGGACGGCGCAACCAGGGCGTTCTTCACAAGTACCTGTACGAGGCGGCCAGGGGCGTGATGGTCAAAGGAGCCTCGCTGGGCGAGCGGCTGTATGTCCCGGAGCCGTTCAGAGTCGAACTCAAGGACGAGATCGGCGAGCGCAGGCGCAAGAAGCTCGCGTTGCTGCTGTCGCCTGAAGACGCCGTGCAGTACCGGATGGCCATCATCGTCGGCGAGTACAACGGCTCCGAGCCGACCGCGTGCGGCCGCAGGATCGTCGTCAAGCACATGCCGGATGTGCCGCTGTACATTGAGAGCAAGGCCTGGGAGCGCGTCGAACGCAGCTATGCAGCCACCCTGCAGGCCCGCGATGCCGATGTGCCACGGAGGCCGCGCGTGATGATGGCCGCCCTGATCTACGCCAAGCGCGAGCACGTTTATCAGGTGGACACGGTGAGCATGATGCTGACCACGGATCAGTTCATTCCCCTGGACGGGTTGTACGAGTTGCCACTGATCGAAGCCCTTCAACGCGAGCAGCGGTCCTTCATGAAGCCGCTCAAATACGACGCCAAGTCAGCGGCGGCTTTCCCCAACGTTTTGCTTCTGGATTGCGAAGGCGCTCCGGTCCCACTTCATGTGGTCAGTGCCGTCGCGGATGCCAAGGAGAAGGCGCTGAAAGTGAGCGCACTGGCCAAAGACCCTCCGCACTGGATATGGAACACCGACACCGAGGTGCCGTCGTTCCCGGCGCGCGGACGAAGTCGTCTGCGAGGGGCCGCTTGACAAGCCACCGAGCCAGGCACCTGCACGGGCACCCTGAACAGCCTGCAGTGATCACACAATTGAGCGCGCGAAACTGTCAACTAGAAGGTGTGGCCTTGCCGGCCCTCGCGCGCTTTAAGGTTGACTCGTGTCGCCATTGCCTGGCGGGTCAGGTTAAGAGCGCTGAGCGTCTGCTCGTCGTGCCGCTGCAGCGCACGCGCAACGTGGCGTCCTTGTTGCCGCAGTGGTGGCGAACCATCGCCGGGTTTGACCCCGGCCTCTTCGGCGACCCGCCGTATCGACAGCGCCGCGCAACCCAGTGCAGGGTGGAGCCGCCCCGGCTGCGAGCAAGGCTTGGACATGCTGCACGTTCATCACAGCAAGCCGGTGATGCAAGAGGTGGGCGAGCACAAACATCCAATGGAGCCGTTCTGCCTGCCCCGCCATAGCCCACGGCAGCTCCTTCGATGATCGCCGCGTGCGTTATGCGGCTTCAGACTGCATCGGGCCGAAGCAGCAAATAACATTCCACTCTGGCAGAGTACCCGTCAACGCCCACGGCCAGGCTTTTCAAGCGAACCAGCGCGCTTGAGAATGTGCATTCGCAAGCGAAGGAGGAGATGCGGTGTGTATGCCACATTCAAGTGTTTGCATGTCCTGGGCATCGCGTTGCTCATTGGCAACGTCACCGCCACATCGGTGTGGAAGGTTTTTGCTGACCGCACTCGGCAGCCGAGTGTTGTTGCATTTGCCCAGCAACTGGTCACGCTTACCGATTGGACATTAACGCTCGGTGGCGTCATGTTGACATTGATCGGCGGATACGGAATGACCTGGCTGTCAGGCTTGCAGCTGTGGCAATCAGGCTGGTTGCTCAATGGACAAATGCTGTTCGTAGTTTCGGGAATGGTCTGGCTGTTTGTTCTGGTGCCCATTCAGTACCAACAAGCCACGATGGCAAGGGCCTTCGACAGCACCGGCAGTATTTCAACGCTTTATTGGGCGCTGGGCCGGCGTTGGATTTTTTGGGGCTTGGTGGCGACGGTGCCATTGGTCGCCGCGATGGTCGTCATGATCGTCAAGTGATTCTGAGGCGGCGATGTGGCTTGGCGGGCAACTCAATCGCTCATCCAGCCGCTCGACACGCTCGGCGCGAACAGCGGTCCATTGCGTGGCCGTACGTCAGCGGGAACGACGTTGTGCGGTGATCGCTGGTCGTGATTTGGCTCACCGACATTGCATGACGTGTGATGCGATGCCGCCGAGCAGGCCCCGGTGCCGCGGGCAGGGAATGCCGGTGCGGGGCAACAGATGTGTTGCCAGCTCGTTGACGCGATCCCTTATGCCGCGCGAGGTACTGACGAAGGACAGGGCGCTGACGATGTCGTTCGATTGTGACGATCGAGCGGTGCTGGTTTGGCGCAACAAGGACCGCATGGGAACCGCCACTTGGTGGCTCCGGGCGAATGTGGTCCGGTGAGATGCATCAACACTCCGCGGAGTTGACGGCGGGCGTGGCGGCAAACGGGATGAATCGATCGTTGCCAACCATGCCAGCCACAAGGACTCGGCGACCACGCTTCCCGTGACATGACCGAGCACATCATCTGTCATTTGAGCTGCTGCTACGCTGCGTCGCAGCAACCACCCACTTCGTTATGCGCACGTCACCTCCACACTAGGCGCATCGGCCAAAGGACTGG
>JAYWGR010000098.1:0-64426 GCA_043778145.1 Rhizobacter sp.
GGCGATGCGCCGTTAGAGGCGCACTTCGACCGCTGGCACTGGTCGCGCGCAAGCCTGGCCGATGGGCGATGCGCGGTGCTGTACGACGTGCAAGCCCGAGGTGCCGCGCCGCCGCTGTCGCTGGCCTTCGCGTTCAATGCACAAGGCCATGCAGAAGCATTCAAGCCGCCGCCCCTGCAAGCTTTGCCCGGCACCGGCTGGGGCATCGCCCGCGAGACGCGCTGCGATGCCGGCGGCACGGCGGTGGTGAAGCAAACGCTTGAGAACGCGCCGTTTTATGCGCGGTCGTTGCTGTCTACACAGCTCGGCGGCGAGCCAGCCACGGCCGTGCACGAGAGCCTGTCGCTCGCTCGCTTCGAAGCGCTGCCGGTGCAGGCGATGCTGCCGTTCAGGATGCCGCGGGCGGGATAGTGGGTGCGCCGACAGCCTGAGCGGCAGAGAAGAAGGCACTCGATACTTTCGTCGCGGCCTGCAGATTGACTTGGCGCACACGAGTGCCGGCTACTGGTCGCCGGGCGAAGAGGCGTTTTCTGACCCGTTGCTCCTGATCGCGCAGACGCGATACCTGGCGGCGATGCCGCGATTGCAGAGAGTGGCAGCCGGTGGGGCTCAAGCGGACCGACATAAAACAGTCGCTCCATCCGACGAACTACGTTTGATGACAGCTCGGCGGGTTATTGAAGGCACTCGATGTTCCGGATGACCGCCACGGCACCCGAGAGGCGCCTTCCCAGCGCACGAACTGTCGGACCTGATCCGTAGTCAGTAGCCGCAGGTTCGCTAACCGATCGCCCCAGGTTCGTGCTTGACTAGCTGAGCGGAGCTGCATAGTATATTAACGAATAAATTAATACATCAATGTCTACATCACTCGACAAAATCTTTGAAGCCCTTGCGTCGGCGCCTCGTCGCGAGATCCTGGCGTATCTATCCCAGGCGGAGCTCAGCACCACAGAGCTTGCGGAACGTTTCTCCATGAGCGCGCCCGCTATCTCGCGGCATTTGTCGGTACTCGAGAACGCGGGGCTGGTCAGCAGGGAGCGGCGCGGGCAGTTCGTTCTGTACAAGCTCGTTCGCGACAGCCTGGTCAACAGCCTGACCGGCTATGCGTTCGAGCTCTGCCCCGTTGGACGGCCGCTCAAGCGAGAGTCACGCGCCATCGCCAAAAAGCGAAAGACCACCTGATCGCATCCCATGCACAACTGCCAGACTCTCCTGCCCGACAGCCTGCGACCGCATCGAGTCACGGCCGAGCAAACTGCGTGCGTGTGCGACGGTGATGTCCGGTATGACCCCATAAAGTCGATTTGGCTCCTGGCGATGGCCGCTGGTGCGGCAATTGGCGGTGCCGCGACATTCACGTGGTCGGCATTTGCCGTCTTCCTGACTGCCACTTCATGCGTGGTGCTTTTGGGCCACTCGTTGGGGAGTCACCGCAAGCTGGTGCATGACAGCTATCAGTGTCCCAAATGGCTGGAATATTCGCTGGTCTACCTCGGCGTTCAAGTCGGCTTGGCCGGGCCCATCGGCCTTCTGCGGCAACACGAGCTAAGGGACTATGCGCAACGCTTGCCGACCTGCCACGAGTACCTGCGTCACGGGCGGTCTTTCTGGCGCGACGCTTGGTGGCAACTCCACTGCTCGCTGGACTTGCGGGACCCGCCGCTTCTTACAGTGGAGCCGCGCATCGCCGACGACCGCTTCTACAGGTTCCTCGAGTGCACGTGGATGGCACAGCAACTGCCACCAGCGATCGTTCTCTTTGTGTTCGGCGGCTGGGGATTTGTGGCCTGGGGTGTTTGTGCGCGCGTGACCGCCGGGGTGTTGGGGCACTGGATCGTCGGCTATCTCGCTCACAACCATGGCGCCATACACCACGCCGTATGCGGCGCCGCTGTCCAGGGTCGCAATGTCCGGTTCGCCTCGCTTCTGACGATGGGCGAGTGCTGGCACAACAATCATCACGCCTTTCCGGGATCGGCTCGCCTGGGACTGCTGCCCGGCGAATGGGATCCGGGCTGGTGGACGCTTTTGGCAATGCATCGTGTCGGCATGGTCTGGGGCCTGCGCGTTCCCGAAAACCTCGCACCACGTACAGAGGTCGTCCGACTGATGGGCCCGGCACCTCGAGTGCGACCGTAATACAACGGCTCCGGCGTGCTGTGCGCCGGGCCAACAACCAACCATCAAGTTGATCCCATGTACCCAGCGCCACAACCACCTCAAATACCGCCACCCAGCCCCGTGGAAAAGGGGGTCGGCAAGCCCGTCCTGCCTTACTCCCGGTGGTGGCCTGTGGCCGCAGGCGTGACGACGGGCATCGTCCTGCGCCTCATCTTCTCCGGTCGGCCAGGCGGGCCCTATTCGGCCATGATGAGCAGTTTCATCCTGCTCGTGCCGCTGCTGGTGGGCGCCGCGACCGTGTATGTCGCAGAGATCCAGCACCGACGATCTTGGGCGTACTACGCGTGGGCGCCCGTCTCGGCCAACTTGCTCTTCGTTCTAGGCACGATGGCAATCATGATTGAAGGTCTTATTTGCGCAATCCTGATCGTGCCGTTGTTCGGAGCTGTAGGTGCTATTGGCGGGCTCATCATGGGCGCGGTCTGCCGCAAGACGCACTGGCCCCGGCAGGCCTTGTACGGCGTCACTGTGCTGCCCATCGTTATGGGCGGCCTGGAGCAACACATCCCTCTTCCCGATCGCGAAGTAACGATCGAGCACGCGCGGGTTGTCAGAGCGTCGCCTGCTGACGTGTGGCGGCAGCTCGAGAACGCCAGGGACATCGGCCCCGAAGAAGTCGATCGGGCATGGGTGTACCGGATCGGCATTCCGGTACCAATAGCGGGGGTGACCGAGCGAACCACGGAAGGAATGATTCGCCACATCACGATGGGAAGCGGCATTCACTTTGATGAAATCGCCGCTGAATGGCAGCCCGAGCGCCATGTGCGATGGGTCAATCGATTTGTTGCGGATTCGTTCCCACCGAACGCGCTTGATGACCACGTGAAAATCGGCGGGCGCTACTTCGGCATCGGTGACACCGACTACACGCTCGTGCCAATCGGCGGAGCAACCGAGTTGCGGATGACCGTCCGCTACCGCCTGAGTACGACGTTCAACTGGTATGCCGGACCTATCCTTGACCTTCTGATTTCCAACTTCGAAGACGTCATCCTCGGCTTCTACGCGCATCGCGCCGAAGCCGACGCTGCGCAATTGGGGCGTCCATGAGAAATGGTGTCTGGCGTATCGATGACCTCGGCGCCAATACAGACCACAGGAGGGCCGTGGGGGCGCCGTTCAAGTCGCTCTGGAACACTGCCATGTTCGCAATTGCGTTGGTGCTTGGCCTTCTCTACTCCAGCTGGAGTGCATTGACTGTGTTCCTGGGGCTCAGCTACTCCACACTGTTGTTTGGCCATGCATCGCGCCCCAGGGCATGCACCGACGCTTGATTCACAGAGCTTTCGATTGCAGCAAACCATTCGAGCGCGTCCTCGCCTCGCTGGGTGTGCTCGTGGGCACGGCGGGGCCGTTCGGGATCCTGAAGATTCATGACATCCGGGACTGGGCCCAACGCCAGAGTTCGTGCCATGACCATTTCGCGCATCGACGCGGTCTGTGGATGGATCATTCCCGCTTCAGGTTCGCTTGCCCGCCGACATTCGCGATTGAACCTGACTTTGCTGCCGATCCCTGGTATCGCTTTATGGAAGCGACATGGCCGCTTCACCTAATCGTGCTGGCCGCCGCGCTGTACTGGCTCGGCTCGGAGGGCCGAGCTGGGCAGTGTGGGGAGTCGCCGTTCGAGTTGCTGTCAGCGTCACAAGTCATTGCGTTGTCACCTACTTCGCCCACAAACCCGGTCCGGGGCGTTGGCTGGTCAAAGGAGCCGCAGTGCAAGCGTCGAATCTGGAGGGTTAGGGGTTTCTGACGCACGGGGAGGGCTGGCACAACCACCACCACGCATATCCGAATCCGCGCGGATGGGGCTTGATGCCGGGCAACTCGATCTCGGGTGGCTCGCACTCATGCTGCTGCGGCGCTGTGTCCTGGTGACCCGAGTCAATGTGCCAAGACAAGTCGAGCTACGCAAAGATCGAGGGGTACCGCGTCACGAATGAGCTCACCGCGCGCGTCGCGTAAGGTGGCTGGAACCCGCAGCAGATCGAAGCCGACGAGCAATCGCGAGATGCCATGGCCGCTCGCGGTTACTACCAAGCGCGTGTCGAAGTCGAGGCTTCCATCAGCAGAGTTTTGACCAGCTCGAATTCGGGATTGGTCGCGTCGCAAGACCATCCGATTTGGTACCGCGAACTATTCGCCCCCAGCGTGGCAGTCAAGTTGGCAAGGGCCCAGGACCTTGCTGGATATCGCGCGCATCAGGTCTACATCCGCAATGCTGCTCATGTGCCACCGCCGGTCGAAGCGGTGCGAGACATGATGCCCGCGCTGTTCGAATTGCTGGCGTCTGAACCACAGGCTTGCGTCAGGGCAGTTCTTGGCCACTTCGCCTTCGTATTCACACATCCCTACGCAGATGGCAACGGGCGCATGGGCAGGTTTCTGATGAATGTGATGATGGCTTCGGGCGGGTACCCGTGGACCGTCATCGAACTGGCGCGCCGCAACGAACACATGGCGGCACTTGACGCAGCGAGCTCGCGCGAAAACATCGCGCCTTTTGCCGAATTCGTCGCTTCCAGCATGCGCCGTGAAGACGAACTTCTAGCGGTACGTCAGCCCGCCAACGCCGCCGCCAGTAGCCTAACCAAGGCCACCGAGACACGCCGGAGGGGTTAACTACCCCGCATCGTCGCCGTCACGCTTCGCAGCCTCATCCCGCCGCCTCTCCCGCCGCAAGCTGAACAACTCCCACAGCGCGAACGCGATCACGCCGCCGAGCACGAAGCCGGCTTCGAGGCCGACGATCAGGCCGCTGCTCAATCAGTTGAGCCCGCGTTGAAAGCCACGGTCGCGGTGCTCTAGCCGCTCGAACAGATCGATCACCCAAAGCGCGCGTTGCTTGACGTTCCACCACGCGATCGCTGGCACCGTGCGCGCTGGCGGCGATGCTGCGGCCGTGACCGCGTCGACGAGAAAGCGCGTGGCGGGCAAGGCTGGTTCAGGCGCAGGTGATGACGCTGGCCAGAGCCCCGTGATCGCTTGCGCCAACAGCCGAGCCTTGCGCGAGGCCGGCACGACCGCGCGCTGCGTGACCGAATCAAAACCGCGGCGCGCGACTTCATGGCCGATGTCGGCATAGAGGAATCGCGCGGCGTTGATGCCCGGCCGGCAGGCCAGCGGCAACTGCGCCACGCCGGCGTCGACGCGGGCGTAGAGCGCATCGGCCGCGTCGAGCACGCGCTTGATCACGCTGGCCAGCGCGGCGTTGAATACGGGGCGGCGCAGCCAGGCATCGGGGTCGATGCCGGCTTCGCGCAGCCATTGGCGCGGCAGGTAGAGCCGGCCCATGCGGGCATCTTCGCCAACGTCGCGAGCGATGTTGGAGAGCTGCATCGCCACGCCGAGATCGCAGGCGCGCGCCACACCATGGGCGGAGCGCACGTCCATCAGGCAAGCCATCATCGCGCCGACTGTTCCGGCCACGCGCGCGGCGTAGGCCTGCAACTCGGCCATCGTTTCATAGCGGCGGCCGGCGGCATCCCATGCAAAGCCTTCGAGCAAGGCTTCGGGCAACGCACGCGGGATCGCGAAGCGGGCGACGACTGCGGCCAACGCGCGATCAGCGGCGATCGGCTCGGGGCAGCCGAGGTAGGCGAGCGTCAAGCGCTGCTGGAGGCGGGCGACGGCCTTGGCGCTGGTGGCTGCATCGGCGATTGCGCCCGGGCCATCGACCGCGTCGTCCGCTGCGCGGCAAAAGGCATAGAGCGCATACGCCGGCTCGCGCACGGTGCGCGGCAGCAGCAGCGAGGCGGCGAGGAAAGTGCGCGATCCGTTGGCGAGTGCCTCGCGGCAGGCCGCGAGGTCAGCGGGCTCATCGAGCGGCCGGGCGCGCGTGGGCTGCAGGGTGAGCGCCCGTGCGGGCCGGGAGGCCAGCGTGGGGATGGGCTGCGAGATCGTCTGCATGAGGCACCACCGAATCGAGAACACGGGCTGAAGAAAGCACGCCGGGCAAGCCGGCGCCGGGATGGGTGCCGGCACCGACGAGGTAGAGCCGGTCGAGCTCTTCACTGCGGTTGTGCGGGCGAAACCACGCGCTCTGCGTGAGCACGGGCTCCAGGCCGAAAGCCGCGCCGCGAAACGACGACAAACGGTCTTGAAAGTCTTGCGGCGTGAGCAAGCGCGAGGTGACGATCTGGTTCGGCAGATCGGGCAACAAGGTCGCAGCCAGCCGCGCTTCGATGGCTTGCCGATACGGCTCGGCCTGCAGCTGCCAATCGGTGCCGCTCTCCAGGTGCGGCACGGGCGAGAGCACATAAAACGCATCGCAACCCGGTGGCGCGAGCGATGGGTCGGTGGCGGTTGGCCGGTGCAGGTAGAGACTGAAGTCTTCGGCGAGCACCTTGCGGTCGAAGATGTCGGTCAGCAGCTCGCGGTAGCGCGGGCCGAGCGCAATCGTGTGGTGAGCGACATCGGGGTATTGCGTCTTGGTGCCGAAGTACCAGACGAAAAGGCTCATCGAATAGCGCGCTTTTTCAATGCGCCGATCGGTCCAGCGCTTGCGGTGCTCGGGGGCGACGAGGTGCTTGTAAGTCCATGCCGAATCGCAGTTGGACACGACCACGTCGGCCGTGATTTGCGTGCCGCCTTCTAGCCGCACGCCGCTCGCAGCGCCGCCCGCCACGGTGATCTGCGCAACGCCTTCGCCGCAACGCACCACGCCGCCCTGCCCTTCAATCAGCTTGACCAAGCCGCGCACGAGGCTGCCGGTGCCGCCGATTGGAAAGTGCACGCCCCAGCGGCGCTCAAGGAACGCGATCAGGCAGTAAACCGAGGTCGTCGCAAACGGGTTGCCGCCGACGAGCAGCGATTGAAACGTGAGCACCACGCGCAGGCGCTCATCCTTCACATGTTTGCAAGCGAGCGAGTAGACGGTGCGGTAGCCCTCGAGCTTGACGAGGTCGGGGATGACCTTGGCCATGTCGGTCCAGGAGCTGAAGGGCTTGTCGCCGAGCTGCTCAAAGCCAACCTTGAAGATCGCCTCGCTGGCTTTCAGAAAGCTCTCGTAGCCGGCCACATCGCTTGCGGCGAATTTGGCCACCTCGGCGCGCATGGCCTCGGCCTCGCCGCTGTAGTCGAAGTTTGCGCCGTCGTCGAAGCGGATTCGGTAAAACGGCGCCACCGGTCGCAGATCGACATCGTCCGCCATGCGCTTGCCGCAGAGCGCCCAAAGCTCTTCGAACATGAAGGGCGCGGTGATCACGGTCGGGCCGGCGTCAAACGTGAAACCGTCTTGCCGGTGAACGTAAGCGCGGCCGCCCGGCGCGTCGAGCTTTTCGAGCACGGTGACGCGGTAGCCGCGCGCGCCGAGCCGAACAGCCGCAGCCAAGCCGCCGAAGCCGCTACCGATCACAATCGCGTGCGGCCGAGCATCCCCGGCTGCGCCCAATCCTCTGGCCCGAGTGCTGGAAAGCACCGCTGGTGATGTCAACATACGCCACATACTATGAGTGTCAGGATATTCTGACAAGCAGCACAACCCCAGTGCAAAAAGCTTCGCGCGCGACCAGCGCTTCACCTTCGGCCACGCGGCCGGCCACCGGCGCAGTGAGCTTGAGTCTCCAGGGCGTGAGCTGCGCGCGCGGCGATCGAACGCTGTTTGAGAACGTGACCGCCGAGATCCATGCCGGTCAGTTGCTGCGCATCGCCGGCTCCAACGGCTCGGGCAAGACGACGCTGCTGCGCGTCATCTGCGGCTTGCTCGATCCGCTCGGTGGCGAGGTGCTTTGGGCCGGCGTCGCCACGCGCCGCCAGCGAGAAACGTTTCACCGCCAACTCGTCTACCTCGGCCACGCCGCCGCCCTGAAACCGAACCTCAGCGCCATCGAGAACTTGACGGCATCTTGCGGCTTGGCGGGCGTGGCCTGCTCTGACGCTGACGCGGCGCTCGCGCTGGCCGAGGCAGGTTTGCAAGAAGCGGCGCATTTGCCGGCGCGCGCGTTGTCACAAGGCCAGCGCCGCCGTGCAACGCTCGCGCGCGTTGCGCTGCCGGCGCGCCATGACGATGCCGCGCTGTGGGTGCTTGACGAGCCCTTCAACGCGCTCGATGCCACCGCCACGCCGTGGCTGATGGACCGCATCGAGCACCAACTGGCACGCGGCGGCATCGTCGTGCTGACGAGCCACCAAGACATCGCCTTCGGCCCGCACGTGCCGCAAGTGACGATCAATCTATGAGCGCAACTTTGCCGACCACGCTGCCCGCGCCGGCTCACGCAGCGCCGAGCGACACCACGAGCTGGTGGCTCGCGATGCGCAGCGTTTTCGTGCGCGACTTGCGCGTGGCGCTCCGCCACCGCAGTGACACGGCCGCGGCGCTCTTCTTCTTCATCGTCGTGGTGAGCCTGTTCCCGCTCGCGGTTGGCCCCGAGCCGGGCTTGCTGCGCACGATGGCGCCGGGCGTGGTGTGGGTGGCTGCGCTGCTCGCGGCGATGCTCTCTCTCGCGCGCCTCTTTGCCGATGACCAAGCTGACGGCACGCTCGAGCAACTGCTGCTCTCGCCCACGCCGCTCGCCTTGCTCGTGCTCGCGAAGATGGCGGCGCACTGGCTCATCTCGGGTTTGCTGCTCGCGCTCGTGGCGCCGCTGCTCGCAGTGCAGTTTGATCTTTCGTGGGAAGCCACGAAGGTGCTGAGCCTGTCGCTGCTGCTGGGCACGCCGTTGCTGAGCTTGATCGGCGGCATCGGCGCGGCGCTCACGGTGGGCGTGCGCGGCGCGGGCGTGTTGCTTTCGCTGCTGGTGCTGCCGCTGGTGGCACCGGTGTTGATTTTTGGTGCGGGCGCGGTTGAATCGGCCAGCGCCGGCAGCGGCTACGGCGCCCACTTTTCTCTGCTCGGCGCGATGCTTGCCGCTGCCCTTTTCCTCGCCCCGGTGGCGAGTGCGGCGGCGCTGCGCATCGCGATGGAATGATCACGATGCCCTCAGTCAAAACCAACTGGTTCACCTTTGCTGCGCCCCAGCGCTTCTACTCACTCGCTGGCCAAGCCGTGCCGTGGTTCAGCGCTGCCGCGGTGCTGCTCACCATCATCGGCCTGGTGATCGGCCTCGGCATCGCGCCGACGGACCATCAGCAAGGCGACGCCTACCGCATCATCTTCATCCACGTGCCCACGGCATGGATGTCGATGGTGATTTATGTGGCGATGGCGTTTTGGGCTGCCGTGGGCTTGGCGTTCAACACGCGGCTGGCATTCATGCTGGCGCATGCGCTTGCACCCACCGGCGCGCTGATGACCTTTCTCGCCCTCTGGACTGGCGCGCTCTGGGGCAAGCCGACCTGGGGCGCGTGGTGGGTGTGGGATGCGCGGCTGACCTCGGAGCTGATCCTGCTGTTTCTCTACATCGGCGTGCTGTCGCTCCACGGCGCGATCGATGACACGCGCCGGGCTGACCGCGCGGCAGCGTTGCTCGCACTCGTTGGCGTGGTCAACGTGCCGATCATTTATTTCTCGGTGAAGTGGTGGAACACGCTGCACCAAGGTGCGAGCGTGAGCTTCTCGAAGGCGCCGAGCATCGCCACGCCGATGCTGCTCGGCATGCTCGTCATGGCACTCGCCATGTGGGCTTATTCGATTGCCGTGAGCCTGGCGCGGGTGCGCGTTATCGTTCTGGAGCGTGAGCGCCATGCGGCGTGGGCGCGGCAGGCCATTGCGGCCACATGAGGGTTTGAAGATGAACTGGTCGAGTTGGTCGGAGTTCGCCGCGATGGGCGGCTACGGCGTGTATGTGTGGGGCTCGTTTGGCGTGGTCGCCGTGGCCTTGGGCATTGAAATGGTTGCAGTGCGCGCACGGCGCCGCGCGTTGCGGCAACTGAAGAACATGCCCGCGGCCGCCGCGGGTTTTAGCGAGGCACCTCATGAAGCCTAGAACCAAACGTGGCTTGGCCATCGTCTGCGGCCTGTCGGCACTCGGCGTGGCCGCAGCACTGGTGCTCAACGCCTTCCAGAGCAATCTGGTCTTCTTCTTCAGCCCTTCGCAGATCGCTGCGAACGAGGCACCGCAAGCGCGCAGCTTCCGCCTCGGCGGGCTGGTGGCGCAGGGGAGCTTGAAGCGCGAGAGCAGCGGGTTGACCGTCAACTTCATCGTGACCGACCTCGCCAAGCAAGTCCCGGTCGTCTACACCGGCTTGCTGCCGGACCTCTTCAGTGAAGGCAAAGGCGTGGTCGCCCAAGGCAAGCTCGGGCCCGACGGCGTGTTCCATGCCGATCAGGTGCTCGCCAAGCACGACGAAAACTACATGCCGCCTGAAGCAGCCGAAGCACTCGCCAACGCCCGCAAGGGGCAGATGCCAGTCGAACCGGTGATGAGCGGTGATGCCCCGAAGGGCGAAGCGATCAAGGCGGGCACACCATGAGCGTCGAACTCGGCCACTTCGCGTTGATCTTGGCGCTCGTGATGGCGCTCGTGCAGAGCGTGCCACCGCTGGTGGGCGCAGCACGCGGCAACACCCGGTGGATGGCGCTCGCCCGGCCAGCAGCGCGCGCGCAATGCCTGTTCGTTGTGCTCGCTTATGCCGCGCTCACGCAGGCCTTCATCCACAACGATTTCTCGGTCTACTACGTTGCGCAGCACTCGAATTCGGCGCTGCCGCTGATCTACCGCATCACTGCCGTTTGGGGCGGGCATGAAGGCTCGATCCTGCTGTGGGCGCTGATCCTCTCGGGCTGGACACTCGCCGTCTCGTTCTTCTCCAGCCGGCTCGATGAGCCGACCATCGCCCGCATCCTCGGCGTGATGGGGCTGATCAGCTGCGGCTTCCTCGTTTTCACGCTGTTCACCTCGAACCCATTCCTGCGCCTGATTCCCGCCGCGCCCGATGGCGCAGACCTCACGCCGCTGCTGCAAGACCCCGGCATGGTGATTCACCCGCCGATGCTCTACATGGGCTATGTGGGCTTCGTCGTCGCATTCGCTTTCGCGATCGCAGCGCTGCTCTCGGGCCGGCTCGATGCTTCATGGGCGCGCTGGTCGCGGCCATGGACGACCGTGGCCTGGAGCTTCCTCACCTTCGGCATCGCACTCGGCAGCTTCTGGGCCTACTACGAGCTGGGCTGGGGCGGTTGGTGGTTCTGGGACCCGGTCGAGAACGCCTCGCTGATGCCGTGGCTGGCCGGCACCGCGTTGATGCATTCGCTCGCCGTCACCGAGAAGCGCGGCGCCTTCCGCATGTGGACGGCCTTGCTCGCGATCCTCACGTTCTCGCTGTCGCTGCTCGGCACCTTCCTGGTTCGTTCGGGCGTGGTCACGTCAGTGCACGCATTCGCCTCTGATCCGACCCGCGGCGTCTTCATCCTCAGCTTTCTCGCGCTCGTGATTGGCGGCTCGTTGCTGCTCTTCGCGTGGCGCGCGCCAAAGGTCGGCGCGGGTGGCAACTTCGAATTGGTTTCGCGTGAATCGGCGCTGCTCGCCAACAACGTGCTGCTGCTCGTCTCGTGCTCGGCGGTGCTGCTTGGCACGCTCTACCCGCTGGTGATCGATGCGCTCGGGTTGGGCAAGATTTCGGTGGGCCCACCGTATTTCAACGCTGTCTTCATCCCGCTCATGACGCCCGCTGTGTTCTTGATGGGCGTGGGCCCGCTCGCCCGTTGGCGGCAAGCCGGCGCGCTCGATTTGGCGCGGCGGCTGCGCTGGGCGATTGGCGTCAGCTTGGCCAGTGCCGTGGCCGCCCGCTTCGCGCTCGGCCACTGGACTCCGATGATCGGCTTCGGCCTCTTGCTCGCCGCGTGGGTGGCCAGCAGCACCGTGATGAACCTGGCCGACCGGCTGCGCGAGCACCCGGCGCCGAGCTGGGCCACGCGCTTGAAGGCCCAACCGGGCAGCTACTACGGCATGCTGCTCGCGCACTTCGGCATGGCGGTTTTCATCGTCGGCGTGACGGTCGTTGGCGGCTTCGCCGATGAGCGCGATGTGCGCATGGAGCGCGGCGACACCGTCTCACTCGGCGGCTACGAGGTGCGCTTTGATGGTGTGAGCGAGCAAGCCGGCCCGAACTACACCGCCATGCGCGCCTCGATTGACGTGAGCCAGGGCGGGCAGACGCTGCGCACGCTGTCACCCGAGAAGCGCACCTACACCGTCAGCCGCATGCCGCTGACCGAAACCGCCATCGATCGCGGCCTGCTGCGCGACCTCTACATCGCCCTCGGCGAGCCAGTGAGCGCCACGGCGTGGAGCGTGCGCGTCTACTACAAGCCCTTCGTCGGCTGGATCTGGGCGGGCTGCGTGTTGATGGCCTTGGGCGGCGTGCTCGCCGTTCTTGACCGCCGCTACCGCGCCGCTCGCAAGCTGGCGCCTGCTGGCGCGAGCAGCACGGGCCCGCGCGGTGCATCGCCCGCCATGGCGCGCTCGGCGGCGTCATGAGCCCTGCACTTTGAATCCCGCACCGTGAATCTCGCACCATGAAACGCTACTTGCTCCCGCTCATCGCCTTCGCGGTGCTGGTCGGTTTTCTCGCGATTGGCTTGCGCTTGAAGCCGAGCGAAATCCCGTCGCCCTTCATCGGCAAGCCCGCGCCGAGCTTCAGCTTGCCAACGCTGGCTGCGCCCGACAAGCAACTCTCGGTCGCCGACCTCCGCGGCCAAGTCTGGCTGCTCAACGTGTGGGCTTCGTGGTGCGTGGCTTGCCGCGAAGAGCACGCGCTGATGGTCGAGCTCGCCAAGACGCATGCCGTGCCGATCTACGGCCTCAACTACAAAGACAAGCGCGATGACGCGCTCGGCTGGCTCAACCAATTCGGTGACCCGTACGTCGTCTCGCTGTCTGACACGCGCGGCCTGGTCGGCATCGACTACGGCGTCTACGGCGTGCCCGAGACCTTCATCATCGACAAAGCCGGCGTGATCCGGCACAAGCTGATCGGGCCGGTGACGCCCGATCTCATTCGCGAGGTGATCCTGCCGATGGTGAAGAAGCTCAATGCCTAAGTTGTTCTGCTTGTTGTTGATCGCGCTGGCCTCATTCGCCGCGCAAGCCAAAGAAGCCGCGCCGCTGGCAACCGACCCCGCGCTCGAAGCCCGCGTGATGGCCGTGGCCGAAGAGTTGCGCTGCCTCGTTTGCCAAAACGAGACCATCGCCGCCTCGCACGCCGACCTCGCCATCGATCTGCGCCAGCAGATCCGCGAGCAGCTCGTGCAAGGCCGCACGCCAACGCAAATCATCGACTACATGGTGGTGCGCTACGGTGAATTTGTGCGCTACCGGCCGGCCTTCGAAGCCACCACCGCCCTGCTCTGGCTCGGGCCGTTTGCCTTGCTCTTGATTGCGGCAGGCGCCATGTGGCGCACCATCAAGCAACGCCGCGCCGTGCCCGTGGCCGCGGAGTTGAGCACCGCCCAAAGCCAGCGTTTGCGCCAGCTGCTCGGCACCGAAGGCGACAAGGTATGAGCCTCTTCTGGTTGGCAGCCGCCGGCTTGACCGTGCTCGCGTTTTTGCTGCTGTGGCCGGCCTTTCGAGGCCAGCGCGGGCAGCAGCCCTCACCCACCGAGCCGGAGCAAGGCAACCTCGCCGTGCTCAAAGACCAGCTCGCCGCGCTCGACGCCGAATTCGCCGCCGGCGCACTCGATGCCGAGCAACACCGCATCGCCCGCACCGAGATCGCCGAGCGCCTGCTCGAAGAAGACCGGCTCGCGGCCGATGCCGCGATCACAGCGCCGCGCGCATCCAAACGCGGCCCACTGTGGCTCGGCGTGGCCGTGCCCGTGCTCGCCTTCGGCATCTACGGCCTGCTCGGCAACCGCGACGCATTGAACCCGCCGCCGCCCGTGGCCGAAGGCGCGCCCAAGTTCTCGCCTGCCGAGATCGAGTCGATGCTCTCAACGCTGCAAAAGCGCTTAGAGAATGACCCCACCTTGCCCGATGCGCTCAAGGGCTGGACGATGCTCGCGCGCTCCTACGCCGCCATGCAGCGCTTCCCGGAAGCCCGCACGGCGTATGGCCGCGCCATCGCCATGGCACCGAATGACGCGCAATTGCTCGCCGATCAAGCCGACGTGATCGCGATGATTCAAGGTCAGAAGACCGCCGGCGAGCCCGAGCTTTTGATCGCCAAAGCCTTGCAGCTCGATCCGAAGAACCTGAAAGCGCTCGCCTTGGCTGGCAGCGCGGCGTACGAGCGCAAAGACTTTGCCGGCGCCGTCGCGCAGTGGAGCCAAGCACGCGCGCTCGCGCCGGCCGGCAGTGAATTTGCAGCCGGCATTGACCGCAGCATTGCCGATGCACGCGCCGAAGGTGGCTTGCCTGACAACGCACCGACGCTGGCTGCCGCTGGTGCGGCATCGGCTCCGGCAAACGCACCACCGGCCACAGCATCAGCGTCGTCAGTCACCACGTCAGTCACCACGTCAGCATCCGTCAGCGGCCGCGTCACGCTCTCGCCTGCTTTGGCCGCCAAGGTCGCACCCGGCGACACGCTCTTCGTCTTCGCCCGCGCCGCAGAAGGCCCGCGCATGCCGCTGGCGATTCTGAAGCGCTCGGCGAGCGAGCTGCCACTCAACTTCAAGCTCGACGACAGCATGGCCATGTCGCCCGAGATGACGCTCTCGAAGTTCAACCGCGTGATCGTCGTCGCCCGCATCTCGCGCAGCGGCTCGGCGATGCCCGCGCCAGGCGACCTGCAGGGTCAAACCTCGGCGATTGCGCCCGGCGCGGCGAACATCGATATCGTGATCGACGGCGTGCAGCCCTGATCTGCGGCGGCGTCAGCCGGCGGCCACCGGCACGCTGAAGCCGATCGTGTTGACGCCGCCGCGGCTCTCGGCCATCACCTGCCCGCCGTGCATTCGCGCCACGGCCTTGACGATCGCCAGCCCCAAGCCATGACCGTGGTGCTCGCCGCGATCACGCCGCGCTGCATCAACGCGGTAGAAGCGGTCGAAGAGGCGCTGCAGATGTGGCGCTTCGATGGCGCTGCCGGGGTTCGAAACGCTGACGCGGATCGCATCGGCCTGCGCCGCGATGCGCACCACCAGCCGTGCGCCTGAGGCCGAATGTTCG
Source organism: Rhizobacter sp. (assembly GCA_043778145.1). Lineage (GTDB taxonomy): Bacteria > Pseudomonadota > Gammaproteobacteria > Burkholderiales > Burkholderiaceae_C > LMDS01. The sequence goes on from JAYWGR010000098.1 coordinate 15,180, forward strand.
ATCGCGTTTTGCAGCAGGTTCGACATCGCGCGCCGGAACAACGCAGTCTCAAGACTTGCTTCGGCCGCAAGGTCGCCGGCGATGTCGACTGCCATGTGTGATTCATCCAGCACGAACTCGAAGAAGTCGATCGTCTTCTTCACCTCTTCAGCCACCAGCGCGCGCACCAGGCTCGTGGCGGCCTCGCCCCGATCGGCGCGGGCGAGAAAGAGCATGTCGTTGACGATCGATCGAAGCCGCTCGAGCTCCTCCAGGTTGGACTGCAACACCTCCTCGAACTCCGCCGCATCGCGCGGCCGCGAAAGCGCGACCTGCGTGCCGCCGATCAGGTTGGCGAGTGGCGTCCGCAGCTCGTGCGCCACGTCGGCATTGAAAGCTTCGAGCTGCGCATAAGCGTCTTCCAGGCGGCCGAGTGCGCCATTGAAGGCGGCCGCAAGATCGGAGAGTTCGTCGGGCAGCGCGGTGGCTTGCAGGCGCTGGGAACGGGTCTTCGGCCGCAGCGCCTGCGCATCTTTCGAGAGCCGCTCCAAGGGCTTCAAACCGACCCGCGCGATCCAGTAGCCGAGCAGCACGACCAAGGCCACGGCACCGAGCGCGAGCAAGGTCAGCGCGCTCAAAAAGTTGCGCAAGGTTTGCACATAGGAGGCAGTGTCAACACCGATGATGAGGCGCACCGCCGGGCGGTCTTGCAATGCCGCCAGGTGCTTGGCGACAACGCGCAACGCATGCTGCCGCTCGGGCATGACGATGGCGCCGCGGCCATCGGCATCCAGGCTCATCTGCTCGATGGCGGCCAGGTCTTTGCCGTACTGAAAGCGCGGGTCGTCGCACAGCACCCAGAACTGGATGCTGCCGTCTGTCGGCGTGAGGGTGTCGAGCTTGGCGCGCATTCGCTCCCAGCGGTCAGGCGTGCCGTAGCGATCGATCGAGTACTGCAGCGTCTGCAGATAGGTGCGCAGCTGGTCATCTTGGTGGCGCATCAACTCGCGCGCCAGCACGCCGTAAAGCGCGGCGCCGATCAGCGCAAAGGTGGCGAGTGCCGCGAGCGCGAACATCGCGACCAGGCGCGCGGTGATCGACCGTTTCATGGCGCGCTCAAGCTGCCGCCTCTTCGTCGCGCAGCTCCATCACGTAACCCATGCCGCGGATCGTGTGCAGCAGCTTGGCGGCAAACGGCGCATCGATCTTCGCGCGCAGGCGTTTGATGGCGACTTCAACGATGTTGGTGTTGCTGTCGAAGTTCATGTCCCACACCAACTCGGCAATCGCCGTCTTCGAGAGGATTTCGCCTTGCCGCCGCGCCAGCACCGCGAGCAACGCGAACTCTTTGGCGGTGAGATCGATGCGGGCACCGGCGCGTGAGGCCTTGCGCGTAATCAGGTCGACTGACAGATCGGCAATGCGCAACTGCATCGGCTCTTGCGCGCGGCCGCGCCGGTTCAAGGCTTGCAGCCGCGCGAGCAGTTCGAGAAACGAGAACGGCTTGACGAGGTAGTCATCGGCGCCGTCGTGCAGCCCGCGAACGCGGTCTTCAACGCGGTCGCGCGCGGTGAGCATGATCACCGGCGTTTGCTTCACGGTGCGCAGTGCGCGCAGCAGGGCAAAGCCGTCGAGACGCGGCAGCATGGCGTCGAGCACGATCACGTCGTAGTCGTGTTCGAGGGCGAGGTGTTGGCCGTCGATGCCGTCATGTGCCACGTCAACCGCGCAGCCTTGCTCGGTCAGGCCTTTGTGCAGGTAGTCAGCGGTCTTGGGCTCGTCTTCGACGATCAGGATCTTCATGGCGCAGTGAGCGTGTGCGGTTCAGCTGGCATCGGGCAACGCGCCGGGCGCCGCGCGGCGGGCCGCTCGTGCCGATTTGCGCCGCTCGTACCAGTAGTGCAATCGGTCGAGGTAGAGGTATACCACCGGCGTTGTGAAGAGCGTGAGCATCTGCGAGAGGATCAGGCCGCCGACCATCGCATAGCCGAGTGGCCGGCGCAGCTCGGAGCCCGAGCCGTGGCCGAGCATCAGTGGCAAGCCGCTGAGGAGCGCGCACATCGTCGTCATCATGATCGGCCTGAAGCGCAGCAGGCAGGCTTGATAGATCGCATCGTGCGGCGACATGCCGCGCTCGCGCTCGGCGGTGAGCGCAAAGTCGATCATCATGATGCCGTTCTTCTTGACGATGCCGATGAGCAAGATGATGCCGATCAGCGCAATCACCGAGAGGTCGTAGCCGCCCGCCATCAAGATCAGCAGTGCACCAACGCCGGCTGAAGGCAAGGTCGAGAGAATCGTGAGTGGGTGGATGAAGCTCTCATACAGCAGCCCGAGCACGATGTAGACCGCAATCAGCGCAGCGGCAATCAGATACGGCTGGCTGGCGAGCGACTCCTGAAACGCTTGCGCCGTGCCCTGGAAGGAGCCGCTGAGCGACTGCGGCAGACCCATCTCGGCCTGTGCCTTGTTGATGGCGTTGACGGCATCGCCGAGCGATGCGCCGGCGCCAAGGTTGAACGAGATCGTGACGGCAGGGAACTGGCCTTGGTGGGCAATCGTGAGGTAGGCCGTTTTGTTGGTATCGAGCTTCACAAAGGTGGAGAGCGGCACTTGCTGGCCGGTGATTGGCGAGGTGAGGTAGAGCTTGCTGAAGAGCGCCGGGTCTTCCTGCAAAGCGGGCGTGACCTCCAGCACCACGTGGTAGCTGTTGATCTGGGTGTAGTACTGCGCCACCTGCCGCTGGCCGATCGCGTCGTAGATGGTCGAGTCGATCAGCGCGGGCGAGATACCCATGCTCGATGCGCGATCGCGGTCGATCGTGAGCGTGGCGGCGGCGGCGTTGTTCTGCAGGTCACTGGCGAGGTCAGCCAGCTGCGGCAGTTGCTTGAAGCGCTCCAACAGTTTGGGAGCCCATTCATTGAGCTCATCGAGGTTGGCATCGGTCAGCGTGTACTGATACTGCGTGCGCGAGCTGCGGCCGCCCACGCGAATGTCTTGCCCCGCTTGCAAAAAGAGGTTCGCGCCTTCCACCTTGGCGAGCTTCGGTCGGAGCCTGGCGATGATCTCGTCAGCGCTTGCTTTGCGGCCATCTTCGAGCGATTTCAAACCGATGAAGAAGTTGCCGGTGTTGTAGGCCGAGGCGCTGCCGTTCATGCCGAAGCCGGTCACGTCGGGGTCTTGGCGAACCACATCAGCGAGCGCCAGCATGCGGCGGTTCATCGCGCCGAATGAAGCGTCTTGCGCTGACTCGGCAAAGCCCGAGATGAAGCCCGTGTCTTGCTGCGGGAAGAAGCCTTTGGGGATGATGATGAACAGCGCGGCGGTGGCGGCGAGCGTGGCGAAGAAGACCATCAGCGTGATGAACTGGTGATCGAGCACCAGGTTCAGGCCGCGCTTGTAGCCGTTCAGCATCGCGTCAAACCCGCGCTCGAAGAGTTGGTAGATGCGGCCGTGCTTCCTTGCGTGCTCGTTCTTGAGAAAGCGCGAGCACAGCATCGGCGTCAAGGTCAGCGAGATGACGACCGAGACGAAGATCGTCATGGTCACCGTCACCGCGAACTCGCGAAACAAACGGCCCACGATGCCGCCCATCAACAGCAGCGGAATGAACACCGCCACCAACGACACCGAGATCGAGATGATCGTGAAGCCGATTTCATCCGCACCTTTGAGCGCGGCCTCCATCGGCGTCATGCCTTCTTCGACATAGCGGTAGATGTTCTCGAGCATCACGATGGCGTCGTCCACCACGAAGCCCACCGCGATGGTGAGCGCCATCAGCGAGAGGTTGTCGAGGCTGTAGCCGGCCAGATACATCGCCCCGGCCGTGCCGCACAGCGCGAGCGGCACGGTGGCGCTCGGGATCAACGTGGCCGGCAGGTTGCGCAAGAACACGAAGATCACCATCACCACGAGCGCGATCGTCAGCAGCAGCGTGAACTCCACATCACGCACCGAGGCGCGAATGGTCTGTGTGCGGTCGATCAGCGTGTTGACCTCCACCGTGGGCGGTATCGATGCCTTGAGTCGCGGCAGCGCGGCCTTGATGCGGTCAACCGTTTCGATCACGTTGGCGCCCGGCTGCTTGGTGATCGCCAAGATGATGCCGCGGCCGTTTTGCAGCGTGCTGTCGGCCGGTGCGCCGGCGCCGGCATAAGCCCAGCCGGCGATCTTGGTGTTCTCGGCGCCATCGACCGCCACGCCAAGATCGCGCACGCGGATCGGCGCGCCGCCTTTGTAGGCCAGGATCACGTCGTTCCACGGCGCGGCTTTGAGCAGCTGATCGTTGGTGTAGACGGTGAAGCTTTGGTCGCGCCCATCGATCGTGCCTTTGGGCTGGTTCACGGTGGCGCTCGCGATCACGGTGCGCACGTCTTCCAAACTCAAGCCGAGTGCGGCGAGCTTGGCCGGATCAACCTGTATGCGCACCGCAGGCTTTTGCTGGCCGCCGAGGTTGACGAGGCCCACGCCTGCGATCTGCGAAATTTGTTGCGCGAGGATGTTGTCGGCAAAGTCGTTCACCTCGGTGAGCGGCAGCGTTTTTGACTGCACCGAGAGCAGCAGGATGGGCGAATCGGCCGGGTTGACCTTGCGGTAGCTCGGCGGGCTCGGCAGGTTGGCGGGCAGCTGGCCGGTGGCGGCGTTGATGGCGGATTGAACGTCGAGCGCGGCGGCGTCAATGCCGCGGTCGAGGTCGAATTGCAAGGTGATGATCGTGGCGCCGAGGCCGTTGATCGAGGTCATCTGCGAGAGGCCTGCGATCAGCGAGAACTGGCGCTCCAAGGGCTGTGCCACGTTGGACGCCATCGTCTCGGGGCTGCCGCCGGGCAGGTTGGCGTTGACTTGAATGGTCGGAAAGTCGACCTGCGGCAAAGGCGCGACGGGCAGCAGCGGGAACACCGCCACGCCGATCAGCAGAATCGCCAACGCGAGCAGCGTGGTGCCGATCGGCCGCTTGATGAAGCCGGCGGAAATGTTCATGACTTCAATCCCGCCGAGGCGCCCGAATCAGCCTCGGCTGCGCTCGCGCCCTTGCCGCCAGCGGGCGCAGATTCTGCGATCGCAGCACCCGGCTTTAGCTTGTATTGGCCGCCCACCACCACGCGCTGGCCGGCGGCCAAGCCTTTCTCGATGACCGCCATGCCGTCTTGAATTTGCGCCACCGTGATCGGCTGCGTTTGCACGGTCTTGCCGTCAGCGCTGACGACATAGGCGTAGGCGCCGTCTTGGTTGCGCTGCACGGCCGCGGCCGGAATCGTCAGCGCTTGATCGCGCTGGCCGAGCACCAGCCGCACGTTGACGAACTGGCCGGGCCAGAGCTTGTGCTCTGGGTTCGCAAAGCTCGCCTTCAATTGCACGGTGCCAGTGGCTGAGTCGATCTGGTTGTTGAGCAGCACGAGGTGGCCGCTGCCGAGCAGCTCTTTTCCTTCGCGCGGGTAGGCGTGCACGACCAGTTTGTCGCGGTTGGCTTGCGCGCCGTTGAGTGCGCGGTTGATGTCTGAGAACGCTTCTTCCGGCAGCGTGAAGACGACCGATATCGGATCGACCTGGTTGATGACGACGAGCCCATTGGCATCAGCCGCATGAACGATGTTGCCCGGATCAACCAGCCGCGCACCTACGCGCCCGCTGATCGGCGCAGTGATGGTGGTAAAGCCGAGTTGCACCTGCGCAGCGTTGATCTGCGCCTCGTCGGTCAGCACTGCGGCTTCAAGCTGGGCGACAAGCGCCTTTTGGGTATCGACCTGCTGCTGCGTGGCCGCGTCTTCGGCGAGCAAGCCGGTGTAGCGCTGGAGGTCAGCGCGGGCATTGCCGAGTTGCGCCTGGTCCTTCGCCTTTTGCGCCTGCACTTGTGCAAGTTGCGCTTGCAGCGTGCGCGGGTCGATGCGCGCGAGCATCTGCCCGGCCTTCACATCCTGGCCTTCGGTGAAGCCGACCTTGTCGAGCTGGCCATCAATGCGCGCCTTCACCGTCACGCTCTGCGCCGCGGCCGCGGTGCCGATGCCGCTGCGGTAGATCGCCACGTTCTCGGCGCGAACCGGTGCGGTGCTCACCTGCACGGCCGGGCTCGCCCGAGGCGTTGGCGCGGCTTGGGCTTTGCGGGCAAGGCCCCAGCTGATCGCGGCAATCGTGGCGATGGCAAGCAGCAACAGCATTGCGCCGAGCAGCAGGTTGCGGCGGAGGTTTGAGTTCATGGCGTGGGTGCAAAGAAGAGTCGAATCAGGGAGCCGCCATCGCGACCGGCGCGCCTTGGCCGGCGCGCCAGCCACCGCCGATGGCGCTGACCAAGTTCACGCTGGCGGCCAGCTGGCGGCCGAGCAGCTGCACGGCGGCGCGCTGGTTGGTCAGCGACAAGGTCTGCGCCGTGACGACGCTGAGGTAGCTCGCGGTGCCCGCGCGGTACTGCGTCAACGCCAAGCGCTCGGCCAACTGCGACGCCTTCACCGCCTCGTCTTGCAAAGCGGCCTCACGCGCCAGCACGCGCAAGGTGGCGAGGTTGTCTTCCACCTGCTGGAAGCCGGTCAACACCGTCTGCTTGTATTGCGCCACCGCGGCGTCATAAGCCGCGATGGCCTGATCGCTGTGCGCGCGGCGCAGCCCGCCATCGAACACCGTTTGCGCGAGCGCCGCACCAAGCGACCACACGCGCCCCGGCGTGTCGAACAAGCCACTCAAGCTCGCGCCCGAGAAGCCACCGCTTGCGCTCAGCACAAGGCTCGGAAAGAAGGCGGCTTGAGCCACGCCAACGTTGGCATTCGCAGCAGTCACGCGGCGCTCTGCGGCAGCAATGTCAGGCCGGCGTTCGAGCAGCTCGGAGGGCAAGCCCGTGGGCACCGAAGGCACGCGCACATCGAACGGCGCCTGAGCCGTGGCGGCCGGCAATTCGAACGCGGCAGGCGACTGACCAATCAAGATCGCAATCGCGTGTTCGAACTGCGCGCGCTGGGCTTCGAGATCAGCGCCTGCGGCCTCGGCCGTCTTCAGCTGACTCTCGGCCAACGCCACATCGGAGCGGAGCACCACGCCGGCTTTGTACTGGCTCTGCGTGAGCTGAAGAGACTTGGTGTAGGCGGCAATCGTCGCGGCATAAAGATCGCGCTGCAGGTCGATCACACGCAGTTGCAAGTAGTCAAGCGCGAGCGCAGCCTGAATGCTCAGGCGAACCGCGGCCAGATCATCAGCACTGGCTTCGGCACTGGCATTGCCAACCTCGATCGAACGCCGCACGCTGCCCCACAGGTCAGGCTCCCAGCTCGCGCTGGCACCCGCATCAACCACATTGCCGAGCTTGACGCCGTTGGCGTTCGCACGCGCCCGCTGGCCGCCAGCGTTGACGCCCACAGTCGGGAACAACCCCGCCCGCGCGGCCGCCGCCACGGCCTGCGCCTCGCGGTACTGCGCTTCGGCCAAGCGCAGGTTCTGGTTGGCCAGCTCGGCTTGGCCGATCAGCGCGGTCAAGCGATCGTCGCGGTAAGCCTCCCACCACGGCGCGCGGCTGTCAGCCGCCTGCGGCTCGGCGGGCTTCCATGGGCCGGATTCTTTGTATTGCGCCGGCATGGCCAAAGCGGGCCGAACGAGATCGGGGCCGACGGCGCAGCCTGCGAGCGCCACGGCGATGGCGAGTGTTGCGAGCGAACAAAGGTTGAACGACGGGCGAGACATGGCCGAAGTGGGTGCCAGTGCAATGCGATGAGCCCATCGTAGAAACACCGGGCCGGCGTCACGCTGTCGTCAAGCTGACGGTTTTGTCAGCTTCACGGCTGCGGTGCATTGGGTTGGGCGCAGCCAGAGGTGGTCGCGCGCACGGGCGCATCTCAATATCTTTCGCGGGTTATGGCGTTCACTGCCACGACCAAGGCGGCGGCTCCACGGTCGAAAGGCTCGCTGGGCAAGTCGCCCATTGGCGTCAGATTTGATTTGCGCCGGTCATGAGCTGACGGCGACGACAGGCAGCCTCCCAGCAGATCGTCTCGCCGACAACGCGCTGCACCGCCTCTTGCCACAGCACGCTCCGACCTTTCTCGCACAGGCCGATCGGGCCATCAGCGCGCCCGTGACGTAGTGCCTCGACCGCCGCTCCCCGCACTGGTGTGGCTTCATTCGTGCCGCCGCGCACCGAAAACACTGGAGCGGGCATGTTGCGACGACAGGATCGAACCATCAAACCAACAACAGAATGAACGAGGACCACCGATTGGAGGCGAGCGGTGTGAGCACTGCCACGCAAACCGCGCGCCGCGTGGTGCTGGCCGCCTTTGCCGCCACGGCGCTGCTGGTGGGCGCGCTCGCGATCGAGCGGCTGGTCTATCAGCACGCGAGCAGCGCGGCCGTCCGCGACGTCAAGTCGGCGGTGTCGATCGCGGGCGACATCCTGCTGCAGGACGAGCGCCTGACGATGTCGGCCAACCTGGCCGCCGCCAGCGGTGATGCACGCTGGGCCCGCCGCTACGACGAGCACATCCCGCAGATCGACAAGGCCATTGCCGCCGCCACGGCGCTGTCCACGCCCGCAGCGGCGCAGCGTTTCGACCACGCCACGCGCGCGGCCAACGACCTGCTCGTGGAGATGGAGCGTGCGGCGATTGCGCGTGTGTCTGCTGGGGACCTGGCCGGTGCCCAGGCCATCCTCAACGGCCCGGCCTACAGCGAGCAGAAGGTGGTGCTGGCCACTGGCTCCGACGCCTTCATGGCGGAGCTTCAAACCTCGGTGGATGCGAAGCTGCGCTCGCTGACGCAGCGCTCATGGTGGCTGCTGGCTGGCCTGATGGTGCTGGCGCTGGGCGCGTTTGCGGGGCTTTGGCGCCATCTGGTGGTGCATTTGGGCGATGCCGAAACGGCCTTCGCCGAGAAGCAGGCGGAGGTCACGCGGCTCGCCCTGCACGACCCGCTCACCGGCCTGGCCAACCGGCGTTACTTGCACATGCAGCTGGATAGCGCGATTGAGCGCGCGCTGCGTGACAAGGCCCGGTTCGCGGTGCTGGTGATCGACCTTGACGGCTTCAAGCCGATCAACGACCGCCACGGCCACGCTGCCGGCGATGCGGTGTTGATGGAGATCGGCCGGCGCCTGAACGCGCAGGTGCGCAAAGGCGAAATCGTGGCGCGTCTGGGCGGCGATGAGTTTGTCGTCGTGCTCAGCGCCGAGGCCACGGGCGACGCGCCGATCCGCGCTGCGCATCGGCTCATCGCCAGCCTGTCCGAAGCCATCATGCTGCCGCAAGGCGAGGTCCGGGTCAGCGCCAGCGTTGGGGTGGCCTTCTACCCCGACGACGGCGCACAGACAGACGACCTCATCCGCAAGGCCGACGTGGCGCTGTACCGCGCTAAAAACGAAGCGCGCGGCGACGTGCGCTTCTTCCAGCAGGCGATGGACGAAGACGTGCGCGATCGCGAGGCGCTTGAGCTGGACCTGCGCCTGGCCATTGCGGGCGGCGACATCGTGCCCTTCTTCCAGCCACTGATCGACCTGGGCTCCGGCGAGCTCACGGGTTTCGAGGTGCTCGCACGCTGGCCCCACGCCACACGCGGCCTGATCCCGCCGGTCATCTTCGTGCCGATTGCCGAGGACACAGGGCAGATCGACGCGCTCACCGTCAGCGTCATGCGTGCGGCGCTGAAGGCCGCGCGGTATTGGGCGCCGAACTTGAGCATCGCGATCAACATCGCGCCGCAACAGCTCAAGAGCGAGTCGCTGATCGAGCGCCTGCTCGCGGTTCTGCAAGAGACAGGTTTCCCGCCCGAGCGCTTCGAGATCGAGATCACCGAAAACGCCCTCATCGGCGACTTGGACCAGGCGCGGCGCGTCGTGCTGGGTCTGAAGGCGCATGGCATCCGCGTCGCGCTGGACGATTTCGGCACCGGCTACTCGAGCTTGAGCCACCTGTCAGAGCTGCCTTTCGACAAGCTCAAGATCGACCGTTCGTTCATCCACACCATGCACGGGCGACCCGAGAGCGCCACGATCGTCAACGCCATCATCGGCCTGGGCCGCAGCCTGAACATGCCGACCACGGCCGAGGGCATCGAGTCGGTGGCTGATGCCGAGCTGCTCGCGCGCCTGGGCTGCAACGTGGGCCAGGGCTTCCTGTACTCGCGCCCGGTGGCGGCGCAAGACGTACCGACGCTGATCGCCGGCCTGCGAGCAGCCGCCTGCGCCTGAGCGGCTGCGAACCTGTGCCCCGCGGCACAGGCTTCGCCAACGGGCTCCGGCACATTCCGAAGCGCGGCCAGACAGCTGCGCGACCCGTCAAACATTGAGTGCAGAAATGCGCCGCAAGGCGACCGAGAAGAATGCCTCGGCGCTCCACGCCTCGCTGCGTGTGATGCACCTCCGCCTGCCCATACACCGGCGTCGGTATGCCCGCCATCCGCGCCTTCTTCGAAACGGCACGCTTCGAGGTCTCATCGGGCCAATGCTCGGCCTTCAAAGTCCTCAAGCGCCACCGTGGAATGTCGAAAAGCCGAGAACGAGGCCAATCCCAACACACATGAAAACGAGCTCTCTATCAGGCGCAAGCATTCGCTCCGTTCAGGGTTCGGTCTGCGCGATGGCCCAAGCGATCTGGACAAGCGGTGCGTTGGCAAAAGCATCTTCGGCAGGCCTGTTCGTCGTGTTGATCGGGGTCAGCACTTTTGCCATGTGGTCCGCGGTGTCGACACGCCAGGTGGCCGAAAGCGCGATCGCATCGAGCACCGTGTCGGACCACTACTCAGCCGCGGCAGCCGCCGTCGCGGCCGAAGAATCGCTGGAGCGCAAGTACCGGCTGGAGTCCGGGTCCGAAACGCGACGCCGCTTCGACAAGGCCACACAAGACATGCAAGCTGCGATGAAGCTCGTGCGCCGCGACGGCGCACTGGAGGACCAGCGCGTGGCTGACCAAGTGGCTGAGGCCTACATCCCGTACAGGCAGTCGGTCGACCGGATGTTCGACGCGATCGACCGCGGTGACACGAAGCTGACCCGACAGATCGACGAGGACGAAACTGACCCGCGATTCGATGTCATCGAAAACCTGGTCAACAAGACAGCAGAACGTCACCATGCTGCCGCGCTTGCCAATCTGGCCGAACTGAAAGAACGCGAGGCCTTCAACGCGCGGGCCACGCCAGCGGTCTTTCTGATCGGGTTCATCTTTGTGGTGTTCTTCTCCAGCGTCTTGCGCCGCACGAGAGCGCAACTGGACCAGCAGCGCACCAAGGCCGTTCACGACGCGCTGCATGACGCGCTGACGGGCTTGCCCAATCGCACGCTGCTGGCCGATCGATTCGAGCAAGCACTTCGTGCCGGCACGCGCAACTCCTCAGCCACGGCGCTGCTGCTGATCGACCTGGACCGCTTTAAGGAGGTGAACGACACCCTGGGCCACCATGTCGGCGACGAACTCCTGGCTCAAATCGGCCCGAGGCTGGCCGGCGCGCTGCGAAAGGCCGATACCGTTGCGCGCTTGGGCGGCGATGAATTCGCGGTTTTGCTGCCTGACGTCGATGGCTTGAGCGGCGCGCTGGACGCGGCCGCGCGCCTGCGCCAGGCCTTGGCCGAAGCCTTCAAGGTCCAAGGCGTCGACCTCGACATCGAAGCCAGCATCGGGGTGGTCATCTCCGGCCTACACGGCACCGATGCGCAAACGCTGCTGCAGCGTGCCGACATTGCCATGTATGTCGCAAAGCAGCAGAAACGGGGCGTGGTGGTGTATGACCCGGAAAACGATGACCACTCGCCGGAACGTCTTTCCCTGCTCGGGCAATTGCGTCGCGGCATCGAGCGTGGCGAGTTGTTCCTGCAGTACCAACCCAAGATCGATCTGAAGACGAGGCAGGTCGTAGGCGTCGAGGCGCTGGTGCGCTGGCAGCACCCTGACCGCGGCATGGTGCCGCCCAACGACTTCATTTCGCTGGCCGAGCACACCGGCCTGATTGGCCCGTTGACCGACGCCGTCTTGAACATGGCGTTGGCCCAGGTCAAGGTCTGGTCCGATGGCGGCCACCACATTCCCGTGGCAGTGAACGTCTCGGCGCGCAACCTGTCGGACGACGCCTTCGCGGACAAGGTCAAGGGCTTGCTTGCCAAGCATGCCGTCGCCTCGAGCCTGCTGGAGGTCGAAGTGACCGAGTCGGCCGTGATGCTCGAGCCGGAGAGGGCGGCGCGCATTCTCAATCAGCTCCACGCCATGGGCGTTCGAATTGCGATCGACGATTTCGGCGCCGGCTACACCAGCCTGGCGCAGTTGAGAAACCTGCCGATCAGCGAACTCAAGATTGACAAGTCTTTCATCCTGACGATGCACACCAACCCCGACGACGCCATGATCGTCAAAAGCATGATCGATCTGGGTCATAGCCTGCGCATGAAGGTTGTGGCCGAAGGCATCGAGACGGCTGATGCCGCGAACACCCTCTCCAACTTCGAGTGCGATATCGGGCAGGGCTATCACCTCTGCCGACCGGCTCTGCCAGAGGCCTTGATGCAGTGGTACGGCCAACACGCTGATGGCGCAGCGCCGCCTCGCACCAAATCGCCATCCAAGGGCACGGTTCAGCCATCTGGATTCGCTGCTTTGAGCGCCACTTGACATCGATCAATGTCACGCCGAGCCCCTTCGCCAAGGGGCTCGAACGCTGACGGTCGTGCCCGACTCTTGACGCCCACCGTGACGCGTGACGCGCCCAGGGGCGGCGCCTCCCCCGCCGCTCAAGCCTTCACTTCGACCACCTGTTCAAAGCCGCCGAAGATCATGCGTTTGCCGTCGAAGGGCATGGGCGGGTTGCCGGGTGTGGACGGGTCCATGCGCGGGTCTTCCATCATCTTCTTCATGCCGGCGTCGCGCGTGGCCTTGTCCGGCCATTCGATCCACGAAAAGGCCACTGTTTCCTCGGCCGTGGCCTGGACTGCGCGGCGGAAATCGGTGACTTTGCCATCAGGGACGTCGTCGCCCCAACCCTCGATCACACGGATCGCGCCCAGCTCGATGAACAGCGCGTCGACATGACGCGCGTGCTCGATGAACTTCTGCTTGTTGGCGGTTGGAACCGCGATCACGAAACCATCGATGTATGACATGACTTCACTCCTGTGGGGTTGACGGGTCGGCGCACCCGCTTGAGCGCGCCCCGTATCCATCGACGAACGACAAGAAGCCAGATCGACATGGTGGCAACGCCCCTCGCACCGGTGCCGTGTTGGAGCGCCCTCCACTGACGGGGAGGTCCTCATGAAATCCAACGATCAGGTCCGGCTTGGCGCGCCCAGCCAGTTCGTGCCGCTCGGGTTTGCGGTGTCGAGCTCCGCAGTTCAGCTCACCGCTTCCGGGCTCGGTGGGCTGAGCGCCTCCCGGGATGCGACAAGCTGCAGTGGCCCACGGAAATCGACGGCCTGCAGCAGCGATGGGCGGCCGTCGGGCCCGGCCTGTCGTCCTACGAAAACGCTGGCCCTGGTCTCATGTGCTGCACTGCAGCATACGAGCATCATGATTTTTGCGGTGGGTCACCGACCCGCCCTCCACCCGATCAAGGACACCCAGATGAACACCGCCGCCACCGACACCATGATGCAACCGTTCGTGAAGCTCACCCAGTCCAACACCGAACTGCTGAGCCGCTACGCCACGGCGCCCGAAGTCACGACCCAGACAGTTCAGGTCGCCGAAGGCCTGATGCGGCAGATGCAGGACGCTGCGCTGAAGCTGTCGAATTCCAAAGCGTTTGGCAACCTGACCCAGGGCCTGATGAACAACTACATGCAGTTCTGGACCGAGCTCTCCCAGAGCATGGCTGTCGGCTTCAGCCAGGGCCAGTCCTCGCTGATGCGACAGGCTGAGGCGATGACCAGTGAGGCCATCGACGCGACGCAAGCCAACGTTCGCCGCGCCCGTCAAGCTGCCTGACCGACGCCACGCAGCCGCTCGCGGTCGGCCACTGCATCGGCAGTGAGGGCTGCCGAGATCGGCTTGCTGTTGCAACGCCGAATTCACACTGGCGGTCAGGAACTGCCGTTGCCGAACGTCGGCTTCATGGCTGCGGAACGCAGTCTTGAAATGTCGACGTGCACATCGCTGGCAATTCCCGTTCGTTGGCTGTAACGGCGCCCTGCGCGGGCGACCGCGAAGTCAAGCCGGGTGGGCCTCATCCGGCCGGCGAGCTGTCCACGCCGGTGTCGCCGACCCAGCGGTTGCGCCCGGCGTGCTTGGCCGCGTAGAGGCGCTGATCGGCGAGATCCACGGCGGCGGCCCAGCCCGCCGCGGATGGCACGTTCCGGTCGAGGGGGAAGGCGGCATACCCGATCGAGCAGGTCTTGGAGAGTCGGGGGCCGGACGGCAGTTCGAACGGCAAGTTCGCGATGGCCAGCCGCAGCCTCTCGGCCAGGACCGGCGCAGTTTGCCGATCGGCACCACGGGTGACGACAAGAAACTCCTCGCCTCCCCAGCGCACCACGTAGTCGTGGTCGCGGGTCACGCTGGTCAGCCGTTGGCTGACTTGCATGAGCAGCTCGTCGCCGGCCGTATGGCCATGCTCGTCGTTCACGGCCTTGAAGTGGTCGAGGTCGATCAGATAGAACACGATGTCGGCATGCAGCGGCGCCATCGACTTGGTGCGAGCGGCGTCACCAAAGGCACGCAGGCATTGCGCCACATCGGTTTCGATGACCTCACCCAGGAAGCGCCGGTTGCGCAGCCCGGTCAGCGGGTCCGTCATGCTCAGCGCCTGGATCTGCGAATTTGCCGCGTTCAGCGCCTCGTTGCGCTTGAGCAATTGCGAACTCGCCACCTCCAATGCCGCCATGGTCGAGCGCAGCTGCGCGTTGAGTCGTTCCAGTTCGCCGGCGCGCTCCGTCTCGACGCGCGCCAGTTCGGCCTGATGCTCGGCCGCGGCGAGCGCGCGCTCCGAGCGGAGTTTGAGTTCCAGGTTGGCCGCGCGCGTCGTGGCATCGCGCACCACCTGTTCGCGCTGCGCGTCGGCCGATTGGCGCATTGCCGCCAGCGCAGCGTGCAGGTCACCGAGCGCTTCATGCGCATCGGCCTGCTCCGCGAGCAAGCCGCTCAGGCGGTGACCGCCGTCCTGCATCAGGGCCGCGGCCTGCTTGAGGTGGTCAAGCGGCGCCCCGCAAGGCGGGTCGTCCGTGCCGGCTGCCCGAAGCTGGAGCGCCGCCTTCGCCAGCGTGCGCAGCGCCTCCACTTCCAGTGCGTGATCGCCAGCGGCAGTGGCGCCGGCGAGCGCCAGCTCGGCGGGCGCCACCGCGAGCGCCGGGTTCCCGGCAGCCAAGCGCGCTTGCGCCAGGCCCAGATGACCATATCGAACCATCTCACGCAGATCGCTGACACCGCGGTCGGCGGTCAGCGCCTGGTACTTGCGCTCGGCATCGGCGAAATGACCGTACGCCAGGTGGACATTGGCCGCCACATGCAAGGCGATCGCGTAGGCCTTCGAGTCCTGCGCGTTGCCGACCAACGCGAGTGCCTCGCTCGCGAACTCCAGAGCACCCTCTCGTCGGCCCAGGCGCAGCAACGCTTCCGCCAGCAGCGTCAGGCAGCGCGCGAGTGGCTGCGGCCAGTGGTGGCGCCGGGCGATGTCGAGTCCGACCTGGACCTGTTCCACCGCCGAGGCGTTGTCGTTCAGGTCGAGGTAAGAGCCGGCCACGTTGGCTGCCTCGAGCACCGCGCGCATCAGCGCGCCTGCCGACAGCGCCGTGCGCCATGCCAGCGTGCCGTGCTCGATGCGTTCGGCGTGACGTTCGGTGCCGAGCAACGCATAGCTGAAGAAGGAATGAGCCATCATCTTCGGGCCGAGCCAGGAGCTCTCGGTATGGGGATGCATGGTGTCGCCGTGCGCGATCAGAGCAGCTTGAGGGTCGCTCAACGCGGCCAGACAGCACAACGAGATCTCGCCGAACAAGCGGCGTTCGTCGTCGTCATCACTGGCCTCGTCGATGGACTGCCGCATGAGCCGCCTGCGGCCAGCGTAGTCACCGGCGGCCCCGAAAACCGCGGACTCGAGCACCGACGCATCCGACAGGCCGGAGCGGCAATCGCAGGCAGCGAACGCAGCGCGCGCCTGGGCAACTGACGCCGCAGCCGATGCCGCATCGTCACGCAGATAGGCATGCTCGCCGGCGACCAGGTGAGCAACGCCGCGCAACGCATCGGCGAGCCCGGGGCTTGCTGCCCAGCGGTGGGCAAGCGCCACCGCGCGTTCGCTGTCGCGCTGGCGCAGATGCCAGGCGAGCAACAGTGCGTCGGCAGCAGTCGCTTCCGCGTGCGAGCCCCGCTGTTCGATGGCGGCCAACTCGTCGTCGGATATGAAGCGCTGCATGCGATTCGACGGGCTGGGTGCCGGGGCAGGGCTTTGCAGTCCCATCGAACAAGCCTCCCGTTATCGATCAGGCCGATATGAGCATCGCCGACCCGCTGGCCTTGAGCAACGATCAGGTCTCACAGTGTGTCCGCACCGATCTCAATTTGGAGAGGGATGGATGCCGGCGTTGCAGTTGCCGGCTGTAAATGGCTGTAGATGCTTTTGAGCGAATACTTGCGCCTGATGGCGAGTTCGTTTTCATGCGCGTCGCGATTGGCCTTGTCAGCAGGTTTTCGACATTCCGCGAAAGCGCTTGAGGACGCTGACTACCAACAATTGCACCGACGACGACGAGGGTGCCGAGGTATCCGAACCTCGGCATTGAGGCGCCGTTGGCACCTTTCCGAGAGCCGCCAGACAGATGCGCCGCAAGTCCAACCCGCAGCGCAAACTGCCCGAAAGCGAGCGACGAGCAAGGCGTTGAGTGGCAACACCTCACCGCGTGTGATGCACCTCCGCCTGCCCATACACCGGCGTCGGTATGCCCTCCATCCGCGCCTTCAGTTGCAGCGACAAGAACTGGGAGTAATGGCGCGACTGGTGCAAGTTGCCGCCGTGAAACCACAGGCCCGGTTGTTGGGTTGGCTTCCACATGTTGCGCAGCTCGCCTTCCCACGGGCCGGGGTCTTTGGTGGTGGCTGAGCCGAGGCCCCAGCACTTGCCGACTTTGTCGGCCACCTCGGGCGAGACGATGCTCGCGACCCAGCCGTTCATCGAGCCGTAGCCGGTGGCGTAGACGATCAAGTCGGCGGGCAGCTCGGTGCCATCGGTCAGCACCACCGAGTGCGGTTGAATTCGCTCGATGTTGCCGCTCTTGAGCTTGACGCTGCCGTTGGCGATGAGCTCGCAGGCGCCCACGTCGATGTAGTAGCCCGAGCCGCGGCGCAGGTACTTCATGAAGAGGCCGGAGCCGTCATCGCCGAAGTCGAGTTGGAAGCCGGCTTTCTCGAGCCGCGCATACAGATCGGCATCGCGCTTTTTCATCTCCTCATACACCGGGATGTGGAAGGTGTGCATGATCTTGTAGGGCACCGAGGCGAAGATGAGATCGGCCTTGTCGGTCGTGATGCCGCTCTTGACCGCCTCTTCGGAATAAAGCCCGCCGAGCGCGAGCTGCATCAGCGATTCAGAGGGCGCGATGTGGGTTGATGAACGCTGGATCATCGTCACATCGGCGCCGTGTTCCCAGAGGTCGGCGCAGATGTCGTGCGCAGAGTTGTTGGAGCCGAGCACCACGCACTTCTTGCCGCGGTAGGCCTCGCCGCCGGGGTGTTGGCTGGAGTGGTGTTGGTCGCCTTCGAAGGTCTCGGCGCCAGTGATCTTGGGCAAATTCGGAAAGCCCGAAACACCGAGTGCAAAGACCACGTGCTTCGGGTGCAAGGTGACTGGCTTGCCTTCGCGAACGGCCTGCACCGTCCAGGTTTGGGTGGCTTGGTCGAACTGCGCGCTTTGGGCTTCGGTCGAGTGCCAATAGTTGAGCTCCATGACCTTGGTGTACATCTCGAGCCAATCGCCGATCTTGTCCTTCGGTGCGAACACGGGCCAATCGTTCGGGAATGGCAAGTACGGCAGGTGGTCATACCAGACCGGGTCGTGCAGGCAGAGCGAGCGGTAGCGGTTGCGCCATGAGTCGCCAGCGCGGGCGTTCTTCTCCAGGATGATGGTCGGCACGCCCAGCCGCTTGAGCCGCGCGCCGAGGCCGATGCCGCCTTGGCCGCCGCCGATGATCACGCAGTAGGGTTGGGTGGTGGTGCCGAGCGCGGCTTCGTCATCGGTCTTGCGTTCGAGCCAGCTTTTGCGGCCTTGCTGTACGCCGTGCTCGGCGCCCTTCACTCGGTTCGAGCCGGTCTTCTCCTCATGGCCTTTCAGCTCGGTCATGGTGGTCAGCAGCGTCCAGCAGCGGCCTTCGCGCAAGCGCAGGTGGCCGCGGCCGCGGGCAACGGCCGTCTCGAAAGTGAGCCAAGCCTCGGTGATGCCGCCGGCCTCGGTGGCTTCGCCTTCAAGCTTCCATTGGCCGGGCCGCACCTGCGCGAGCGTGGCTGCCAGCATCGCCTGGATTTGCGCCCGGCCTTCCATGGTGCGGATGTTCCAGGTGAAGGAGACGAGATCGCGCCAATAACAGTCGTCTTCAAACATCGCGGCGGCGGCAGGGGCGTCGCGCTCGGCGAGCGCATTGCCAAACCGGGCCAGCCAAGCGGATGCGACCTGGGTTGGCGTTTGATTCACGACTGCAGTGTTCATGGGTCAAGTCTCCACAGGTTGATGAAGGTGCCGATCTGCGCCGGCCGGGCGCCGCCCCCGTCGCCCTGTGGCTGTATCCTGGCCCGCCCTGCCCGCTGCGCCCATCGCCGCAAACCCTGAAGCCGCCAGCGCGGCCCATGGCCTCGGAGACTGCCTTGCCCACCGCCGCAACCCTGGCCACCACGCCGCTCGACGCCGATCGCCTGCCGCAAACGCGATGGGCCGCGCGCGGCCTGTTTGCCACGCTCGGGCTGATTGGCGGGGCGTGGGGCGCGCACATCCCGTCGATCAAAGCGCACTACGCGCTGAACGACCTTTGGCTCGCCATCGTGTTGTTGGCGGGCGCGCTCGGTGCGGTGTCTTCGCTCTTCTTCGCCGGGCGGGTGATTGCGCGGCTTGGCGTGCGGCGCGCCGCACAGCTCGCCGCCGCCGCGATGACCAGCCTGCTCGCCGCCGCATTGCAGTGGCCCGGCCTTTGGGCGTTGCTGCCGGCGATGGCGGTCTTCGGCGCGGCGATGAGCCTTTTCGATGTGGCCATCAACGCCGAGGGCACGGTGATCGAGAACCTCAGCGGCCGCCGCGTGATGAGCAACCTGCACGCGCTCTTCAGCGTGGGCGGCATGCTTGGCGCGGGCTTGTGCGCGCTGCTGCTCGGCGCTGCAGTGCCGGCGACGTGGCAGCTCGCGATCATTGGCGCCGGGGTGATGTTGCTCGCGGGCGGCAGCTCGTGCTGGATGCTGGCCGAGCATCCGCCCGAGGAAGCGGCAGCTGACGCCGCGCCTCAAGCCCACTTCGCGTGGCCGCGCGGCACGCTGCTCGTGATCGGCCTCTTGATCCTCGCGGGCATGACGGCCGAGGGCGTGATGTACGACTGGTGCGTGCTCTACCTGAAGCAAGAGCTGCAGATGCCGCAGGCGCGCGCTGCGCTCGGCTTCTCGGCGTTCTCGGCGGCGATGGCGTTGGCGCGCTTCGGTGCCGATGCTCTGCGCGAGCGCTTCGCCGAGGCGCGCTTGCTGGCCGCCGGTGCGTTGCTCGCCGCGGTGGCGATGGCCGCAGTGCTGCTGATCGGCGACCCAACCTTTGCACTCATCGGCTATGCGCTGGTGGGCGCCGGGTTGGCGCCGGTCGTGCCCATCCTCTTCTCAGCGGCCACGCGCGTGCCGGGCGTGAGCCGGGCGGCGGCGATCGCCTCGGTGTCGTCGATCGGGTATGCCGGCTTCATGATCGGCCCGCCGTTGATTGGCGGCATTGCGCAAGCGGCCTCGCTCACGGCGGCGATGGGTGTGGTGGTGCTGGCCGCGGCTGCCCTGGCGATCGGCGCGCGGCGGGTGCCGTGAGGCGGCTTCGGCGCTGAACCTTGAAGCTCGAACGCGGAGCGCTGAGCGCTGATCGCTGATCGCTTAGCGCTTATCGATCCACACGAAGCGTTGCGCGTCAGGCCGTCAGCAACGCGAGGAGGCGCTGCGCCATCTCGATGGGCCGCTCTTCATGCGCCAAGTGGCCGAGGTTCGCCAGCTCGGTGAAGCTGGCGCCCGGCACCAGGGCGGCCACTTGCCGGCCTTGCGATGGCGGCACAGCGCGGTCGCGGCTGGCCACGATCAAGTGCAGCGGCGTGTTCAAGCGGGGCAGCTCGCGTTGCAAGGGCTGCAAATCCCAGTTGGCCATCATCGAGAGTGCGCCAGCCGCGTGAGCCGGATTGCGCACGAGCTGGCCGTAGAGGGCGATGCCGGCGGCATCGAGCGTTGAGCCAGTGCCGGCGATCAAGCGCTCTACGGCAGCGCGATGGGCCGCACGCCAAGCGAACAAGCGCGAGGCCAAGGGCGTGGCCGCCATCAGCCGCGCAACCGGCGGAAACAGCACGCCGGGTAATCCGCCCAGCGGCAAGAAGGCACCGTTGAGGCTGACGAGCTTGCGCGGCGCCCAGCCGCCATCCAGGCAAATGCGCGCCGCAACGGCAGCGCCTGCCGAGTGGCCAACGACGCTGTCGACCTGGACGCCCAGCACATCGACCAACGCGCGGAGCGACGCAGCCATGCCGGGCAACGAGAGCCGCCGCGCATCGGCCGGGGTGTCGGTGAAGGCGTGGCCGGGCAGATCGGGCGCGATCACGGTGAAGCGCGCAGCCAGCAGCGGCATGAGCTCGCGCCACGAATGCGTGGAGGCGCCCGTGCCGTGGATCAGCAACAGCACCGGGCCGCGGCCCATTTGCTGCACATGCCAGCGCAGGCCGGCCGCCAAGATGAAGCGGCTGGCATCGCGGTTGGGCCAAGCGCGGCCATCGCGCTCCCAGTTCAGGCGGTCAGCCACCGAATCAGCGCCCGTGCCGTTGGCGCGTTAGGCCGGCGCAGCCGACACGGCCCGCACGACTTGCGACATCGCCGCAGCGCCCGCATGCGGCAGCGGGAGGTAGAGCGCGCCGAGGTCACGCGCGAGTTGCCGGCCCGACTCCTGGGGTTGCGGCGAGGTGTCCAGCAGCAGCGTGCGAAAGCCGGCGGCTTGCACGCGCTTGGCGGCGGCGGCGGCGTCTTGGGTGGCGCGGGCGCGGCCGGGTGCGCCGTCGCGGGCGATGTTGGCGCGGCCATCGGTGAGCAGCACGATCACGGCCGTGCCGCCGCGGCGCCGCACCGAATCGGCCAAATCATGGGCCGCATCGATGCCCGCCGCGAGCGGCGTGCCGCCGCCGCCGGGCAAGCCCGCAAGGCTGCGCTTGGCGCGCACGAGCGAGCGTGTGGGCGGCAGCAGCAGCTCGGCCGATTTGCCGCGAAAGCCGAGCACGGCCACGCTGTCACGGCGCACATAGCAATCGGCCAGCAGCAGCTCGACGGCGCCTTTGGCTTCGGCCAGGCGGTGCAGGGCAGCGGAGCCTGAGGCATCGACGGCGAAGACGGTTGTCGTCTCGCTGCGCTGTTTGAAGTGGGTGACGTGGAAGTCTTCGCGGCGGACGTGGATGTGGGGTGCGGCGTGCGGCGCGACCTGTGGCCCGGCGTGTGGGGCGTGTGGGGCGTTGGCCCCAGCTTGATGCGGCTCATTGCGAGCGGCGGCCGCTTTCGCCTCGGCCTCGCGGCGGCGCAGCAACTGCCACGGTGCGGCGGCGCGCAGGGTTTCGATCAGGTTGAGCCGCGCACCGGCGCGCGGCTCGCCGCGGCGCACGCCGCTCGGCCGGCCGCGCAACTGGCCGTGGCGAATCAAGCCTGCGCCTGCGGCATGGCGCTGCGCGCTCGCCTTCGGCAGTGGCCCGCCCATCAGCGTGGCGAGCAGGCCGGGTGGGATGGCGGCGATGGCGGCTTCCAGAACGAGGTCGTCGAGGCTCTCGGGGGTGGGCGGTGGTTGCGCGGCGGCGTTGGCGGCGTCGGATTGAGCTTGGTCGTTGTCACCCGCATCGGCGCCTTGCGGTGGCGAGTCAGTTGGATCTGGGGGCGGCGCGGGCGAAGGCTCATCGGCCGCGTTGCCGGTGGGCGTGTCGTCTTGCTCCTGCGGCGGCGCCTCGGCCACCGGCAGCTGGGTGGCGCGCGGCGCGAGCACGAGCCGCGCAGCGAGCGCAGCGTCGTCATCGGTCACCTCGTGACGGCCATCGAGCGCCGCTGCGGCGCAAGCCGCGCGCAAGGCCAGCCACGGCGCGCGGATCGATGCGATGCCGAGCGCCAAAGCCGCGGCGCAGAGCGCGTCGATCACGCCATCGGCCGCCTGCACCTGCGGCAAGTGCTGGCGGGCATCCGCAATCTGCGCGGCAGTGATGGGGTGCTCGCCAGCGTCGGCGCTATCGCCATCGCTGTCCCCAGCAGCAAATCGCACCGAGCGGAGCGGCAGGGCGAGGCGGAATGCGAAGCGATCGAGCCAACGGGCCGGCAGGCCTTCATCGTCACCGATGCCTTCATCGAGGGCGACCACGCCGATGCGGCTGGCGCGGCGCTCGCCGAGGCCATCGCGCTCCATCACGACTTGCTGCGTGTCGAGCACGGCCGCGAGCCGCGCCGCCGTGCCAGCGCCAATGCGCTCGGCCATCGCCACCACGACAACGCCGCCATCGGCCTCAGCCAGCAAGCCGCGCTGCGAGATCGGGCGGCCGGCCTGCAAGGTCGCGGCCAAATCGAGCCCGCCAAGCAAGCGGCCATCGCCAATGTGAAGGGGCATGCGGCGCCACGGTGTCTCGGCAGGCAACAGGCCGCGGAGTTGCGCGAGCCAGGCGTCACGCTGTGGGCCAGCCCCTGCGCGCAGCGCGATGCCGCCGAGGCCTGCCGGGTCAATCGCGAAGAGCGCGGCGACTGCGGCTGCCTCGCCCTCGGCCGAGGCATCGGCCGAGGAATCGCGATCGGCCGGCGCTTTTGTCATGCGCCGAAGAGCTCGATGGCCGCCCGATCCACACGCGCCGTCGAGCCCGAATCGTCGAGCGGGTTGCGGCGCAAACGGTGGCGCAGCGCGGGCGCAGCGATGCGGCGCAAATGCGCATCGCCCACGAGCGGGTCGCCCTGGAGCGCAGCCAGCGCGCGCGCGGTGCGGATCAGCGTCAGCTCGCCGCGCAGGCCATCGGTGCCGAGGCTCATGCAGAGTTGCGCGGCGCGCTCGAGCGCAGCGTCGGGCACGCTGACCTCCCCCAAGCGCGCGCGGCCCGTCGCGATGCTCTTGCGGATGCGCGATTCATCCTTGGCCCACGCGGCGGAGAAGGCAGCGGGATCGCGCTCGAAGGCATCGCGCCGCTTGATGACCTCGACGCGCGAGGCCAGATCGCCCGGCGTGCTGACCTCGACCGACATGCCGAACCGATCAAGCAGCTGCGGCCGCAGTTCACCCTCTTCCGGATTGCCGCTGCCGACCAAGACGAAGCGCGCCGGGTGGCGCACGCTCAGGCCTTCGCGCTCGACCACGTTTTCGCCGGAGGCCGCCACGTCGATCAGCAGATCGACCAAGTGGTCTTCGAGCAAATTGACTTCGTCGATGTAGAGAAAGCCTCGGTGCGCGCGGGCCAGCAAGCCGGGCTCGAAAGCCTTGACGCCCTGCGACAGCGCGCGCTCCAAATCGAGCGCGCCGACGACGCGGTCTTCGGTGGCGCCGAGCGGCAAATCGACCACCGGCACGGGTACGAGGTGGCTCTTCAGCGCACCTTTGGCTTTGCGGGCGGCGCAGGCCTCGCAATGCGGTGCGGCATCGGCCGGATCGCAGTGGTAGGGGCAATCGACCACCGCGCGCATCGCTGGCAGCAGCGCAGCGAGGGCGCGAACTGCGGTTGATTTGCCGGTGCCGCGGTCACCGAAAACCAAGACGCCGCCGATGCTTGAATCAATGGCCGCCAACAGGATGGCCAGCTTCATTTCGTCTTGGCCGACGATGGCGGAAAAAGGGAAAACCAAGCACTGCTCCAAACTTGACTGCACGACCGTAGTTTCTGCTTTGTAAAGCAAATCGGCGAAAGCGACTGTCAAACTATTCTGACGGGTCGAGTTGATCCGATCAATCAGGAGACATTCTCATGAGCAACCCAAGTCGTCGCGCGTTCGTGCTGACGGTGGTGGCCGGTGGCAGCGCCCTCGCGGCCGCGCGCGTGTCGGCCCAGGCGGGCGCCAAACTCGAAGAGAGCGACCCGCAGGCCGCGGCGCTCGGCTACAAATCTGACACCACGAAGGCCGACCAAGCCAAGTTCCCCAACCACACAGCGGCGCAGGCTTGCGGCAGCTGCAACTTCTTCCAGGGCAAGGCGGGCGACGCGATGGGGCCGTGCCAGTTGTTCGCGGGCAAGCAGGTGTCGTCAAAAGGCTGGTGCAGCGCTTACGCGAAAAAGGCGGCCTGACGCTCGGCGCTTGAAGAAGCGAAGGGCTGCTCCCGAGTTTTTTTGACCCTCTCGGGAGGCCTGGCGCGGAGTGACAGGTTTGGGGGCACTCATCAGCTATTCCTTCGGTGCCAAGTCAGAAGATTTGACTTCACCAAACCCACGCGGACGGCTAGGCTCGAAAGCAGCAACGCTGCAAGGAGCCTGACATGGGAATTGAAGCCTTGATCTTCGATGTCGACGGCACGATGGCCGACACCGAAGAAGCGCACCGTGTGGCGTTCAACCTGGCGTTCGAGCGCTACCGGCTCGGCTGGTCTTGGTCGCCAGCGGTCTACCGCGAGTTGTTGAAGGTCACTGGCGGCAAGGAGCGGCTGGCGAGCCACATCGCCACGCTCGATGTCTCCGAGGCGGAGCGCAGGCGATTGCGGCTGTTGTTGCCCGACCTGCATGCCGAAAAGACGCGCTTCTACAGCTCCTTTGTGAGCGACGGCGCGGTGCCGCTGCGGCCCGGCGTGGCGCGGCTGCTGGAAGAAGCGAGTGAGGCCGGTTGCCGACTGGCCATCGCCAGCACGACCACGGCGGTCAACATCGATGCGCTGCTGCATTCCACCCTCGGGCCTCGCGGGCTCGATTTGTTCACGGTCATTGCCTGCGGCGATCAGGTGCGCGCCAAGAAGCCCGCGCCCGACATTTACCGGCTCGCCTTGCAAGGGCTCGGCCTCCATCCCGAACACGCGGTGGCCTTCGAGGACTCGCCCAATGGGCTGCGCTCGGCCCGCGGTGCAGACCTCTGGACGGTGGTGACGCCGACCTTCTGGACCGAAGACGGCGATTTCACCGGCGCTGACCTGCTGTTGCCGACCCTTGGCGACCCCGCGGCGCCGATTGACGGCGAATCCGGCCACCGACTCCACAGCGCAGCCTGGCTAACGCTCGACGACCTGCTCGGGCGCGTGAGTGCCGTGCGGTGATCTCGCCGCCATGAGCGCCGGATGGCGTGTTGGTCTGCGGGCGTCTCGGCCACATCACGTTCGTTAAAACCCTGCGCCTAGACCCCCTTGATTCGTGAAATGATGCCGGTTCACGGGTGCGTTGCTCGCGCGGGCTCATCAGGCCCCAAGCGGCTCCGGCCCGATCTTCACGACTCACTGGGAGACTGACATGACAGCATCAAAAAGCGCACAAACGACAGCAAAGCAACGGGTGGTTTTGGTCACCGGCGGCATGGGCGGTTTGGGTGAAACCATCTCGACGAAGATGGCCGATGCGGGCTACAAAGTGGTTGTGACTTATTCGCCGGGCAACACCAAGCACGCCGAATGGGTCGCGGGCATGAAGGCCAACGGCTATTCGATCATCGCCGTGCCGTGCGACGTGGCCGACATCGACAGCTGCGCCAAGGCCGTGGCCGAAGTGCATGAGAAAGCCGGCGCCGTTGACGTGCTGGTCAACAACGCAGGCATCACCCGCGACATGACCTTCAAGAAGATGGACAAGGTCAACTGGGACGTGGTGATGCGCACCAACCTCGACAGCCTCTTCAACATGAGCAAGCAGGTGGTCGACAGCATGGTCGAGCGCGGCTGGGGGCGGGTGATCAATGTGTCGTCCGTCAATGGCTCGAAGGGCGCGTTCGGCCAGACCAACTACTCGGCCGCGAAGGCCGGCGTGCACGGCTTCACCAAAGCGCTGGCGCTTGAAGTGGCAAAGAAGGGCGTGACCGTCAACACCATCTCGCCGGGCTACATCGGCACGAAGATGGTCACGGCGATCCCGGAGGAAATCCTCAACACGAAGATCATTCCGCAGATCCCTGTCGGCCGGCTTGGCAAACCGGAAGAGGTGGCTGGCTTGATCATCTATTTGGCCTCAGAAGAAGCCGCATTCCTGACGGGCGCGAACATCGCGATCAACGGCGGTCAACACATGCAGTGATGGCCGGCGCCGGCATGGACCCCACACCAAAACATCGAAAGGCCAAGTCATGATGAAGTCAGGGATCGACCAAGATGCGCTGGTGAAGATGTTTTCCGAAGCCGGCACCAAACAGGGCGAGGCCTTGCGCACGGCGGTGAGCGAGGCCACGCTGAAGGCCTTGCAGGGGCGCGAGCTGACGCTGGAGAACATCCGCAAAGTGTTGAAATCGGTCACGCAGGCGGCCTCGGCGGGCGCAGCGATGAACGGCGGCAGCACTGTCGATGTGGAAGCGATTCTGGGCAAGGCCTTTTCGGGCATGGACTCGGCGCTGCTGCAGGCCGTGGAAGCTCACCGAAAGGCGCTCCAGCAGTTCGTGGGCATGGGCGCCGGCTTGCAAGACAAGCAGGTCAAAGGTGCGCTCGCCAACATCGAGAAGATGGAAGACGTGTTCTTCGGCGCAGTGACCAAGGCGGCGCAATCTGCCAGCGAGCCGATGCAGGGCCCGTGGGAGCATGTGCTGAGCGCGATGAAGCTCAAGGGCACTGAAACCGGCGTTCAGGCGAGCACGGCAGTGGAGCAACTCGTGACGCAGGCGCAAACCGCCCTGCGCGAGGGCCGCGCCGCCAGCATGCGCGGGGCGCAAGCGATGCTCGACAGCTACGCCGCGATGGTCAGCGGCGTGTTGATTGGGATGTCAGAGGGGCTGCAGCCGAGCGGGGATTCGTCGGCATCGGGCAAAGCCCGCAGCGCGACGGCCAAAAAATAGCCGTCGCCAAGCCGGCCTAGCGAACGGTGTACCCGCGGCCTTCCATGCAGGCCAGCGTGGCCCGATGAAAGACGCTGGCGTCCGCCATCGCGTTGGGCTGGCTCGTGGCCCAGCGATTGCACGCTTGAGTGTCGGCTTCCGTTTGCGCAGGGCTCTGCCCGCTGCGGGGGTAGATGATCGGATCGGGCGCGGGCGCCGCTGGCACGGCGCGCGGTGCAGTGGGCACCGGGTTGTCATAGACAACAACCGGCGGCTCGCTGACCACGTAGCCCGGGTACCACGGCGAACCGTAGTAGCCGTTGTAGTAGCCGCTGAGCCCGATTCCCAAACCGATACCGCCCAACACCAAGCCGGGGCCCCAGTAACCGCGGCCGCCGTGACCACCGTGGTAGTAGCCACCGCCTCGGTGATAGCCCCCGCGCGGCCCGTAGGCCTCGGCTTCAGCGGCAACACCGAGGGAAAGCATCACGGCGGCCAGCGCCAGTGCGAGGGTGCGACGTTTGATCATGGCTTTGCTCCTTCAGGCGAACGGCCTCTCGTCGAGGCACTGCAACCATTCTGCTCTGATCATTTCCGTGCTGCCAGCAGGGCCTGACGCACTCACCTGCGCGATCACCGGCGCATAAACCGAGTCCACAAAAGCGAAACCCCTTCGGTCTTGCGGCCGAAGGGGTCGGACGGCTTGCGCCGTCGTTTGGAGCTCCAGAGGAATGAAGTCCAGGGCTCCTTGAGCGCAGGGACTGCGCCCGTGGTGATACCTGCATGCAGGTTCGAAAAGCTTAGTTCAGGCCCGCTCCAACTTCAAGGCGAAATATCGAGCGACTTCAAAATCGCCGCCACGCGCGCCTCGACGGCTGCATCCATGCGGATCGTGCGGCCCCACTCGCGCGGGGTTTCGCCGGGCCATTTGTTGGTGGCGTCGAGCCCCATCTTGCCGCCAAGGCCGCTAACGGGCGAGGCGAAATCGAGGTAATCGATGGGCGTGTTTTCAACCAGCACGGTGTCGCGCACCGGGTCCATTCGGGTGGTGATGGCCCAGATGACGTCTTGCCAGCTGCGGATGTCCACATCGTCGTCGGTCACGACGATGAACTTGGTATACATGAACTGGCGCAGAAAGCTCCACACGCCAAACATCAACCGCTTGGCATGACCGGGGTAGCTCTTCTTGATGCTCACGATGGCCATGCGGTAGCTGCAGCCCTCGGGCGGCAAGTAGAAGTCAACGATCTCGGGAAATTGCTTCTGGAGGATCGGCACGAAGACTTCATTGAGCGCCACGCCGAGCACCGCAGGTTCATCCGGAGGTTTGCCGGTGTAGGTGGAGTGGTAGACCGGATCGCGGCGATGCGTCATGCGGTTGATCTCGAACACCGGGAACCAGTCTTGCTCGTTGTAGTAGCCGGTGTGGTCGCCGAACGGGCCTTCGAGCGCGTGCAAGCGTCCGTTGATTTCCTTGGTGGGAACGCCGTGTTCGCTGTGGCCGGTGAAGCCTTTTTCGGCCACGGGAATGTGCCCTTCAAGCACGATCTCGGCGCTCGCCGGCACCTGGAGCATCACGCCGCCATCGCCGACTTGGGTGTCGCAAACTTCAGTTCGGCTGCCTCGCAAAAGGCCTGCGAACTGGTATTCCGAGAGGCTGTCAGGCACCGGCGTCACGGCGCCCAAAATCGTTGCTGGATCGGCGCCGAGGGCCACGGCAATCGGGAACGGCTGGCCGGGTTTGGCAAGCGCGAAGTCGCGCAAATCGAGCGCACCGCCGCGGTGGGCAAGCCAGCGCATGATGACCTGGCGCTTGCCGATCACCTGCTGACGGTAGATGCCGAGGTTTTGACGCGCGCGCGCGCCCGCAAAGCCATGCGGCCCCCGCGTGACGACGAGCCCCCAGGTGATCAGCGGGCCGGCGTCTTCGGGCCAACACGTCTGCACGGGCAGGATGCCGAGGTCAACATCGCTCGCATCGATCACGACCTCTTGGCATGCGGCACGCCCCACGGCAGCGGGCTTCATGTCCCAGAGCGCCTTGGCCATGTGCAAAAGCTTGCCGGCGTCCTTCAAGCCTTTCGGCGGCTCGGGCTCTTTCAGGCTCGCGAGCAGCCGGCCGACGTCGCGCAGTTCGCTGACGCTCGCAGCGCCCATGCCCAGCGCCACGCGCTGCGGCGTGCCGAACAGGTTGGTCAAGGCAGAGATTCGATAACCCGTCGGCTGCTCGAACCACAAGGCGGGTCCGCCGGCCTTCAAAACAGCGTCGCTGATGGCGGTCATTTCGAGCCGCGGCGAGACGGGCTCGGCGATTCGGCGAAGCTGCCCAGCGCGGTCGAGGCCGGCCAAAAAATCGCGCAAGTCTCGGTACTTCATACTTCTTAGTTATTTCAAAGCCGGTTGATATGCTTGACCGGTTATGATGAGCCTTGTTAGATTCCGGCCTCCGAAGCCCGACCGGGAAGATTTCGGGGCAGCTGGCGCCTTTGGGCGATGCCACCTCGATGCTTTGCCTGACCACGCTGATGGTCTCAAGCGCTCTGTGGAGCGTTTGAGACCACAGCCTACGATTATCGCCGCGGCCACCCCGCCAGCACCCTCGCACAGAGAGCGCCGGCCGGCCACGAGGCGAGAGAAGGAGTGACATGACGGCAATCCGCCGATTGATGTTGCGGGTGCGCGATGCGCGCCACGCGACCACGCAGTCCGTGCTGGTGTTTGTGCGCGACGTGGGCCACGGCCTGCTCGAAGTCAGCCACAACACACTGGCGCTTCTCGGGCTGGTTCTGGTTGGCGCCTCGTTGTTCGCAGCCGGCCGCGCCGAAATGCGGCAAGAGGCGGAAGCGTTCGCTTTCAGCTGGCTCCAGGCGCGGCATGAAGCGCGCGAAGAAACCACGCAAGACCCTGCGCAGGTGCAAGCGCAACTGCTCGCTGCCGAACTGAGCGAGCCCGACGCCATCGCCCGCGCAACCGCATCAAACCCCGGCGACCTCACGCGCCAGCAAGCCGCCGTCGCACAGTGGTTGGCACGCCGATATCGCGTGGCGCCCGAGCCAGTCAGCAGGCTGGTGCAAGAGGCGTGGCAGGTCGGCGCGCGCGCTGGGCTCGACCCCACCTTGATCCTTGCGATCATGGCCGTCGAGTCGAGCTTCAACCCGTTCGCGCAGAGCGCGGTTGGCGCGCAGGGGCTGATGCAGGTGATGACCAAGGTGCACGACGCCAAGTACGAAGCTTTTGGCGGCAACCACGCAGCGTTCGATCCAGTCACCAACCTTCGCGTTGGCGTGCAAGTTTTGAAGGAATGCATCGCTCGTGCCGGCAGCCTTGAAGCGGGCCTGCGTTTCTACGTGGGTGCAGGCAACCAAGGCGAAGACGGCGGCTACGCTGGCAAGGTGCTCAGCGAACAGAGCAACCTGAAGCTCGTCGCCAGCGGTAAGAACGTGCCCGCGCGCGCGCCGGTGCCGGGTGTCGCACTGCCAGCGGCCGCTGACGCCGCGGACAAGGCTTCGGACGCAACGCCGCCCGCGCCCAAGGCCGACGAAGCGCAAGCGCCCGAGAAGATCGCACTGCTGCGCTGAACTCGCGGCGCGCACGCGACGCTCCGTTAAACTCGCGCTCGCCGCACGACTGGCGATGCGGCTCCAGGCTCACTGCCAGCCCTGGAGCCCGAGGTGGACCACCACCGGGGAGTGCGGTCGGCGCTTGCGTGGCACGCGTCGATTCAGCCGTTCGCCTGGGCAGCCCTGCCGTGACATGTGACTCGTGCACTTGCCTCTCGCGCCGGGACTTCTGTTGAAGAGGACTGCCGATCATGTTCGACCGCACCCAATCCACCATCGCCCACACCGACCCCGCCTTGTGGGAAGCGATTCAAAACGAGAACGCGCGCCAAGAAGCGCACATCGAGCTGATCGCATCAGAAAACTACGCCTCGCCGGCCGTGATGGCTGCGCAAGGCACGCAGCTCACCAACAAGTACGCCGAGGGCTACCCCGGCAAACGCTATTACGGCGGATGCGAATTTGTTGACGTGGTCGAGCAACTCGCAATCGACCGCGTGAAGCAACTCTTCGGTGCAGCGCACGCAAACGTGCAACCCAACTCGGGCTCGCAGGCGAATCAAGCCGTGTTCTTCGGCTTGCTTCAGCCCGGCGACACGATCATGGGCATGAGCTTGGCCGAAGGTGGCCACCTGACGCACGGCATGCCACTCAACATGAGCGGCAAATGGTTCAACGTTGTGAGCTACGGCCTGACCGCCGCCGAAGAAATCGACTACGACGCCATGGAGCGCTTGGCCCACGAACACAAGCCAAAGCTCATCATCGCTGGCGCATCGGCCTACAGCCTGCGCATCGACTTTGAGCGATTCGCCAAGGTTGCGAAAGCCATTGGCGCGTACTTCATGGTCGACATGGCGCACTACGCCGGGTTGATCGCAGGCGGGGTTTATCCAAACCCAGTGCCGCATGCTGACGTGGTGACCTCAACCACGCACAAGAGCCTGCGTGGCCCGCGCGGTGGAATCATCGTGATGAACGACGAAGCCATCGCCAAGAAGATCAACAGCGCGATCTTCCCCGGCATCCAAGGCGGGCCGTTGATGCATGTGATCGGCGCGAAAGCGGTTGCATTCAAAGAGGCACTCGAGCCGGAATTCAAGGTTTACCAGCAGCAGGTGACCAAGAACGCCGTGGTGCTCGCCGAGACGCTGATCGCGCGCGGCCTGCGCATCGTCAGCGGCCGCACGGAAAGCCATGTGATGCTGGTCGACCTGCGCCCCAAGGGCCTGACCGGCAAGGAAGCCGAGAACCTGCTTGGTGCGGCCCACATGACCTGCAACAAGAACGGCATTCCGAACGATCCGCAAAAGCCGATGGTCACGAGCGGTATTCGCCTGGGCACGCCGGCCATGACGACGCGCGGCTTCAAAGAAGACGAAGCCCGCCGCACCGCGCATTTGATCGCCGACGTGCTGGACAACCCGCACGACCAAGCCAACATCGCCGCCGTGCGCGACAAGGTCGCCAGCCTGACGCGCGATTTCCCCGTCTACCGTTAAGCAGGCGACCGGGTATGCGATGCCCGTTCTGCAGCCACAACGAAACCCAGGTCGTCGAGACTCGTGAGTCCGACGAGGGCGACGTGG
The DNA here is from genome assembly GCA_043778145.1 of Rhizobacter sp. Lineage (GTDB taxonomy): Bacteria > Pseudomonadota > Gammaproteobacteria > Burkholderiales > Burkholderiaceae_C > LMDS01. The sequence goes on from JAYWGR010000098.1 coordinate 47,325, forward strand.
TGCGCCGCAGGCGGCGTTGCCAAAGCTGTGACAAGCGTTTCACGACCTACGAGCGCGCGGAGATCGCGCTCCCGTCGGTCGTCAAGAAAGACGGCACGCGGGCCGAGTTCGCCCCGGCCAAGATTCACGCGTCGATGAAGCTGGCGCTGCGCAAGCGGCCAGTCAGCGTCGAGCAGATCGATGCGGCCATGGAGCGCATCCAGGACAAGCTGTTGAACAGCGGCGCCAAGGAAGTCGCCTCGACCCGGCTGGGTGAGCTGGTCATGCGCGAACTCAAGCGCATCGACAAGGTGGCCTACGTGCGTTTTGCGTCGGTCTATCGCAGCTTCGAAGATGTCGACGAGTTCCGGCAGCTGATCCGGGACATCTGAGCCCCGGGTTAGCGGACGAGGGCGACGACCGGAGCCGCGCCCAATCGCCATGACTGAAATCGCGCGAGCTTGCAAGCCCGCGAGCCAGCACCCCCGCCCGGGCCCCCAAAGAAGGTCGCCCCCACGTGAGGGCGGGCGAGTTCCCACCTGATGGGGTCGCGGCCGACGCCGGCTTTTTCTACAGTGTGTGCATGGGTTCACGGACCGGAGCACACATGCACAAGCACCTTGATCAAACACTCAAAAAGCAGCGCGGCATCAGCCTTGTCGAAGCCTGCGCCGTGATGGCCGTGACGGCCACGCTCGCCGCCACTGCCGCGCCGGCCATGCAAGAAATGATCGACACGCGCCGGCTCGATGGCGCCGCCACACAGCTGGCGACCGACATCCAGTTCGTCCGCGGTGTCGCTGTGGCGCGCAACCAGCCGGTTCGACTGAGCGCCTACAGCCGCGGCGAGGCCAGCTGCTACGTTGTGCACACCGGCAACAGCAGCGACTGCGATTGCCTTGCCAACAGCCCGGCGCAATGCAGCGGTGGCGCGGAGCCGATCAAAACCGTTGCCTTCAGTGCGGCCGATCGCGTAGCGCTGGAAGCCAACGTGGCGTCGGTGCTCTTTGACCCGCTGCACGGCACCAGCACACCGACGGGCACTTTGCGGCTCATCGGCGCACAAGGCCGTGCAGTGCACCACGTGATCAACGTGATGGGGCGCGTTCGCTCCTGCTCGCCGAATGCGTCGATGCCCGGCTACCGCGCCTGCTGAGCTGGCTTGCCCTTCCGACTTTCGAACTCACGGTTATTCGTCATGCCCACGATCTCACACTCCGCCTCCCGCCATTTGGCCACGCAAGACCAGTGGCTTGCATGCGCAGACGAGCGGCACGCTGCACCCCTTACCTCTGAGCTGGCCACGTCGATAATCAAAATGCCATGCGCCAAACGACCCGTCGCCTCGCCCGTCACGAGGCGCTGCCGTCTGCGGCAAGCGGGCTTCACGCTGATCGAAATGCTGGTCGTGACCGCGATTGTCGGCGCTTTGTCGAGCATCGCCTACCCATCGTTCCAGAGCCAAGTGCAAAAGGCCAGGCGCGCCGATGCAGTCGTCTCGATGATGACGCTGCAACTGGCGCAGGAACGCTGGCGAACCAACAGTTCGAGCTACGGCAGCCTGGCGCAAATTGGCGCGCAGAGCACGTCACATTCCGGCCACTACGCCATGCACGTCAGCGCACTCACCGCCGAGGGCTACGAGGCGCTCGCCACGGCCAACGGTGCGCAGGCGGGCGACAGCAACTGCCGGTACATGAAGCTGCGAGTCAATGGCACAGTGGTCACGATGAGCTCCGGCCCGGACGCCGAGGCTGTGAACACAGACGCAGTCAACCGCAGATGCTGGAGCCTGTGATGCGCACCTCACGGCAATTGACTGCGCAGCGCGGCCTCTCGATGGTCGAGCTGCTCGTTGGCGTGGCAATCGGCCTTTTCATTGCCGCCACCGGCACCACACTGCTGGCGAGCAACCTGCGCGAAGGCCGAGCCCTGCTCGTCGAGACACGACTGATGCAAGACCTCCGCACCGCCGCCGATGTGATCGCCCGTGACCTCCGCCGCGCCGGCTACTGGGGCTCGGCGGCTGACGGCGTGTGGAGCGGCGGCACGAGCAGCGTGCAAGCCAATCCGTATGCTGCAGTCGCGCCCAACACGGCGGCATCAGATGCCGTCAGCTTTCGGTATTCGCGTGACACCACCGAAAACAACAGCATCGACAGCAACGAGCAATTCGGCTTTCGCCTGCGCAAGGGCGTGATCGAGTTGCAACTGGGCGCCGGCAACTGGCAAGCCCTGACCGATTCCGGAACGTTGACCGTGACCAGCTTCAGCGTCACGCCCACCGTTCAAGACGTGAGCCTCGCCGCCACCTGCACCCTGCCCTGCCCGCCAGGCAGCAGCGCGACTTGCCCGCCGCGCCAAGAGATTCGCAGCCTCGATGTATCGATCAGCGCCCGTGCCGCGAACGACCCGGCCGTCACGCGCAGCGTGCGCAGCAATGTGCGCGTGCGCAACGACCCACTGGTCGGCGCTTGCCCGGTCTGAGCCATGAAGAGTCGCACCACACTTTCGGCCGAGCGCGGCGCCGCCGCCTTGATCGTCACGATGCTGTTGTTCTTCGGCATGCTGTTGGCAGCCGTGTTCGTCAACCGCAACTTGGTGTTCGAGCAACGCATCTCGGCCAATCAGTACCGTTCGACGCAGGCTTTCGAAGCCGCCGAGGCGGGCCTTGAATGGGCGCTTTCGCAGCTCAACAACACCCAAACGATTGGCGCTGACTGCCTGGCCTCAACCGCAGCCGGCGCGCCTACTTTTCGCGAGCGCTACCTCAGCTTCCAAAAGGCGACATCGAGCTTCACGCCGAACACCTGGGCCAGTGCCAGCGTTGCCCTGCCGCTGCAGCCGACTTGCGTGCGCGGTGCAACCGGCTGGTCTTGCAGCTGCCCGGCGCAAGGTCATCCGGTACTGAGCGCGCCTGCGAGCGCCGTGCCGACGCCGGCGTTCTCACTGCAGTTCTTCGCAGTGCCGAAGGCAGGCATGGTCCGTGTCGTCGCGAGTGGTTGCAGCAGCCTGAAAGGCGCGTGCCTTCCTGGCTCGGGCAGCGGCACCGCCGATGCTGGCGCCCGAACCGAAGTCACCTTCGGCTTGATGCCTGGCCTGCGCACCCCGCCCGCCGCCACCCTGACGGCGCGTGGCGCAGTCGACGTCGGCAGCGCCGCCATCAGCGTGCGCAATCCCGACCCCTCAACCGGCGTCACGCTGAATGCCGGCGGCGCGATCAACGCGCCTCAAGCGCGCATCGCCGCACCCGCCGGCACCGCGGCCGATGCGTCGCTCGCCGCCAACGACACCGCCTTGGCAGACCTCGGCGCCGATGCACTTTTTGCCACCTACTTCGGCATCGACAAAGCCCGCTGGCGCGATCAACCCATGGTGCGGCGCTTGGCTTGCACCGCCGATTGCGCCAGCGCGCTGCAAACCGCGCTCGACACCGGCGGGCCCACGCCAATGGTTTGGATCGACGGCAGCTTGACGCTTGCTGGCCCGCTCGCCCTCGGTTCGGCTGCGCGCCCCGTCGTGATCGTGGCGTCGGGCGCGGTGCAGTTGCGCGGCGACATCGTCGTGCACGGGCTGATCTACGGCGCGGCGGCGAGTTGGACGGGCACCTCGGCAGTTGGCGCGCCAGGTGGGGCGGTTTTGCACGGTGCGCTGGTCAGCGAAGCGGGGTACACCGGCAACGGCACACCCGACCTGCAGTACGACGCCGATGTGCTCGCGACCTTGCGCACCAACAGCGGCAGCTTCGCTCGTGTCAGCGGCAGTTGGCGCGACTTCTGATGGCAGCCTCGATGAACGCCCCCCATAACCCTCATCGCCGCCAACGCGGCACGACGCTGCTTGAAGCGCTGGTCGCCTTTTTGGTGTTGTCGCTCGGCATGCTGAGCGTGGCTCGCGTGCAAACGCAGTTGCGGCTGCACGCCGACGTGGCGCGCCAACGCGCCGAGGCTGTACGACTGGGTCAAGAAGACATGGAGCGGCTGCGCGCTTTCGCCGTGATTGCCCACAGCGCCGGCGAGCGTGCCTATGCCGACATCGCGAGCGCATCGACCGCCGTGGACGCCGAGGCCGGCTTTGCCACGAACACGCGTTATGTCGTCACCCGGCAGATCGACTCCACCGCGCTGTCCCACGCCAAATCTGCCGCCGTGACCGTGGGCTGGACCGATCGCAGCGGCAGCGCCCAACAGGTCGTGCTCAGCTCCATCATTGCCGAGAGCAACCCGGCCTACTCTGGCGCACTCGGCATCGCGCCAACGAGCGCGCCGGTCAAAGGCGCCTTCGGTCGATCGGTGCGGATTCCACTCGCCGCCAAAGACTTGGGCAACGGCCGCAGCGCATGGAAGCCAGTCGCCTTGGGCACGGTCGCGCTGGTATTTGACAACGCTTCCGGGCAAGTCACCTCGCGCTGCACGGGCGTGAGCTCAGCCCTCGGCACCGCCGGCCTGACGCAGGATGCGCTGGCCGCTTGCGATGCACTCGTTGGCCACCTGCTGACCGGCAGCGTGCGCTTCTCGCAAGCCTCGCCGCCAAACCCAGCCACTGCGAATGACGCGCCGCTGGCGTTCGACATCGCGCTCGCACTCACCGGCGGCAGCTACTCACATGCGCCGCAGTGCGCGACCGAATGGGTGGCCTCCAGCAGCGACCGCTATGCCAACTACCACTGCGTCGTCTACCCGCTCGCCACTGGCCAATGGGCTGGGCGAAGCAACTTGGTGCCGATCGGCTGGCGCATTGGCGCAGGTGCCAGCGACAGGCGCGTTTGCCGTTACAGCGCCGACCTCGATGCCAGCGGCGCGGTCGACCGCAACATCGAACACCCCGCAAGTTACAGCGCCGTAGACACTTCACTCGCCAACCAAAACTTCCTCGTCATTGGCGGCGCGGAAGCCTGCCCGGCGGCCAGCGCTGTCACCCCGAGCGGCAGCGCTGGCGATTTGCTTGCCGACCTCGGCACCGCCCCTCACCAACCTTGAGCCCGCAGCCCGAACCGATGACCGACTCCCTGATGCGCGAAGCGCTGTCGCTGGCCGAGCAAGCCATCGGCCTCACCGACCCCAACCCGCGCGTCGGCTGTGTGATCAGCGATGAGCAGGGCCGCATCATTGGCCGAGGCCACACGCAGCAGGTGGGCGGCCCGCACGCGGAGGTGATGGCCTTGCGCGATGCCGAGGCCAACGGCTTTGACGTGCGCGGCGCAACGGTTCACGTGACGCTGGAGCCTTGTGCCCACCATGGCCGCACGCCGCCCTGTTGCGATGCATTGATTGCCGCCGGCATCGGCCGCGTCGTGATGGCGATGCGCGATCCGTTTCCGCTCGTGGCGGGCCAAGGCGCCGCCCGGTTGCGCGCGGCCGGAATCACCGTGGAAGAAGGCCCGCTCGGCCGCGAAGCACGCGAACTCAACATCGGATTTTTCTCGCGCATCGAACGCGGCCGGCCCTTCGTGCGGCTGAAGGCGGCCATTTCTCTTGACGGCCGCACTGCCCTCGACAACGGTGCGAGCCAATGGATCACCGGTGAGCCCGCGCGCATCGACGGCCACGCCTTCCGCCGCCGCGCCAACGCCGTGCTGACCGGCGTTGGCACCGTGCGCGACGACAACCCGCGGCTCGACGTTCGGCTCGTCAGCACACGCGTACAACCGTTGCGTGTGATTGTCGATTCGCGGCTTGAGACGCCGCCCGACGCACGCATCCTGGATGCGCCCGGCCAAGTGCTCATCTACGCCGCGGCGCCCAATGCCGCGCGCGAAACCGCACTGCGTGAACGCGGCGCAGAGATCGCCTTCGCGCCGAGTTCTGCGGGCAAGGTGGAGCTCGTTTCGATGCTGACGGACCTCGCCCGGCGAGGCGTCAACGAGTTGCATGTGGAAGCCGGCCACCGACTGAATGGCTCGTTTGTGCGCGAAGGGCTGGTCGACGAGTATTTGATCTACATGGCGCCAAAGCTCATCGGCCAGGGCCGTGAGCTCGCTGCGTTTGGCCCGCTGCAAACGCTGCATGAGAGCGTGGCGCTGCGCTTCGTCAGCAGCACGATGCTCGGCAGCGACCTTCGCCTGATCGCCAGGCCTATCGCCAACTGAGAAGCCGGCTGACTGACCGGGCAACGAGCAGGTGATGAATCGGGCTCAAGCGCCCTGTGCGGCCACCATCTGCTCGTTGGTGTTGCCGCGGTAGAGGTAGAGGGTTGCGGCCAAGCCGCAGAGCGCGGCGAAGACCATCCAATAACCCGGCGCGGCTTTGTCTTGCGTGGTTTGGATCAACCAAGTCGACATCACCGGCGTGAAGCCGCCGAAGATCGCTGTCGCCAAGCTGTAGGCGAGCGAGAAACCAGAGGTGCGCACGCTCACCGGCATGAGCTCGGTCAGCGCGACGACCATCGCCCCGTTGTAGCTGGCATAGAGAAACGACAGCCACAACTCGACCTCCAGCATGCGCCCAAACGAGGGCGCGGCAACCAACCACGATAAAGCTGGGTAAGCGGTGAACACCGTCAGCACGGTGAACAGAACCAACAGCGGCTTGCGGCCAATGCGGTCCGACACGGCGCCCATCACCGGAAGCCAGAAAAAGTTGGAAATGCCGACGCAGAAGGTCACGATCAAGCTGGTGTCGGCGGAGAGCTTGAGCACATTGCGGCCGAAGGTCGGCGTGTAGACAGTGATCAGGTAGAACGACACCGTGGTCATCACGACGAGCAACATGCCGGCGACCACCAAGCCGCGATTGGCAACCATGGAGCGAATGATTTCGCGCGTGTCGGGCCGGTGCTTGCGGGCGAGGAAGGCCTCTGTTTCTTGCAGCGAGCGGCGGATCACGAACAAGAACGGCACGATCATGCAACCAATGAAGAAGGGCACGCGCCAGCCCCAATCGCTGACCTGAGCCGCGTTCAGCCGGGTTTGGAGCCCGTAGCCGATGGCCGCGGCCGCGATGATCGCGACCTGCTGACTCGCCGATTGCCAGCTCACATAGAACCCTTTGTGTCCCGGCGTCGCCATCTCCGACAAATAGACCGACACGCCGCCGAGCTCAACACCCGCCGAGAACCCCTGGAGCAGCCGCCCGGTCAGCACCAGCAATGGCGCCAGCAAGCCGATCGACGCGTAGCCCGGCACAAAGGCGATCAACACTGTGCCGCAAGCCATGATCGCGAGCGTGGTGATCAGGCCCTGGCGGCGGCCGACGCGGTCGACATACGCGCCGAGGAAGATGGCGCCGAGCGGGCGCATCAGGAAGCCGGCGCCAAAGGTGCCGAAGGTCAACATCAACGACGCGAATTCGCTGCTGGCTGGGAAGAAAGTCGCGGCGATGTTCGAGGCATAGAAGCCGAAGAGAAAGAAGTCGAACATCTCGAGAAAGTTGCCGCTGGTGACGCGCAGCACCGTGCCGACCTTGGAGTTCGCCATGCCGCCTCCGCAAGTACTCGTGTCGCTGCCCAAGCTTTCAGTGGTGCGCGAGGGCTGAAGCGAGGTCGGCAAAGCTGCGGGGACGCAGCTCGATGTCGATCGAGTGCCCGAGCGCGCGCTCGACGCGGCTGGCCGAGAACACGCCGCGCACCACGGTGCGGGGCGTGTTCTCGGCATCGGGTTCGGGCAGCAACTCGATCGCAATCAAATACCGATCCCCGGCACGGCGGAAGGTCTCGACGATGTCGCCAACGCGGGCATTCGCGAGCCGCGCCACATCGATCGTGCTCCACGCGGCAACCGGCGTCATCACGTCAGCCACGCTGAGCTCGCGTTGGGCGAGCTGGCGGCCGGCGGCGATCAGCATCGGCCGCTCGCCTTGAAGGTCGGCTGCGGTGGCCAGGCCGACCACATCGCCGCCCGTTTCGATCACGAAAGCCATGCGCACGCCGGCGTGCTGCATGAGGCGTCGGCTGTCGTCGAGCGCTTCGGTTGACGGCACGACAACGCTGGGCGCAACCCGCAGATCGGTCATCACCGCGGAGGCCGGATCGCCAAGCTCGACGTGAGCGACGTTTCCCACGAGCGCCACGCGGCGCTCGGCAAGGGTATGGACGGGCAAGGCAAGGTAGTCGCGCACGGTGGTTCTCCTCCCGACGGGCGGGCACTAGAAGCCTTGAGGTTTACGCCGGCAGCTGGCGCCGCGCAAGGCCCTTTACGCGGCAGCAACCCAGCCGGGCTGCGAGAATCCGGCGCATGTTTACAGGCATCATCACCGGCCTCGGCCACATCGTTGACGCGCAAGCCCTTGGCGCCGGCGCAACCCACGGCAAGCAACTCACCATCGAGGCACCCGCGGGCTACCTTGATGACGTTCAACTCGGCGACAGCATCGCGCTCAACGGCGCCTGCATGACCGTGACGACGTTCAACGCCGAGACACGGCGCTTCACGATCGACATCTCCGCCGAGAGCCTCGACAAGACCGCGGGCCTCGCCGCAGTCGGCACACCAGTCAACCTCGAAAAAGCGATGCGCGCGCACGATCGCCTTGGCGGCCACTTGGTCAGCGGCCATGTTGACGGGCTCGGCCGCGTCAGCCACTTCGCGCCAGTTGGTGAATCTTGGGAATTGCGCATCAACGCACCGGCTGAACTGGCGCGCTTCGTGGCGTACAAAGGGTCGATCACGGTCAACGGCGTCAGCTTGACGGTCAACCGCGTGACAGACCTCGCTCAAGCCTGCGAGTTCAGCATCAACCTGATCCCACACACGGTGCAAAACACCGCGCTCGGCTCGCTGCATGAAGGCGACGCCGTGAACCTCGAAATCGACTTGATCGCGCGCTATGTCGAGCGCATGCTGAGCGCCTGAGAGTCTTTCGCTCATGCCCGCTCATCACCCCAAAACGCCCAGGCTCTGAGCACGGGGCCCGCGGTCCGCTGAGCTGCATCAAAAACCACCCACCTACAATTCCACGATGTCGCTGTCACCCATTCCCGAGTTGGTTGCCGAGCTGGCGGCCGGGCGCATGGTCATCCTCGTTGACGAGGAGGATCGCGAGAACGAAGGCGACCTGCTCATGGCCGCCGATCACGTCACGCCAGAGGCCATCAATTTCATGGCGCGCTTTGGGCGTGGCCTGATTTGCCTGACGCTCACTGCCGAACGCTGCGACCGCCTTCGCCTGCCGCCCATGACGCAGCGCAACGGCACCAAGCACGGCACCGCATTCACCGTCTCGATCGAAGCCGCTACCGGCATCGACACCGGCATCTCGGCTGCCGACCGCGCCCGCACCGTTCAAGCCGCCGTTGCCCGCGACGCGAAGGCAAGCGACCTCGTTCATCCCGGCCATGTCTTCCCGCTGCGCGCGCAAGAAGGCGGCGTGCTGATGCGCGCGGGGCACACTGAAGCGGGCTGCGATCTCGCGGCAATGGCCGGCGCCTCGCCCGCGGCCGTGATCTGCGAAGTCATGAAGGACGACGGCACGATGGCGCGGCTGCCCGACCTCATCGCCTTCGGCAAAGAACACGGCCTGAAGATCGGCACGATCGCCGATTTGATTGAACACCGCAGCCGCCATGAATCGCTGATCGAACGTGCCGGTGAACGCAAGCTGATGACCGCGCAGGGCGAGTTCGACTGCGTTGTCTTTCGTGACCGCACTGGCGGCGCCCATCTTGCGCTGACCCGCGGCCACTGGACTGCGGCCGACGAGGTGCTGGTGCGCGTGCACGAGCCGCTTTCGGTGATGGACCTCCTTGAAGTCGGCCCGAGCGTGCACTCGTGGCCGCTGCCCAAAGCGCTGGCCATGCTGCATGCCAGCCAGCGCAGCGCCGCCGTTTTGCTGAACTGCGGCGAAGACGTGGCCGCCCTTCTGCCCAAGCTGATGCCGGACGCATCGACTGCCGCCAATACCGCACCGCACCGCGCACCACAGATGGACCTGCGCACCTACGGCATTGGCGCGCAAATCTTGCGCGATCTGGGCATCGTCAAGATGAAATTGTTGGGCAGCCCGCGCCGCATGCCGAGCATGACGGGCTACGGCCTTGAGGTCACCGGCTTCGTTGCCGCTGACGCTGCATGACGCGCTCTGTTAAATCACCATCGAAAGTCACGCATGCAGGACGCTGACCAAGGCCGCAACGCCGCGCCCGAACTCGATGGGCGCGACATGCGCATCGGCATCGTGCAAGCCCGCTTCAATGCCGCAATCACGGCCAAGCTGGCCGAAGCCTGCTTGGCCGAGCTCGCAAGCCTCGGTGTCGCTTCAAAGCACATCAAGCACCTGACCGTGCCTGGCGCGCTCGAGGTGCCGCTCGCCCTCAATGCGCTCGCCGAATCGGAAGGCTATGACGCGTTGATCGCGCTCGGCTGCATCATCCGCGGCGAGACTTATCACTTCGAACTCGTTGCCAACGAGAGCGGCGCCGCAGTCATGCGCGTCTCACTCGACCACGAGATCCCGATTGCCAACGCGATCCTCACCGTCGAGAACGAAGCCCAGGCATGGGCCCGCGCCGAAGACAAAGGCCGCGATGCGGCGCGTGTCGCGGTCGAGATGGCGCAACTGCTGGAAGACCTCACGTGAGCGATTTGACCGACGCGACCAACGAACCCTCGCTGGACGCCAAGCGCGCCGCAGCGGCCAAGCGAACCCCCACGAAATCTGCGCGGCGGCGTTCGCGCGAAATCGCGCTGCAAGGCCTCTACGAGTGGCTGATCTCGCACGCCGAGCCGGCAGTGATTGCGGCCCACATGCGCGAGCAAGACGGCTTCGACAAATGCGACACCGCCCACTTCAGTGCGCTGCTCACCGGCTGCATCGCCGAGGCTGTTGACCTTGACGCGCAACTGGCCCGCCACGTCGACCGCAGCACAGCCATGTTGTCGCCAATCGAGCATGGCGTGCTGATGATTGGAGTCTTTGAACTCAAGCACTTCATCGACATCCCGTACCGCGTTGCGATCAACGAAGCCGTTGAGCTGGCCAAAGGCTTTGGCGGGACCGATGGCCACAAGTACGTCAACGGTGTGCTCGACAAGTGCGCCGCCGACCTTCGCTCGGTCGAGGTAGAAGCCGCGCGCGCGGCGCGGCGCTGAATGCGCCGCGCGTTGCCAGCCTTCACCGCCGAGGAATGAAGCTCGCGTCGCGGCTTGACCGCATCGATCCGTTCTACGTGATGGAGTTTGCCAAGGCTGCCGCCGAACTCGCGCGCAGCCCGGCCTGCTCGGGCTCGAAGATGGTGTTCCTCAACATCGGCGAACCCGACTTCACCGCACCCCCGATCGTTCAACAAGCCGCCGATCAAGCGATGCGCGCCGGCCGCACCCAGTACACCGACGCAACCGGCATCCTGCCACTGCGCGAACGCATCGCCCGCTGGTACGGCGACCGCTTCGGGATCGACGTGGCGCCGCAACGCATCGTCGTCACCGCAGGCGCTTCGGCCGCGTTGCAACTGATCTGCCTGGCCTTGATCGACCGCGGCGATGAAGTCTTGTTGCCCGACCCCAGCTACCCCTGCAACCGCCATTTCGTGGCCGCTGCCGATGGCGTGCCAGTGCTGCTGCCGGCCTCGGCCGAAGCACGCTTTCAGCTCGATGCAGCCAGCGTTGCCAACGCCTGGACCGAGCGCACTCGCGGCGTGTTGCTTGCATCACCCTCGAACCCGACCGGCACCTCGATCGACCCCGTTGAGATGGGCCGCATCGTGTCTGCGGTGCGCGAGCGCGGTGGCTTCACGCTGGTCGACGAGATCTACCTCGGCTTGAGTTTTGACGAGCGCTTCGGCCACAGCGCGCTGATGCACGACGCCGATCAGCACGGCGATGTCATCTCCATCAACAGCTTCTCGAAGTACTTCAGCATGACCGGCTGGCGGCTCGGCTGGCTGGTGCTGCCCGAGGCCTTGGTGGCGCCGGTCGAAAAGCTGGCGCAAAACCTCTACATCTGCCCATCGGCCGTGGCGCAGCACGCCGCGCTGGCGTGCTTCGAGCCCGAGGCGATCGACGAGTACGAGCGCCGCCGCGCCGAGTTTCAAACCCGCCGCGACTTCCTCGTGCCCGCCTTGAACGCGCTCGGCCTCAACGTGCCAGTGATGCCCGACGGCGCGTTCTACGCCTGGGCCGATTGCAGCGCCCACGCCCGCAGCAGCTGGGATTTTTGCTTCGACATGATGCGCACCGCCCACGTCGCCATGACGCCCGGCCGAGACTTCGGCCCGGCACAAGCAGAGCGCTTCGTGCGGCTTTCTTATGCCAGCTCGATGGACCACTTGCAGACCGCCGTCGAGCGGCTCGGCCGCGCGCTCGCGCCGGGGCGCTGAGCGGATGACGGCCGCCAGCCTGCGATCGCCAAGCGTCGTCTCGCCTGCATTCATTTGGCCCGTGCGCGTGTATTGGGAAGACACCGACGCCGGCGGCGTGGTCTTCTACGCCAACTACCTCAAGTACTTCGAGCGTGCGCGCACCGAGTGGCTGCGCTCCTTTGGCATCGGGCAAGAACAGCTTCGGCGCGATGCCGGCGTGATGTTCATGGTCACCGACACCAGCGTGCGCTACCTTCGCCCAGCCAAACTTGACGATGAGATTGAAGTCACTGTGAACGTGCTGCGAGAAACCGCAGCCACGCTCACGCTCACACAGCAAGCTTGGAAGCGCGAGGCCGCGGATGGCGCGAGCGGCCGCACCTTGCTCAGCGAAGGCACGATCCGGATCGCCTGCGTCGACGCTGGAACTTACCGGCCATGCCGCATTCCGAGCTTGATCTCCGCCACCCTCAACCGCCCACTCCAGACCGCACCCGAATGAACCAGGACATGTCGATCTTCAGCCTCGTCACCCAGGCGAGCCTTGTGGTGCAGATCGTGATGGCCGGGCTGATGCTCGCCTCGCTGGCGAGCTGGACGGTGATCTTCGGCAAGCTCTTCGGCTTGCGCCGCATCCGCAGCGCCAACGACATCTTCGAGCGCGAGTTCTGGGCCGGCAAGAACCTGAACGACCTTTATGCCGATGCCGGCCGCAAGGTCGATGCATCACCAATGGAGCGCCTGTTTGCATCGGGCATGCGCGAGTTCTTGAAGCTGCGTGAACGCCGCGTCAGCGATGGCGGTGCGTTGCTTGACGGCGCGCGCCGCGCGATGCGCGCGAGCTTTCAGCGCGAGATGGACGTGATCGAATCAAACCTGTCGTTCCTCGCCTCTGTGGGCTCGGTGTCGCCTTATGTGGGCCTCTTCGGCACGGTGTGGGGAATCATGCATGCGTTCATTGGCCTTTCGAACATGACGCAGGTGACGCTCGCAACCGTCGCCCCCGGCATCGCCGAAGCCTTGGTCGCCACGGCGATCGGCCTCTTTGCGGCCATCCCGGCGGTGATCGCCTACAACCGCTTCGCGCGCGACATCGACCGCATCGCGATCCAGCTCGAGACCTTCATCGAAGAGTTCTCGAACATCCTGCAGCGCAACACCGGCGCCGGCGCCGCAGCGGCGACCACCTGACATGGCCTCCGTCAGCCACCGCGGCTCATCGCGGCGCCGCACGATCAACGAAATCAACATGGTGCCGTTCATCGACGTGATGCTGGTGCTCTTGATCATCTTCATGGTGACGGCGCCACTCATCACGACTGGCGTGGTCGATTTGCCGAGCGTCGGCAAGAGCAAAGCGCGGCCGGAGCATGTGGTCGAGCTGGTGGTGGCAACCGACGAGACGGTGCGGATCAAGATCGACAAAGTCGACGGCCCGGCCGTGCCCATGCGCAGCGTGGCAGCGCGCGTCACCGAGGCGCAAGCGGGCAATGCCGAAACGCCGGTCGTGATTTCGGCCGACAAATCGGTCAAGTACGAGCTCGTCGTGAAGCTGATGGACACGCTGCAGAAGGCCGGCGTGAAGCGCGTGGGCTTGTCGGTCAAGAACAGCGGAGCCTGAACAGCGATGAGCGCGGTGTTGAAGCCTGGCTTGGCGCGTGAAGCGTTCATGCCGCGCCAGCCGCGCGGCCTCGGGCTGGGCTTGGTGCTGGCGCTGCTGGCGCACACGCTGCTGATCGTGGCGCTGGCGTTTGGGGTGAATTGGCGGGCAAGTGAGCCGCAAGGCGTAGAGGCGGAGCTGTGGTCGGCCGTGCCGCAAGCGGCTGCGCCTCGGGCGGCGGAGACTGAGCCCGCGCCTCCCGCACCAACGCCCAAGCCAACGCCCGCGCAGCCTCCAACGCCCGAGCCGAAGCCGGTCGTCAAACCCGACGTCAAGCCCGAGGTCAAGCGGCCCGAGCCCGTCGCCAAGCCGCTGCCCGTGCTGCCCGATCCGCAGATCGCCATCGAGCAGGCCAAGCGCGAACAAGCCAAGCGTGATGAAGCCAAGCGCCAGCAGGCGCTCGACGAGCAACGTGCGCGCGACAAAAAACAGCGCGAGACGGAGCAGCGCGAGAAGCAGCAGCGCGAAGCTGCCGAACGCGATCAGCAACGCGCCGAAGCAGACCGCAAGAAGCGCGAGGCCGACAGCAAAGACAAAGCAGAAGCCGCCAAATTGGCCGCTGCGCGCGAAGCCAACTTGAAACGGATGATGGGCCAAGCCGGCGCCACCGGCGGGCCCACCGCCACCGGCACGGCCGCGCAAAGCAGCGGGCCATCAGCGGGCTACGCGGGCCGCATCATGGCGCAGATCAAACGCAACATCCTCTTCAACGACAGCGTTCCCGGCAACCCGATTGCGAGCGTGGAGCTCCGCTTGGCGGCAGATGGCACCATCGTCTCGCGGCGCCTCTTGAAGAGCAGCGGCAGCACCGCCTGGGACGACGCCGTGCTGCGCGCCATCGACAAGACCGCCGTGCTGCCACGCGACACCGACGGCCGCGTGCCCTCACTCATGCAGATCGACTCGCGGCCTTACGAATAAGGCTCAGCGTCAACCGGCCTTCGCGCCGTAGCCGCCGCCACCCGGCGTCTCGATCACAAACACATCGCCGGGCGCCATCGGCACAGAACCGATGTGGCCCAGGCTTTCGCGCCGCCCATCGGCCCGCTCCACGCGGTTGATTCCTGGCAGACCCGCCGCGCCACCCGCCGCACCGAACGCGCCGTGCACGCGACCATTGGAGAGGATGCTCGCCGTCATGGCCTCTAAAAAGCGCACGCGCCGCACGCCGCCATCACCACCGCGGTGCCGGCCTTCGCCGCCCGAGCCTTTGCGGATTTCGTAGCTCTCGAGCCGCACCGGGAAGCGGAATTCGAGCACCTCCGGATCGGTGAGCCGCGAGTTGGTCATGTGGGCTTGCACGACCGACGTGCCATCGAAGCCCGGCCCCGCGCCGGTGCCGCCCGAGACGGTTTCGTAATACTGGTGGCGCGCATTCCCGAAGGTGAAGTTGTTCATCGTGCATTGCCCAGCCGCCATGCTGCCCAACGCGCCATAGAGCGCGTTGGTGATGCAGGTTGACGTCTCGACGTTGCCCGCCACGACGGACGCCGGCGGATGCGGGTTCAACATCGAACCCTCCGGCACGATCACCTTCAGCGGCTTCAAGCATCCGGCGTTCAGCGGAATGTCGTCACCGACCAGCGTTCTGAACACATAGAGCACGGCGGCCATGCACACCGCTGTCGGGGCGTTGAAGTTGTTGGCGAGTTGCGCCGAGGTGCCGGTGAAATCGATCTCCGCGCTGCGGCTTGCGGCATCAACGCGGATTGCCACCTTGATCTCAGCGCCGTTGTCGAGCGGCAGGCAGAAGGCGCCGTCTTTGAGGCTCGTGATGACGCGGCGGACCGACTCTTCCGCGTTGTCTTGCACATGCCCCATGTACGCGGTGACGACCTTGAGCCCGAACTGCTCGACCATGCTGCGCAGCTCCTGCACGCCTTTCTCGTTGGCGGCGATCTGCGCTTTCAAATCCGCGATGTTCTGCGCCGGGTTGCGTGACGGGTACTCACCGCTCGAAAGCAATGCCAGCATCTCGACCTCGCGCAGGCGCCCACCATCGACGAGCTTGACGTTGTCGATCTGCACGCCCTCCTCTTCGATGCGGGTCGAGAACGGCGGCATTGAGCCGGGCGTGATGCCGCCGATGTCAGCGTGGTGGCCGCGTGAGCCCACGTAGAACAACACGCTGTCATTGGCCTCGTTCCACACGGGCGTGACAACCGTGACGTCAGGCAGGTGCGTGCCGCCGTGATACGGGTCGTTCAGGGCATAGACATCGCCCGGCCGCATCGAACCCGCGTTGCGCTGGACCACTGTCTTGATCGATTCGCTCATCGAACCCAGATGCACTGGCATGTGCGGCGCATTGGCGATCAAGTTGCCTGCTGCATCGAACAGCGCGCAAGAGAAGTCGAGGCGCTCTTTGATGTTGACCGAGACAGCCGTGTTCTGAAGTTGCAGCCCCATCTGCTCGGCGATATTCATGAAGAGGTTGTTGAAGACCTCCAGCATCACCGGGTCGACGTGCGTGCCCGCGTTGTCCAGGCCAGCATGGCGTGCGGCACGCGGCTGAACGCGGGCGAGCACGAGGTGGTCGAGTGCCGTGACACGGGCTTGCCAGCCAGGCTCGACGATGGTGGTCGCGTTCTTCTCCGCAATGATGGCCGGGCCATCGATCACGTGGCCGGGCCGGGCTTGCTCGCGCACGACAAGTGCAGCGTTCCACCACTGGCCGCCGCTGAACATGCGCACCGTGTCTGTGGCCGGGGCTTGGCCTTGGCTCGAAATCGCATGGATCGGCTCGGCTGGCGCATCGCCCGCCACCACCGCTTCGACCGACACCGCCTCGACGATCAATCGCCGCTCGGGCATCAGAAAAGCAAAGCGCTGGCGGTAGGCGGCCTCGAACGAAGCCTGCAGCTGCACGGCATCGCCAAAAGGCACGACGAGCGCGGCATCACTGCCTTCGTAGCGCAAATGCACACGGCGATGCACCCGCATCTGCACCTGCACCTCCACCTGCATCCCCTGGGGCTCAGCTTCAGCACCGATGCCCTGCTTGGCGAGTTCGGCGGCGGCATCGGCAGCGAGTTCGTCCAAGCGTTTGGTGATGGCCTCGGCAGCCGCGGCCAGCGGCATCTCGATCGCCGCCTCGCGCATCGCGTTTTGATCGGCCAGGCCCATGCCGTAGGCCGAGAGCACGCCGCCGAGCGGATGCGCGAACACGCGCTCCATGCCGAGCGCATCGGCCACACGGCAGGCGTGCTGGCCGCCAGCACCGCCGAAGCAC
>JAYWGR010000099.1:0-23330 GCA_043778145.1 Rhizobacter sp.
GCACCTGACCGTCTGGACATATGAAGGCCCTCCCCACATCGGCGCAATGCGCGTAGCGACCGCCATGAAAGATGTTCATTACGTTCTTCATGCTCCGCAAGGTGATACCTACGCCGACCTGTTGTTCACCATGATCGAGCGCCGTTCCAAACGGCCTCCGGTTACATACACAACATTTCAGGCCCGTGATTTGGGCGGTGACACTGCTGAGCTGTTCAAAACCGCAGCGCGGGACGCCTATGAGCGCTTCCAGCCCAAAGCCATGCTGGTTGGTGCCTCATGCACGGGCGAGTTGATTCAGGATGATCCCTCAGGCCTTGCCAAGGCTTTGGCGCTGCCCATTCCTGTCATTCCGCTGGATCTGCCGAGCTACCAGAAGAAAGAAAACTGGGGCGCGTCTGAAACCTTCTATCAGCTCGTGCGCACCCTTGCGGGGCCACATATGCCAAAGCCCGGCACCATGCGTGCGCCACGCGCAGAGGGAACACCTGCACGCTGCAATATTCTGGGGCCAACAGCCTTGGGGTTTCGCCACCGTGATGATGTGAAAGCTGTTGTCAGCTTGCTCACATCCCTTGGCATCGAGATCAATGTGATCGCCCCATGGAATGCAGCCACTGCCGATATCGCACGGCTAGGCAACGCTGATTTTAACGTCGCTCTCTATCCTGAAATTGCAGGCCAAGCAGCACAGTGGCTCAAGCGTAGTTTTGGCCAGCCTGTGGTCGCCAGCATCCCACTGGGTGTGGGTGCGACGCGTGATTTTATCGCGGAAGTGGCAAAACTTGCCGGTGTTGATCCAGCACCTGCGCTTGCAGACGAGCCATCGCGTTTGCCTTGGTATTCACGCTCTGTCGATTCAACCTATCTCACCAGCAAGCGTGTCTTTATCTTTGGAGACGCCACCCACGTTATCGCCGCTGCACGCATTGCCAGAGACGAGCTTGGCTTCACGGTTGTGGGCATGGGCACGTATAGCCGCGAGTTCGCCCGCGATGTGCGCGAAGCAGCCCAGCGCTACGGCATCGAAGCGCTGATCACCGACGATTATCTTGAGGTCGAAGCGAAGGTTGCAGAATTGCAACCGGAACTGGTTCTCGGCACGCAGATGGAGCGTCATATTGCCAAGCGCTTTGGCATTCCGTGTGCTGTGATTTCGGCACCGGTCCATGTGCAGGATTTCCCGGCGCGCTACTCGCCGCAAATGGGCTTCGAAGGCGCCAACGTGTTGTTTGACACCTGGGTTCACCCTCTGATGATGGGCTTGGAGGAGCACCTCATCGGCATGTTCCGAGGTGACTTCGAGTTCCATGAAGACGCAGCGCCCTCGCACCTCGGCGGCGCGGCCAGCATCAAACCCGCCGAGGCCGCCGTGGTCTTGGAAGACGCGCCTGAAGCACTCCCGATCACCAGCGACACGGCCGGGGACACCACCAGCGACACCACCAGCGACGCCACCAACGACGCCACCTGGGCTCCCGACGCTGAAAAAGAGCTCCGCAAGATTCCCTTCTTCGTGCGCGGCAAGGCGCGGCGCAACACCGAGAAGTTCGCCTTGAACCAAGGCGTGCAAGTCATCACTGTCGAAACGCTGTATGACGCCAAAGCCCACTACAGCCGTTAGCCCATCCCGGCCCGGCAGCGCGATGCGTGTCGTCATCGTCACGATGGACAGCCATCTCGCCAGCGCCACCGAGCGCGCGAACCGCACGCTCGCCAAGCTGATGCCCGGCCTGCACCTCACCGTGCACGCTGCGGCCGAGTGGGGCGATGACCCCGCCGCGCTCGCCCGCTGCCAGGCCGACATCGCCGAAGGCAACATCGTCATCGCGGCGATGCTCTTCATGGAAGAGCACTTCCTGCCCGTGCTCCCCGCCCTGCAGGCGCGCCGAGCTCATTGCGATGCGATGGTCTGCGCCATGTCGGCCGGCGAAGTGACCAAGCTCACGCGCATGGGCAAATTCGACATGTCGGCTCCCGCCAGCGGCGCGCTCGCGTTTTTAAAGCGCCTGCGCGGCAAGCCGGCTGACGGCAACACCAGCGCCGCCGAACGCACCACCGCCGGCGCCAAGCAGATGCAGACGCTGCGCCGGCTGCCGAAGATCCTGCGCTTCATTCCGGGCACCGCGCAAGACGTTCGCGCCTACTTCCTGACGCTGCAGTACTGGCTCGCCGGCTCGGAAGAAAACATCGCGAACATGGTGCAGTTCTTGGTTGACCGCTATGCCGATGGTTCGCGCAAGCAGCTGCGCGGCGGGGCCAAGCCGCACGAGCCGGTGGAGTACCCCGAGGTCGGCGTCTATCACCCGCGCATGCCGTGCCGCATGGCGGCGAGCGCCGCTGCCTTGCCGGCCGCAGTCGAGCCCTCGCGCGGCACCGTTGGCCTGTTGCTGATGCGCTCTTATGTGCTTGCCGGCAACGCCGACCATTACGACGGCGTGATCCGCGCGATGGAGGCCAAGGGCCTGCGCGTCATCCCGGCCTTTGCCACCGGCCTCGATGGCCGCCCCGCGATTGACGCCTTCTTCATGAAAGACGGCCGCCCGGTGATCGATGGCCTGGTGTCGCTCACCGGCTTCTCGCTCGTTGGCGGCCCGGCCTACAACGATGCGCGAGCGGCCGAAGACATTCTGGCCACGCTCGATGTGCCTTACCTCGCCGTCACGCCGGTCGAGTTTCAAACAATCGACCAATGGGGCGGCTCCGAGCGCGGGCTGATGCCGGTCGAGGCGACGATGATGGTTGCCATTCCCGAGCTCGACGGCGCCACCGGCTCGATGGTCTTTGGTGGCCGCGGCAACGCAGCCCACCTCGCTTGCACCGGCTGCAAGCGCGCTTGCCAGTTCATCAACGCGCCCGGCGCGCACGACATGCACACCTGCAGCGAGCGCGCCGAGATGCTCGCCGCGCGCACCGCCAAGCTGGTCGACCTGCGCCGCTCAGAGCGCGCCGAGCGCAAGGTGGCCGCAGTGATCTTCAACTTCCCGCCGAACGCGGGCGCCACGGGAACGGCGGCGTTCTTGTCGGTGTTCGAGTCGCTCTTCAACACGCTGACGGCGATGAAGGTTGAGGGCTACCAAGTTGAGATGCCGGCGTCAGTTGACGAGCTTCGCGAACGCATCATCCAGGGCAATGCGCCGATGTTTGGCGCCATGGCCAATGTGCATGCGCGCATCAGCGCCGATGACCATGTGAAGCGCGAGCCGCATCTGAAAGAAATCGAGGCGCAATGGGGCCCGGCGCCTGGCAAGCAGCAAAGCAACGGCAGCCACATCTTTGTGCTGGGCGAGCGCTTCGGCAATGTCTTCGTGGGCATTCAACCGGCGTTCGGCTACGAAGGCGATCCGATGCGCCTGCTGTTCGAAAAAGGCTTTGCGCCAACGCATGCGTTCTCGGCCTTCTACCGCTGGCTGCGCGAAGACTTCGGCGCGCATGCGGTGCTGCACTTCGGCACGCACGGCGCGCTCGAATTCATGCCCGGCAAGCAAGCCGGCCTTTCGGCCACCTGCTGGCCTGACCGGCTGATTGCCGACCTGCCGAACTTCTATCTCTATGCGTCTAACAACCCATCGGAGGGGACGATCGCCAAGCGCCGCGCTGCGGCCACGCTCATCAGTTATTTGACGCCGCCGGTCGCGCAGGCCGGGCTCTACAAAGGCTTGGTCGATCTGAAAGATGCGATCGAGCGCAGCCGCGGCTTGGAGCCAGAGGCGCAAACCGAACGCGCCGATCTCGCGGTGATGATCCAGGCCCAAGCGGCCGAGCTCGAACTCGCCAGCGCCGAGCCGGCTTGGGGCGTTGACGCTGAAGCTCGCATCGCGCAGCTGAGTGATGCAGTGCTCGAACTCGAGTACACGCTTATCCCGCACGGCTTGCACGTGGTCGGCAAGGCGCCGAGCGAATCCGAACGCGTTGACCTGCTGCTCTCGTGCGCCGAAGCCTCGCACGGCGCACGACCCGAGCGCACATTGATCGAAGCCATCGTGGCCGGCACGTCCCCCGAAGACGCACTCGACTTACTCCCTCTCCCCCCGGGAGAGGGCAGGGGTGAGGGCCCGCCAGCCACCACCACCGCATCCCCTCACCCCCACCCTCTCCCCAAAGGGGACAGGGAGCAGCTTCTTGCCCTGCTCACCGAACTCGCCGCCACTGATCGCCTGATGGCGCAAGACCACGAGCTCGACGGCATCCTTCACGCGCTCGACGGCCGCTTCCTCCGCCCCGCCCCGGGCGGCGACTTGCTGCGCACGCCAGCCATCTTGCCGACCGGCCGCAACCTGCACGGCTTCGACCCGTTCCGCATCCCGAGCGCCTATGCGGTGAAGGACGGCGCGCGCCAAGCCCAGCGGCTGATCGACAAGCATTTGGCCGATGGCCACGCCTTCCCCGAATCGATTGCGATGGTGCTGTGGGGCACTGACAACCTGAAGAGCGAAGGCGGCCCGATCGCGCAAGCTTTGGCGCTCATGGGCGCAAAGCCGCGCTTCGACAGCTATGGCCGCTTGGCCGGCGCCGAGCTCACGCCGCTGGCCCAACTCGGCCGGCCGCGGATCGATGTGGTCATCACGCTCTCGGGCATCTTTCGCGACCTGCTGCCGCTGCAAATCAAGCTGCTGGCGGAGGCGGCCTTCATGGCGGCGAGCGCTGATGAGCCGATCGAGCAAAACTTCATTCGCAAGCATGCGTTGGCTTATCAAGCCGAGCATGGCGGCGATTTGGAGACGGCCTCGCTGCGCGTCTTCGGCAATGCCGAAGGAGCGTATGGCTCCAACGTCAACAGCCTCGTCGACAACAGCCGCTGGGAAGATGGCGACGAACTCGCCGAGACCTACAGCCGCCGCAAAGGCTTTGCCTACGGCATCAAAGGCCGGCCGGTGCAGCAAGCCAAGCTCTTGCAAAGCGTGCTCGCCGGCGTGAACCTCGCCTATCAAAACCTCGACTCGGTCGAACTCGGCGTGACCACGGTCGACACCTACTTCGACACGCTCGGCGGCATCAGCCGCGCCATCAAGCGCGCCAAGACCGACCGCGAAGGCGCGAGTGCCGAGATGGCGCCGGTCTACATCGGCGATCAAACGCGCGACAGCAACGGCGGCGGCACCGTGCGCACGCTCACCGATCAAGTGGCACTCGAAACACGCACCCGCATGCTGAACCCGAAGTGGTACGAAGGCATGTTGAAGCACGGGTACGAAGGCGTGCGGCAGATTGAAGTGCACGTGACGAACACGATGGGCTGGTCAGCCACGACCGGCCAAGTGCAGCCCTGGGTCTACGAGCAATTGAGCAAGACCTTCATGCTCGACCCAGAAATGCGCGACCGCTTGGCCAAGCTGAACCCGACCGCATCAGCGCGTGTCGCGAGCCGCTTGCTCGAAGCCTCGGAGAGGAAGTTTTGGACGCCCGACCCCGCGATGCTCGATGCATTGCGGCGGGCCGGTGAGGAGCTTGAAGACCGGCTCGAAGGTGTGTTTGAAGGAGCAACAGCATGACTTATCTCGATTCGATCGTTTCACCCCGAGCCCGAGCGCCCGGCCGCCCGAAGCCGGGCTCTATCCCCTCGGGGGATCGGTCGGCGTACCCGACGAACGAGGGGCAGACATGAGTACGACGACGTTTCCCATCCCCGACATCAAGAGCCCTGGCATTCGCAAGAATCTCAGGCTAGACGGCGAGGGCAGCTTGCAAGTCGAACTCGACCCGAACCTGAAGATCGGCACCGCCAAGGTCTTTGCGATCTACGGCAAGGGCGGCATTGGCAAGAGCACCACGTCCTCCAACCTCTCGGCGGCTTTCTCGAAGCTGGGCAAGCGCGTGCTGCAAATCGGCTGCGACCCGAAGCACGACTCGACCTTCACGCTGACGAAGAAGATGCTGCCGACGGTGATCGATGTGCTGGAGACAGTCGACTTCCATGCCGAAGAATTGCGGCCCGAAGACTTCGTCTTCCCTGGCTACAACGGCGTGATGTGCGTCGAGGCGGGCGGCCCGCCTGCCGGCACCGGCTGCGGTGGTTATGTGGTGGGCCAAACGGTCAAGTTGCTGAAGGAACACCACCTGCTCGAAGACACTGACGTGGTGATCTTCGATGTGCTCGGCGACGTGGTTTGCGGCGGCTTTGCAGCGCCCTTGCAGCACGCCGATCGGGCGCTCATCGTGACCGCCAACGACTTCGATTCGATCTTCGCGATGAACCGCATCGTGCAGGCCATTGGTGCCAAGGCGAAGAACTACAACGTGCGGCTCGGCGGTGTGATTGCCAACCGCAGCGCAGCCACCGACCAGATCGACAAGTACAACGACAAGATCGGTTTGAAGCTCGCAGCGCACTTTCCCGATCTCGATGTGATCCGCCGCAGCCGCTTGAAGAAGTCAACGCTGTTCGAGATGGAGTACTCGCCCGAGTTGGAGGCGGTACAGAAGGAATACATGCGCTTGGCCGCATCGCTCTGGGTCGGCACCGAGCCGCTGAATGCCGTGCCGATGAAAGACCGCGACATCTTCGACCTACTCGGTTTCGACTGACCATGAACCTCCGTCGAAGCCCGGTTCTGCCCCCTCTCCCCTCCGGGGAGAGGGCTGGGGTGAGGGGCGGCACCACACCAACCGCTCATCACACCGCCCTCACCCCCACCCTCTCCCAAAGGGAGAGGGTGCAAAACAAGCGATCGCCAACATGACCGACCTGAGCTACCAAGAACGCCGCGGTCAGATCGAAACCTACTTCGATCGCACCGCCGTGCAGGCCTGGGAACGGCTCACGTCCGATGCGCCAGTGAGCCGCGTGCGCGCCTCAGTGCGCGCCGGCCGCGACCGCATGCGCAGCACGCTGCTCTCATGGTTGCCACAAGACATGCGCGGCATGCGCTTGCTCGATGCCGGCTGCGGCACCGGCGCGCTCGCGGTCGAGGCCGCACACCGCGGTGCCAGCGTGCTCGCCATTGACCTCTCGCCCACCTTGGTGAACCTCGCCCGCGAGCGCCAGCCGGCCATCACAAACGGCGGCGCGATCGACTTCCGCTCCGGCGACATGCTCGCGCCCGAGCTCGGCCAATTCGACTACGTGGTCGGCATGGACTCGGTCATCCACTACGAAACCGGCGATGCGGTGCGCGTGCTCGCGGGCTTGGCCGAGCGCACACGCGTCGGCCTGCTCTTCACCTTCGTGCCGAGCAACCCGGCGCTTGAAGTGTTTCGCGCGGTGGGCAAGCTCTTTCCGCGTGGCGACCGCTCGCCCGCGGTGGTGCCGGTGGCCGAGCGCTGGCTGCAGCACCGGATTGATACCGATGCGCAGCTCATCAACTGGGTGCGCGGCCGCACGCAGCGCATCTCAAGCGGCTTCTACACCTCGCAGGCGCTGGAGTTGATCAAGCTATGAACCCTGCTCGCACTGTTCTCGACATCAACCGAAGCTTGGGCCGCCAATGGGCCAAGGTCGGCACGCGCTTCTTGCCTTTTGCCGATGCCGCAACGACCGAGTTGCCGCTGCCGCGCTTGATGCGGCTCGCGCTGTTTCAGGTCTCGGTGGGCATGGCGATGGTGCTCTTGGTCGGCACGCTGAACCGCGTGATGATCGTGGAGCTCGGCGTCTCGGCGTGGCTCGTCTCGCTGATGATTGCGCTGCCGCTGGTGTTTGCGCCGTTCCGCGCGCTGGTCGGCTTCAAGTCAGACACGCACCGCTCGGTGCTCGGCTGGAAGCGCGTGCCCTACATCTGGATCGGCACGCTGCTGCAGTTCGGCGGGCTCGCAATCATGCCGTTTGCGTTGATCGTGCTCTCGGGCGATACGCACGGCCCCGCATGGATTGGCCATGCCGGCGCGGCGCTCGCCTTCTTGCTCGTGGGCGCCGGCCTGCAGACCACGCAGACCGCAGGCCTCGCTCTCGCGACCGACCTCGCCCCCGCTCACGCGCGCCCTCGCGTGGTGGCCTTGATGTATGTGATGCTGCTGCTGGGCATGATCATCAGCGGCGTGTTCTTCGGCGTGCTGCTGCGCAACTTCAGCCAGCTGCGTTTGATTCAAGTGGTGCAAGGCGCGGCCTTGATCACGATGGTGTTCAACCTGATCGCGCTCTGGAAGCAAGAGCCGCGCAACCCGGCCAACCGCGTTCGGCCGGCCGAGGCGCCATCGTTCCGCGAGCACTGGGCGCGCTTTGCAGCGGCGGGCCGGGCGATCCGCTTCCTCGTGGTGGTCGGTCTTGGCACGGCAGCTTTCAACATGCAAGACATCATCCTTGAGCCCTATGGCGGCGAGATCTTGCATTTGAGCGTGGGCGCAACCACCACCTTGACCGCCTTGATGGCTTGCGGCGCGCTCGCGGCCTTCGCACTGGCTGCGCGCTGGCTGGGCCGCGGCGCTTGCCCGCACCGCTTGGCGGCCTTCGGTGTGCTGGCCGGCATCGTGGCGTTTGCGCTCGTGGTGTTTGCCGAGCCGCTCGCATCGGCGAACTTGTTCCGGCTGGGCGCGACCTTGATCGGCTTCGGCGGCGGCCTCTTCTCTGTCGGCACACTGACTGCCGCCATGAGCCTGGAGACCAACGGCTTGAACGGCTTGGCGCTCGGTGCCTGGGGCGCCGTGCAGGCCTCATGTGCGGGCGTGGCCATCGCGCTCGGCGGGGCGGTGCGAGACGGCATCTCAAGCCTCGCCACCCACGGCGCACTCGGTGAGGCTTTGGCCAGCCCGGCGACTGGCTACAGCTTCGTCTATCACATCGAAATCGGCTTGCTCTTCGCAACGCTGGTGGCGATCGGCCCGCTCGTGGGCCGCCGCAGCGGCATCAACAACAGCAGCGCGCAGCCAAGTCAATCAGCACGGAGCTTCGGCTTGGCCGAGTTCCCGGGCTAGTTTTCAGTCACACCTCATCACCCACAGGAGAGCACACCATGGGAACCGGCGCCATCACTGGCTACATCGACGTTGCGCAAATTGCGCTCTATGTGTTTTGGGGCTTCTTCGCGGGCCTCATCTACTACCTCCACCGTGAGAACAAGCGCGAGGGCTATCCGCTCGAATCAGAGCGCTCGGGCCATGTGCGGGTGCAAGGCTTTCCGGCGATCCCAGAGCCCAAGACCTACTTGCTGCGCAGCGGCGAAACAGTGACCGTGCCGAACTTCAAGGTCTCGCCACAAAAGCTCGCGGCAACCCCCAGCGCCAACCACCTTGGCGCGCCGATCGAGCCCATCGGCAACCCGATGGGCAGCGGCATTGGCCCAGGCGCCTGGGCTGATCGCGCGGATGTGGTTGATCTGACCGCGGAAGACCAGGTCCGCATCGTGCCGCTGCGCATTGCCAAAGATTTCGATGTAGCGCATGAAGATCCTGATCCCCGCGGCCTGCCGGTGTTCGGCGCTGACGGCAAGCAAGGCGGCACGGTGCGCGATGTGTGGGTGGACCGCGCTGAGGTGCTCTTCCGCTACCTGGAGGTCAGCTTGCCCAACGGCGCCAAAGGGCCGCACGTGCTGCTGCCGATGAACTTTTGCCGTGTCGGCTCAAAGCAGGTGAAGGTGCAGTCCATTCTCGGCGCGCAGTTCGCCGATGTGCCGCGCACCAAGCATCCGGATCAGGTCACGTTGCTTGAAGAAGAAAAGATCATGGCCTACTACGGCGGCGGCACGCTCTACGCCACGCCATCGCGCCAGGAGCCATTGATATGAGCGCGCAGGCTGGCAACGCTTCGCCGCCCGTGAAGTACGAAGACGAGCACGAGTTCGAGCCCAGCTACGGCTTGCCTGAGCTCTTGCCCGCAGGCGAGCGCTTGCTCTGGCAAGGCTCACCCGATTGGCGCGTGATCGCACGCGATGCGATGCACGTGCGCGTGATCGCCATCTACTTCGGGCTGATGCTCGCGTGGCGCGCGGCCAGCTTGTGGTCAGACGGCGCGGGGCTCTTCGGCGTGATCACATCGGTCGGCGTGTTGACGGCGCTGGCGGGCGTGGCGCTCGCCACGCTCTCGGTGATCGCGTGGCTCGTGAGCCGCACGACTGTCTACACCGTGACCGATCAGCGCGTGGTCATGCGCATTGGCGTGGTGCTGAGCGTGACCTTCAACCTGCCCTACCGCCGCATCGAAGCCGCGGGCCTGCGGCTCAATGCCGATGGCAGCGGCGACATTCCGCTGCGCTTGGCCGGCAAAGACCGCATCGGCCTCGTGCACCTTTGGCCGCACGCCCGGCCTTGGCAGTTCACCCGCACGCAGCCGATGCTGCGCGGCGTGCCCAATGCGGCGCGTGTGGCCGGGATGATGGCCAGCGCACTGGCGGCCTCAGCCGGCGTGAGCCCCTTGAGCGTTGTGCCGACGAAGGATGCCTCGGCCGCCGAGCGCCCCGCATCTGGCGGCAACGGTCATCAACCCTTGGCGGCATGAACCATGGCTGATTCTTCGAACATGGTGACCTCCGGCGCGCGCTTTCCGCGCGTGCCGTTGATCGCAGTCTCAAGCTTGGTGCTCAGCACCTTGGTGGCGGTGGCAGCCGTGCGCATCACCGGCATTGGCGCCGCACATGAGCCCGATGCCGCAGCCGTGGCGGTGCGCGAGTTCCGCTTCGAAGACCGGCCCAACGGCAGCATCGTGGTGCTGGATGCCACCGGCAAGCAGCTGATCGAAACAGTCGCCCCCGGCACCAACGGTTTCTTGCGCGGCACGATGCGCGGCTTGGCCCGCGAGCGCATGCGCCGCGGCATTGGCCCGGAGCTCCCATTTCGCATGATTGGCCGCGCCGATGGCCGGCTGACGCTCGAAGACCCGGGTACCGGCCGGCGTGTTGATCTGGCATCGTTTGGGCCGACCAACGCAGCCGTGTTCGCACAGATCATGGCGAGCCCCGCCGTAGCGCAGTGATTGCACAGTGACTGCACAGTGAGGATTCCCCCATGAGCACTTCGACAATGGCCGCAGCGCCCACCACGACCCGCGAGTCGACCGACATCGCGATGAAGGACACGGTACTCACGCCGCGCTTCTACACGACCGACTTCAAAGCGATGGACCGCATCGATGTCGAATCGATTCGCCCGCAATGGGAAGTGCTGATGAGCGAGTTTCGTCGCGACTCGAATGACGATCACTTCCAACGCCCGGCCGACATGATGGCCGACTGCTCGAAGATGCCGCCCGCCCTCTATCAAGAGTTTTCAGACTTTTTGATCAGCTCGATCACCTCCGAGTTCTCGGGCTGCGTGCTCTATGCCGAGATCAAAAAGCGCGTCACCAACCCCGACATGAAAGAGCTCTTCGGCTACATGGCGCGTGATGAGTCGCGCCACGCCGGCTTCATCAACCAATGGCTGAAAGACTTCGGCATTGGCGTTGACCTCGGCCTGCTTGCGCGGGCCAAGAAGTACACCTACTTCAAGCCGAAGTTCATCTTCTACGCAACCTACCTCTCCGAGAAGATTGGCTATGCGCGCTACATCGCCATCTACCGGCAAGTGGAGCGGCACCCGGAGCTCTGCTTTCACCCGATCTTCAAATGGTTCGAGCGCTGGTGCAACGATGAGTTTCGCCACGGCGAAGCCTTCGCACTGCTGCTGCGTGCCAACCCGAAGCTGCTGACCGGCGTCAACAAACTCTGGATTCGCTTCTTCGTGCTTGCCGTATTTGCGACGATGTACGTGCGCGATCACCAGCGCCCCGAGATGCATGCCGCCATGGGGCTCGACGCGACCGCGTATGACTTCGAAGTCTTCCGCATCACCTCAGAGATCACCAAGCAAGTGTTCCCGCTGACCTTGAACCTTGACGACCCGCGGTTCAGTGCGGGCCTGGAGAAGCTGCGGCTGATCTCGGTCGCAACGGAGGCCGCCAAGAAGCGCGGCGGGCTGATCGGCGGCCTCAAGCGCGTGGGCCTGGGCGCATCGGCCGGGATCACGTTCGTCAAGCTCTTCATGCTGCCCGCCAAGCCCAACGCCTTGCCGCAAAACATGCGCGTTGTGCCGAGTTGGTGAGCTGCGGCCGGCCAATCAACTGCCAGAGCGAGTCAGCGTGATGAGCTTGTCGCACCACGGCTGGCCGGTGCTCTACACACT
Organism: Rhizobacter sp.; assembly: GCA_043778145.1. GTDB lineage: Bacteria > Pseudomonadota > Gammaproteobacteria > Burkholderiales > Burkholderiaceae_C > LMDS01. Next base: position 12,025 of record JAYWGR010000099.1, read on the forward strand.
CTTCGTGTGGTGGTTCAGCACCGGCGTGATCCTCTACCTCGATGGCCTGCCCCGCTGGACGTTCAAGTGGACGATGCTCGGCGCGACGCTGCTGCTCGCACTCGCACTCGCCGGCCTCTTTGCCACCCGCGACGACACGCGCACCACGGGCGCCTACTTGGCATTCAGCTGCGCCGTGATGGTCTGGGCGTGGCAAGAGGTTGCCTTCTTGCTTGGCTACGTGACCGGCCCGCGCCGCACCGCATGCCCCATGGGTGCCACCGGCTGGCGCCGCGCCGGCTTCGCCTTGCAAGCGGTGCTGCACCACGAGCTCGCGCTCATCGTGCTCGGCCTGGCCGTGACGCTCGCCACCTGGGGCGGCAGCAACCCGACCGGCCTCGCCACCTTCATGATCCTGTGGGTGATGCGCCAGAGCGCCAAGCTCAACGTCTTCCTCGGCGTGCGCAACTTGAACGAAGGCTTCTTGCCCACGCACTTGAAGTACCTGCAAACCTACTTCACCCGCGCCCGCATGAACTCGCTGTTCCCGGTCTCGGTGATCGCCGCGACGTGGGTTGCGGTGCTGGTGTGGCAAGGCGCCATCACGGTGGGCATTGCCCGCTTCGATGCCACTGCCGCCACCTTCTCAGCCACCCTGCTCAGCCTGGCCGTGCTCGAACACTGGTTCCTCGTGCTGCCCATGCCATCGGAAAAGCTGTGGAATTGGGGGCTGCGGTCGAGGGCGGTGAATGCGGCGGCGGTGGCCGTACGGTCCGATTGAGCGGCTCTTACACCTGCCCATCGGCTCACAAAAACAGCAGTGCCGCACTTCAAAACTGAGCTGGCTCTTCTTCAGGCGTGTCGCCAGCAGTAGCGTCGAGCAAGTAACGATACGGTTCGTCGTGAAACCATTCGTCCAGGTAGGGACGGTCCGGCAGGTAGCGCGTCAGCAACTCCTCGACGAGCGCGTCCTCGCGGTCGAATTCGGATTCTCTCTTGTAGTCGTACTCTTGCTTGTCCTACGTGTCGGCGAGCATGCTGCCCAGCGACGTCAGCGGGTTGGCGTAGGCCTTGGCCTCAACGACCGCGTAGGGTTTGCCGTTCTTGCCGTTGGTGCGCCACAGCGCATCGATGCCCCGCCCGCGCGGAATGAGTGGCCAGAGGGGTCATGGCACCCTTGTCATTGAGCGTGCGCGGGGCCTTCGGGTCGGCGTTTGACCATTTGCCGTCTTGCTCCCAGTCGTGGCTGTTCCAGCCTGCAGCCCAGCCTCCCACCGCAATGAACATCGTAAACCTGCAGACTACCCTTCTTACTCGACCGATCACGACATTGCAATCGCCAGCGCGAGCACTGCCAGCACTGCCAGCACTGCCAGCACTGCCATGCTCTTCCGCAATATCGGCAACGAAATGATCTATGCCGGCATGCGGTCCGCGCTGCTCGGTCACGAAGGTAACGACCAGATCGTCGGCGCGCCTGACGATGACGCGGTGTATGTCGGCGAAAGCCGCGACACCGTGGTCGGCGAGGCGGGCAACGACATCATCCTGGCCGATGGGCGCATCCCCGCCGCCGCCTGGGGTGGCCGGACCAACGACGCGAAGACCGGCGACGCGCGCTGGCTGTCGCTGGATGCGACGCTGGCGCGCATCGGCACGACGGTAAGCAACAGCACCGGCATGAGCCAAGTGATCAACGACACCCTCTCGGGTCTGATCGACCCGCTGGCCAACGTCGACTTCTCGGGGCTGCTGACCATTAAGCGCGAAGACATCGCGCAGGACGCGCCGCACAACGATGTGCCGCGCTCGAAGCGGACCTATGCCGCCGCCGGTTGTACCAATGGGCTGCGGTGCGTCGACGACCTCTTGAACCTGTTTGCCCAGAACGACCAACAAGCGAGGCTTGCTGCATGACCGGTACACCTTTAGATCTCACGCCTTTCGGACCGCTGCTCAAGGCGCTGGGATTGCTGTATTGGGCGCTGGCGCTCGCCGTTGCCGGGCTCGCACTCTGGCTCCCCAAGTCATGGTGGTTGAAGTTGCCGCTCGCCGCGCTCGTGCTGGCGGCTTTCATTGTTCCTGTTGCCGGCCATGTGCAACAGCAAGGGGCTCAACGAGACGCTGCCCAGGAGCGGCTGGATGCATCGATGGCGCTGTTCCAGGAGCGGTGCAAGACGGCGGGAGAGCGAATCACCCGTACTGTCGAAAACGTCGAGGGCGTGGTCTGGATGAAGTGGAGAGACCAAGAAGTCAACTATCAAGACCAGTTCAAATTAGATGATCCGTATGGAGCGGACTGTGGACTTGAGGGCTGCATCGTGCTCCTCCTCAAATCGAAAGATGCTGCCTCTCGATTCCCCGAATCGGCAAAGCGCCATGCGGGTCGATACGACTATGTTCAATCCATTGACCCCGAGGATGGCCGGCCGTATCAATACACCGGCCATCCAAAGTCTGTCAAAGAAGAAAGTCCGGAAGAGTTCTCTCGCTATGTGCGTTCAACGGGTATTGGCGCCGAGCCTGATGGCTCTTATCTCGCACTGAAGAAGACGCTGCTAGTCAATGGACTTACGGCGCGTTATGGCGTCACCTGGGATGACATTTCGACCCGTGAAGACCGCGAGCACTGGATAGCCGGTAGCTCGTTGAAGGTTCTCGATCTTCGGACCAATGAAGTGATCGCCGAGCGCATCGGTTACATGATCGATCGCGGGCAGGGTAGCCAAGCTGGATTTAGATCGCCGTGGGGCTACGCAAACGAGACTGCCTGTCCAGAAAAAATAGATGTAGCAGGAAACCGCACTCAGGTCGGCTTCACTGCTCGATTTGTCAACAAAGTACTTAACGCTACGAGAGATTGAACTTGCCGACCAATTCAGCCACAACTTATCTGAAATACGCGAATCTTCAAATGGCTGCTGAAGCGCGGCTGGACTTGTTTAGCAATCAGGCGACCGTCGCTGCGCTCAAATTCGGCAACAACCGCTCCAGCAAGTTCACAGACGCCCAAGCGCAAAAGCTCATAGACGATGGCTGGGCCGTAGTCGAGCACAAACCCGACACCTCGACTGGCTTTAGCGGAACGCTCTTTAAGAACACCAAAACTGACGAGCTCGTCATGAGCTTTCGCTCCACCGAGTTCATCGACGACGCGGCGCGGGACAACGAAGCCACGAACAAGTGGGAAGTCGCGGAAGGGGGCTGGGCGACGGGCCAGATCGCCGACATGGAAGACTGGTTCAAGAAGTTAAATCAGTCTGGCGGCCCACTTGCGGGCGGTAAGCATTTCAGCGTCACCGGCTACATCACCTTGCCACCGCGTTCAATCTGCTTCACGAGGGCGAAGGTCGCATCGATTCCACCTACACATTCAACGGCGCCGGCGTCGGCACAGTCAACAGTGGCCAGCTTCTGAGTGAAGTCGTTCGCATTTTCGACCTGCAACGCAAGAACACCGACGGCAATCAGATCGTCTTCTCCGACCCGCAGGCCAAGATCTTTTACGACCAGGTGCACGCCAAGCTCACGGGTGGTGTCATGCCGACCGCGACTGATATTCAAAACGCAGTCCTGTTGATCGGCAACGTCAGCGAGGCCCGGCTCATGGCAACGGCGCTAGAGCACATCCGCGACATCATCAACGAGAACACGCGCGTCGCTGGCTTGAAAAGCGGATCAGCAGACTCCGACGCACCGAGCACACCCAACGCCGTCGATATCGCCGCTACCCGGCTCGACTACCAACTGGCCCTGCTCTATTCCCAGCGCAGCACCCAGGCTGTCAGTATGGTGGTTGACGGCTTCAACTCGCTCACCGGTCAGCGCGACACGGCCAACCCGACCATTGCAAACTTCTACGACGTCTATGGTGCCACCTATCCTTCAGTCGTTGCCAGTTCGCAGATTCACTACGGTACGCCGATCGGCGTGACCATAGAAGATCAGCCACGCACCCGAGGTTCGATAGTGTTGGACGCCGTCAAGGCCTCCTTGGACGCATGGGGTATCAAGTGTCTGGTTCCCGACTACTTCTACAACGACTTCGGCGACACGCACAGCTTGGTGCTGATGGTCGACTCGCTCAACGTGCAGAACACGCTTGCCACGCTCGACCCGTTGGTCGCGCAATCGACGCTCAGTCTCGTCCTCCAAGGCGCCTCCAACGCCAAGATGCAAACCGGCGGAGGCAGCAACAACCAAGGCAAAGCCGAAGGCGACACGCTCGAGAAAACGCTCGACGCCCTTCGCAAGATCGTGCAAGGCCCATCCATCACCAAGACTCCCGCCAACATGGAAGGCGGTACCTGGGCCGACATCAGCGCACGCAACGTCTTCGACAACAACCTCAAGGCGCTCACCGACAGCCCCGCGTTCAAGAACATCGTCGGCAAGGTGACCGTCACCAGCATCGCCGGTGATTCGAGCCTGCCCGCAAAGGCGAGAACCGACTTCAGCGCCCTGCTGACCCTGATCACGCTGTCGCCGCTTGCGGTGACAGCGGCTGCGGGCTATGCGAGTGTCGTCGAGAGCGCTCTGGCGACAGGCTGGAGCACGGTTCATATGGACTGGCTCGCCGACAAGGCCGCTGCCGCCTCCGGTGGGGTCGTGGGTAACTACACCGACACCTATCTGAACGACCGGCAAGCGCTGCTGCAATGGGCCGCGGTAGAGAACATCAACAACATTCAGGCCGCGCCAGACGGCTACATCCCCCTGGTAGGCAAGGGCGTCGCCAGCCACGACACGCGCTTCATCGACCTCACCAGCGGCAACCTGAGGCAGGTCTACGCTTATCTTTCGCCTACGAACGCGCCCAATGTTTACGTCATCTTCGGCGACGAAAAGGACAACACGGCCAACGGCGCGGCCGAAGACGATCGCCTGTACGGCGGCGCCGGTAACGACATCATCAACGGCCTCGGCGGGTACGACTACTTGGAAGGCAACACCGGGGCCGACTCTCTCGACGGCGGCGACGATGCCGACACGCTGCTCGGCGGCGCAGGCGACGACAGCTTGCAAGGCGGCACCGGCAACGACCAACTCTCCGGCGGCACAGGCGCTGACCGCTACGTGGTCGGCCGCGGCGAAGGCGTTGACCACGTGCTCTCCAGCGAAGCGGCCGACAGCCTGAGCTTGGCGGGCAGGGTGCTCACCGGCCAAGGCCGCCTGCTCGGGTCGCTGCGGGGCAGCCAATGGCCGCTCGCACACAACGCGCTGGAAACGCGATAAGCGCTCTACCCGAAGTCGAGCGCCCTCGCAGGCCTTGACCCGCCAACGCTACTTCGCAATCGCCAACTCAACCCGCCGCGCCTTCGGGTCTTCACCCGACAAATTGGCCTCGGCTGTTTGCGGCTTCTCGAGCACGACTTGCTCATCGGTCGCGCCAGCCGCCTTCAAAGCATCCCGAACCGCGAAGGCGCGTTGCTTGGCGAGCTCTTGGTTTTGCGCCAAATCGCCTGCGGCCGAGTGGTAGCCGGAGATGGTCACCTTGGCGGCGGGGTCAGTCTTCAAGGCGGCGATCACGGGTTCGAGTGACTTGGCAGCGTCGTCAGCCAGCGCCGGTGAACCGACGGCGAAGAACAAGGTGGCTGCGGCGGGCACGGCCGCACCGGCCGATTTGCTCGACGCGGTCAAGCTCACCTTCAGCAACTCCGGGTGGTTCTGGGCCATGCTCGCGCCGTAGAGCGGCTTGAATGCGCCTTGGTGGCAGGTGGCGCAGTTGAGCTTGGGCACATCGCCATTCGGGCCGAGGCGGTTGGCGGGGAAGACGCCCGCCAACGAGTCAAGGTAGTTGGTGTTGACGTCGCGGGCCAAGCGGATGCCGTACCACGCGGTCGTGCGCTGCGGTGTGCTGGCACTCCACTCGCTGAATGAACGTGTGTTGTGGCAGTAGGTGCAATTCACACCGAGTGACTCTGACATGTGCACCATCAGCCCATACGTCCACTCGGTTTGTTTGGTGGATGCGCGGTTGCCATCGGGCAATGCCGATGTGCCGATCACACGAATGTCGCTCGCGCCTTGGAGGAAAGGCGTGAATGGATCGTTCGGCAGTGAGGCCAGGCCGACCGTGGTGGCTGGTGCGTTTTGCCCGGCCTTGTTGCCGGCGGCTGCAGCCACGTTGTCGGCCTTGCCGCTGAACCACACGTTGGCCGGAACAGGCTGGCCGCGGTGGCAGGTGTAGCAAGTCACACCGGTTTCGGCGACGTGGGTTTTCCAGTCGGTGTTGATGTGCTTGGTCATCTGCAGCATGCGCCGCGCGACCACCTTGGTGTAGAGCTTGTCTTCGGCAAAGTTGGCCGGGTTGTGGCAGTAGGTGCAGCCTTGTTGCGGCGAGACCCACGCGGTCATCGAGACCATCGTTCGGGTGAACTCGGCCACGCTCAGTTCGCCGAGCACCTGAACGTTCTGGAATGCTGTGCTTGATTTGGGGCCATCAGATGGCGCCGGCGGCGAGTCATCGGGCACGGCGTTGTTGGGCGCCATGGCGGCCAAGGTGCGCGGGTTGTAGACCTCGACCATCGCCGTGCCGCGGTGGCCGCGTTGCACTGTGTCGACCGGGGGCCGCTCACAACCGGCAAGCAGTGCGGCTGCGGCGAGCAAGGCGCCGAAGAGGCCGGCTTTGCGCTTGCCGCCCACGTGGGTGAAGGCGATCATGGCTTGACTCCTTGCAAGGTGGCCGGGTCGACCATCGGCCCGAAGACCGCCGGGTAGATGGGTGCCACATGGTGCTTGACCGCCCAAAGGTACCAGTTATCGACCACCGTGCCGGTCAAAAGGATTCCAATGCCGCCCACCAGCGGGCACAGCACCGCGAACCACCACGCCCAGCGGTGGATGGACTCCATCGTCGCGTTGAAGCCCATCGTCCAGCGCCAGAACAGGGCGGCGCGCTCCGAGGCCGTGCCGCGGTCGAGGATCTGCTCGATCTCGCGCTCACCGCCGAAGCGGCTCACCGCCAAGATGGTGGCGCCGTGCATCGCAAAGAGCAGCGTCGAGCCGTAGAGGAACGCGATCGACAGCATGTGGAACGGGTTGTAGAACAGGTTGCCGTAGCGGATGGAGAACGCTGCCGTCCAGTCAAGGTGGGGGAAGATGCCGAAGGGCACGGCCTCGCCCCACGAGCCCATCAGCAGCGGGCGAATGAAGCCGAGCACGAGGTAGAGCCAGATGGCTGCCGCAAAGGCCCAGGCCACGTGCGTGCCCATGCCGAGTGCGCGCGCACGGCGGTACATGCGGGTCCACCAGAGCAGGATCGACGCGGTCAAAAAGAAGCCCGCCATCAGCCACCAACCGCCTTGGTTGAGCGGCGGAAAGAGCTTCAAGCCCATGCCAGGCGGAGGCGGCTCAAGTGCAAGCCAAGGCAGCTGCCGCACGAACTGGATTGGGCTCCAGTTGACAGAGGCCAGCATGTTCAAGCCAATGATCTCGATGGCGATGAAGCCGCAGATCAGCGAGGCCAGGCCCAACCAGCCGAGGTAGATGGGGCCGAGCTGCGCATCACCAAACTTGCCGAGCAGCCACACATGCAGCGGCGGCCCTTCACGCTCGCGGTTGCCGCCGCGCGGTAGCGAGATGCCCGCATAAGCCGGTGCCGTTGCTTGCACGCGGGTGAAGATGTTTTGGTACTCGGCCATGTCATCGTCCTCAAACTGTGTTCTCGTGCGGTCAGGCTAGTAACTGCACATCGGCGACCTTGGGGTCGTCATCATCTCCAGATCGGCAGGTTCAGCCACCAGCTCCACCACTCGGGCCAACCGCGGGTCCAGAAGGGGCCGCTGATGACGATGCAGACGGCGCTCCAGAAGCCCGCTGACAAAGCCAGGAACAGCCCCAAGCGGTGAATGCCCAGCGTGCCGATCGAGTAGCCGATCGTGTCGCGGAAGAAGGTGTTCTCGTGCTCCGCGGTCTTCACCACTTTGCCCTTGCCCGGGTTGGTGGCCGACAAGATCAACGCACCGTGCAGCGAGAGTGCAAAGGTGGTTGCGAAGAAGAAGCTCACGGCCAGCATGTGGGCCGGGTTGTAGTGAAAGTGCAGGTACTGGTAGCCGGTGTTCGAGACCCAATCGAGGTGGCTCATGATCCCGTACGGGAAGCCGTGCCCCCAGGCGCCGAGCAGCACCGGGCGAATGACCACCAGCGTCACGTAAGCAAAGATCGCGACTGCGAATGCGCAGGGCACGTGGTAGCCAATGCCCAGCTTTCGGCAGATCTCGACCTCGCGCAGCGCCCACGAGACGAATGAGCCGATGGCGCAAACGGTGATGAGCTGCCAGAGGCCGCCTTCCATCAGCGGCGCCATGCCCAAGCCGTACTTCAAATCAGGCGGTGCGATATTGATTTGCCAGAGGTTCCAGGTTTGGCCCTGCGACGCGCCCCAGACGATGAGCAAGGTGCCCAACGCCGCGAAGAACAGGGTCGTGACACCGAAGAACCCCACGAAGAACGGCCCGACCCAGAAGTCGAACAAGTCGCCTCCGATCAACGTGCCTCCGCGGACGCGGTACTTTCGTTCGAAGCTGAGCATGGCCATGATGAATCCTCAAATTCGGGCTCCGGGCCGCGGTGAGGCGGGCCCGTTGCGGCAGACGGAGCCGGGTTGACCGCCCGAACTCGTCCGCACTTTGGCGCTGAACTGAATCAGCGCGACTACTTCGGCGCTGCCGCCGGCATCGGCGACATCTGCCCTGCCGCAACGGTTTTGTGCGGGCCTTCGAGCCAGTTGAAACGGTCGGTGCTGAGCAAGATGAAGTGAATCACCAGCGCGAGCACGAACAAGAAAGTGAACAGGGCGACGAGCGTCCTGCGCGGATCGAATAATTTCCATACACGCCACATGGTGTGTCCTCCTTAAGCGGCGAAAGCCACTGCGATGTAAGCCACGGCCACTTCTTTGGCGTCGTGGACGATGGACGCGTAACCCGCTGCACCCGGCAACCACGGACGCCATTGCCACGCCAAAAAGTGCGCGACGACGGCGATCAGCGTGAAGATGATGAAGCTGGTCATGAAGATGCTGTGGAACTCTTTGGCTTCGCTGTCCGTCAAGCCGGACAGGGAGCCTTCCCTTGGGTCTGCCATGGTGATTTCTCCAGAAAGGCCTCTTGGCCGTTACCGCTCGTTTGCCCCGCGGCGGGGTTCACTGCAGCACCCGCCGCAGCAACTGGGACGCTCGGCATCAAGCCCGAACGAATGCTTTGAATCTGTGAAGTGAAAGCCGCTCATGCCGGCTCTCCTTGACGCAATGAATCGCGGGCGCGCTGCACGCGCTCGGCGCTGACGCAGTCTTCACCGGCGCGGCGCGCATCGCGCTCAGCGCGGTCACGAAGGCGCTTGGCGGCTGAGATCTGCACGAGCACCGGCTCGGTGTTCACGAACTCGGCGAGCAACGCCTGCGCAGCGTCATCCCACTGGCTTTGCGCGTTAGCCCGCTCGACATCACGCGCCGGTGTGGGCTCGACGCGGTCGAGCTCGGTGCCCAGCGGCAGGATGTGGAACAGCGCATCGAACAGCGCGTTGCAGAACTCCTGCACGATGTAGGTCGCACCCGCGTAGCCCATGAACGGCGTGCCGGTGTGGCGGCGAATGATCGGCAGCGGGAACGAGGCGGGGATGAAGGTCGCTTTCATCATGCCGCCACCGCCGCATTCGGCGAGGTAGATGCGCTCGTTGTAGCTGCCGTACATGACGAGCGGCGTCTTCTCTTTGACGAGGCGGCGCACCTCGGCGTTGTCGGTCTTCTCGCCAGCTTTGCGCGAGATGGCGAACTGGCAAGGCAAGCCGAGTTCATCCTCCAAGAAGTGGCGAATGCCGCGCGTGTAGGTTTCATTGGCAACGACGGCAAAGCTTGCGGTGCCGAAGAAGTCTTGTGTGACCGAGCGCCACAGGTCCCAGATCGGCTTGATCGTGGTGTGCTTCTCGCGCTCGATGAAGGGCTCGGGGTCGAGGTGCAGCAGCTCGCCCAATGAGCGCAGAAACGCAGTCGTGCTGTGCAGGCCGATGGGCGCTTGCAGGTAGGGCCGCTCAAGCGCCTCGCACAGCATGCGGCCGAACTCGCGGTACATGCAGATGTTCACATCCGCTTCCACGAGGCGCGACACATCGGCGAGATGGCTGCCGAGCGGGAACACCATGTTCACCTCGGCGCCGATGCCTTGCACCATGCGGCGAATCTCGGCCAGATCGCTCGGGCAATTGAAGGCGCCGTAGCTCGGGCCGATGATGTTGACGCGCGGGCGCTCACCGGCGGGGCGTTCGGCGAAGGGCTTGCGTGCCGGCACCTTCTTCAAGCCGTACTCGGACCAGAGCCAGAACATCGCGCGGTTGGCGCATTGCCACTGGTCTTCATCGATCGTGCGCGGCAGGAAGCGTTGGATGTTGGTGCCAGCTGGGGTGACGCCGCCGCCAATCATCTCGGCGATGGAGCCGGTGACGACGACTGACGGCAGATCAGGATCGAGCGCGGCATGTGCACGGCGCATCGAGCCTTCGGTGCCTTCGCGGCCGAGCTGCTCTTCGGCCAGGCCCGTGACGACGATGGGCAACTCGTGTGGGGGCAGCGCATCGGTGTAGTGCAGCACCGAGGTGACGGGCAGGTTCTCGCAACCCACCGGGCCATCGATCACGACCTGCAGGCCTTTGATCGCGGTGAAGACATAGACGGCGCCCCAGTAGCCGCCCGCACGGTCGTGGTCGAGGACTAGCACGTTGCGCCCTCCAGTTCCCTCTCCCTCTGGGAGAGGGTTAGCGTGAGGGCCGCGGACTCCAGGCCCCTCTCCCTCTGGGAGAGGGTTGGCGTGAGCGCCGCGGACTCCAGTTCCCTCTCCCTCTGGGAGAGGGTTAGGGTGAGGGCAGCGAGCGGCAGAGTGGCTACGGTGCAGCCCGCACCCTCACCCCCACACTCTCCCAGAGGGAGAGGGAGAGGGAGCAACACAAGAGTAGAAGCGGCGGTCATCACACCATCTCCTCCGCCTTGCGCTTCTTCGCTGCCTTGACAGCCTGCCGGCGCTGCTCGGCCTTGAACTCGGGGCGGTCTTGCGGCACGCCTTGCGTCGCCTCCCACACACCGGTCGCGTGACCCGTGCCGGTGCTGCCGAAGAAGTCTTTCATTTGCTCGAAACGAGCCTTGTTACCGATCGCCGCATTGATGACAGTCGCCAGCGAGCCCGCACCGGCCGGCCCCATCAGCGGCCGGGCCGAAATCAGGTTCGTGAAGTAGAGCGACGGAGTCGTCAGCTCCTTCGCGGCCTGCACCACCGGCGTGGTGCCGATGGCCACATCGGGCTGCCATTCGTGCATCGCCGCCAAGTCTTGTTCAAGCG
>JAYWGR010000100.1:0-6916 GCA_043778145.1 Rhizobacter sp.
ACTAGCGTTGAAGGCGTGCGCGGACAAAAAGCCAAAGACTGGCGCTTGGTCGACGACATTGCTAAAACGTCTGTGTTCACGGCCACGGTCCACGAGCGCGCGTTGCAATTGGCACAGCTGAGCGATCGCCCAGCCGATGCAATTGGCATTGTTTTACCAGCGCTCGCATGCGCTATCGAACCAGATGCTTTGCGCTATGAACACGTGATCGTAACGATTGATCGCAACCGCCGCGTGGCAACTTTTACAGTGACTGCGCCGATTGGCAACCAACCGAATACGACCGCAGCAATCGAAGCGGCTGGGTCGCATTGGTATCCATTACAGCTGGCGCGTGAGCTTGACAACGCCATTTTAGCGATGCGTACCAACGAATTAGACATTGGCGTGTGGGTCATGAAAACTGCCGGCGATGCCAGCGCCGTGCTCGCTATGGATGCTGTGTTGATAGCGCATCAAGACCATTGGTTTGTACGTGAAACAATCGGTTTATTGCGCCGTACTTTGAGCCGATTGGATGTGTCGTCGCGCAGCTTATTTGCCTTGGTCGAAGAAAGCACTTGCTTTGCGGGTACATTCTTAGAGCTGGCACTGGCTTGCGATCGTATTTATCATTTGGCATTGCCCAATGATGTCAAACAATCGCCGACCATTGCGCTGTCTGAAGCCAATTTTGGCTTGTATCCGATGGCTACCAACCAAAGCCGCCTGCAGCGCCGTTTTTACAACGAACCAGCCGCCATGGATGCCGTGCGCGCGGTGATCGGTAATGCTCTTGATGCAGACGCCGCATTCGCATTGGGTTTAGTCACGAGCAACCCAGACGATATCGATTTTGCAGACGAGGTCCGCATCATGCTGGAGGAACGCGTAGCCATGTCACCAGACGCATTAACGGGGCTGGAAGCAAACTTACGTTTCAACGGCCCAGAAAATATGTTTACCCGCGTGTTTGGTCGCTTAACTGCTTGGCAAAATTGGATCTTCCAACGCCCCAATGCGGTAGGTGAAAAAGGCGCACTAAAAGTTTACGGAACAGGCGAAAAATCGGCATTCGATTGGACGCGGGTCTAACGACTACCAAAGATCACTTTATTCAATTCATAGCGAGCGCATATGTCCACGATTAATTACAGCGAAAAAATCCCGAATAACGTCAATTTAAACGAGGACCGTACGCTGCAGCGCGCGCTCGAACAATGGCAACCCAACTTCGTCAACTGGTGGGACGACGTTGGCCCCGAAGGCTCGACGGACCATGAGGTTTATCTGCGCACGGCCGTCAGCGTCGATCCCGCGGGTTGGGCGCAATTCGGCCACGTGAAGATGCGCGATTACCGCTGGGGCATCTTCCTGAACCCGGGCGATGCATCGCGGCAAGTGCAGTTCGGTGACCACAAAGGCGAGACTGTGTGGGCCGATGTGCCCGGCGAGCACCGCGCCAACCTGCGGCGCATCATCGTCACGCAGGGCGACACCGAGCCTGCATCGGTTGAGCAGCAGCGCCACCTCGGGCTGACCGCGCCCAGCATGTACGACTTGCGCAACCTCTTCCAGATCAACGTGGAAGAAGGCCGCCACTTGTGGGCGATGGTCTACCTGTTGCACCGCCACTTCGGCCGCGATGGCCGCGAAGAAGCCGATGCATTGCTCGACCGCCGCTCAGGCGATGAGAACAACCCGCGCATCCTCGGTGCCTTCAACGAGCAAACGCCCGATTGGCTCGCGTTCTTCATGTTCACCTACTTCACTGATCGCGACGGCAAGTTCCAACTCGCCGCCTTGTCGGAAAGCGCCTTCGACCCGCTCGCGCGCACGACCAAGTTCATGCTCACTGAAGAGGCGCACCACATGTTCGTGGGCGAGAGCGGCGTGTCGCGTGTGATCGCGCGAACTGCGCAAGTGATGAACGAGTTGCAGACCGACGATGTGGCCTTGCTGCGCGCAGCCGGCGTGATCGATTTGCCAACGCTGCAGCGCTACCTCAACTTCCACTACAGCGTGACGATCGACCTCTTCGGTGCCGATCAATCCAGCAATGCCGCCACCTTCTACAGCTCGGGCTTGAAAGGCCGCTATGAGGAAGGCAAGCGCGATGACGATCATCTTCTGAAGGGCCGCACCTACCCCGTGCTCGAAGTGCAAAACGGGCAACTCGTCGAGAAAGAAGTGCCGATGCTCAACGCCTTGAACGAGGTGCTGCGTGACGACTTCATCAAAGACTCGATGGCCGGCGTCGAGCGCTGGAACAAGGTGCTCGCCAAGGCCAACTTGCCGCATCGGCTGAGCGTGCCGCAAAAGGCCTTTCACCGAAACATCGGCGCGCTGGCGGGCATCAAGATGTCGCCCGATGGCCGCGTCGTCAGCGATGCCGAATGGGCGGCGAAGAAAGACAGCTGGCTGCCGACTGCGAGTGACCGCGCTTTTGTGGCCTCGCTGATGGGCCGCGTGGTGGAGCCTGGCCGCTTTGCGAACTGGATTGCGCCACCGGCCATCGGCATCAACAAGCAAGCGGTCGACTTCGAGTACGTGCGATTCAACTGAGCATGGGCGCCGCCGTCATCCAGCAGCATTTGATCGACCCCGAGCTTTGCATTCGCTGCAACACCTGCGAGGCCACTTGCCCGGTCGGTGCCATCACGCACGATGAGCGCAACTACGTGGTGCGCGCCGATGTGTGCAACAGCTGCATGGCGTGCATCGCACCATGCCCCACGGGCTCGATCGACAACTGGCGTGCGGTGCCGAAGGCAAGCGCGTATTCGGTTGACGAGCAGCTGACTTGGGATGAGCTGCCCGCTGAATTACCGGCCGATGCACTTGGCGAAGCCGATGATGCGGCGGCTGTGGTTGCTGCAATCGATGCCTCCGCAGACAAGAACGCTGCGCCGATTCAAGCCGCGCCGTTTCGATCGGCGGCCTTCGGCGCGGTGCTGCCGCCCTGGTCGGCAGCCCACGCTTACACCAACCTCTACGGCCCGAAGGCGCCGGCCGTGGCAACAGTCGTTGGCAACTTCAACTGCACCGAGGCCGGCTTTGCGAGCGAGACGCACCACGTCGTGCTCGACTTCGGCGCGTTGCCGTTCCCGGTGCTCGAAGGTCAATCGATCGGCATCGTGCCGCCGGGTGTTGATGCGCATGGCCGGCCGCACACCGCGCGCCAGTACTCGGTTGCCAGCCCGCGCAACGGCGAGAGGCCGGGCTACAACAACTTGTCGCTCACGGTCAAACGCGTGACCGAAGATCACAGCGGCCATCCGGTTCGCGGTGTCGCATCCAACTACCTGTGCGACTTGAAAGTTGGCGACTCGGTTCAGGTGATTGGCCCGTTCGGCAGCTCATTTTTGATGCCGAATCACCCGAAGTCGAACATCGTGATGATCTGCACCGGCACCGGCAGCGCGCCTATGCGTGCGATGACCGAATGGCGGCGCCGGCTGCGGCGAGGAGGCGCCGGGCCGTCCCAAGCTTCCTCACCTGCCATGGGGGGCGGACGTGGCGAGGCCGCGGCCTGGGGGCCAGATTCCCCGAAGTTCGAGGGCGGCAAGCTGCTGCTCTTTTTCGGCGCGCGCACCCAGCAAGAGCTGCCGTACTTCGGCCCGTTGCAGAAGCTGCCGAAGGACTTCATCGACATCAACCTCGCCTTCTCGCGCACGCCTGGCCAGCCGAAGCGCTATGTGCAAGATCTGATGCGCGAGCGCGCCGCTGATCTGGCCGCGCTGCTGAAAGATTCGAACACCGCTTTCTACGTCTGCGGCCTCAAAAGCATGGAAGAAGGCGTGGTGCTTGCGCTGCGCGACGTGGCCGAAGACGCTGGCCTCTCATGGGAGGCGGTCGGCACGACGCTGCGCAACGAAGGCCGGTTGCACCTCGAGACCTATTGACTCGGCGCGGTCATGCCGCGTGGGCAAGCAAGCGCTCATACGCAGGTCGGCATGCCGCGGCGACCGCTCGCGCGGCGCTGTCGAGATCGACGTTGCGGGCGCGCCAGGGCTCGAAGCCGGTCGACTTCCAGACGGCGTCGTACCAATGCGGCGCCCAAATGCCGTCGCTCGCGCGCGGCCCGGCCGGCCACCGCAGCATGCGCGGTGAGAAGGCGATGCCCACGTGATCGCACAAGGCTTGAAGCTGAGTGGCAGGGTCACGCAGGAAGACATCGGCATCGATCACGAGCGGCGCGTGCCCGTTGCGCGCGCAGACCTCATCGAACAGTTCGGCTTGTTGAAGCAAGCCGATGTCAGCCGGCGTGATGGTCGCGCGCGATTTCAAGTACGACGCGACCACCGCCTCCGGTGCGCGGATCAAAAACACATTGGTGAGCGAGTGCACCCAGTCGGTCGCCATGCCGGGCAGCACGTGGTGGCTCATGTGCTTTTGGTACCAGACGGCGCGGCCTTGCGGCACGGGGCCGGTGAGTGCATTGACGACCTCGCGCCAATCGGTTTGGCCAGCGCGGATCACATCTTCTCGGCCCGGGTGGTCTAGTCCAGTTGCGGCGAGGTAAGCGGCGTAGAGCGGCTCATCGCTGACGACGCAGTCTTCGCGGTTCTCGAAGGCACGCATCATGGCCGTCGAGATGTTGCGTGGGCCGCTCCACATCGCGATGCGCAGCGGCGTCATGGCGATGGCGCCTTGGCCGCTACATCTCGCGCGACCAGGTCTTTGTAGAGCGCTTGCAAGCGCGCGACCATCGGGCCGGGTTGGCTCTCGCCTGGCTTCTGGCCTTCGCCGATCACGCGGCCATCGATCATGCGCACCGGCGCGAGGCCGGCGAAGGTGCCGGTCACAAAGGCTTCCTCGGCGCTGTAAACCTCGGTCAAGCTGAAGTTCTTCTCGAAGGCCGGAATGCCGGCTTCACGGCACACCTGCAACACGTTGCTGCGGGTGATGCCGCCGAGGCAGTAGTCGCCCGTCGACGTCCAGACCGCGCCTTTGCGGACGATGAAAAAGTGCGTCGAGTTGCAGGTGGCCACGAAGCCGTGCGGGTCGAGCATCAGCGCTTCGTCAGCACCGGCCGTGTAAGCCTGAATGCAGGCGGTGATGCAGTTGAGCTTGCTGTGGCTGTTGAGCTTTGGGTCTTGCACATCGGGGAAGCCGCGGCGCACATGGACCGTGAACAGCGTGAGCCCCGCAGCCAGCGTCTCGGGCTTGGCGAGCTTGTACTCGGGGATCATGACAACGGTTGCCGGCCCGATCGTCACGCGCGGGTCTTGGTAGGGCGTGCGCTTGACGCCGCGCGTCACCATCAGCCGCATGTGAACGCCGTCGGTCATGCCGTTGGCGGCCAGCGTGGCGTAGATCGCGCTCGTGAGCTCAGCGCGGGTGAGGCCGATGTCGAGCGCGATCGCTTTGGCGCCTTCGAACAGGCGGTCGAGGTGAGCATCGAGAAAGACAGGGTGGCCGTCGACCACGCGCAGGCCTTCCCACACGCCGTCGCCCAGCACGAAGCCGCTGTCGAAGACCGACACCACGGCCTCGTGGCGAGGCTTCAGCGCGCCGTTGACCCAGATGCGGATGTCCGCATTGCGCGGGTCGTCATGAAACTCGTGGATGCTCTCGGCCATTGATGAAGTCTCGGTTTGCCTGTCACAAGGCGTTGACAAATCGAGTGTAGAACTGAGCGCGAATTCATTGAAAGGAAGCTCCCGCATGAAGCTCGCTCAAGTCCGCGAAACCGCCTTTGCGATGCCGCTCACCAGCCCTGCGTTTCCGATGGGGCCGTACCGCTTCATCAACCGCGAGTACTTGATCATCACGTACCGCACCGACCCAGAGGCATTGCGTGCTGTGGTGCCCGAGCCGATGGAGATCGACCCGCGCGCACTCGTCAGCTATGAGTTCATCCGCATGCCCGATTCAACGGGCTTCGGTGACTACACCGAAAGCGGCCAAGTGATCCCGGTGATCTTCGAGGGCAAGCCGGCGGCCTATACCCACGCGATGTACCTCGACGATCACCCGCCCACCGCCGGTGGCCGCGAGTTGTGGGGCTTTCCGAAGAAGCTCGCCAAGCCATCGCTCAAGACGCACTCCGACACGCTGGTCGGGCGGCTGAACTACGGCCCCGTGGAAGTGGCTGTGGGCACGATGGGCTACAAGCACCGCGCACTCGACATCGCGTCCGAGCAAAGGCGGCTTGTCGAGGGCCGCAACTTGCTGCTCAAGATCATTCCGCATGTTGACGGCACGCCGCGCATCTGCGAGATCGTCGATTACCCGATGCTCGATGTGACGGTGAAGGGCGCCTGGAGCGGGCCGGCGCGGCTCGAACTGTTCCACCACGCGTTGGCGCCGGTGGCCGATCTGCCGGTGCTGGAGATCGTCGAGGCCCGGCACATCCTGGCTGATTTGACGCTCGGCCTCGGCCGCGTCGTGTTCGATTACCTCGCCAAGTAGCGGCCGGACTTCACTGCCCTCATTGCCCGTGCGCGCGCAAGCGCCGCGGGTCGAGGTACTCGCGGCGGTAGATCTCGAAAGGCATGGTGTCAGCCGCTTCGATGCGCCGTTGCGCATCGATCGAGGCTTGCGCGAGCTCGTTGAACCGCGTCTGCACAGCCGTGGGAAACGGCAATGCGAGCATGTGCGCGCGCGCGTCTTCTGATTGCTTGCGGACGAAGGCGATGTACGCATCGTCATGCTCTTGGCGGATCGACTCCAGCACGCGGGCCGACGGCAGCGACTCCGGCTGCCGCAAGGCGATGGCCGCGGAGCGCAGTGCTTCCGCGTGCAAGGAGCCGCCGTTGGCGGCATCGAGCGCAGCCGCAATCGGTGCGCATTCATCGAGGATGCGGGCGCCCCAATCGGTCATGAGGATGTCGCCAAAGCCGTCGCCATTGGCGCGGTCTAGGCGCAGGCCGGGCTCGCGGCCACGCGCGGCAACGCGGTGCTGGTTGCGAGCAAGCGCGGCGATTTCTTC
>JAYWGR010000101.1:0-2575 GCA_043778145.1 Rhizobacter sp.
CTCTCCGACGCCGCTTGCCAACAGCGAACGGCCGTCACGCTTGCAGCGCACGGGGCTCGACGCGGCATATCAGCCGCGGCCGATTCGACCAGAGACCGAAGCTAAGGCGCCGCAGCGACCGATCATGCGGGGCGTCAGCCCACCGCATGAGGCGGGAGCCGGCCCATGGCAGTACCCGACGTTGGCCGATGCCGCTGGCCAGGGTTCTGCCTCGGCCAGCCTGTCGCGATCGCTCACGCCGCTGCCGCTGGACCAAATCGAGAACCTGGACCCGCATCGGTTATCGCCAGACGAAGCCGACCATTTGGCCGCATTGCTTCACGAAGCTCAGCCCCTGGCGGGCCAGATGCTTGAGCCACCAACCAGCCCGTCGGTGTTGCCGCGGGAAATCGACATATTCCCGCACGCGCTGGACGAAGAGATCGTCGAGTTGTTTCGCAACGCTCGAAACCTCGATATCCCGCCAATGATCTGGACCCGCTCGGCGGAGCGGCCCCAATCACCCGGCAGCGTCTCTGACTTCAGCGAGACGTCCATCGGCTCGCCCCAGCCGCTGTCCTCGCGCGCAGCGCCTGGGTTGCGTGGGTTGTCGCATCAGGATGTTGACGAGCTGATCGCGTTGTTTGGTCAGACGCAGGCGAGCGCGAGCCCGCCAATTGCTGAGCACGGCGGCTTGGCGAACCAAGGGCTTGCGCATCGGGAAAGCCCATTGCCGGCGCAGGAGGAACCGGATGCGGACATTCAGGCGTTTGACGCGGACGAAATCGTCGCCCTGCTTAGCGGAGCTGACGACGTTGATCGCCCGGCCGGTCTGGAGACCAAGCACGGCAGCGAGCCCCCGGACTCGCCCGGCGCCCAAGCCCAGCGCGACGCGCTTGTCCAGTTGGGGTACAGCTCGAAGCAGATCGAATCCCTCCAGCCTCAGTCGCGAGCCGCGGTGATCCATCACCATCAGGCCTTGACGGCGCACGGATTCGGACACGGCGAGATTCACACGATCAGCAAGCGATTTGCGTCGCTGCAGTTCTTGGCAAGGGACTACTCCGCAGTGCAGCAGTTGCTGCCAGACCTTGACCGAGCCGCGGTCGTCAAGATCGTCAAGGTCAAAGCCGGCGAGTTCGCGCTGGCGGAACTGCTGCGAGTTGCTGCAGACCTGAAAGCACTGCCACTGCAGCTCACGGACCATCAGCTGGGCAGAATCGCTCGGCTCGGCAAACGCCCTGCACTGGAGACGCTTCATCGTCTGCGCCACGAACTCACGGTCGCGCCTTTGAGTTTGAGCATCCAGCAGGTGGTATCCATGGCGAGCAACGGCGGTTGCAAGCAGGCAATGATGGCCATCCGCATGCTGATGCCTGCGCTGTGCACGGGAGACCATGCCTTGACCACCGCGCAGGTGGTGGCCATCGCGAGCAACACCGGTGGCAAGCAGGCGCTGGAGACGACCCAAAGGCTGCTGCCCATTCTGAGCGTCGGGGAACACGCCCTGACCACCGAGCAGGTGGTGACCATCGCGAGCCACGACGGCGGCAAGCATGCGCTGGAGACCATCCAAAAGCTGCTGCCCGAGCTGTGCACCGGGCCACATGCTTTGACCACCGCGCAGGTGGTCGCCATCGCGAGCAACAACGGTGGCAAGCATGCGCTGATGACCATCCTTAAGCTGCTGCCCAAGCTGTGCACCGGGGAGCATGCTTTGACCATCGCGCAGGTGGTGGCCATCGCGAGCAACAACGGTGGCAAGCAGGCGCTGGAGGCCAGCCACAATCTGCTGCCGGAGCTGTGCAGCGGGACGCATACCTTGACCACCGAACAGGTGGTGGCCATCGCAAGTAATGGCGGTGGCAAGCAGGCGCTGGAGGCCGTCCAGCGGCTGCGGCCTGATCTGTGCACCGGGGAGCATGCCTTGACCACCGAACAGGTGGTGGCCATCGCCAGCAATGGCGGTGGCAAGCAGGCGCTGGAGGCAGTCCTGCGGCTTCGGCCTGATCTGTGCACCGGGGATGAACCCTGGACCGTGGCGGAAGTGGTGGCCGTCGCGAGCCGAATCAGCGGCAGGTTGGCGCTGGAGGCGGCCCATGGCCAGCACTCCGCGAATGATCTGCCTGCGTAGCTGCGAGAGGCTGACCGAACGCTCACCGTGCAGCGCAAGTGCTGACGGTGGCGCCGCAAGGCACGCCGTGGAATGAGATCAATTCGTCGTTGTGAACGTCTGGTTTTTGGCGAATGCTGAGCCGCCTGCAAACCGTATTCGCCAAGGCCATCAGAAGTTCGGATTCGCCAGTGAAGTGTCATCACGGCGCATACAAACTCGATTGGCAGTTGGTTTGTCAACGTCAGAGCCCACGCCTTGGGTGCCGCGCCGTGATTCGACCTTCACCCACTTGCCACTGAGGCACCCAAAGGGCCGCGAACAGATGAAACCTACCTTTCGTAGCGGGCAGCAGCATGCCCGTGGCACGCTGAATGAGGCGCAGACCAGCACGCCGCAGTCACCCGCGGCGGCGTCAAGCCTCAAGCGGCCGGGCTCTCCGACGCCGCTTGCCAACAGCGAACGGCCGTCACGCTTGCAGCG
>JAYWGR010000102.1:0-6797 GCA_043778145.1 Rhizobacter sp.
GTACCCGACGCTTGCGATCCGGCGCAAACCCGCGTCGATCTTCGACTACGAGTACGACGATTTCGAGGTGACTGGCTATGAACACCATCCTCCCATCAAGGCACCTGTGGCGGTTTGATCTGCCCGCGCTCCGGCGCATCGCAGTCGTCGCCGGGCTCGCTGGCGCAGCAGCCGCTGCCCACGCTGGCGGGCAAGTCGAGGTCGCGTTCGTCAACCCGCCGGCCTATGCCGATGCCGGCCAGACGCCGTTTCAGCCCAGCGCCAATCTTCAGGTGCTGGGCGACTATTTGAAGACCCGCGGCAGCGCGCAAATCGCCGCGGGCCAAACCCTGAAGATCGACGTGCTCGATCTGGTGCTCGCCGGATCGCCTGCACGCCGGATCGGCGCGGGCGATGTGCGCATTGCGCGCGGCGGCGCCGATTGGCCCCGCATCACGCTGCGCTATTCGCTGACCGCCGCCGATGGCCAGCTGCTGCAAAGCGGCAATGAGGTCGTGGCCGATTTGGACTACCTGCGCCGCACCAGCACCGCCAGCACCTCCGGCCCCCTGCCCTATGAAAAACGCATGCTGGCCGACTGGCTGAAAACACGGTTCCCCGCTGCCGTTCCGATCAAGGGTTAGATCACTGCGCGCAGCACCTGCACCACGTCTTGAAGTGGCGGCAGCAGCTTGGTCAAGGCCGCGCCAGCTGGGTAGCTTTGGGTCTGAAAGGTCACGCTGATCGCGCCGCTGCACTGGCCTTTGCGGTCGGTCAGCGCCACCGCCAGGCCGCCCAGGCCGGTGTCGAGGTATTGATCGACCAGCGAATAGCCTTGCCGCCGCGCCACCGCAACCGCCTCGCGGATGCGCTGTGGCTCGGTGATCGTCTGCGGCGTGAAGCGGGCGAAGTCGTGCTCAGCCGTCCAGGCTTCGAGCTTTTGCAGCGTGAAGGTTGCAAGCACCACGAAGCCGGCTGACACCACATGCGCCGGTACCCGCGCGCCCGCATGAAAGCCGATCGACACGACCCGAGGCGAATTGCTGCGCGCGAGGTAGACCACGTCGTGCCCGTCGAGCACGCTCAGGTTGGCCGTCTCGCCGGTCTGCATCGACATGCGTTGCAAGAACGGTTGAACAAGACGCGGCAGCCGCGCGGCCTCCAAGTAGCTGCTGCCGAGGCGCAGCACCGAAGGCAGCAGCCAGTAATGCTTGCCGTCGGTGGCGGCATAGCCGAAGTGCACCAAGCTCAACAAGTAGCGGCGCGCGGCGGTGCGCGTCAGGCCCGCCAGCGCTCCGGCCTCCGAGGCGGTGAGCCGCGGGTGTTGGTCAGAGAACGATTCGATCACTCGCAGCCCTTTGCCCAGGCCTTCGATCAGCAGCGAGCGGTCGATGTCGGGTGCGGTCATAGAAGTGCAGTCATAGAAGTGCGGTCATGACGGCGCCTAGGAGTAACCCGAGTTGCGAACGCCCCACGCTCGCCCGCGATCGATGATCGACCGCCTCGGGCAAGACGCTCATGGGAAAAACCCAAGCCGCTGCCTACATTGGTCGAATCCACCCGCTGCACAGGCTTCGGCATCGGCAGGTGGTTTCAACAAGACCCACCGGAGACAAGCATGACGACGATGATGCAAGCAGCACCGCACGGCGAGCTCCAAGGCGAGCCGCATGGACGGCATCAAACCAAGAAGGCCACGGCGAGCGGCTGGATCGGCTCGGTGCTCGAGTACTACGATTTCTTCATCTACGCGACCGCCGCCTCGCTGATCTTCCCGCAGATCTTCTTCCCCAAAGGCGACCCGAAAACCGCCATCGTGGCCTCGCTCGCGACCTATGGCGTGGGCTACGTGGCTCGCCCGATCGGCGCCTTCTTCCTCGGCCACTGGGGCGACACGCATGGCCGAAAGCAGGTGCTGCTGATCTGCATGTTCCTGATGGGTTTTTCAACCATGGCGGTCGGCCTGTTGCCCACCTACGACCAGGTCGGCCTGCTTGCGCCGGCGCTGCTCGTGGTGCTGCGGCTGATGCAGGGCTTTGCGGTGGCCGGTGAAATATCGGGCGCCAGCTCGATGATCCTGGAGCACGCGCCGTTCGGGCGGCGGGGCTTCTATGCGAGCTTCACGCTGCAAGGCGTGCAGTTCGGGCAAATCCTTGCTGCAGCCATCTTTCTGCCGCTGGCGCATTACATGCCCGAAGACGCTTTCAACTCCTGGGGCTGGCGCATCCCGTTCCTGCTCAGCTTCGTCGTGATCATCGCGGGCTACATCATCCGCCGCGAAGTCGAGGAGACACCGGCATTCGCCGAAGTCGATGCCAGCGGCGCGGTGCCCAAGTCGCCGATCATGCAAGCCATCACGACCAGCTGGCCCGACATGCTGCGTGTCATCTGCATGGCGCTGATGAACGTGATCCCGGTGGTCACGGCCATCTTCGGGGCGGCCTATGCGGTGCAAGCCGGCTACGGCATCGGCTTCAGCAAGGATGTGTACCTCTGGATCCCGGTGCTCGGCAACTGCCTCGCGGTGATCGTGATCCCGTATGTGGGCAACCTCTCCGACCGCATTGGCCGGCGGCCGCCGATCATCGTGGGCGCGCTTGGCGCGGGCATCCTGTCGTTCGCCTACCTCTACGCCATCAGCATCAAGAATGTGCCGCTGGCGATCACCGTCTCGCTGTTGATGTGGGGCGTGGTCTACCAGGGCTACAACGCGGTGTTTCCGAGTTTCTACCCAGAGCTCTTTCGCACCCGCAACCGCGTCTCGGCGATGGCCATCTCGCAGAACCTCGGCACCTTGGTCACGGCCTTGCTGCCAGCGCTCTTTGCCTACGTGGCGCCCCCTGGCGCAGCCAACATCCCGATGACGGTGGGCGCCATCACGCTGGCCGTCACCTGCATCGCCGCCATCGCCGCCTTCAGTGCCCGCGAGACGCACCGCGTCCACATGAAGGACCTCGGCAACCCGAATGCGGTGCCAGTCGAAGAGCGCGAGTACGAGGCGCTGCGCGAACTCGCCGTGAGCGAGGCCAAGCTCGCCAAAGCATCCGCCTGAAAACGTTGAACCGCGAGCGCCAACATGATCACCGGCAAAACCACCCTCATCGGCCACTTCGGCTTCCCGACCGAAGCCTTCAAAGCGCCAATGATCTACAACCCCTGGTTCGAGAAGCAAGGCATCGATGCCGTGGTGATCCCGATGGGCGTGCGCCCCGAGGATTACCCGACAACGCTCAAGGCCGTCTTCAAATTCACCAACCTGCGCGGCGCCCTCGTCACGATGCCGCACAAGATTGCGACCAATTCGCTGGTCGACGAGGTCACGCCCACCGGCCGCATTGCCGGTGCCTGCAACGCCATCTTGTTGCGACCTGACGGCACGCTGCTCGGCGATCAGTTCGATGGCGCCGGCTTCGTGCGCGGCGTGCAGCGCAAAGGCCTGCAGCTCAAAGGCGCGCGGGCCTTGGTCTCGGGCAGTGGTGGCGTGGGCTCGGCGATTGCCGCATCGCTTGCCGCCGCTGGCGTGGCCGAGCTCGCGCTGTTTGACCACTTCGCGGCCTCAGCGCATGCCCTCGCCGGCCGCCTGCGCGAGCACTACCCAAGGCTTGAAGTCACGACCGGCTCCAACGACCCGGCCGGCTTTGACCTCATCGTCAACGCCACACCGCTCGGCATGAACGAGAGCGACCCGCTGCCCTTCGATGTGTCGCGCATCGCGCGCAGCACCTTCGTCGGCGAGGTCGTGATGAAGCAGGCCATCACGCCGCTGCTGGCCGCTGCAAAGGCCAAGGGCTGCCGCATCCAGGTCGGCACCGACATGCTGTTCGAAATGATCCCGGCCTACCTCGAGTTCTTCGGCTACGGCACCGCCTCGCCCGATGAGCTTCGAGCGGTCTCGCAGATCCGCTATTGATCGGCCCGCTCGCCGATTGGCGTGAGCATGTGGGCACTCACCGCGATCTGAATGCCACGATCTCGCCGCCGATGGCCAGCAAGCCCACCTGCTTCATCGCGCCACCCCGCTTGATCGCTTCTTTGGGCATGCCGAAGACCACGCAGCTTGCTTCATCTTGAGCAAGGGTCTGAGCGCCGGCGTGGCGCATCTCAAGCAGGCCGGCGGCGCCATCGTCGCCCATGCCGGTCATGATGATGCCGAGCGCATTCGGCCCCGCGCACTTGGCGACCGAGCGGAACAGCACATCGACCGATGGCCGGTGGCGGTTCACCAGCGGGCCATCGACCACATCGACGTGGTATTGCGCGCCGCTGCGGCGCAGCAGCAAGTGCCGGCCGCCCGGCGCAATCAAGGCCTGGCCCGGCATGACGCGGTCGCCATGGGCCGCCTCCTTGACCGTGATCTCGCAGAGCCCATCGAGCCGCGCTGCGAATGCGGCCGTGAACTTCTCCGGCATGTGCTGCACGATCACGATGCCGGGCGACACGCGCGGCAATCTCGTGAGCACTTCTTCGAGCGCCTGCGTGCCGCCGGTCGAGGTGCCGATGGCGACGATGCGCTCGGTGGTTTGCGCCATCGCCCGCGTTGCAGCCGGCGCCAGGATCACATCGGCGGTGTGCTTCACTGGCACCGGCATGGGCGCCGCAAGCGCCGGGCCGGCCGCAGCCCGTGCGGCCAAGCGCCGCACATTGGCGCGAGCGGCGGCACGCACGGTGGCCACGAGCTCATCACCGGCCTCGGTCAAGAACTGCTTCAGCCCGACCTTCGGCTTGGTGACGATCGCCACCGCACCGGCCGACATCGCCTCCATGCTGGTCTTGGCGCCTTGCTCGGTCAGCGTCGAGCAAATCACCACCGGCGTCGGCCGCTCGGCCATGATCTGGCGGAGGAAAGTGATGCCGTCCATGCGCGGCATCTCGACATCGAGCACCAGCACATCCGGCCACGCGATCCGCATGCGCTCCTTGGCCAGCAGCGGATCGGCGCAAGCGGCAATCACCTCGATGCCGGGCGCGCGCTGCAGCAACGCGCTGACGACCTGGCGCACCACGGCCGAATCGTCAACAACGAGCACACGAATCGGGTTCATGAGGCGCCTGCTCCCGAGCACTCATGAGCTCTGCGCGAGCAGCGCCTCGCCGCAACGAGCAGCATCACGCCGAGCCGCCTTGCGGCAGTTGCTCGCCGTCGCTTGGCTGCGCGAGCGGCGGCGCGGCCGAGCCAATCGGCTGCTGGCGCGACCAGACGTGGCCTGTTGCGATGTCAAACATGATCTTGCGGTGGCCGCTGCCGAACAAGCTGTACGACACCACGCGAATGCCTTCGGCCTCAAGCATCGCGCGCGCCGCATCGCCGTTGCGCTGGCCCACGCGAAGCGGTGTGTCGCGGGCCTGGCCAGGGAACATGTTGCCGCCGCCAAAGAGCTTGGCCTCGCAATCGTGCGGGCTCACGCCGCGCGCGGCGAGGTCACGCAGCATCAACGTCAAGGCCTCGGCGCCATAGCGCGCATCGAGTTCGCCCGCTGGCGAGCTGCGGCCCGGGCCGCGCTCGGCGAGCAAAAAATGCGACATCGCACCCAACTGCCGCGATGGCTGCCACAAGGTGATCGACACACACGAGCCGAGCAAGGTGCGAATGCGGTGGCGCGCATCACCAACGGCATAGTCGCCCGGGGCCAGATAGATCGCGATGGGCGGCAGGCGCGCCGGCGCGGCGGCGGCACTCACGGTTTGCGGTAGACCGATGGTGCAGCTTGCCGCACCGCGCTGCTGATGTCGTTGAGGCTCTCGGAATGCCCGATGCAAAAGTACCCGCCGGGCTTGAGCGCACCCAGCACCCGGGCAACCACTTGGCGTTTGGTGTCGCCGCTGAAATAGATCATCACGTTGCGCAGGAAGATCACATCGAACGCGCCGAGATGCGGCAGTGCTTCGTTGAGGTTGAGTTGCGCAAAACGCACCCGCTGGCGAAGCTGCCGTTCGATGAGCAAGGTGCCGGCTTGCGCATCGATCCCGCGCAGGCAGTACTTCTTCAAGTACGCGGGCGGAATGTGGTCCGTGCGCTCCAACGGATAGTGGCCGCCTCGCGCGCGGCGCAGCACGCGGGTGCTGATGTCCGAGCCCAGCACCTCCCAGGGCGAGGCGCTGCCCAGGATGTCGTCAAGCACCATCGCGATGCTGTAGACCTCCTCGCCACTTGAGCATGCCGCGCTCCAGATGCGCAGCGTTCGCCGCTCGGCGCGCGCGGCCTGAGCGAGCTCGCGCAGCAGCTCGAAGTGCTTCGGCTCGCGGAAGAAATAGGTCTCGTTGGTCGTCAACAGATCGACCGCCACTTGCGCCTCGGCCGCAGCGTCTTGGCTTGCGAGGAGGTCGAGGTACTCCGCATAGCTTGCGCAGCCGCTCTGCGCCAATCGCTTGGCCAGGCGCCCGCTCACCAGCGGCTTTTTCGATGCCGACAACGTGATGCCGGCTGCATCGAAGATAAAGCGCTGGAAGCGATTGAACTCATGATCGGTCAAGCTGGCCATGCCGGTACCCCGCGGTCAAAAGCGGGCGAATTGGGCTTCGTCGGGCTCGTCGTCCCCGGCGTCCGCGGAGCCCGTCGCGGCGAGCGTGCGCGTTCGTTTGGCACCAGCCGGTGCGCGGCGGCGATCCGCCGGCTTCGGCAATGCGCGCAGCTGCGGCGCAGCGCGCTGGGTGCGGGTGGACGCATGCACCTGCGCAGGCGGTGCGCGGTAGTCGCCAAGCTTGAAGAAGCTCATCGCCTCCTGCAGTTGCTCGGCCTGGCTGCTCATCTCTTCGGCGGTGGCGGCAAGCTCTTCGGAGCTGCTGGCGTTTTGCTGGGTGGTTTGGCTCAGTTGCCCCAC
>JAYWGR010000103.1:0-22723 GCA_043778145.1 Rhizobacter sp.
AGAGCGCGCCTGTCGGGTTATTCGGGTTGATGACCACGATGCCGCGAGTGCGCGAGGTGATCTTGCGTTCGATGTCTGCGATGTCAGGCAACCAGCCAGCGCCCTCGTCACAAACATAGTGCACCGGCCGCCCGCCCGAGAGGCCCACGACTGCGGTGTAGAGCGGGAAATCAGGCGCGGGGATCAGCACCTCATCGCCATCATTGAGCAAGGCGCTCATGCTCATCGCGATCAACTCGGAGGCACCGTTGCCGAGGTAGACATCGTCGAGCGTCACGCCGCGCACGCCTTGCTGCTGCGTGCGATGAACCACCGCCTTGCGCGGCGCAAAGAGGCCTTTCGAATCGGTGTAGCCGGCCGCGTGCGGGATGTTGCGGATCATGTCTTGCACGATCTCGTCCGGCGGCTCCAGCCCGAACTCGGCGACGTTGCCGATGTTGAGCTTGATGATCTTGTGGCCCTCTTCCTCCATTTGCCGCGCCTTCTCAAGCACGGGACCGCGAATGTCGTAGGCCACGTTTGCGAGCTTGGCTGACTTGACGATGGGGTTCAATCGACCTCCAGATGCTGGGGCTTGCGCGGAACTTAGAATTTTGGCACAGGGGTGGTGACGCATGAAGCTTCAAGCAGATCGGATGGAAGGCCAAAACGCAATCGCGCGCTATGGCCCGGGCGGCGTGGCCGTCAATGGCACGGAACACCGACAGAGCGTGATCGTTCCGTGGCAGGGTGAAGTGCGCGCGTGGCCGGTTGCGAGTTTTGCCGAGCTGGCCGAGGCGCACTTTGCATCGTTGGCCGAGCTTCAACCGGAGCTGGTGATCTTCGGCAGCGGCGAACGCATCCGCTTCGCGCGCCCCGCGCTCTTGAGAGCATTGATCGAACGCCGCATTGGCATCGAGACGATGGACACCGCAGCCGCATGCCGCACCTACAACGTGCTGCTGGCCGAAGGCCGCTCCGTGGTGGCGGCCCTGCTCTTCTAGAGCCTGTCGACAAACGGCAGCCAAGACGATGCTTTTCGGGCCTGGCAACCGCAGGTCGGGGATGGCGCAACCCTTATAATTGGCCCCTACGCCCGCACAGGCGCAACCGAGCAGAAGATTCAATGACGCCAGCCCTCAATAAACCCCTCCCGGAATTTGAAGCGCTCGCGACAGGCGGCGTGAAGTTCACGCCACAGGCCTTCGTTGGCAAGCTCGTGGTGCTCTATTTCTACCCGAAGGACAACACTCCCGGTTGCACCACCGAAGCGATGCAATTTCGCGATCACCATAAAGAGTTCGTCAAAGCCGGCGCCGTCGTTTTCGGCGTCTCGCGCGACAACATGATCTCGCACGACAAGTTCAAGCAAAGCCTTGAGCTGCCCTTCGAGCTGATCGCTGACACCGAGGAAAAGCTTTGCCACATGTTTGGCGTGGTCAAGAACAAGATCATGTACGGCAAGAAGGTCAAAGGCATCGAACGCAGCACCTTCTTGATCGACGGCGAAGGCGTGTTGCGCGGCGAATGGCGCGGCCTCAAAGTGGCTGGCCATGTCGAAGAAGTTTTGAAAGCCGTCAAGGCCATCAAGAAAGCCGCCTGAGCCACCGCTGAACTGCCAAGGCTCACTTCGGTGAATTGCGATTCACACCCCCAAGAACAAGCCGCGCAACCGACTGCGCGGCTTTTTTGTTTTTTAGCGGCCTTCTGGCCCACACCAACATGCCTTTGCCCAAACCGCCTGCCAAACGCGCTGCCCAGCTGAGCCCAACGGATTTCGAATCGCAAGCCGCGCCCCGACCCGTCAAACGCACACAGAAAGCCCGGGCCGCCGCCGAGCCAGCTTCGCCGGCCGTGCTCGACCTGTTCGACGGTGTCGCCATGCCGACGGCTCGCCCGCCTGCGCCTCTGGCGCCGCGTACAGCGTCGCCGAAATTGCCCCCGGCGGCCTCGCCCACAGCCTTCGCGCCGCTGCGCACGACAAGCCCTGCCGTTTCCCCATCGCGCAAGCCGCGTGGCACCGGGCCAGCGACGCTTTTCGTACTCGACACCAATGTGCTGATGCACGACCCGACCTCGCTGTTCCGCTTCGAGGAGCACGACGTTTATCTGCCGATGATCACGCTCGAAGAGCTCGACGGCCACAAGCGCGGCATGACCGAAGTCGCCCGCAATGCCCGCCAAGTCAGCCGCGACCTCGATGCGCTCGCGGCCAGCATGCCCACGCGCGGCGCCTCCGGAATGTCCGAGGGCTTGCTGCTCTCGCGAACGGGCCACCGCGAAGCCGGCGGCAAGTTGTTTTTCCAGACCAACCTGATCGACGTGCAATTACCCGCTGGCCTGCCGATCGGCAAGGCTGACAACCAGATCCTCGGCGTGGTGCAAGCCTTGCGCGAGCAGCAGCCCGGGCGCGATGTGGTGCTGGTGTCCAAAGACATCAACATGCGCATCAAAGCGCGTGCGCTTGGCCTGCCTGCCGAAGACTATTTCAACGACAAAACGCTCGAAGACGGCGACCTGCTCTACACCGGCGTCTTGCCCTTACCCGCCGACTTCTGGGACAAGCACGGCAAGACGATGGAGAGCTGGCAGCAAGGCGGTCTCACCTACTACCGCATCAGCGGGCCGATGGTGCCGGCCTTGCTCATCAACCAGTTCGTGTTCCTGGAGGCGCCTGGCGCCGCGCCGCTCTACGCCAAGGTCACCGAGATCACTGGCAAGACCGCTGTCTTGCGCACCTTGAAGGAATACACCCACGGCAAAAACGCGGTCTGGGGCGTGACCGCCCGCAACCGCGAACAAAACTTTGCGCTCAATCTGCTGATGGACCCGGAGTGCGACTTCATCACGCTGACCGGCACCGCCGGCACCGGCAAGACGCTGATGACCTTGGCCGCCGGCCTCTCGCAAGTGATGGACGAGCGCCGCTACACCGAAATCATCGTCACCCGTGTGACCGTGCCGGTGGGCGAAGACATCGGCTTCCTGCCTGGCACTGAAGAAGAAAAGATGAGCCCCTGGATGGGCGCGCTCGACGACAACCTGGAAGTTTTGTCGAAGACTGACGGCGGCGCCGGCGAATGGGGCCGTGCCGCCACCAACGACCTCGTGCGCAGCAAGATCAAGATCAAGAGCCTGAACTTCATGCGCGGCCGCACCTTCCTGAACAAGTTCGTGATCATCGACGAGGCGCAAAACCTGACGCCCAAGCAGATGAAAACCTTGATCACGCGCGCTGGCCCCGGCACGAAGATCGTGTGCCTGGGCAACCTGGCGCAAATCGACACGCCCTACCTCACCGAAGGCAGCTCAGGCCTCACCTACGCCGTCGATCGCTTCAAGGGCTGGCCGCATTCGGGCCACGTCACATTGGCGCGGGGCGAGCGTTCGCGGCTCGCTGACTTCGCCTCCGAGGTGCTGTAAGCACCGCGACTACAGCGCAACGACCACGCGGCCCCGCACCTTACCCGCCATCAGTTCGGCGGCTTTGGCAATGGCCGCATCGAGCGCAATCACCTCGGTGATTGCCTCGAGCTTGGTGAGGTCGAGGTCGACCGCGAGCCGAGCCCAAGCCTGCCGGCGCAGAGCGATGGGCGCCATCACGCTGTCGATTCCGGCCAGCGTGACACCGCGCAAGATGAAGGGCATGACCGTGGTCGCCAAATCAGCGCCTTGCGCCAAACCGCAGGCGGCAACCACACCGCCATAGCGCGTCTGCGCGAGCGCATTGGCCAAGGTGTGGCTGCCCACCGCATCAACCACCGCCGCCCAGCGTTCCTTTTGCAAGGGCTTGCCGGCAGCGCTGAGTTCGGCGCGGTCGATCACCGTGCTGGCACCCAGCGATCTCAGATAGTCGGCCTCTGCGGCCTTGCCGGTTGCAGCTGTCACGTGGTGGCCCAGCTTGCTGAGCAACGCAACCGCGATGCTGCCCACGCCGCCTGTTGAGCCCGTCACCAACACCTCGCCCGAGCCGGGCGCAACGCCGTGGCGTTCGATCGCCAGCACGCAAAGCATCGCGGTGTATCCGGCGGTACCGATCGCCATCGCCTGCTGAGTTGAAAACGCAGCAGGCAAGGCCACCAAACCCTCGCCGCTCAAGCGCGCGCGTTCGGCCAAACAGCCCCACCTGGTCTCGCCGACACCCCAACCGTTGTGAATGACGAGCTCGCCTGCCTTCCAATCGGGGTGCGCGCTTTCAAGCACCACGCCCGCACCGTCGATGCCCGCCACCATCGGCCAACTGCGCACGACAGGGCCCTTGTTGGTGATCGCCAAGCCGTCTTTGTAGTTCAAGGTGGAATGAGCGATCTGCACCAGCACATCGCCTTCGGGCAGGCGGTCATCGGCCAAGGTTTGAATGCCGGCGTGGAAGCCGGCTTCAGTCTTCTCGAGCAGCAGGGCACGAAACATGGCACACCTTTGCGAATGACGGGGTGACGACGATATCGCAACGCTGAGCGAATGCTGTCGGCGGAAAGCATTTCCAGCGGTGGTGTCAAACATTGAAAAGCGCGGGTAAGCGCTTGTTTCTTATCAGATTTCTCGGATTGACGCAGCCCGTTCACTGCCCTATCCTCCGCCCCCAATGGCGAACCCAAGACCCTCCTGGAAAGCGCTTGTTTGCGCCACAACCTTCTCGCTGCTTGCCGCACTCACCGCCTCTGACGCCCTGGCCGCGCCCGAGCTGCCGGCTGATCCAGTGAACCGCTTTCTCGTCGACCATGGCTTGATCGACGCAGCCAAAGCCAGTTCGGCACACACCGAGCCCAGCGAGTCTGACGACGAGAACAGCTTCGTGCGCCGCGTGCGCGACGGCGCCTCTGACATGGTGTTGACCGCGATGAACTTTCTCGGCGTGCCGTACCGGCGCGGCGGCGACACAGACCACGGCTTCGATTGCAGCGGGTTCACCAGGCACATCTTCGAACTGAGCTTGGGGCTTGTGCTGCCCCGCCGCGCCGACGAGCAAGCCAGCGCTTCCGGCTTGATCAAAGTTCAACGCGACGAACTCCGCCCCGGTGACCTCGTGTTCTTCAACACGCTGCGCCGCACGTTTTCGCACGTCGGCATCTACGTTGGCGAAGGCAAGTTCATCCACTCGCCGCGAGCCGGCGGCGAGGTGCGCGTGGAAGACATGCGGATTGCCTACTGGATGAAGCGGTTCACCGGCGCTCGCCGAGCCGACACCGCCGCCGCTATCGCCACCACCCCCACGGCCGCAGCTTCGAACTCATCCGCTGACTGACGGCGACTGGCTGACTGCCGCTGACCGAAGCCGCGCCGGCAGTCAGGCCACGGTAAGCCCCGAGGGCGCGGCCGATGCGCGAGGGGCACAATCCGCCGATGCCTGCCAAAGTCATCCCGCTTGCTGATCATCGCTACGCGGCCGCGCTGCCTACGGTGCCCGAACGGCCACTGGCAGCAACAGGCTTGCTGCAAGACACGCTTGGCCGCCCGCTGCACGACTTGCGCATCTCGGTCACTGACCGCTGCAACTTTCGCTGCAGCTATTGCATGCCCAGGGAAGTCTTCGACAAGAGCTACAGCTTCTTGCCGCAGAGCTCGTTGCTGAGCTTCGAAGAAATCACCCGCACCGCCAGGCTCTTTGCCGGACACGGCGTGCGCAAAATTCGTTTGACTGGCGGCGAGCCATTGCTGCGCAAAAACCTCGAGGTGTTGATCGCCCAACTCAGCGCCCTGCGCACCACGAATGGCGAAGCGCTCGATCTCACGCTGACCACCAACGGCTCCGTGCTCGCCCGCAAAGCCCAGGCCTTGAAAGACGCCGGCTTGCAACGCATCACCGTGAGCTTGGACGCCCTCGACGACGAGATCTTCCGCCGCATGAATGACGCCGATTTCCCGGTGGCCGATGTGCTCGCCGGCATCGAAGCCGCCGAGCGCGCGGGCCTCGGGCCGATCAAGGTCAACATGGTGGTCAAGCGCGGCACCAACGACGACCAGATCGTGCCGATGGCGCGCCACTTCAAAGGCAGCGGCGTGGTGCTGCGGTTCATCGAGTACATGGACGTCGGCGCCACCAACGGATGGCGGATGGATGAGGTGCTGCCGTCGGCGCAAGTCATCGAGCGATTGAACGCTGTGAGCGCCCTCGACGCCATGGCGCCCAGCCAGCGCGGCGAGACAGCCGAACGCTGGCGTTACCGCGACGGCAGCGGCGAGATCGGCGTGATCTCCAGCGTCACCCAGGCCTTCTGCCAAGACTGCAACCGAGCCCGCCTTTCAACCGAAGGCAAGCTCTTCCTGTGCCTCTTCGCGAGCCATGGCCATGACCTGCGCGCATTGCTCCGCGGCGGCTATGAAGACGCGCAAATCGCCGCCGCCATCGGTTTGATCTGGCAAGCGCGCGACGACCGCTACTCCGAGCTGCGCAGCAGCGCGGCCGAAGGCGAAAACGTGCGTGATGCGGGTTCCGCACCGTCGCGCCGTGTCGAGATGCACTACATCGGCGGATAAAGGCTTCGAGCTTGTGATCCCCCGCAGCGCGATCACCGGGCTCGTTCTCGCGGGCGGCCGCGGCACGCGAATGGGTGGTGTCGACAAGGGTTTGCAGATGTTCGCAGGCCTTGCGCTGGCCGCGCGAGCAATGCAGCGCTTGGCGCCGCAAGTGGGCTCGATCGCGATCAACGCGAATCGCCATCACGACACCTATGCGGCCTTCGGCGCGCCGGTTTGGGCCGATGCATTCCCGGATCATCCCGGCCCGCTGGCAGGCTTTCTGACGGGTCTTGAGCATGTCGGGACCGAGTGGCTCGTGACCGTGCCTTGCGATGCGCCGCTCTTCCCGCTCGATCTCGTGGCGCGGCTGGCCTTCGCGACCGAGTCGCACGCTGTGCCGCTCGCCATCGCCAGCACGCCGCACGGAGATGGCCATCGCGCGCAACCGGTGTTCTGCCTGATGCACCGCACACTCGCGCCGCTGCTCCGCGAGCATCTGCAGGCCAGGCGCTCGGGGCAAGTCGAGGCCTGGGTGCGCTCTCACAAGGGAATCGAGGTCAACTTTGCGGACGCAGCAGCCTTCGCCAATGCGAACACGCTCGCCGAGCTCGAGCGCTTGGAACGTGTAGCCTGACGCGCCTTTTGAGATCCGCGCGCGCGCGCCTGCGGATTTGGCCGACTACAAGCAGTTGCGTGACGAAGCACTCGCCGCCTTCCTCGAACCTGGCCGATGCGAGGCCAGACGGTGGCCACTTCACGCTGGGCGCGTGGGCCGGCAACCGGCTCGTCGGCGCAATCAGGACGACATCGCCGCGGTCACGCTTTATGAGCGCAGCGGTTTCATCCGCTACGCCCGCTTGCCTCGCGCGTTCAAGCTCGGCGAGCGCCACCTCACCAAAGACTTGATGGTGCTCACGCTGCAGGCAGAGTGACTTCAGCGTGACTTCAACGTGAAGCCAGGCGCCGCCAGGTTTCGACCACGGAGTCCGGGTTGAGCGAGATCGAGACGATGCCTTCGTCAGCCAGCCAATCGGCAAAGTCTGGGTGATCGCTCGGGCCTTGGCCACAAATGCCGACGTACTTGCCCACTGCGCGGCAAGCAGCAATTGCGCGCGAGATCATCGCCTTCACGGCGGGGTCGCGCTCGTCGAAA
Source organism: Rhizobacter sp. (assembly GCA_043778145.1). Lineage (GTDB taxonomy): Bacteria > Pseudomonadota > Gammaproteobacteria > Burkholderiales > Burkholderiaceae_C > LMDS01. The sequence continues at coordinate 7,592 of JAYWGR010000103.1, forward strand.
TCCTTCGCGAGCAACTCCATGCCGGAGTCGCGGTCGAGGCCCAAGGTCAACTGCGTCAAGTCATTCGAGCCGATTGACATGCCGTCGAAGTGCTCCAAGAAGCTCTCGGCCAAGATGGCGTTGCTCGGCACCTCGCACATCATGATGACGCGCAGCCCGTCCTTGCCGCCTTGTGAGGCGCGCTTCAAGCCGCGATCGGCGAGCATGCCGACCACCGCCTCGGCTTGCCCAAGTGTGCGCACGAAGGGCACCATGATCTCGACGTTGGAGAGGCCCATGTCGTTGCGAACGCGCTTGAGCGCTTCGCACTCCATCGCGAAGGCTTCACCAAATGCTTCGCTGACATAGCGCGACGCGCCGCGAAAGCCCAACATCGGGTTCTCTTCTTCTGGCTCATAGCGTGAGCCACCGATGAGCTTGCGGTACTCATTGCTCTTGAAGTCGGAGAGCCGCACGATCACCGGCTTCGGCCAGAAGGCCGCGGCGATCGTCGCGATGCCTTCGACCAGCTTGTCAACATAGAACGCCCGTGGCGACGCATGCCCGCGCGCCACGCTCTCGACCGCCTTCTTCAAGTCGCTGTCGATGTTCGGGTAGTCGAGGATCGCCTTCGGGTGAACGCCGATGTTGTTGTTGATGATGAACTCGAGCCTGGCCAAGCCCACGCCGTTGTTCGGCATTTGCGCAAAGTCGAACGCGAGCTGCGGGTTGCCGACGTTCATCATGATCTTCACCGGGCAGTACGGCAGTTCACCGCGCTGCACGTCGCTGATTTCGGTTTCGAGCAGACCGTCGTAGATGTAGCCGGTGTCGCCTTCGGAGCAGGCCACGGTGACGAGCGCACCTTCTTTGAGCGTATCGGTCGCGTCACCACAACCCACCACGGCCGGAATGCCGAGTTCGCGGGCGATGATGGCCGCGTGGCAGGTGCGGCCACCGCGGTTGGTGACGATCGCCGAAGCGCGCTTCATCACCGGCTCCCAGTTCGGGTCGGTCATGTCGGTGACGAGAACGTCACCGGCCTGGACGGTGTCCATGTCGGCAATGCTTTGCACGATGCGGACGGGGCCGGTGCCGATCTTCTGGCCGATCGCGCGGCCTTCGGCCAGCACGATGCCCGTGCTTTTGAGCTTGTAGCGCTGCTCGACTTTGCCTTCTTGCTGGCTCTTCACCGTCTCGGGCCGGGCTTGAAGGATGTAGAGCTTGCCGTCGGCGCCGTCTTTGCCCCATTCGATGTCCATCGCGCGGCCGTAGTGGGCTTCGATCGTCAGCGCGTAGCCGGCAAGCTCGGCCACATCGGCATCACTCAGCGAGTAGCGATTGCGCTGCTCTTGGGCGGTGTCGATCGTCTTGACGAGGTGGCCGCTCGCGGCTTTCTCGGCAGGCGTTGCGAACTCCATCTTGATCAGCTTGGAGCCCAGGTTGCGGCGGATGATCGCCTGCTTACCGGCCTTCAACGCGGGCTTGTGGACGTAGAACTCATCGGGGTTCACGGCGCCCTGCACCACCGTTTCACCAAGGCCGTAGCTTGATGTGATGAAGACGACGTCTTTGAAGCCGCTTTCGGTGTCGATCGTGAACATCACGCCAGCGGCGCCGAGATCGGAACGCACCATGCGCTGCACGCCGGCCGACAACGCCACATCAGCATGCGCAAAGCCTTTGTGCACGCGGTAGCTGATGGCCCGGTCGTTGTAGAGGCTCGCGAAAACCTCCTTCATCTTGGCCAGCACTTCATCGATGCCGACGACGTTCAAAAACGTTTCTTGCTGGCCGGCGAACGATGCATCGGGCAAGTCTTCAGCCGTGGCCGACGATCGCACCGCAAAGGATGCGCCCGGGTTGCCTGCGGAGAGTTTTTCGAACTCGGATTTGATCGCCGCATCGAGCTCAGGCGGGAACGGCGTGGCTTCGATCCAACGGCGGATTTCGGCGCCTGCGGCGGCGAGCGCGCGGACGTCGTCGGTGTTGAGCGTGGAGAGTCGGTCTTCGATCTTCGCGGCCAGGCCTTCGTGTTGAAGGAACTGGCGGAAAGCATGTGCGGTTGTCGCAAAGCCACCCGGAACACGCACGCCTGATGCGGCCAGCTGGCTGATCATTTCACCGAGTGATGCGTTCTTGCCGCCGACGGTGTCGACGTCGGCCATCCTCAGTTGTTCGAACGGCGCGACCAGGGCGGTCGCCAATGAGTTGAGTGACATGAGAGAGCTCCGGGAGGTTGAAAAATCTTTGCTTCCCGGACTCTTGGGGCCGTGAACCGGCGCCCGATCGCAGGCCAACCTGAGCGAGGCTCCAAGGCGGCGGCGGGGACGAAAACGTCGTTCATCGGGTGATCGAGTCGGAAGTCTCGAATTCATTCTACGGGTGAACTGCCTATCATCGAACCACGCCCGGCGCGGCCCCGACACCAATGCAGGAACCTCGCACCATGCCCAATAGAACCGTGTTTTTCGTGTCGGACGGCACCGGCATCACCGCCGAGACTTTCGGCAATTCGATCCTCTCGCAGTTCGCGACGAAGGCACGGCACGTGCGCCGGCCCTTCATCGACACAGAAGACAAAGCCCATCAAGTCGTGCGCGAGGTCAACCACACGGCCGAGGTCGAGGGCCAGCGGCCAGTGCTCTTCATGACGCTGGTCAACCCGATCATTCTGGCGATCGTCAAGGGCCAGGCGCAGGGCTTGGTGCTCGACATGTTCAACACCTTCATCGAGCCGCTGGAGGCCGAATTTGGAGTGACGTCCAGCCACCGCATTGGCCGCTTCACCGACATCTCGAAGAGCCAGGAATACACCGACCGCATCGAGGCAATCAATTTTTCACTCGCCCATGACGACGGGCAATCCTCGAAAAACTTGGCTGAGGCCGATGTGATCCTGGTCGGCGTGAGCCGCAGCGGCAAGACGCCGACGTCGCTCTACCTTGCGATGCAGCACGGCATCAAGGCGGCGAACTACCCGTTCATCCCGGAAGACTTCGAGCGTCAATGCATACCGTCGAGCCTGGCGCCCTACAAGGCCAAGTGCTTCGGCCTGACGATCGACCCGGAGCGGCTGAGCCAGATTCGCCATGAGCGCAGGCCGCAGAGCAAATACGCGTCGATCGAGAACTGCCGCTATGAGGTGCGCGAGGCCGAGACGATGATGCGGCGCGAAGGCATTGCCTGGCTGTCGTCGACGCACAAGTCGATCGAAGAGATCGCCACGACGATCCTGCGCGATCTTCGGCCCGATCGGTTGATGTACTGATCACGAGCGAGCGCCTCGCAAAGCGAGCGCCGTCAAATCGCCGTCAAATCGCCGTAAAAGCGTCCTCAGAACGCCCGCCGCGCCGCCTCATAGAAGAGGATGGCTGCAGCCGCCGCGACATTGAGCGACTCCTGGCCGCCCGGCTGCGGGATCTGCACCGTCATCGCACACCGCGCCATCAACGAGGCGGCCACGCCCGTGCCCTCGTGGCCGAGCAGCCACGCTGCAGCACCCGGCAATGCCGCTTCGTGCAGGCGCGCACCGCCATGCGAGCTGCTCGCGATCAGCGGCACGCTCAAGTGATCGAGATCAGCCTCAGTCAAGCCTTCGATCAAGCGCAAACCGAAGTGCGCTCCCATCGCCGCCCGCAAAACCTTCGGTGACCAGAGCGCTGCCGTTCCTTGCAGAGCGAGCACTTGGCCAATGCCGAGTGCCGCAGCGCTGCGCAGGATGCTGCCCACATTGCCGGGGTCTTGAACGCGGTCGAGCACCACGCTGGCCAGCGTTGGAGCCACCTCGGGCGCGGCCGGCGTGTCGATCACAAAGCCGATGGCCTCGCGGGCAGAAGTGCTGCTGATCGCATCGAACAAAGCATCTGGCATCACTATGCCCTTCGGCGCACTGGCGGCCAAGGCCATCACGTCGCTGCGCACGTGCCCGCGTTCGGCGATGACCGCCAACGCAGGCGTGCGGCCCGCGCGTGTGAATCCGCCGCAGAGATATTCACCTTCGACCCACAGGCTGCCAAGCGTGCGGTAGGCGGCGGCATCGGCGGCGAGCTTGCGCAGCCGCAGGTAGAGCGGGTTGCTGCGCGAGGTGATGACCTGCGGCGTCATGGGCGGCCCAGAGGCATCAGCAGTGACCGCACGGGCGCGAAGCTGCGCCGGTGCAGCACACACGGGCCGTGGCGTTGCAGCGCCGCGAGGTGGTCAGGCGTTGGGTAGCCTTTGTGCGACGCGAAGCCGTACTCGGGATACTGATCGTGCAAGTCCATGCAAAGGCGATCGCGATGAACCTTGGCGACGATCGACGCCGCGGCGATTGCCGCGACCCGCGCGTCACCCTTGACCACCGCCTCGGCGGGCATCGCAAGTTGCTGCGGCAGCCGATTGCCGTCGACCAGCACGGCGTGCGGCCGCAGGCGCAGCCCCTCAACAGCGCGGCGCATCGCCAGCAAACTTGCTTGCAAGATGTTGAACTGATCGATCTCGGCCACGCTTGCTTCGGCGATGCACACGCACAACGCCTTGGCACGGATTTCGTCAAATAGCCGCTCGCGGGTGCGCGGGCCAAGTTGCTTGGAATCGTTCAAGCCCTTGATGGGCGCCAGGTCATCAAGCATCACTGCGGCCGCGACCACTGGCCCCGCGAGCGGCCCGCGCCCTGCCTCATCGACGCCGGCAATCAAGCCGAGCATCGGCAAGCTCAGACCAAGCTGGTCAAGCGGCAAGAACTTTTTCGATCGCATGGGTCGCGACGGTGGCGGTATCGCAGCGCAGGCTGCGGTGCAGGGCATCGAAGCGCCTGGCCAGCGCCGCGGCTTGCTGCGGATCGTCGAGCCAAGCGATGGCGGCATCGGCGATGGCGCTCGGCGTGGCGCGGTTCTGCAGCAACTCGGGTACGGCAAAGTCCTGCAGCAGGATGTTTGGCAGGCCGACCCAAGGCTGGTAGTTCATGCGCTTCATCATCTGCCAGCTCAACGCGTGCATGGCGTAGACGATCACCATCGGCCGCTTGAACAGTGCAGCCTCGAGCGTGGCGGTACCGCTCGCGACGAGCACCACATCGCAAGCGGCGAGTGCTTCGTGGGCGCGGCCGTCGAGCAGATCGATGCGCACCTGGGGTGCGTGGCGTTGGCGCAGCGGTTCGATCAAATGGCGCAAGCCCGGCACGACCGGCAGCAAGTAGCGCAAGCCCGGGCGGCGCCGCTGCATTTCGGCGGCGGCCGCGAGCAGGCGCGGTGCGATGTACTGAATCTCTGAACGGCGGCTGCCCGGCATCAACGTGACGACGGTCTCCGTGTCGGCAATCGCAAGCGCCGCGCGGCTTGCAGCGCGAGGCACATCGAGCGGGATGGCGTCGGCCAACGGATGGCCCACATACTCGGCCGGCACGCCCTGCTTGGCATAGATCTCCGGCTCGAATGGAAAGATGCAGAGCACGAGGTCGGTGGCCTTGCGGATCTTGTCAATGCGCTTGCCTCGCCAGGCCCAAATCGACGGGCTGACGAAGTGAATCGTCTTGATGCCTTGAGCTTTGAGGCGAACCTCGAGGTCGAGGTTGAAGTCGGGCACGTCGACACCGATGAACGCATCGGGCCGCGTCGCAAGCACGCGCTCGGCGAGGCGGTTTCGAATGCCTGCGATTTCGCGGTAATGCGCGAGCACCTCGACATAACCGCGCACCGCGAGCTTGTCGTGCGGCCACCAGGCATCAAAGCCATGCGCCGCCATTCGCGGGCCACCGATGCCGCTGGCCGTCAGCTGCGGCCAACGCTGCTTCAATCCACCGAGCAGCAAGCCGGCAAGCAAGTCGCCCGAAGCTTCGCCTGCCACCATCGCCAAGCGTGGTGCCTCGAGGTTCAACGAGCCCATGCTAGCGAGCGATTCCGCGCGTCACTTGGGCGAGGAAGCCGCTCATCGCCTCGATGTCAGCAGTGGCTTCGGGTCGCTCCGCGGCGAGCTCGGTGATGGCCTGCCGCGCAGCCTCGAAGGTCAAGCCGTCTCGGTAGATCAACCGATGCATCTGCTTGACCGCAGCGATGCGCTCGGGGCCAAACCCGCGGCGGCGCAAGCCTTCGACGTTGACACCGCGGACGGCCAGCGGATTGCCATCAACCATCATGAACGGCGGCACATCCTGCGTCACAGCACTGCCAAAGCCGGCCATCGCATGCGCGCCAATCTTGACGAACTGATGAATGCCCGTCAGCCCACCGATCGTGACCCAATCACCCAGCTGCACATGGCCGCCAAGGGTCGTGTTGTTGGCCAGCGTGGTGTGGCTTGCGACATGGCAATCGTGCGCGATGTGGGTGTACGCCATGATCCAGTTATCACTGCCCACACGCGTGATGCCACCGGCTTGCGGCACACCGAGGTTGAAGGTGCAGAACTCACGGATCACGTTGCGATCGCCGATCACGAGCTCGGTGTCTTCGCCGGCGTACTTCTTGTCTTGCGGCACGGCGCCCAGCGAGCAGAACTGAAAGATGCGGTTGCCCACGCCGATGGTTGTGCGGCCCTCGATCACGCAATGTGGCCCAACCGTGGTGCCTGCACCGATCCGAACGTTGCTGCGGATGATGCTGTAAGCATCGACCACGACCGAGTCATCGAGCTCGGCACCGGGTTCGACGATCGCGGTTGCGTGGATGCTCGCCATGCCAACCGTCGTCAGGGGAGCTTGCGCATCGTGCAGATCAAGTCAGCCTCAACGGCCAACGCCTCGCCCACGAAAGCCTTCGCATTGAACTTGACGATGCCGGCTTTGACGCGGTCGAGCCGCGCGTGCAGCATGAGTTGATCGCCTGGCTCAACAGGCCGCTTGAACCGCGCACCGTCGATACCGGCGAAGTAGAAAACCGTTTTGTCGTCGGGCCGCACATCGATGTTGTCAAACGCGAGGATCGCCGCGGCTTGGGCCAAGGCCTCCAGCATCATCACGCCCGGCATCACTGGCCGGTGCGGAAAGTGACCAACGAAATACGGCTCGTTCATCGTCACGTTCTTCAACGCCAAGATGCGCTTGCCCTTCTCGAGCTCGAGCACGCGGTCGACCATCAGGAAGGGATAGCGATGCGGCAATCGCTTGAGAATTTCGTGGATGTCCATCATGGTGTCGGTTTGCCGGTTTCGTGCTCATCGGGCGCGGCGCGCCCGGGCATCTTTTCCAAGGTCTTCTCTAGCGCCTTGACCCGTTCGCGCAGCTTGTGAAGGTTGCGCAACGTGGCCGCGTTTTTTTCCCAGGCGGCATTGTCATCGATGGGAAATACGCCCGTGTAATGGCCGGCCTTGCGAATCGAATGGCTCACCAAGGTGCCGCCGGAGATGAACACGTGGTCTGCGATTTCGAGGTGGCCGGCAATCATGCCCGCACCACCGATCGTCACGTGTTTGCCAATCACGGCGCTGCCCGCAATGCCAACGCAGCCGGCTATTGCCGAGTGCTCGCCAATGCGCACGTTGTGGCCAATTTGAATTTGGTTGTCGAGCTTGACGCCGTCTTCAATCAGCGAGTCGCCCAGCGCACCGCGGTCGATCGTGGTGTTCGCCCCGATCTCGACGTCATCGCCAATGCGAACGGCGCCGAGCTGCTCGATCTTCTCCCAGCGGCCCTCGTGCGGCGCGAAGCCGAAGCCATCGGCCCCAATCACGACACCACTGTGAACGACACCACGTGCACCGATGACGCAACGTTCGCCAAAGGTCACGCGCGGCGCGAAATGCGTGCCCTCACCAATGCGGGCGAGCGCGCCAATGAAGCACTGGGCGCCAATCACAGCGCGTTCACCAATCACCGCGCCGGCCTCGACGACCGCGAGCGCGCCTATGCTTGCGCTGGGCGCGATGCGCGCCGATGGCGCAACGACTGCGCTCGCGTGAACGCCCGCCTGCGGCGCGGTGCGCGTTTGTGCGGCCCACCAACGGGTCAGTCTTGCAAAGTAGAGATAAGGATCGGCAGTGAGGATCGCCGCGCCACGGGCGGCGGCTGCCTCCTGGAGCGCTGGGGCAACGATCACGCAGCTGGCAGCTGAGACAGCGAGCTGAGGGCGATAACGCGCATGCACGGCAAAGCTGATCGCACCGGCTTGCGCGCTGTCCAGCGGCTCAATGCGCTCGATGCGCAGCGCCGGGTCACCAATCAACTCGCCGCCCAGCTGCGCGACGATCTCGTGCAGAGCGACGGAGAACACGGGCGGGCTTACTTCGCGGGTGCGCTTTGCGCGTTGAGCGACTTGATCACCTTGTCGGTGATGTCGATTCGCGGGCCGGCAAAAACGACGGGGTCTTGCAGAATCAGATCGTACTTTTCGGTCTCAAAGATTTGCTTGATGACCTTGTTAGCGCGCTCGATCACTGCGGCCAGTTCGTCGTTCTTGCGCTGCGTGAGGTCGTCCTGGAACTCGCGACGGCGACGCTGGAAATCGCGGTCTTGTTCGACGAGGTCACGTTGGCGGCGGCTGCGTTCTGCTTCGGCAAGCGTTGGCGCGTCTTTGTCGAGCTTTTCACCGGCAGTCTTCAGGCGAGCAGCCATGTCGGCGAGTTCTTTCTCCCGCTTGGAGAACTCGGTCTCCAACTTGGCCTGCGCCGCCTTGGCTGGCACGGCATCGCGCAGCACGCGGTCGCTGTTGACATAGCCGATCTTCAGATCATCCGCTTGTGCACCGATCGCCGAGCAGGCCAGCAATGCAAAGGCCGCAATCGACCTCGCGGCCTGGGCCTTGAACAAGTAGCTTTTCATTAGAACGCGGTCCCGATCTGAAATTGAAGACGTTGGATTCTATCGGTCGATCGCGTCTTGATCGGCGCGCCATAGCTGAGCTGCAATGGTCCGACCGGCGATATCCACGAAAGGCCAAGGCCATACGAAAACCTCAAACTGCCGAACGAAACTTTTTCGAATTTATCGTCCCACACATTGCCAGCATCGACGAAACCGAAGAAGCGGAACGTGCGGTCATTGCCAGCCCCAGGCACCGGGATGTAGAGCTGGTTTTGGATATTCAATCGGCGGTTTCCACCGATGAACGCGCCCGTTGTATCGACCGGGCCGAGCGAACCCTGCTCGAAACCGCGCACGGTGCCCAAGCCACCGCCAAAGAAGTTCTTGAACACGGGATAGGGTCGACCACCGAGGCCCACGCCCCAGCCGATTTCCGAGTTGAGTGCATAGGTGAATCGTTTGGGCAACGCAATGAATTGCTGATATTGGGCATTCACACGCACATAGCGCGTGTCGCCGGCAATCCCCCAATCCACATTGAGGCGGGTGTAGCGGCCCGTGGTCGGCACAAGGGCACTGTCTCGGCTGTCGCGTGTCCAACCGAGAGTCACCGGAACAGACGTGCTGCGGTTGCCGAAGGCAGCAACGTAGCTGGCGTAATTGTTCGGCAATGGCGAACCGGTGATATCGGTCCGTTCAATGCCCACGCCGAGAAACACTGTGTCGTACTCACTGAAGGGCACGCCAAAGCGCACGGATGCCCCTGGCGTCACGAGCTTGTACTGCTCACCCTGGCTATTGAGTGGCCGGGTCGTGCGGTAGTAGAGGTCAAATGCGCGCGAGATGCCGTCAATCGTGAAGTACGGGTCGACGGTGCTGACCACCAAAGTCCGGCTGTACTTGCTGGTGTTGACCTCAACGCCGAGGTAGTTGCCCGACCCGAACACATTCTCTTGCCTGACCGACGCTGTCAAAGCGAGCCGATCGGCCGATGAGAAGCCTGCGCCGAGTTGCAAATTGCCAGTGGCCTTTTCCTTGATGGTCAGGGTGATGTCGACCTGGTCCGGAACGCCGGGTACCTCGGCACTGTCAACACTGACATCGGTGAAGTAGCCCAATCGGTCGACGCGGTCACGAGAGAGCTTGATCTTGCGGCCGTCATACCACGATGACTCGAACTGGCGGAACTCGCGGCGGATCACTTCATCGCGGGTCTTGCTATTGCCGACGATATTGACACGGCGAACATAGACACGGCGCTGCGGGTCAGCGACCAGGGTCAGCATGACTTGGCCAGTGGCCCGGTCAATATCGGGCCGGGCATCGACTCGCGCGAAGGCATAACCGAAGGTGCCGAACCGCTCTACGAAAAGGCGCGTCGTCTCGGCCACGGCTTCTGCGCGATAGGGCTCGCCGGGCTTGATTTGCACCAGCGTTTTGAAGTCTTCTTCTTTACCGAGGTACTCGCCTTCGAGCTTCACGCCGGTCACGGTGTAGGGCTGGCCTTCGCGGATATTGATCGTGATCGTGATGTCTTGCTTATCGGGCGAGATAGCGATCTGCGTTGATTCAACGTTGAACTCGAGATAGCCGCGGTTCTGGTAGTAGGCCTTGAGCTTCTCGAGATCAGCATCGAGCTTGGCACGCGAGTAGCGATCGGCCTTCGTGTAGAAGTTGAGCCACCCGCCAGCGTTGAGGTCGAACAGGTCGACGAGCGTGCTCTCGGAGAACACACTGTTGCCAACGATGCGCAGCTCGCTGATCTTCGCTGCCCCACCTTCTGTGACGGTGAAGGTCAGGTTGACGCGGTTGCGTTCCTGCGGAGTCACGGTCGTCACGACCTCGGCGCCATAGAGGCTGCGTGTCAAGTACTGGCGTTTCAACTCTTGCTCGGCGCGGTCGGCCAAGGCCTTGTCAAAAGGCTGGCCTTCACCGATGCCGAAGTCTTTGAGCGACTTCACCAGTTGGTCTTTGTCGAACTCTTTCAAGCCGACAAAATCGATGTTGGCGATGACCGAACGCTCTTCAACGATGACGACCGCGACGCCGCCCTCCACGTCGATGCGAACGTCTTTGAAAAGGCCGGTAGCAAACAGCGCGCGCAGGGCGGCAGCGCCCTTGTCATCGTTGTAGGTATCGCCAATGCGGAACGGCAAAGAGGCGAACACGGTGCCGGCGTCAGTGCGCTGCAAGCCCTCGACGCGGATGTCTTTCAACACGAAAGGCTCTACGGCCCAGGCTTCAACACCATGCAAGCCGCAGACAAGGGCAGTGGCCAGAGCGAGAGACGAAAGAGATGGGCGGAGGAAAAGCTTCAAACGGGAAGAGGAGGAGCGCATGCGGTCGGTCATTGCAGGCCCAGGAGGCGGGCCACATCGTTGTACAGGGCGAGCGACATCATCATCAACATGATTGCCACTCCGCCACGTTGCAGCCGGTCAAGCCACAACTCGGAGACCGGCCGCCCGGTCACACCCTCGACAAGATAATACATCAGGTGCCCACCGTCCAAGACGGGCAGCGGAAGCAGGTTCAGCACACCCAAACTGATGCTGACTACGGCGAGAAAGCCGAGGTAGTAAGCTAATCCGAGACGCACTGATTGGCCTGCATAGTCGGCAATGGTGAGAGGCCCACTGAGGTTCTTCAATGACGCTTGGCCGATGACCATCTTGCCGAGCATCTTGACCGTCAAGGCAGACATCTGCCAGGTTTGCGACACAGCTTGCGAGATGCCAGCCCACAGACCGTAGCGCACGCTCACCGTCTCGGGTGGCTGGCCAGGCAACAGTTCGAGGCGGCCAACTCGCTGATCACCTTGACCGGCCACTGCTGGAACCACCGTCAGCTCGATCACCTGGCCAGCACGCTCGAACCGCCACTGCATAGGCTTCGCCGTTCCGCTGCTGCCACTCGCGCGGATCAGCTCGCGCAGGCGAGAGGCGTCGGCAATCGGCTGCCCATCGATGCTGAGCACGCGGTCGCCGCTGCGCAGCCCCGCCTTCGCCCCAGCGCCGCCCATCTTGACCTCGCCAAGCACAGGCTCGCTGAAGGGCGAGCCAAGGCCAATGCGTTGCATCAACGCGTTGTCGACTTCATTGCTGCCGAGACTCGTGAGGTCGAGTGTGGTGCGCCGCTGCGCGCGGCCGTCTCGATCGGTCAGCAGCAGTTGCAAAGGCTCACCGCGCATTGCCGCCTGCGTGACCTGCCAGCGCAGGTCAGTCATCGACTTCAGGTCCTGCCAATCTTGGCCATCGGTGGAGTAAGCACGCGCCCAATCGCCCGATTGCAAGCCGGCCCGTTCCGCGATGCTGCCAGCCACGGGCGGGCCCATCACGGCCTTGGTCTCATCGATGCCGATCCAGTGCGCGGCCGCATAGAGGACGACCGCGAGCAAAAGATTGGCAACTGGACCAGCGGCGACGATGGCGGCGCGTTGCGCCAGGGGCTTGCGGTTGAACGCGCGGCTGAGTTCGTCCGGCGCGACCGGGGCTTCGCGCTCGTCGAGCATCCGCACATAGCCGCCGAGCGGCAGTGCGCAGACGACGAACTCGGTGCTGTCAGGCGTGGCCTGTCGGCGCCACAAAACGCGTCCAAAGCCGACTGAGAAGCGCAGCACCTTGACGCCGCAGGCCACCGCGACGCGGTAATGGCCGTACTCGTGGATGACGATCAAGATGCCAATCGTCAGAACGAACGCGAGCACGGTCGTGATCATGTGGCAAAGCCTTTGACGAATTGAATGGCGCGCGCGCGGGCCTGTGCGTCGAGCGCGAGAAGACCTTCCAGAGAATGCGTTGCGTCAGCGCCGGGTTGCACGGCGTTGACAGTCTCGGCATTGACGGCGTGGATCTGGTCAAAGCGAATCGCGCCAGTCAGAAATGCATCGACCGCGGCTTCATTGGCCGCATTCAGCACCGTTGTGCTGCCTTGCGGGGCACGCAGCGCCTCCCACGCCAATGCGAGCCCAGGATAGCGAGCAAAGTCCGGCGGCTCGAACGCGAGGCCAGTGAGCGTCGCGAAGTCGAGCTGGCTTGCACCCGACTCAATGCGCTCAGGAAACGACAGGCCGTAAGCAATCGGCACGCGCATGTCCGGCGTGCCCAGCTGCGCGAGCACGGAGTTGTCCCGGCACACGACCATGGAGTGCACGATTTGTTGCGGGTGGATCAGCACCTTGATCTGCTCGGGAGCGAGATCGAAGAGCCAGCGCGCTTCGATCACCTCAAGCGCCTTGTTCATCATCGTGGCCGAATCGACCGAGATCTTGCGGCCCATCGCGAAGTTCGGATGAGCGCAGGCCTCATCGGGCGTGACGGCCGCGAGAGTGGCGGGGTCACGGCGGCGAAAGGGCCCGCCGGATGACGTGAGCAAAATGTGATCGATTCGCTGCGGCCACTGCGACCGGTCTTCGGGCAAACACTGGAAGATCGCCGAATGCTCGCTGTCGATTGGCAGCAGGCTCGCGCCCCCCGCCTCCACCGCGCTCATGAACAACGCGCCGCCAACCACCAAAGCTTCCTTGTTGGCAAGCAGCAATCGCTTGCCGGCGTTCGCTGCGGCCAAGCACGGCGCCAAGCCTGCGGCACCGACGATGGCAGCCATCACCGCATCGACATCGGGGTGCGCGGCCAGCTCGCACAAGGCCCGGGGGGAATCAAGCACTTCGGTATGGACGCCCTCGGCGGCCAGGCGCTCCCGCAAGCTGCGAGCAAGCGCCGTGTTGGGCACCGCGGCAAAGCGAGGGCGCCACAGCACGCACTGAGCGAAGAGTTCGTCATTCCGGCTGTGCGCGGTCAGCGCAAACACCTCGAAACGATTGGGGTGGCGCGAAATCACGTCGAGCGTGTTGCTGCCCACCGATCCGGTGGCACCGAGGATGCAGACGCGTTGCCGCCGGTTTGAACTCATCGTGGGCATCTCACCAACTGATCATCGCAAGCGCGATCGGAAACACGGGCAGCAGGGCATCGACCCGGTCGAGCACACCACCGTGGCCAGGCAGCAAACCGCTGCTGTCCTTGGCGCCGGCGCTGCGTTTGACCAAGGATTCGAAGAGGTCGCCAACAACGCTCATCGCGGCCAAGAAGCACACCAGCGCTACCAGCCCAATCCAACCAAAGCGGGCCTCTAGCCGCGTGTACACGCTGAGCGAATCCATCGTTGCCTGTCGGTCAACGACCCACCAGATTACCGCAAGCAACAAGGCGCCCAGCATGCCACTCCAGACGCCCTCCCAGCTTTTGCCAGGGCTGATGCCAGGGGCAAGCTTGCGGCGGCCGAAAGCCTTGCCGCCGAAGTAGGCCGAGATGTCGGCCGCCCAGACCAGGCAGAACACAGAGAGTATGAAATTGATGCCAATCACTTTGGCGGCAGCAAGCGCGAGCCAAGCAGTCCAGAGCAAGGCGAGCCCGAGAAACCAGCGCAGGCTGCGGGCCAAGTGCGGCCAAGCTGCCGGACCACCGCGCAACACAAGCGAACCACCAACCACCCAGATGGCCGTGGCAACCCACCAAATCGAGCTCGGCGGAGTAGCGCTCCAGCCGGCGGCCAGCGCTGCCGCGCAAGCGCTTGCGAGCAGAACACCGAAGGCGACTGAAGCGCCTGCTGCGCCATTCATGCGGGCCCATTCCCAGCCGGCCGCGCCGATCATCACCAAACTGAACACTGCAAATGGCCAAGTCGCTTTGGCAAACAAGGCAGGCAGCAAAACCGCCATCATGAGGAGGGCCGTGATGACTCGCTGTTTCAGCATCGAGACGGATCAGGTCGACAAAGCCGGCGCGGTGGGCTTGACCATGCCGAATCGGCGGTCGCGGCGCGCGAATTCAGCCAAAGCCGCATCGAGTTCGGCATCACCAAACTCCGGCCATAAACAGTCGGTGAAAACAAGTTCGGCGTAAGCCGATTGCCACAGCAAGAAGTTGCTGATACGCACCTCACCGCCCGTGCGAATGAAGAGGTCAGGGTCAGGGGCGTAGCTCATCGCCATGTAGCGATCGAGCAGGGCCTCATCGACTTCGTCAGCGGCCACACCCGCGGCAATGGCTTTGCGGCAGGCCTGCACGATGTCCCAGCGACCTCCGTAGTTGAACGCGACCGACAAGGTGATTCGCTTGTTGTGTGCCGTGCTTGACTCCGCCTGCTCCCACGCCATGCGAAGCTTGTCGGATACCTGGCTTCGATCACCGACGATGCGTATGCGCACGCCGTGGTTGGCCAGCTTGGCGAGGTACTTCGATACAGCCACGAGCACCAGACCCATGAGCCCAGAGACTTCTTCGGTCGGCCGCTTCCAGTTCTCGGAGGAGAACGCAAAGACGGTCAGGTATTCGATACCGCGATCAGCGCAACCGAGCACGGTACGCACCAGCGCATCGACGCCTTCTTTGTGGCCAAAGAAGCGCGGCATGAATCGCTTTTTGGCCCAGCGACCG
>JAYWGR010000104.1:0-2537 GCA_043778145.1 Rhizobacter sp.
ATGCGAGCGCCGGCATCAGGTATGAAAGAGAGCGATCAAACGCCCTCAAATCACACTTTTACTACTTCTTTGAAACAGAATTACTACACTCCACGGCTGCGCCAGAAGATCGGCGGCATGCTGTTTCAGCGCACTGCGCTGTCGAAGCGACCAACGTCCGTGATCTCGGCTGAGATCAGCAAGCTGCGGGATGGGCAGATGAGCCCCGACACCGTGTTCCGCGATCCCTACCTGCTGGATCTGTTGGGCCTCAAGGGGGCCTACAGCGAGCGCGATCTTGAAAGCGCCATCCTGCGCGAAATCGAAGGCGTGCTGCTAGAACTAGGCACCGGCTTTGCCTTCGTCGCACGGCAGAAGCGCATGAGCGTGGGCAAGGATGATTTCCATCTGGACCTGCTGTTCTTCCACCGCCACTTGCGCCGGCTGATTGCTGTCGAGTTGAAGCTGGAGTCCTTTCAGCCGGCACACGTGGGCCAGATGGAGCTGTACCTGCGCTGGCTGGACAAGCACGAGCGGGCGCCGGGCGAAGAAGCACCGATCGGCCTGATCCTGTGCGCAGCGGCTGACGCCGAGCAGGTGGAACTGCTGCAACTCGACGCGAAGTCGATCCGCGTCAGCGAGTACCTCACCGCCTTGCCGCCGCTGCCGATGCTGCGCGAACGGCTGCATCAGGCGATGGAGCACGCCAGGGAACAGGCGGCCCGGCGCCTGCCGGACGCGGAGGGCCGCTCGTGACGCACGATGATCGTCCGCCCCAGGCCATCCTCGACCTGGTGGACAGCATGCGCGAGCTTGAGCAACGGGCGGCACTGCAATACCGGCCGGTGGTGGACGAGATCCTGCGGACCGGCAGCCGCGATGCCCAGCAAATCGAGCACACGTTGGACGGTCTGCTGGACTTCTGTGGGCACGAGCCTGTGGTGCTGATGTACCGACAGTTGTGCCGGCACTACTGGCAGTTGGATCAAGCGGCCACGGCCTTCTACATCAATGCCTACCGCGAGCGGTGGGACGGCGATGAGCAGGGGGGCCCGGAGTGATAGCGGACATCAAGCCCTACGCCGCATACAAGGACTCGGGAATGGCGTGGCTGGGTCAGGTACCAGCACATTGGGAATTGCGGCCTGCATTCGGTGCCTTCGTGCCGATTGGTGAGCGCAACACCGGCATGAAGGAGAAGACAGTGCTCTCCCTCAGCTATGGCCGCATCGTTGTCAAACCAACCCACAAGCTGCATGGGCTTGTCCCGGAATCCTTCGAGACTTACCAGATCGTGAATCCGGGAGACATCGTCATTCGCACTACCGACCTGCAGAACGATCACACCAGCTTGCGGGTCGCCATCGTGAGGGACCGCGGCATCATCACGTCGGCCTACTTGGCGCTGCATGTGCAGACCGGCGTAAACCCAGAGTTTGGGTACCAATTCCTCAATGTCTGGGACGTTAGCAAGGCAATCTATGGGTATGGCTCTGGACTTCGGCAGGGACTCGACTTTTCTCACTTCAAACGAATGCCAGTGGCGCTGCCTCCGCCTGCGGAACAAGCTGCCATTGTGCAATTTCTCGATTGGGCAAACGGACGGCTGGACCGGACGATCCGGGCGAAGCGAAAGGTGATCGCGCTGCTGACGGAGCAGAAGCAGGCCATCATCCATGGTGTCGTAACTCGAGGCCTCGACCCAACCGTTCCGCTCAAACCTTCGGGCCTTGCGTCTGGGGATGCTGTCCCACAGCATTGGGAGGTGCGTCGTCTCAAGTCCTTAGTCAAGGAATCAGTTGCGGGCCCATACGGGTCTTCTTTGACTAAGTCGATGTACACGTCGTCCGGGTATCGGGTCTACGGGCAGCAGCAAGTCATTCCGGACAACTTCGATGTCGGCGACTACTACATCTCCAAGGAGCAGTTTCTGGAAATGCAGAGATATCGAGTCTATGCCGGCGACGTCTTGGTAAGTGTGATGGGAACTGTTGGCAAGGTGGCAGTTGTGCCAGAGGGAGTTGAAGAAGGCATCATCAACCCACGCCTTGTGCGGTATCGCCCCGACTTTGCAGAAGTCCGGCCGCGATGGCTCCAAATCGCAATGCAGGACAGCGCGGCACAAGCTCAGCTATTGGAGTCGTCGAAGGGAACGACGATGAACGGCCTCAACATGCAGAGCCTCGGGAAGTTGCTGCTGCTGAAGCCGCCGTTGGCTGAGCAGGATGCAATACTGAATTACGTGTCTTCGGCGAGCTTGCCACTCGTCATTGCGATAGGCCGCATAAGGCGGGAGATCGAACTCCTTCGCGAGTACCGAAACCGCCTCGTCGCCGACGTAGTAACCGGCTCGCTCGACATAGGAGGGGTCGTAGCACGATTGGCCGATGGGAGCGCGTCCAATAGGGGTGGAGATCCCGCCGACGAAACCGAACTAACCGACGAGGAAGCCGAAACATGACCCTGAATCCGTGAGCACGATGTGAAATTCTCTCGCAACGCGTTGAATTGATTGGTTTTTTGGCAAGTTTCTTGCATGCATGAGACTCACCTTGGAG
>JAYWGR010000105.1:0-22693 GCA_043778145.1 Rhizobacter sp.
GCGCTGGCGCCGTCGTCCCAGGCTTCGGCCATGCAGCGTGCGCGGAACAGGTTCTCGGCATTGAGCACCTGCGCCGTCGGCCCCCAGGCCACGGCCTCGCGGGCGAGCAGCAGGGTGTCGGGGAAATGCGCGCGCACTTGATCGAGGTCGTGCAGCACCGCGACAACCGTGCGCCGGTCGGCATGCCAACGTGCCACGAGCGCGAGCAAGTCGGCAGTGGTGCGGGCGTCGATGGCGTTGAAGGGCTCATCGAGCAAGATCAGCCGGGCGTCTTGCAGCAGCACGCGGGCAAAGAGCACGCGCTGGAGCTGGCCGGTCGAGATTTCGCCGATCAGCCGGCGCTCGAAGCCGCCAAGCCCCACGGCCGCGAGCGCCTGCCGCGCTTCATCGCGCTGCGAGTGGCTCGCGCCGCGCAGTGAGCCGATGCGCGCCCAGTGGCCGAGCATGACCACGTCGAGCACCGCGAGCGGAAAGCTGCGGTCGATCTGCGATTGCTGCGGCAAATAGGCGATTCGGCCGCGCACGGCGGGATCAAACGCGACCGAGCCCGTGGAGGCCGGCAGCCGCCCGGCGATGGCCTCCATCAAGCTGCTCTTGCCAGCACCGTTGGGCCCCACGATGGCCGTGAGCGAGCCCGGCGCAAACGAGCCGCTCAGGTGGTGCACAGCAGGGTGGCGGCGGTGGCTGACCGTCAGGTTCTCGATGCGGATGGCGGCAGGCGTCGTCATGCTGCGTTCCCGCCCAGCGCCCAGGCCACTGCGGCCCACAGCACGCCGACCAGCACAGCGGCCACGCCGATGCGAAGGGCGCTGCCAGTCATCAGCACGCTCAACGCGCGGCGATCATGTGGCGCGGCCATCACGCGGCCCGGCAATCGGCGCAGCGGCCTTGCAGCGTCAACTCGTGGTGCTCGACCACAAAGCCGGGCGGCGCGAGTTCGTCCATCGCGCCAGGGCAACCGTGGATCGGGTAGACCCGATCGCACTGCGTGCAATGGAAGTGATGGTGGTGGTGATCGTGGCCGCGCGCGTGCGGCGCGTTGCAGCGGGCCTCGAAGCGCGCCACTTGCCCCGGCAAATCGACCTTCAAAACCTGCCCTTCGTCTTGCAAGCTCTTGAGCTGGCGGTAGACGGTGGACAGGTTGATCTGCGGCACCGCGCTTTGCGCTGCCGCCCATATTTCGGTGGGGTTCAGGGAGCGACCGCTTTGTGCGATCGCGTCCATCACGGCTTGCTTCTGGCGGGTCTGGCGTTCCATCCCCGCGATGTTAATGCAAATGCGTTTGCAGATGCGTTAGCGGCTGTTTTGGCGGCTGTTTTGGCGGCTGGGTAGCGGCAGCGTCCGAGCGGTCAGCCGCCTTGTTCGTGGCCGGATCGGGTTTGCGCGTCGAGCCCGCGGTCGGGCGATTCGCTGACCTGCTGGTTCGACGAGCCGACCTCGATCAACTCCTCCACCAAGAAGCGGCCGTAGTGCTGCGCGCGTGACGCGTTGAATTGCCGAGCAACCTCCGCCACGGCGCCCGAGAGCGCGTCGTTGCTCGCGGCAACGACGACAAAGCTCTGGCCGCGCAAGGCCAACTCGCGCTGCGCCTTGACCAAGTTGAGCTCCTGCCCAATGGAGGCGAGCATGCTGGCGTTGTCGATGTCGGCATCGGCCTGAGCGACCATTTGCTCGGCAGAGATGCGGCTCACCGCATCGGCTGCGAAACCCTTGCTCGCCAAGGCGCGCTCGACCGCGTCGAGATCAGTCTCTGCGGGGAAGGACACGACGACGTGGCCGGTGGGCTTGAATACGCCGAATGACTTCGAGTGTGCCGGCGTTGGTTGCGCTGCGGTTTGTTCTGAAGCTTCCATCGCATGTCCTCCTTCGGTCGGGCTCACTTCGGGTCCAGGCCTTTGATCGGCTCATCGTCTTTGGCAACCGGTGGAATCTCGACGATCTTTTCAGCCGTCGCGTCTTCCTTGTAGTTCTCGGGCTGCTCGGTGCTTGCTTCGCGCTCTGATTTTTCGAGCGCTTCGCGCTGTTCCGGGGCGCTGGGCTTTGGCTGCTGCGTGGCAGTTGTCATGGCTTGTCTCCGTGGGGTGGATCGAGCGTCCATCCTGAACGGTGGGCCGCCCGCGCTGCGTCAGACACCCGATTGGCAAGCGGTAGGACAGGGCGCTTTCAGTCCTCGGCGTCGGCTGTCTCGGCGCGGTCCGGGTGGCTGCTCCAGCCGGCGCGGGCTTGGCGGCGCTGGGCCTCATCGCGCTCCTGAGCGAAGAGCTCTTCGAGCTGCTGGCGGCCTTGCTTGGCCGCGGCGATCAGCGTGGCTTCGTCGCTGCGGTGCGGCGCCATCTTGGCGAGCTGGGCGACGTTGTGGCGGCGAAAGCGCAGTGCCAGCGTTCGCGCGTGGTGCGGTTGCCAGCCGAGTTGCTCCAGCACGCTGCGGGCGCTCATCAAGGCCGAGTCGAGCGTTTCGCGTTCGATCAGCGTCACGCCCAGATCGTGCAGCTCGAAGTAATGCGTGACGTTGCGTGCCCGCGCGACGATCTTCAAATCGGGGAAGTTCTCGCGCACCATCTTCGCCACCTCAACGCTCCGCTCCACATCGTCAACCGCCAGCACCAGCACGGCCGCGCTGGCGGCGCCGGCGGTGCGCATCAGGTCGAGTCGCGTCGCGTCGCCATAGAACACGCGCCAGCCGAATCGGCGCATCGCTTCGATCTGCTCGGCATCGTGGTCGAGCACGGTGGGCTGAATGCCGTTGGCATACAGCATGCGGCCAATGATTTGCCCGTAGCGGCCGAAGCCCGCAATGATCACCGACTGGTTCTGCGGCTCGTCGATCTCCTTGAGCGTTTTCTTCGACCCGCCGGCCAGCCGAGGAATGAGCCAACGGTCGGCCACAACCAGCAGCAGCGGCGTGAGCAGCATCGAGATGGCGACTGCTGCGACCAGCAGCGACGACGTGGGCGCATCGATGATCCCCGCCTGCGCGGCAGTCTGGAACACGACGAAGCCGAACTCCCCGCCCTGCGCCAGCAAGATGATGAACACCGGCCGCTCAGGCCGTGGCAGCGGCATCAGCCGGCCCATCGCCCAAAGCACCGCCGCTTTGAAGACCAAAAAGCCGATCACCACGGCCGCAATCAACAGCGGCTTGGCGAGCACCACGGCAAAGTCGATGCTCATGCCGACGGCGATGAAAAAGAGCCCGAGCAACAAGCCTTTGAACGGCTCGATGTCGGTCTCCAGCTCGCGCCGGTACTCGCTCTCGGCCAGCAGCACGCCGGCCAAAAAGGCGCCGAGCGCCATCGAGAGGCCCACCGTCTGCATCACCGCCGCCGTGGCGACGACGAGGAAGAGCGACGCCGCGGTGAAGATCTCCGGCGTCTTGCTGCGCGCAATCCAGCGCAGCGCAGGCCGCAGCAGCAAGCGGCCGCCGAGGATGATGGTGGCGATCACGCCGATCGCCTTGGCGGCCGACAGCCAGCCGTCGCCCGCCCCGGCATGCGCGCCGGCGGCCGCTACGCCCAGCAGCGGCAGCAACGCGAGGATCGGGATCGCCGCCACGTCTTGCAGGAGCGAGACGCTCAGCACGCTTTGCCCGGAGGTCGTGCTCATCAAATTGCGTTCCGCCACCACGCCCAGGCCAATCGCGGTTGACGACATCGCCAGCCCAAGCCCGGCGACCAGCGCAAGCTTCCAATCGAGCCCGGCGAGCACCGCCACCGCGACCATCGCCGCCGTCGACCCGAAGAGCTGCAGGCTGCCCCAGCCGAAGATGGGTTTGCGCAATTGCCAAAGCCGCCGTGGCTCCAGCTCCAGGCCGACGAGGAACAGCATCAACACCACGCCGAACTCCGAGAAGTGCAGCATGTCTTGCGCATTCGTCACCAGCTGCAAGCCCCACGGCCCGATCAGCATGCCGGCCGCGAGGTAGCCAATGATCGAGCCGAGGCCGAGGTAGCGCGCCAACGGCACGGCGAGCACGGCTGCGCCGAGGTAGACGAGCGTGACGAGCAACCAGCCGCCGTGTTCCATCAGGCGGCCTGAGCGCTGGCGAGGGCGGAGGCTGACGCGGGCATGGGCGCATCGGTGTCGATCGGCCGGGCCGTTGCCGGCACGTCGCACGCGGCGAGCGCCTCGATGTCTTCCAGCTCGGCCCAATGCGGGTGGCTGCGCAGGCGGTCAACGAACATCGCTTCGTGCGCCTTGATCTCGTTGGCGGCGATCTTGTGCGCGCCGTGAAGGATCAGCGGCGGCAAAAAGCGCATGCCGCAGAGCGCTGCGGTTTGCTCGTAGGGCGGCAAGAAGGCGTCGAAGAAATAGCGGTTGTAGCTGTCGGGGCGGTAGGAATCTTCGGGGCCGCCGGTGGTTGCGACCAGCCACAAATCTTTTTCGCGCAGCGCTGTGCCACCGGGGCCGTAAGCCCAGCCAAAGGCGAGCACATCGTCGAGCCAGAGCTTCATCAGCGGCGGCATGCTGTACCAGTGGATCGGGTGCTGCCACACGATGAGTCGCGCGCCTGCCAGCGCTTCTTGCTCGGCTGGCGTGTCGATCAGGTAGTCGGGGTAGAGCGCGTAGAGATCGCGCACAACGATGTCGCCGCCCGCTGCGGCGGCGCGTTGCATCAAGCGCCGGTTGATGCGCGACTGCTCCATCTGCGGATGCGCGGTGATGACCAGCACATGGCCCTCGGTGCGCGCTGTCGGTTGAAGGTTCTGCGGGTTCATCGGCTGTGGGTCAGCATGGGCTGACGAGCAAGAAGTGGCCCGCTAACATAACCCGAAACGAGGCCCATCTCGTACGGAGACATGCATGCCGGTGATCGTGGTCGCCAATCCAAAGGGCGGTGTGGGCAAGAGCACGCTCGCCACCAACATTGCGGGCTACCTCGCGTCTCGCGGTCACTCGGTGATGTTGGGCGATGCCGATCGCCAGCAGTCGTCGCGCTACTGGCTCGCGCAACGGCCCGCCGGCCTGCCCACGATCAGCCCCTGGGAGACCGCGCGAGACGAAGTTTTGCGCGCGCCCAAAGGCACCACCCACGTCGTGCTCGACACACCCGCTGGCCTGCACGGCAAGCGGCTCGATGAAGTCATCAAGCGGGCCGACAAGCTCTTGATTCCCTTGCAGCCGAGCCTCTTCGACATTCACGCCACGCACGATTTCGCACAGCAACTGCGCGGCCACAAACGCGCCGAGAAGCTCAGCATCGGCTTGGTCGGCATGCGCGCGCGCGAAGGCACGCTCTCGGTCGATCAGCTGCGCAGCTTTTTGGATGGCCTTGGCCTGCCGCTGCTCGGCTTCGTGCGCGACACGCAGAACTATGTTCACCTTGCAGCGCACGGCCTCACGCTGTGGGATGTGGCCTCGAGCCGCTTCGAGCGCGATCAAGCGCAGTGGCAGCCGATCATCAACTGGCTCGATGCTTGAGCCTCGACAGCAGCTTCTCGAAAGGTTTTCGAATGACCCGCTATGAACACCTCACCGACCTGCAGGCCTTGGTTGGCCACGAGGTTGGCGTCTCGGATTGGATCGTCGTCGATCAAGCGCGCATCGCGCAGTTCGCCGAAGCCACCGGTGACCACCAGTGGATACACCTCGACGCCGAGCGCGCTGCAGAAGGCCCTTACGGCACGACGATCGCTCACGGCTTTCTCACGCTCTCGCTGCTGCCGCTTCTCTCGGCCACAGCCTTTGAAGTGAGCGACACGCGCATGGGTGTCAATTACGGCCTCAACCGCGTTCGCTTCCCGGCGCCCGTGCCGGCTGGCAGCCGAGTGCGCGCGCGTTTTCAGCTGACGGCCTATGAGGCGATTGACGGCGGCGCGCAGCTCACCACGCTGGTCACGATGGAGCGCGAAGGCGGCGACAAGCCGGTCTGCGTGGCCGAGTCTGTTGCGCGGCGGTTCATCTGATGGGCACCCGTGTTCGGCCAGGCTCGATCGCCAAAACGCTCGGCATCCACGCGATGAAGGTTTTGCTCATCGATGATCACCCGCTCATCCTGCAAGCCTTGCAGAGTGTGATCTTGAGTTTGAGCAACAACGTCAAGGTCGTGGGTGCGAGCAGTGCCGCGGTCGCGCGGGAGATTCTCCAAAGCGATTCGAACTTCGATCTCGTGCTGCTCGACTTGGCCCTGGGCGATGCCGATGGTTTTGACGTGTTGGTCGAGTTCCGCAAGACCTATCCGGCGCTGCCGGTGGTGGTGGTGTCGGCCTCCGATCGATCGAGCGACGTGATCCGTGCCGTTGACCTCGGCGCCATGGGCTTCGTGCCCAAGCGCGCCAGCAATTCGATGCTGTTCGAGGCGCTCAACATGGTGATGAAGGGCGGCATCTATGTGCCACCGATGAGCATGGGCGCGCCGATCGCAGGCGACATCCCCAGGCTCGGAGGCGACTCGTTCACGAATGTGCTGCACGCTGTGCGCGAGAACGCGGAAGACGGCAGCTTCCAAACCCACTCCGCGCTCGACACCTTCGGCCTCACGCCGCGCCAAATCGATGTGCTGGCCTTGTTGCTCAAAGGCCATCCGAACAAGCTCATCGCGCGTGAGCTGAGTCTCTCGGTCGAGACGGTCAAAGACCATGTGGCCGCGGTGCTGCGCACGCTCGGCGTCAGCTCGCGCACGCAGGCGGTGTTGGCAGTGAGCCAGATCTCGCAGCAAAGCGGCATGGTGAACTGGCGCAACGGCGAGAAATGACGAGCGCTGCAGCCCTCGCGAGCGCCGATCCGCACGCAGCAGCGGCGCCTGAGCCCTCGGCGCAGGCCGAGCATGTGCGCAGTGCGTTTGACTACATCGCGGTGGCTTTGGCGGGCTATGCGGCCGGCGTGGCGGTTGTTACTTCGCTGTTCTGGCACCAGGCGCCGTGGTCGACCCTGCTGCCGTGGTATGCCGCTTTCTTGGTGCTGTTCATGCCGCGCTTGCTGGCGCTGCAGCGCTTTCGCCGGGCCACTGCCGATGCGCTTGCGCCGGTCGATTGGCCGCGTTGGCAACTCGTCAGCAACCTGTGCACGATGGCCGCCGCGGCGTTCTGGGGTGCCACGGCGTGGGTGTTCTATCCGTTGGGCAACCCGCTGCAGCAGACGGGCCTTGTCGTCGTGGTCTACACCTTCAGCGTTGCGGCGGTGCCGGTGCTCTCGGTGCAGCCGCGGCTCTATGTTGTGTTTGCATCGCTTTGCTTCTTGCCGATGATTGCGCGCATCGCGAGCGTCGGCAATTTCGACAGCTACCAGCTCGCCGCCGAGCTGGTCATCATCATCGTGTTGACCAACTTGCTTGCGCGCAATTACCGGCAAACGCTCAACCGCGTGATCCAGCTGAAGCTGCACGCTGACACCTTGCTTGCGCAGTTGCGCATCGAAAAGCGCGCTGCCGATGCGGCGCGCCAGCAAGCCGAGGTGGCCAATCGCGCGAAGACGCAGTTCTTCACCGCCGCCAGCCACGACCTGCGCCAGCCGCTGCATGCGATGGGGCTCTTCGCCGAGGCCTTGCGCCAGCGCGTTCACGAACCCGAGGTGGCGCAACTCGTCAACAGCATCAACGAATCGGTCGATGCGCTTGAGGGCCTCTTCTCCGAGCTGCTCGACATCACACGCATCGACAGTGGCGGCGTGGAGGTTCACCCCGAGCACTTCACGGTGGCGGACATCTTCCGCAAGCTGCGCCTGCACTTCGAGCCGGCTGCGTTCGAAAAGGGCTTGGCCCTGCGCCTGCGCGGCGGCGCGCGCGCGGTACTGGCCGATCCGCTGCTGGTTGAGCGCATCTTGCGCAACCTCGTCTCCAACGCCATTCGCTACACCCACGATGGCACGGTGCTCGTGAGTTGCCGCCAACGCGGCAGCCAGGTGCTGCTGCAGGTCTGGGACACCGGCCCCGGCATCCCGGCCGATCAGCAAGCCCGCATCTTCGAGGAGTTCTATCAACTGCCGAGCAACGAAGCGACTGCGCCGAACGAGCGCAAAGGCTTGGGGCTGGGGCTGGCGATCGTCAAGCGCTTGGCCGCGCTGATGCAGGCGCCGCTCACGATGCACTCACGCCCGGGCCACGGCACGGTGTTCACGATCGAGTTGCCGCCCGGCCGCGCGGTGCGCGCGCCGCAAAGCGCCGTGCCCGGCAAAGGGCCGCTCGCGATCACGCTCGCCGGCCGGTTGATCGTGATCGTCGAAGACGAGCCGGCCGTGCGCGCCGGGCTCGAGGTGTTGCTGCAAGGCTGGGGCGCACGCATCGCTTCGTTTGACAGCGTTCAGGCCAGTGCAGCGTGGGCCGAGGCGAGCAGCGATGCTGATGCGCCGCCCGATCTGCTGATCGTCGATTACCGGCTCGAAGATGGCCGCACCGGTGTTGACGCGATTGGTGCGCTGCGCCGCCGCTTCGGGGCTGCGGTGCCGGCGATCCTCGTCACCGGCAGCACGATGACTGGCCACGACAAAGAGGCGCAGGAGCACGATTTCCATCTGCTCATCAAACCCGTGCTGCCGAACAAGTTGCGCGCCATGATTGCTTTCAAGCTCGGTGTCAAGGCCGCTGCCTGAAGTTTTTCGTGACACAAATCTCAACCGCGCGCGGCTTGAGCGCAGGTAACCTGCGGGCCTCGCTGTTGCCGCGGTTTGCCGCAGGAAATAGATGTCTGCTGATTCGCCTGATTTACCGGATGCGCCTCTTTCGCATCCCGCCTCATTGCCCAACTCCGGCACCGTGACCTCGTTTCGAAACACCTTGCCCGAAGGCCACCGCGTTGACGCCTGGCGGATCGACCGCGTTGTCGCCACCAGCGCCACTGCGGTGATCTATGCGGCGACCGATGTGCAGCTCGGCACCGTGGTCGCGCTGAAGGAATACATGCCGGCGCGGCTCGCCCGGCGCGATGAATCTGGCCGCGTCGTGCCGGTCGACGAGGCTGCCTTCGAGCGCGGCTTGGGCGCCTTCGTGGCGACCGCGCGCTTGCTCTCCCTCTGCCGGGAGCCGGCGCTTGTGGCCGTGTTTGGCGTCAGCCTCGCACACGGTACCGCCTATCAAGCGATGCCCTGGATCGAAGGCACCTCGCTGCGCGACCTTCGCGCCGGCATGCCTGGCCCGCCAGATGAGACCGCGCTGCGCGCCCTGCTCGACAACCTGCTCGCCGCGCTCGCCGCCATTCACGCCACCGGCCGCATCCATGGCGACGTGAACCCCGCCAAGGTGCTGCTCCAGCGCGATGACCAGGCCGTGCTGCTCGGCCCGGGCAGCGCGGCGCGCGAAGGCGCAGCGGTGGAGAAGGGCGCACCCGGTGCTTACACCGCGCCTGAGCAGTCCGGCCAAGGCGGCGCCGGTGTGCCCGGCCCCTGGACCGATCTCTACGCGCTGGCCGCCGTGGCCCGCTTCTGCATGGCCGGCGCTGGCGGCACCGCTGTGGGCGACGCGCCACCCGCGCGCTACAGCGCCGCGCTGCTCAGCACCATCGAGCGCGCGCTCTCGCCGCAGGTGGCGGCGCGCCCGCAAAGCGTGGCTGAATTTCGCGCTGCGCTCGCAGGCACGGCGCGCTCGGCCGACACGGCCCCCGAGGCCGAGATGGCGCTCGACGCCGAGCGCGCCCGCATCAAGCGCGTGGTCGACAGCATCAATTTCGACGATGACGACGAAGAGCCGCCGCGCGCCGATGGCCGCGCGAGCCGGCCGGCGTCGTTGTCTGTGGCAGCGGCGGCGGGGCCGGCTCCCGTGACGGGCCGGGCTTCCGGCGCTGCGCCAGTCGCTCGGCCGCTGCGGTGGCGCGCGGGCGCGATCGCCGGTGTGGCGCTGCTGGGGGCGATCGGTGCCATCGGTGCCTGGGCGCTGCTGCGCTCGCCTGCGCCCGGCGGCGTGAGTCTGCCCGCTCAGGTGGCCGCAGCCACAGGCGGGCTGGCGTCTGCGCCACCGCTGGCCGATGCGGCCTCGCGGCCGGCTTCGTCGGCCAAGCCATCGGTGGAAGACAGCCTGGCCGTGGCTGCGGCGGTGCTGGGTGCGGCGAGCGATCCGGCCTTGGCCCCTGCGCTGGATTCGGCGCCGATGCCGGATTCGGCGGTGACGCCGGCTGACGTGTCGGCATCTGGATCGGCGTCGGCAACCGCGTTGGCGTCGGCGTCGTCAACTGCGCCGGCGCCGGTGCCGGCATCCGCGCGAGCGTCCGCTCCATCACCTTCGGCATCCGCGCTGGCCAGCGCGCCGGCACCTTCACCGGCCTCCGCGCCGCTGCTCGCTGGCCTTCCTGCAACGGCTGCACCCGCCGCAGCAAGCGCCGCAGCCACATCGGCGCAGCCAGTCACCCCTGCTGCTTCGGCACCCGTCAATTCGCGGCAAGCCAAGCTGCAGGCGGCCAAACCGCAGCCGACCAAGCGCAGCACTGCCGCCACCGCCACCGCCACCGCCACGCGCAAGCCCGCTGCCAACCCGCGCACCGCGTGCGCTGGCCGCGGCGACTTTGCGCTCTACCGCTGCATGAAAACGCAGTGCGCGCAGGCCCGCTGGACGGCGCACCCGCAGTGCGTCCGCCTGCGCAAGACCGACCGGGTCGACGGCTGACCGATCGCGCCACCGCGTTCGGCGCGGTGCGGCGCAAGCTGGCATCCAAGGCGTTGGCGCCCATCGCGCCAACGCGCCTGCCGTCACCAGCCGCCTCCGAGCCGCGCCGTGACCCGCGCCCCGGCCCAGCGCCTCACCCAGCGCCGATAAGCACCGCCTTCGCCCCGCTGTTCCGCCTCAAGTTTTACCGGCGTCCCTGAACAATCTCAATGCGAGCTGGCCGTGCCTCCACGGCCGCGCACCGAGATGGCTGACCAAAACGCACAAGACCGCACCCTACCCGCCACGCCACGCAAGCTCAGCAAAGCGCGCGAAGAAGGGCAGGTGGCCCGCTCGCGCGACCTCGGGCACTTTGTGGCCGTTGCTGTCTGCGGTGTGGTGTTGGTGGCGGCTGCGCCGTGGCTGGCGTCATACACCGAGGCCTTGCTGATGGAGGGCTTGCACTTCAACCGCGCGATGGTTGAAGACCCCGCGGCGATGGGCCAGCGCCTGGGCGAGCTGACCATCCGCCTGCTCTGGGTCATCGTCCCGTTCGGGCTGGTGATGATGGGCGCGGCGCTCGTCAGCGGCATGCTGCTCGGCGGCTGGAACTTCACCTGGAAGCCGCTGATCCCGAACTTCGGCAAGCTCAACCCGTTGACCGGCTTGGTCGGCCTGGTCACGAAGGACAAGCTGACCGATGCAGCCAAGGCCAGCGCGCTGGCGCTGATCCTCGGCGTCATTGGGGCGATGTATTTGAAGGCGCACATCGACGCCTTTGGCGGCGTGCTCGCGCTGCCGCTGCCGGCGGCGATTGCCTCGTCAGCACAAACGCTGCTCGGCGGCTTGGGCCTCTTGCTGCTCGCGCTCGCCGCATTCGCGTTGATCGATGTGCCCTTGCAGCTCTTCCAGCATGCGCAGCGCATGAAGATGAGCCACCAAGAGGTCAAGCAAGAACACAAAGAGCAAGAAGGCAGCGGCGAGGTCAAGCAGAAGATGCGCGCCCGCATGCGCGAGATGACGCAGCGCCGAATGATTGCCGCCGTGCCCACGGCCGATCTGGTCGTGATGAACCCGACCCACTACGCCGTGGCACTCAAATATGACGACGCCAAGATGGCCGCGCCGCGCGTCGTTGCCAAAGGCGCCGACCTGATCGCGATGACGATCCGCGACATCGCCAAAGACGCGAAGGTGCCGGTGCTGCAATCGCCCGTGCTGGCGCGTGCGCTCTACGCCCATGCCGAGCTCGACCGCGAGATTCCGGCCGCGCTCTTCGGCGCCGTGGCGCAGGTGCTGGCTTACGTCTATCAGCTGCGCGCCGCGCTCTCAGGCCGCGCCGCCATGCCGCCTGAGCTGCCCGAGCTCGACGTGCCGGCCGAGCTCGATCCGCACCACAACGCCACGCCCCAGAGGAACGCTGAATGAACGCGCTGATGCAACAGCTGCAAGCCGCGCTCGGGCCGAACGCCAAAGCGGTTAAAGCGCTGATGGCGCCGCTCGTCGTCGTGATGATCTTGGCGATGATGGTGCTGCCACTGCCGCCGTTTGCGCTCGATGTGCTCTTCACCTTCAACATCGCGATGGCGTTGATGGTGATGATGGTGGCCGCCTACATGACGCGGCCGCTCGACTTCGCTGCGTTCCCATCCGTCATCCTGCTGACGACCTTGCTGCGGCTTTCGCTCAACGTGGCCTCCACGCGCGTCGTGCTCCTGCAAGGCCACACGGGCGCGGGCGCGGCGGGCAAGGTGATCGAGTCGTTCGGGCACTTCTTGATCGGCGGCAACTTCGCGGTCGGTTTGATCGTGTTTGCGATCCTCGTCGTCATCAACTTCGTGGTGGTGACCAAGGGCGCCGAGCGCATTGCCGAGGTCGGCGCGCGCTTCACGCTCGATGCCATGCCGGGCAAGCAAATGGCGATCGATGCCGACATGAATGCCGGCCTGATCGACGAAAAAGAAGCCCGCCGCCGCCGCCAGGAAGTGGGCGAAGAAGCGGCCTTCTTCGGCTCGATGGATGGTGCCAGCAAGTACGTGCGTGGCGATGCGATGGCCGGCCTCTTGATCCTCTTCATCTCCATCGTGGGCGGCTTCATCATCGGCGTGGCGCAGCACGATCTTTCTGCAGCGCAGGCAGCCAACAGCTACATCTTGCTCGCCGTGGGCGATGCGCTGGTCGCGCAGATTCCGGCGCTGTTGATCTCGGTGGCCGCGGCGATGGTGGTCTCGCGCGTCGGCAAGGAGGCTGATGTGGGCAGCCAGATCAGCGCGCAGGTGTTCAACTCGCCGCGGTCGCTGGCCATCACCGCCAGCGTGATGGGCGCGCTCGGCTTGATCCCGGGCATGCCGCACGTCGTGTTTCTGTTGATCGCCGCCGGTCTCGGCTGGGGCGCGTGGGTGGTGCGCGAGCGCGAGCGCAAAGCGGCCGAAGTCGAGCCGGTGCGCCCGGCAGAGATCGCGCAGGCCAACCCGGAAGCGAGCTGGGATGACCTGCAACCCGTTGACACGCTGGGCCTGGAAGTCGGCTACCGCTTGATCGCGCTCGTTGACAAAGCGCGCCAGGGCGACTTGCTCGCGCGCATCAAAGGCGTGCGCAAGAAGTTCGCGCAAGACGTGGGCTTTCTGCCGCCGCCCGTGCACATTCGCGACAACCTTGAGCTCAAGCCCGCGGCCTATCGCTTGACGCTGCGCGGCGCGGTGGTGGGTGAGGCCGAGGCCTATCCCGGCATGTTGCTGGCCATCAACCCGGGCGGCGCGACCACGCAGTTGATCGGCACCAAGACCATCGATCCGGCCTTTGGCCTGCCCGCGGTGTGGATCGAGGAGCGGCAGCGCGAGTCGGCCCAAATGGCCGGATTTACGGTTGTTGATTGCTCGACTGTCGTGGCAACCCATCTTTCACACTTGATGCAACTTCACGCGGCCAAATTGCTTGGCCGGGTCGAAACCCAGCAACTGGTCGAGCATGTGACCAAGCTGGCCCCGAAACTGATCGAGGACGTGGTACCCAAAATGGTTGGCATCGCCGCACTGCAAAAGGTTCTGCAGCTTCTGCTCGAAGAAGGCGTTCACATTCGGGACATGCGCTCGATCGTCGAGAGCCTCGCAGAGACGGCAGCCACCGTCACCGACCCGGCCGAGCTTGCCCGCCGCATTCGCATTCACTTGGCGCCCAGCATCGTTCAGCAGATCTACGGCCCCACCCGCGAGCTCGATGTGATTGCGCTGGAGCCCGAGCTCGAACGCCTCGTCACCCAAGCCCTGAATTCACCCCACGGCGCCGCGCTCGACCCGGGCGTGGCCGAAACGCTGACCCGCAGCGCCGCCGACTCGGCCAAGCGCCAAGAAGACATGGGCCTGCCCGCTTGCCTGCTGGTGCCCGACATGATCCGCGCCCCGATGGCGCGGCTGCTGAAGCGCTCTGCGCCGCGCCTGCGAGTGCTCGGCCACAGCGAGATTCCCGAGACGCATTCGATCCGCATCGGCTCGATCATTGGTGCCAACGCATGAATCGCGAAAGAGGGGCCTCACGCAGTGGGGATCGCAGCGATTCATGCGTTGTAGCCAACGACTGCGCGGGCCTTGCAACCACGCAACCCAAGTTCGGAGTTGGCACATGAACGTCAAACGCTTTACCGCTCGGTCTTCTCGTGACGCTCTCGTGTTGGTGCGGCAATCGCTCGGCGAAGACGCGGTGGTACTGTCGACCAAGCCTTGCGCTGAAGGCGTCGAGGTGCTGGCGATGGCGCCTGAAGGCATGCGCCAGATCGAACGCATGGCGAGCGAAACGCCGGCCGTCAAGGCCGAGCCGCGCAGGCCTGCTGCGCCGTCACCGGCTACAGCACCTGCCTACACGACCGCATTCACGGCCGCAGCCACAGCGGCAGCAACCCGAGCCGCGGCACCCGCGCGCAGCCTGGCGTCGCGCAGCGCGGCCCGGGTCGACCCGGCGTTGACATCAACTGCGGTTGATGAAGATGTCTCGCAGCTGGCAATGAGCACGCTCTCGTTCCAAGACTATGTGCGTGACCGCATGCTCAAGCGCCGTGCCGAAGCCCTTGCGCCGCCCGCCCGCGCTGAAGCGCCGCCTGCAGCACCAGCACCCACGCCCGCACCTGCCGACCGCGGCGTGCTCGCACAGCGCATGACCGACAAGCCCGCCGCCCGGCGCGAGCCGCCCGTGCTGCACGACGCGGTGCGTGTGCAAAACGACATCGATCTCCACGCCCCCGCTCGCCAAGCCGCCGCCGCGCGCCGCGACCAAGACGACATGATGAGCGAGCTGCGCTCCATGAAAGGCCTGATCGAAGAGCGCTTCGGCGCACTTGCCTTCATGGAAAAGCTCAACCGCCAGCCGGCCCAAGCACGCCTCACGCAAAAGCTGCTCGACTGCGGCTTCTCGCCCGCCTTGATTCGCAAGCTCGGTGACAGCCTGCCGAACGACGTGACCGATGAATCCACCTGGGCCGCCAACGTGCTTGAGCGCAACCTCAACACCAGCGAAGGCCAGGGTGCGATTGAAGACGAAGGCGGTGTCTTCGCACTCGTGGGCGCAACCGGCGTTGGCAAGACAACCTCAACGGCCAAGATCGCCGCGGCCTTTGCCACCAAATACGGCGCCGGCCACCTCGGCCTCATCACGCTTGATGCCTACCGCGTTGGTGCGCACGAGCAGCTGCGCGCTTATGGCCGCATCCTCGGCGTGCCAGTGCACACAGCACACGACCGCGCTTCGCTCGAAGACCTGCTGGAGCTGCTCGGCGGCAAGAAGATGGTGCTGATCGACACCGCCGGCATGGCCCAGCGCGACACCCGCACCCGCGAGCTGCTCGACATGGTCTCGCACCGCTCGATCCAGAAGCTGCTCGTCGTCAACGCGTCATCTCAAGGCGAGACCATCGAAGACGTTCTGATCTCGTACCGCGCCTCCACCTGCCGCGGCATCGTTCTCTCGAAGATGGACGAGGCCGTCAAGCTTGGGCCAGCGCTCGATGCGCTGATTCGCCACAAGCTGCCGGTGATCGGTGTGGCCAACGGTCAGCGCGTTCCCGAAGACTGGCACCGCCTGAGTCCACAAGCCTTGGTGCAGCGCGCCCTGCGTGGCGGCGGCGGCAGCGCTTGGCGGCTCGATGCCAACGACGTCAGCCTGATCTTCAGCGCGCCGCAAGGCATGGTGCCGCCGATGGGCAGCAGCCAGCCGCGCGGCGCCTTCCACGCTTGATTGCAGCTGACGCTTTCGCACCCACCATGACCGCATCCTCCGCCCGCTCTCCATCCACCCGCGCCGCATCGGCACGCAGCGCCTTTCACGGCAGCGTGCCGGTCGATCAGGCCCACGGCCTGCGCCGCTTGTTCGCGCATGCCCGTGTCGTCTTCGTGCCGGTGGTGTCGAACCCGCATCTGGCCTTTGGCGGCGTGATGCTTGAGCGGCTCTGCACCGCCTTTGCCGAGCTCGGCAAGCACACGCTCGTGGTCGATGCCGGTGAGCGCGCCAGCCTGCATGACGAGATGGCCTTGCTTGATTTGGCTGAATGCATCGAGCCGCTGTCGAACGAGGTGTCTTACCTGGTTGCGCGCGGCCTGCCGTTGAAGTTTGTCGATGCCGGCGGCTCAACCGGCGGCTTGCTGCAAGCGCTGGCTGACGCCGCGCCGCAATGCGATGTGGTGCTCGTGCACGCGCCGGCCTCCGAACTCTGCCGCTTGTTTGCCCGCCACCACGAGCGCCAGCCGGTTCGGCCGCTGCTGCTTGCTGACGATCGGCCGGCCAGCGTGACCCATGCGTACGCCGCACTCAAGCTCTTGACACAGCGCGCCGGCATGGTCGTGCACGACCTGCTGCTCGGTGCAGCCGACCATTCGCCGCGCAGCGAGCGCATCGCGATGCAATTGGCAACATGTGCAGATGACTTTTTAGGCGCGGTGCTGCGCGACTGGGTGCGCATCGACCCGGCCTGCGAAGCGACCGATGCCCCCACGCCAGCCCTGCGGCGCTTGGTGCGCGAATTGCTGACAGTGGTCGAAAGTCACGTCGAGACCGCTGAAACAGAGCCGGCACTGACGTATTCGGTCACCCCCTTCCCTCGCTCGCCTGTGCACGCACGGGCTGCGCTTTGACGTTTCCGGAGCCTTTCCATGTACACCGCCAAAGGCCAGCTGGACCTCAACTCCACGCTGAAGCAATACAGCTCACTGGTGCGCCGGCTCGCGCACCAGATGATTGCCAAACTGCCCGCCAACGTCGAGGTCGACGACTTGATCCAAGTCGGCATGATTGGCCTGACCGACGCATTGAGTCGCTTTGATGCTGCACAAGGCGTGCAATTCGAAACATTTGCGACGCAACGCATCCGCGGCGCCATGCTCGACGAGCTGCGCGGCAACGACTACCTCTCGCGCGGCACGCGAAAGCAGCAACGCACGATCGAATCGGCTGTTCACAAGCTCGAACAACGCCTCGGCCGCGCCCCGGCCGAGAGCGAAATCGCTCGCGAGCTCGGCATGAGCCTGCCCGAGTACCAAGAGTTACTCGGTAAAGTGCGCGGCACCCAGCTCGTCTACTTGGAGGACATGTCGGGTGACGACGGCGACAACGACTTCCTCGACCGCCATGTGGGCAGCGAAGACGCCAACCCGCTCGGCCAGCTGCAAGACCAGCGCATGCGCGGTGCGCTCGTCGAAGCGATCAAAGTGCTGCCCGAACGTGAGCAGTACGTGATGAGCATGTACTACGAGCACGACATGAATCTCAAAGAGATTGCCGCCGTGCTGAAGGTGACCGAGTCTCGGGTGTGCCAGCTGCACAGCCAATCGATTGCACGCTTGCGCGTCAAGCTGCGCGCGTATTGAAGCCAGCCTCGCAGCTGGCCGGCATGTGATTCTTTGCGACGATCGAGCGGCCATGCGCGTTGCTTGCGGGCCGTGCGATTTGTGCCTCTTTGCTAGCCACTCATTTAGCCGTTCGAATCCCCGATCAATGCGCCGTGCATTTCGCAAGTTAGGCCGCGCATGATCTGGCCGCTGCCCGCGTTGCTCGTGTGGGCGGCGTGTTGGGCCATCTTCATTGGCTCAGGCGCGATCGGTGCGCCGTTGTTGCTCGGCCTCGTGGTCGGTGCAGCCGCCGGTGCTGCAGCAAGTGCGCTCGGGGCCACGGCTTGGCGCCGCATCTTCATCGCCGCGGGCTTCCCGCTCTCGCTTGCGGCTTCCGGCTTGGCGAGCGCGGTACCCGCGTGGGGCTGGCTTGTTCCGCTCGCGCTGCTGGCGGCGATCTACCCCTTCAAATCGTGGCGTGATGCGCCGCTCTTCCCCACGCCCACTGGCGCCTTGCATGGCTTGGCGCAGCTTGCGCCGCTGCCAGCGGGAGCGGCCATCCTCGATGCCGGCTGCGGCCTGGGCGCGGGCCTGCGCGAGTTGCACCGCGAGTATCCAGAGGCGCAGTTGCGCGGCATCGAGTGGAGCTGGCCGCTGCGCTTTGCATGTGCCTGGCGCAGCCGCTTTGCCCGCGTTGAGCGAGGCGACATCTGGGCCGCCGATTGGTCGGCATTCGACATGGTCTACGTGTTCCAGCGCCCCGAGAGCATGGCCCGCGCCGTGGCCAAAGCCATGCGCGAGTTGCGCCCCGGCGCCTGGCTCGCGAGCCTGGAGTTCGATGCCGCAGGCATCACGGCGCAACGGGTGCTCGAATGCGCCGATGGCCGGCGGGTGTGGCTCTATCGCGTGCCTTGACGACGCGCCTTGACGATGCGCCGTGCAGGGGTTGCAGTCATTGCGGTCGCGTCAGCATGCGGTGCTGATGTGGGGCGCCACGGCTGTGCTCAGTGCGCGTCAATGAACGCCACCACGTCGGCCAGCACTGGTGCCAGGCCGCGCAGCGGCCGTGCGAACACGCCGATCAGCGTGGCGTGGCTCAAGCTTTGATAGCGCCTCACGGCCACCGGCGCGCCGGCCGCCATGAGGCGCGCGGCGAGGGTGTCGGTGTTGAGGTGCGGGTCGACGAGCGAGTCGCCGTCGGCCACGCCGAGAAAGGCGGGCGGCGCACTCGGGCTCGCATAGTCGACCGGCTGCGTGCCGGGTGGGTAGTTCGGGTGGAAGAACACCGGCTGCGCGTCGCGGTTGCCAATCGGCAGGAAGTTGTAGGGCCCTGCCAGGCCGATCCAGCCAGCGAGTTGGTGCGGGTTGTGGCCGGTCGCGGCGAGCCAGCGCGGGTCGAGCGCAAGCATCGCGGCGTTGTAGCCGCCGGCGCTGTGGCCCATCACAAAGACGCGCCTCGGATCGCCGCCGAGCGCGGCTGCATGGTCGAGCGCATAGGCGAGCGCATGCGCTGAGTCGACCAAGAAGTCAGGGTAGCGAACCTCGGGGTAGAGCCGGTAGTCGGCCAGCAGTGTCACCACACCGCGTGCGGCCAGCGCCTCGCCAACGAATTGGTAGTCCGCGCGCGCGCCGCTCGTCCAGGAGCCGCCATAGAAGAACACGACGACGGGCCAGCCTCCCGCCGGGGCCGCTCCCTTTGGGTGATAGATATCGAGCTGCTGGCGCGGCTGCTGGCCATAGGCCACGTTGGCGGTGAGCGTGTAGGTGCCGCGCGGCGCGAGGGCATTGAGCGTGGCGACCGGCGCGCACGCGGCCAGTGCGCCGAGTGCTGCGAGCAGCACGGCGATCGAGAGCAGAAGCGGTTTGGCAATGAGCACGGCGAGGTTCCGGAGGTGCAGGCAGGGCGGCGTGCGCATGGGAGCGCGCCGCGGGCGAAAGGGCGAAGAGCTTACGCAAGTTCACGCAAGGCAGATGCTTGCGACGCTTCACGCCAGAAAGCTCAAGAGGGATCGCACGGCCGCCCGACGTTTCCTCAACTTGTCCCCAGGCGGACGACGCAGGTCGTTGGCCTGGGGCGAGCTCAGCCTCTCAGCCCAGCCGCGCGCGGTGCCGCGCCACTTGCGCACGCACCTGCGCAGGCGCGGTGCCGCCAATGAGCTGGCGCGCATCGAGCGAGCCGCGCAGCGTGAGCACCTCGTACACATCGCTTCCGATGCTTGCGTGAAAGCCTTGCAAGGTGGCCAGCGGCAGGTCGCTCAACGTTGAGCCTTCGGCGCTTGCGACCTTGACGGCATGCGCCACGATCTCGTGCGCATCGCGGAAGGCCAAGCCCTTCTTGACCAGGTAGTCGGCCAAGTCGGTGGCGGTGGCGTGGCCGCGCAGCGCGGCGCGCTCCATCGCCTCGGTGTTGACGCCCATGCCGGCGATCATTTCGCAGAAGATGCGCAGCGTGTCGGCCAGCGTGTCCACGGTGTCGAACAGCGGCTCTTTGTCTTCTTGGTTGTCTTTGTTGTAGGCCAGAGGCTGGCCCTTCATCAGCGTGATGAGCCCCATCAAATGCCCGACGACGCGCCCGGTTTTGCCGCGTGCCAGCTCGGGCACGTCAGGGTTTTTCTTCTGCGGCATGATGGACGAACCGGTGGTGAAACTGTCTGGAATGTGGATAAAACCAAAGTTTTGGCTCACCCACAAAATCAGCTCCTCACTCATGCGGCTGATATGCACCATTGCAATCGATGCGGCGGCAGTAAATTCAATGGCGAAGTCTCGGTCACTGACCGCGTCAAGGGAGTTTTGGCAAATGCAAGGCTGGCCCTGCGCATCGACCATGCCCAATGTTTTGGCCACTCGTGCGCGGTCTAGCGGGTAGCTGGTGCCTGCCAGCGCGGCCGAGCCCAGCGGCAAAAAATTCACCCGCTTTCGCACGTCCATCATTCGCTCGGCATCGCGTGCAAACATCTCCACATACGCCAGCATATGGTGGCCAAAGCTGACGGGCTGGGCCACTTGCAAGTGAGTAAAGCCGGGCAGGATGACGTCAATGTTTTTGTCGGCAACATTGACGAGCGCTTTTTGCAATTCTGCCAACAACTCGGCAATCAAATCAATCTCGCCGCGCAACCACAACCGTACATCGGTAGCCACTTGGTCGTTGCGCGAACGGCCGGTGTGTAAGCGCTTGCCCGCTTCGCCACCACCACTGTCTTCAATAATCTTGATAAGTCGCGCCTCAATGTTCATGTGCACGTCTTCAAGCTCCAGCTTCCACTCAAATGCTCCGGACTCAATTTCTGACCTGATGGTGGCCATGCCCGCTTGGATGGATGCATGGTCAGCAGCGCTGATGATGCCCTGCGCGGCCAGCATGTCGGCATGCGCCAGCGAGCCGGTAATGTCGGCTTGCCACAAGCGCTTGTCAAAAAATACGCTGGACGTGTAGCGCTTGACCAAATCGCTCATGGGCTCTGTAAACAGTGCCGACCAGGCTTGGGATTTTTTATCGAATTGGTTCAATTTAAACTCTTTGAGGCATTTTTGAGGTGTGACAAGTGGATAAACCAGTTGTCGTAGATTGCAGCCAATGCAATACTTATGCATTGATTTTATCTGCCATCAAACCTGCAACGCGAATGTCATCTGGCCCCTTAGATTTTGCTGAATCCACGCTGCAAGGCGGTTTGACGCCAACCCGCGTGAGCACCGCCGACGCAAAAGTCAACCCTGCCCGCGCCAATATGTTTGATGCCTGCCACGTCGGCGTGGTGTTGCGGGCGGTGCTTTTTGTGCAAGCCGTTGTTGGCGTGGGTGCCATGTTTGCGGCCAGCCAGCCGATGGATTGGCTGCTGCGGTTTGCGCTGCTGACAGGTGGCGCTCTGCCTGCCACGTTGGCGTGGTTGATTGCCGCTTGTGCCTTAAGGCTTCGCTTGGCGCGGCTCAAGCCCTCGGGGCAATGGGCTGCGGGCATCGGTTTGGGCGCAATAGCTGGCTTGTACGGCTGCGGATTACTAAGTTTTATGGGCATGCTGCCCACGACGCCGTGGTTTGCCAGCGCTGCAGCGGGTGCGCTGATGTCGGGCATGTTGCTGGCCGGGCTCTATTGGCGGGCTAGGGCACGAACCCCAGCGGCTACGGCCGCACGGCTGGCTGAGCTGCAATCGCGCATTCGGCCGCATTTTTTGTTCAACACGTTAAACAGTGCAATTGCACTGGTACGCGCCGAGCCACTGAAGGCCGAGGCAGTGCTGGAGGACTTATCAGAGTTGTTTCGCAGTGCGCTGGCCGACCCGGCCGAGTCGGTCACGCTGGCGCAAGAAATCACCTTGGCTCAAAGGTATTTGGCGATTGAGTCGGTACGCTTTGGCGAGCGCCTGCAAATCACCTGGCAACTTGACCCGCAAGCTGGGCTGGCGCGGCTGCCGCCCTTGTTGTTGCAACCGCTGGTTGAAAACGCTGTCAAACACGGCGTGGAGCCCAGCGCCAGCGGTGCGCAGGTCAAAATTTCGACCGAACGCCGAGGCAGCGTCGTGGTACTTAAAGTCAGCAACACCACCCCAGCAGGTACAGGCGAGCCAGGCCATCGGTTGGCTCTGGCCAACGTACGTGAGCGCTTGCTGCTGCTACACGATGTGCAGTCACGCTTTCATGCGGTGCTAAAAGACGGCGTTTTTCAGGTCCGCCTTGAGCTTCCAATATGAGGTTATCGCGATGACGTTCCCCCTATGAAGCTGAAAGTCTTGCTGGTCGATGACGAGGCGCTGGCGCGGTCGCGGCTGCGCGTGCTGCTTACCGATTGCCATGAGCCTTCGGCCGAGGTGGTGGCTGAGGCGGCCAATGCCGAGCAGGCCATGACGGCGATCAAGCAGATGGCTTTTGATGTGGTGTTGCTCGATGTGCGCATGCCTGGCATCAGCGGTGTGCAGTTGGCGCAAACGCTGGCCAGCATGGCCCAACCACCGGCTGTGGTGTTTGTCACCGCGCATGCCGAGCACGCCGTGCAGGCCTTTGAGCTCGATGCTGTGGACTACCTGACCAAACCTGTTCGGCTTGAACGACTAATTCAAGCGCTACAAAAAGTAGAGCGAATAGCCAAGGTAAATGCTTCGCTTCAGCCTGAAATTACCAGTGATGTGTTGATTATTCAAGACCGGGGCCGTACTGAGCGTGTTCCCCTGGCGCAGGTGCTGTACCTGAAGGCTGAGCTGAAGTACATCACGGTGCGCACCGCCAAGCACAGCTATGTTTTGGATGGTGCGCTGGGCGAGTTGGAAGAAAAATACGCTGCGCATCTGATGCGAATCCATCGCAACGCCTTGGTCGCAAAACGTGCGGTGCGTGCGCTGGTGAAGCACTTTGACCCACACGACGGCGAAGGCGATGGTTG
>JAYWGR010000106.1:0-2506 GCA_043778145.1 Rhizobacter sp.
AGGAGACCGCCGCAGCACTGCCCGGCTGAGCACCGGAACCGCTACAGGGTGGGGAAATTTACTCCGGCGGAATTGGGGGAAAATAGTCCGGTGTTGACAGACGCTGCACTGCTCGCACCAGCGCAGGAAGACCGCGGTGCGATCGCGCTACTGTTCCACCATGCATGGCGTCAAGCCGCGCTCGTCGCGTATCCAGCAGACGAATTGGTCGAGCTCAGCGGCGAAGCCCAGCGGCGGCGTAGTGGGCTTGCGCCACCACCCAAGGAACTTAAGCCACGGCCCCGTCAGCTTGGTGCGGGACTCGCTGGCCTTCAGGCCAGCGCCTCCGGTGCATCGCTCGACGAGAATCCGCAAGCGCTCGGCGTGGATGCCGCCTGGATCGATGGGTGTCAGCTGGTGCGCAACCCGAGGCGCGCCGACGGCGGCAGTTCGCTGCCAGTGGGCTGCACAGCCGACGGCGGCAAGATGTGTTGGCGATCGCGGTAGGGATGCCGGTTACCCGGCACCCCCGCACAGATCCGTACGTGCCCAATTAAGGCATACGGCTCCTACCTCGGGTATCTGACGGCCATCCGCTCCTCGGGCCACGGGTGAAGCACATGAGGTGGCGGCAGCCACTCGTCGGCGAGCCGATCCATCCGCGCCCAGGTCATGCGGTCCTTCTGACTGCGCCGCTTCAGCGAGCGCCGCCACAGGTCCAGGACATGGTGCCGGTACGCCCCAATTGCCTGGGCATTGGTCGGCACCGCGTGGTGCGCGAAGTAACCGGCGACCACCGATCGCAGCCACCGACCTTGGTCGGGCAGGCTGTCGTGGTGGCGTCGTCGCCGCAGTTCGTCCGTGATCTCCCGCAGGGCCGCACGCATGCGGTCGCTTCGCGTGTGGCGCCGCAGCAGGAATGCTCCGCGCCGCGAGCGGCCACAGATGAACGTGAACCCCAGGAAGTTGAACGTGTGCGATTTGCCCTGCCCGTTGCGCTGCCGCCGCTCGATCGCATAGCGACCGAACTCCAGCGGCCGGGTCTTTTCCCCGTGCAGTTCCAGCGGGAACTGCTCGAACCTCGTTCGCATCGCGTCCCAGAATCGGCGCGCTTCGGCCTCAAGCTCGAAGCCCACGACCAGATCGTCGGCATAGCGCACGACGATCATGTCGCCCTTGACTTCGCACCTTCGCCATTGCTGCGCCCACAGGTCAAAGACGTAGTGGAGGTAGACGTTGACCAGCAGCGGCGAGATCACCGCGCCTTGTGGCGTCCCCTTTTGGAGAGCGTCAAGCAGCGAGTCCGACCGGACTTCCTGAGTGTCGCGCCCCAAGCTCGCGGTGCGGGTGATGGTCTTCAACCGCCCCCCAGACCCCGATTCCAAGGTCGGCGTGCTCCGCTGGCTCAGGACCGGCAGCGTGCCCGGGGGTCGATGCGGCTGGGTTGACGCACCGGCAGCTGCTGCGCAGCGTGGACGCGCCGATGCACCATCAGGGCGAGTTCGACGACTGCGTGGCCGGCCTCTTGCGCCCGCTGATCGATGACGAACGCTCGGTCGTTTTCTACGACCTGACCACCATCCGCACCGAGGGGCTTAGCGAGCAGGCGGGCGACGTGCGGCGCTTCGGCCTGTCCAAGGAAGGCCGAAGCGCGCGCCAGTTCAGGCTCGGCGTCGTGCAGACGTCCTGCAGCATGCCGATCTACCACGAGGTCTTTGCCGGCAACGCGGCCGAGGCGCCGACGTTGTTGCCAACGCTCGTCAAGGTGCTCGCGCGCTACCCGCACATCCGGCGCTTGATCGTGGCCGCCGACCGGCGGTTGCTCCCTCTGAAG
This sequence comes from Rhizobacter sp., assembly GCA_043778145.1. Classification (GTDB taxonomy): domain Bacteria; phylum Pseudomonadota; class Gammaproteobacteria; order Burkholderiales; family Burkholderiaceae_C; genus LMDS01. Next base: position 1,814 of record JAYWGR010000106.1, read on the forward strand.
TCGGAGATCGAGATCGCGCTCGTCTTCCACCGGTTATCCGAACGGCTCAGGCTCGCTGGCAGCGAGCTCTCGCCCGAGGCCGCGCTGGAACGGCTGCGCCGAATTCACCACCACCGGGTGAGCATCAAGTCGGCAGCGCCGATTACCGGGGTCTCCACCATCAATGACGAGCAGGCGGGCGTCTTCGCCGCACTCAAGCTCAAGAAACCAACCAACAACCTTCGAATGAGTTTGTTGTAGTGGCGCACTGAAGGGTGTGGCTCAACAAAATCAGGGGCTTACGGCGTTTGGTGTCGAACTCGGGGGTGCTGCTTCAACTAGCGGCGCAAACATTAGCAGCAGCAAGCGCAGCTCATCTGTGAGCGTGCCCTGCGAGATGACCAGACCCGGGTCGCGTTAGCCTCGAGGCGGCTTGGCGCTGGCGCGCGCGTACAAGAACGCCCACGGCAACCAATGACACTTGCAGCCTGGCTAGCGAGATCATCTGCGCCGGCAACGGCGCCGTCACAGCCAAAAAGCCAAAACCCCCAGGCATTTCTGCAAGGGGGTTTACGGGGTTAGATGTAGCCTGACGATGTCCTACTTTCACACGGGGACCCGCACTATCATTGGCGCAGAGGTGTTTCACGGTCCTGTTCGGGATGGGAAGGAGTGGGACCACCTCGCTATGGTCATCAGGCTGAACTGGGTGCC
>JAYWGR010000107.1:0-2475 GCA_043778145.1 Rhizobacter sp.
GTTGAAGCGCCGGGCATGCTCGGCGATCTCCCACGGGCCGTTGTTGTGCGCGGTTTCGACGGCGTAGAGCAGGTTGCCGTCACCCAGCTTCACCGAGTCGGCCAGCAGTGCGCGCGCGTACCGGTTCTGGCCCAACGAGATCGACGCGATGCCCTTGGGCAGCGCGCCGAACAGGCTGATGTGCGCGGCGCCGGTGCTGGCGAAGTCGCCTTCATCGGCGAAGTACGGGCCCTTCTTGTAGTCGATGCGGTTCACCAACTCCGAGATCAGGAAGTTGAGGTCGCTGTAGCCCTGACCGTGGGCGTGCGTTCGCGCGTTGACCGGCATGCCGTCGACGAAGGTGGCGAAGTCGGTGCCGTGGTCGAGGTTGAAGCCGCGCAGGAAATACTGGTTCGCCTTGCCGTCGCCGCTGTGCTGCGTGACGATCATGCCGGGCACGAACTCCAGCACTTCGCCGGTGCGCAGCGCCGGCCGCCCTTCGATCAGCTTGGAGGTGACGGTGCCTTGGCTCGCGGCATCCGAGGTGCCGACGCCGTTGGCATAGTTGCCCAGCACCGTGACCGGCTGCAGTTGCGTCGGGGACGACTGCGGCGTTGGCGCCGACGCGGCGGCAGCGGGTGGCTGGATGTTCTGCGCGACGGCTGTGCCGCCAAGGGCGATCAGTGCCAAGGCAATGGCATGGTGTCGTGGTGGTCGGTTCATGAGAAGTGGTCAGTCGGTAGCAGGTAGGGAGGTCATCGCCGCATGGAACCAGCCGATCACGTGTTGAAGATGCGCCGCACCGTAGAGGCGCTCGAATCGGCGCACCTCGTCCGACTCGTGCCGCGTCAATGCGTCGAGCCGGGCTTGGACAAAGGCTGGCGTCAGCGCGATGCCACAGTCCACTTCGATGCAGCGGCGCCACTGCGCGTAGTTCTGGGGGATCGCCGCGCTCATGTCTCGACCGCCTCAGGCGTGCGGCTCCATTGAGGAAACGGATCGCCCAACTCGCGCCAGGTCTTCATGCCCTTGCGCGTTTCGGTGTAGTTCAGCAGGCAGCGGTCGAGCGCCTTGCGCACGGCCGCTTCGCCGAGGTGTTTGTCCCCGATGAAGACCAGCTCCTGCGCGCGGTCGCCATACGGCTCTTGCCACTTGGCCCCGATCAGCGTGCGCTGCTCGCCGCTCTGCGGCCAGCGCGACTTCGGCGCGGCGGCCCACCATTGGCCCACCGGCTCGATGTTCATCAGCTTGCCGGCGCCCGAAAGGCTGGCCACCCATTCGGGACGCGAGGCGATCCAGAAATAGCCCTTGCTGCGAATGAGTCCCGTGACGGGCACCTGCAGAAAATCGTGCAGCCGTTGCGGATGGAAAGGCTCACGGGCGCGGTAGACGAAGCTGTGCAGGCCGTAGGTCTCGCTCTCCGGCGTGTGCTTGCCTTCCGGCTCCTGCACCCAGCCCGGCATTTCATACGCGGCCTGCAGATTGAACAGCTTGGTGTCGAAGATGCGCTTCAGCGCAACCTCGCCGCGCACGCTCTCGACCACCCGCGCCTTCGGGTTCAACGCTTTGATGACGGCCTGCACCTGGGCCAGCCGTTCGGCATCCACGAGATCGGTCTTGTTGACGACGATGACGTTGGCGAACTCGATCTGCTCGGTCAGCAGGCTCACCAGCCGGCGGTTGTCATCTTCGCCCGCCGTTTTGCCGCGCTGGGCCAGGAAGTCGGTGCTGCCGAAGTCGGCCAGCAGGTTGTGCGCATCGACCACGGTCACCATCGTGTCGATCAACGACACGTCGTTCAGGCTGTCACCGTCTTCGCTCGTGAAGTCGAAGGTGGCGGCGATCGGCATTGGCTCAGAGATACCGGTGCTCTCGATCAACAGGGCGTCGAAGCGGCCTTCTTCAGCGAGCTTGCGCACTTCCTGCAGCAGGTCGTCGCGCAAGGTGCAGCAGATGCAGCCATTGCTCATCTCGACCATCTTCTCTTCAGTGCGCGAGAGCTGGCCTTCGCGCCCGACGATCTGCGCGTCGATGTTCACCTCGCTCATGTCGTTGACGATCACCGCGACGCGGCGGCCCTCGCGGTTGCGCAGCACATGATTCAAGAGCGTTGTCTTGCCGGCGCCGAGAAAGCCGGACAGCACGGTGACGGGGAGCAGGGGACGGGCCATGGTTGGGTCTTCAAGACGGCTTCGGTTGCGTTGGATCGCGGCGCTCATTCATGGGGAACTGCGCTGCGCGCCAGTCATCTCACAAGGCATCACAAGTGAGAATGAATTCGCATTATCGTAACATGCGATGATGTTGGCTTGACAAGCTCAACTGCCACACGAGGCGCTGACCCAGCCCGACGCCCTGCCATGGAACGCTATTCACGACAACGTGCCGCCATCCGCGCAGCGATCGACCTGGCCCAACGCCCGCTGTCGCCGCAAGAGGTGCTGGAAGCGGCGCAGACCGAGGTCGCGGGCCTTGGTCTGGCCACCGTGTACCGAA
>JAYWGR010000108.1:0-6573 GCA_043778145.1 Rhizobacter sp.
CGCGGCATCAGCAGCCGGCCGGCGGCGGTGTCGTCCAGCATGCGCTGCATGGCCGCGTTGTCGTTGCCCATGTCGCGCAGCGTGGTCACGCCGGCGGCGAGGTCGAGCGCACCTTCCCAGCGCCATGCATGGGCGTGCATGTCGAACAGGCCCGGCAGCATCACGCGGCCAGCGGCGTCGATCTCGGCGTCAACGGCGGTCGGGTCGCTCCCGGCGGGGCGAATGGCGGTGATGCGGTCGCGCAGCACGTAGACGTCGGAGAGGCTGGTCGCGAGCGTGGCGGTTTCACTGTCGAACACCCGCGCGTTGCGGATCACCGTGAGCCCACTGAGCGGGTGGCGCAGGCGCGTGGCGCGCTCGCGCAGAGCCGCCTCTTCGGCGGCGCGCTGGCGTGCGCTCAGGAGCTGGCGGTTGCCTTGCCAGCCGGCTTCGATGAAGGTTTCGCCCGCGCCATCGTCCAGCGCAAAGAGCTTGGGCGCCGCGCCGGTGGTGGCCCAGATGAAGGTGGGTTGCAAGCCAATGCCGGTCTGCACGAGCAACTGCACGCGCTGGCTGCGGCGGGTGCCGGCCACATCGGCCACCACCTCGACCTCATCAACGCGCCGGTGGCGCAGCGTGCCGCTCGGCAGCAGCGGGATTTGCCCATCGGGCCGGGCCGCGATGGCGGCGATGGCCACCGACACCGGCGCATTGCTGCTGTTGAGCGGCAAGTAAAGCGCCGGGCCGCTGAGCGTGGCGCTGCCGCGCTCGGAGGTCGATTGCCAAGTGGCCGCTGTGCCGCGCCGCTCGAAGTGGTCATCCACCACCGCGCCGAGGGTGGAGTTGCCGGTGACGTGGTATTCGCTGAACGTGCCGTCGGCTGCGAGGCGGAATCGCTCGGTCAGCTCCGGCCCGCGGCCGTTGTTCTTGTAGATGTAGGTGACGGTGGTGAGCCCATCGTCACCACGCTCAACGACTTGCCGGCCCGGCTCGCCGATGTTGTCGTTGACGAAGACGTAAGTGGTCGTCTCGGCCGCGTGGGCGGGCATGACGATGCAGGCCCACGCGCAGGCGCAGAGCAACGCGGCCCGCGCCAGGCGAGCAGCCCATGGGTTGTCAGTGGCGATGTCAGTTGCGGCGTCGGCCGCGATGTCAAAGGCACGGGTCATGACGAAAGATCCTCGCGTGGTTCCAGGGAGCCACGAGTGTCGGCGAGGTCAACGCACGTTGGCACGGCGCAGCGCGATGCTTCGAGCGCCCAAGGCGCCCAAGCCCAGCAACGCCAGCACGGCGGTCGCGGGCTCCGGCACCGCACCGGTGACGCTCACGTTGTCGAGCCCGATGAACACGCTCTTGTCGGGGCCAGTGCTGCTGCCATAGATCGACAACGTGCTGCTCGTGCCCGTGGCCACGAAGTCGAAGTGCTGCGTGGTCCACACCGCCACATCAAACTGGCCAGCCGCCGATTGGAAATCGCAGCACGGCAGCCCGCTCGCGTTGGTCAGGCTGGCGCCCACGCTTACCGGCCCACGCGTGAGCGTGGAAGGCAGGCTGGGCCCCGAGCCGCCCACGCCAATGTCAAACGAAACGCTGTAGGTCTGGCCGGCCACGGTCGAAAAGGTTTGCGCCACGCCGCCGAGCGGACCTCGTTCGTAGGCGGTGAGGTCGAGCACATAGTGATCGCCCGGCAGCGGGTTGACGTGGCCGTAGGGGTTGCCGTCGTGGGCCCAGCTCACATCGCCGTTGATGACCGTCCAGCCGGGCATCACGGTCGAGCCGCTGCTGAGCATGTAGCCATCGTCACCAGGGACGGGGCTGGTGTGGCCGGCAAAAGCTGCGTCGGCTTCGAAACCGCCGTTGACGAGCCGCTCCGCAGCGTGCGCGGTGCCCGTGGCGAGAAGCATGGCGGCCGCGGTGGCCGTGGCCGTGGCCGTGGCCGTGGCGGCAAAAGCGGTGACGGATTTCATGGTGTGTTTGCTTCCAAAAAGTGGTTGAACGTGGTGGGAAACATCAGCGGCTGCGCCAAGTCGCCCGGCTGGCGATGGCGATCAAACCGGCAGCGAGCATCCAGCCCGACGCCGGCTCGGGCACCGCCAGCGGGCTGAGCACAACGCCAGGCTGCGTGAAGAGATAAGCGGCCTCGCCGCCGTGCATGTCGATGGCGGTTTGCAGCGTGGCGGAGGCGTCCAGCGTGCCGGGCCGAGCGCTCATGTAGGCCACGGGCGACAAGGTGTTCTGCAGGTCAGGCGTGTCGGAGCAGAACAGGTTCGCGTCGGCGTAGGCATAAGCGGTCGAGCCGGGCGCAATCTCGGCCGAGGTGAGCGCCACGTGCGCCTCGGCCGCCACCGAGACGACGACCCGCGCATCGCCACTCACTTGCATGCGCGCATCACGGTAGATGCGCGTGCCCGTTTGCCGCCCACTTTGCGCGTTAGCCTCAACGTACAAGGTTGCGGCGTCAAAGTGCGTTGCGATCTGCACGCCCGCGCTGCTGTGGGCCATGCCGCCCGGCGTGACCCAGTCAGGCTGCTCATCGAAAGCCAGCAACTGCTGCGGGCCATACGCCAGGGCAACCGACGAAGTGAGCTGCTCACTCCAGCTCAACGTGGGCGTGACGCCATCGGCCAAGTTGGTGTCGATCACATCGATCGTGAGCGTGTCCCAATGAACGGTCACGCTGCCGCTCATCGCGTGGGCCGATGCTGCAGCAAGCAGGCCAGGCGCGAGCAGACCAACGGCAAGCCATGTTCGTTGAAAGCGGCTCATGCGTGCTCCTCGGTGCTGAAAGGGGATCGGTGAAGCGCAGTGTCGGCAGCATCGGCACGGCCCGCATCCACAAGGCAATGCACGCCGAGGCTCGGGTCGACAGATGATCGAGTCGCTATGCTTTGTCGCAGCGGCCACCACCGCCGCCACCGCACCTGAGGCCACGCCATGACGCCCGACCCTTCATCCCCAAGCAAGCTCTACTGGGAAGACTTCCACGTCGGCTCGATCCGCGAGTTCGGTGCGACCGCCGTCACGCGCGAGGCCGTGATTGCCTTCGCGAGCCAGTTCGATCCGCAGCCGTTTCACCTTGATGAAGAAGCCGCCAAGGCATCCCTTTTCGGCCGGCTGTCGGCCAGTGGTTGGCACACCTGCGCGATGGCGATGCGCATGATGTGTGACGACTACTTGCTGCGCTCCAGCAGCCTTGGCTCACCCGGCATCGAGCAGCTCAAGTGGCACAAGCCCGTGCACCCTGGCGACACCTTGCGCGTGCGCCTGGAGGTGCTCGAAGCGCGGCCGATGGCCAGCCGCCCGGCAGTCGGCCTGGTGCGCTCGCGTTGGGAGGTGCTCAACCAAGACGATGTCGCCGTGCTCTCGATGGAAGGCTGGGGCATGTTCGGCCGCCGTGAATCCGAGCGGCCATCCGAACCGCCACCCGCCCGGCCACCTGAAGAGCCCAACGGCCCGCCAGCAGCCAGCTGAGCGGATCGCCCCCGCAATGACCCTGGCCGACGACCCCAGCGAACGGACGCTTCCCGGCCCGCCGACACAGCCGCGCGATGGCGTTGCCAGCTCATCGCTCACGGTGCACACGCTGCCCGAGGGCACGCGCCTGCGCGATCACCACGAGATCACCGGGCTGATCGGCGAGGGCGGCTTCGGCATCGTCTACCTCGCCTTCGATCACTTGTTGCAGCGCCGGGTCGCGATCAAGGAGTACATGCCTTCGGCGATGGCCACGCGCGTGGTGAACTCGGCGCAAGTCGTCGTCAAGTCAGAGCGGCATGTCGACACCTTCGTGCTCGGCTTGAAAAGCTTCGTCAACGAAGCGCGGCTGCTCGCGCGCTTTGACAACCTGTCGCTCGTCAAGGTCTACCGCTTCTGGGAGGAAAACGGCACGGCCTACATGGTGATGCCGTACTACGAAGGCCCCACGCTCAAACGCGCGCTCGCAGAGCTCGGCCGCCCGCCCACCGAGGCCGAGCTGCGCGCGTGGCTGCGCCCGTTGCTCGATGCGCTGACCGTGATGCACGCCGCGCGCTGCTACCACCGCGACATCGCGCCCGACAACATCTTGCTCACCCCCAGCGGGCCCTTGTTGCTCGACTTCGGCGCCGCACGCCGCGTCATCGGTGACATGACGCACGCGCTCACCGTGATGCTCAAGCCGGGCTATGCGCCAATCGAGCAATACGGCGAGATGTCCACCATGACGCAAGGCGCCTGGACCGATCTTTATGCGCTCGCCTGCGTCGTCTACTTCGCCATCACCGGCCGCCCGCCGATGACCTCGATCGAGCGGCTGATGGGCGACACGCTCGCGCCACTCAGCGTCACCGCCGCCGGGCGCTACACCGAGCCGTTCTTGCAGGCGATCGATGCGGCGCTTGCCGTGCGCCCACAAGCCCGGCCCCAAAGCGTGGCCGAGCTTCGCGACCTGCTCGACGCGCGCAGCTCGCGCTCGGCGCCGGCGGCGGGCTTCGCGTCAACCACGCCGTCGTTGCTCGATGTGAGCAGCGGCGATGTTGCAGTGCGGCCCGGCGACGAGACGGTCGTGATTACGGCGCCGCAGCCGCCACCGAAGCCAACGCCATCGCCACCGACGGAAGCAAGGAGTGAGGCCACGCCCACGCCCACTCCGCCTGTCACGCTGATGCCGCTGAGCGCGCCGGCCACCTTGGCCGTCGACAGCGCCGCTCGACCTGCGCGCCGTGCCGCGCTCGCCGCCATGGCCATCGCGACGCTCGGCATCGCGGCTGTTGGCGGCTACTGGGTGATGCGGCAGTCGCCTGCACCTGTGGCAGCCCGCAACGAGACCGCGCCGCTTACGCCGGTGGCGATGCCGGTTCAGCCCAGCCCAGCACCGCAGCCCGTGTCGACCGAAAGCATGGCGCCAGCGGTGCCGCCGCCGCAGGCACCAACACCAGAACTCGCCACAGATTCAGCGCCCGCGCCAGCGCCGGCACCTGATCCCACACCCGCCGCGGCGGCTGCTCCCATCGAACCCGCACCAGCACCGGCCCCCGCGCCCAGCCCCGCGAGCACCGCGCCGCCACGGCCCAAACGCTCGGCGCCATCGGTGCCACCAGCCCCGCCCAGACCCACGGCATCCGCGAAGTGCAGTGATATTCTGCAAAAGGCTTCTCTTGAGCCATTGACGGCCACTGAAGCCGAGTTCTTGAAAAAGGAATGCCGGTGATGCACTTGACCGTCTCGATCCGCAGCTGGGTGATCGTGTGTTCATTGGCCAGCGTGTTCGGCTGCGCCGAGCCGCCCAAAGCGCCGCCGCCGCCAGTCGTCATCACCGAACTGCCGTTCGAGCAAGCCGTTGCGATGGCCGCTGATGCGCTGATCAAGCAGACGCAAACCGCGCTGCCTCGCGGCACGGCGCACAGCATCGTCGTCGACCCGATGCTCGATGCCGCCAGCGGCCAGCAAACGCGTGCGACCCAGCTGCTGCAAAGCCGCGTTGGCGAGCGCCTCGCCGCGCAAGCCACGGCCTTCGAATTGCTGCCATTCCAGACCGCCAGCCTGGCGCGCGCCCAATACCTGCTCACCGGCACGATGACGCGCGTGTTGGCCAATGGCGCCGATAAAAGCAGCAACCCGCCGCGCCGCATCAACCTCGCGCTGACCGACCTCAAGACCGGCACTGTCGTGGCGCAATCGATGTGGCTGTCAACCGCCGACGGCATCGACGACACGCCCTTGCCCTACTACCGCGACAGCCCCGTGCTCGTCAAAGACAAAGTCATCGAGGGCTACATCGCCACCACCACCGCGCAGCCCGGCAGCGCGGCCGACAAAACCTACCTTGAGCGCGTGGCGGTGGCCACGGTCATCAACGACGCGACCACCCTCTACAACGCCGAGAAGTACCAAGAGGCGCTGGCGCAATACCGCGTTGCGGTCGGCTCGCCCGCCGGCGAGCAGCTGCGCACGCTCAACGGCATCTACCTCAGCAACATCAAGCTCGGCCGCAACGCAGAAGCCGAGCAGGCCTTCGGTAAGGTGGTGGCGCTCGGCATCGCGTCGAACCAGCTCGGCGTCAAATTTCTCTTCAACCCCGGCACGACCGAGTTCTGGTCCGATCAAAAGATCAGCGGCGTCTACCCGATGTGGCTGCGCCAGATTGCGCGCGAAGCCAACGGCGCCAAAGCCTGCATGAACATCGTCGGCCACACCAGCCGCACGGGCTCGGAGGCGGTGAACCAAGAGCTCTCGATGCGCCGCGCCGCCGCGATCCGCCAACGCCTAACACGCGAAGCGGGCGTGCTCGACAAACGCACCAAAGCCAACGGCGTGGGCTTCAGCGAGAACATCGTCGGCAGCGGCACAGACAACGCCGTCGATGCGCTCGACCGGCGGGTGGAATTCAAGATCGTGCCTTGCAGCTGATGGCGCCGCGTGCGCGCGTTAGGCAACGCAGGTACCCCCACACGCCCAGCACTGACCTGGGCACGACCGTCTTTGCGCTATCGGTACCTTGCATGTTGAACGAAGCAAGACCCTGAATCCGTGACCTCGACCCGAGTGGATGCGAGATTGGGGCTGAGTTTCATGACAAGTATTTCCGAGTGATGAATCGAACGATGTCGTGACTCG
>JAYWGR010000109.1:0-21796 GCA_043778145.1 Rhizobacter sp.
CGAGCCGCCAGCTGTGCCGGCTTGTGCAGGCAGCGTGCCGGCGATGCCGGTCGCGCCGTTGGCGGCAGTTTGAGTCACGTCAGCCGCATAGGCTTGCGATACCAAGACAGCGAGAAGCAGTGGCGTGAAGGCGCGGGCGCTGGCGCGCTTGGCTTTGGTCGAGATGGTGGTGGTCAAGGGATTCCTCGGATTGTCTTTTGGGGTGAGCACGCGAGCCGCGCTCGCGGGGGACTTTGGCTGCAGATCGATGCACCGTCCATCGGCAAGATTGACGACGAGCCCCGCGAACAGGGGGCGTGGATGCTTGGTCTAACTTGAATAGTGAGCGGCGACGCGCGCAGCGTTACGGCGCTTGATGCTGAGATGCATCGAGCGCGGCGACGTTCGGTTTTGAACCGACTGGGATGGTCGGTGGGTGGTTACGGGTTCAAGCGCGTGCGCGCCTGAACCCGCTGCCGCTCGCCGCCTGAACATCAGGCCGGGAGCAGCATGTATCTCGCGTCAAGCCGAGCGCTTTGCGGCAATGTGGTGGCGCGACAGCATCCCCAACACGCCGAGCCCTGCGAGCAAGAAGGCCCAGCTGCCTGGCTCCGGGACCGCAGAGGTGAGGGCGCCCGTGGCGACGAGGTAGCTGATGCCCGCGCCTTGCATCGTGGCCGAAGTAAGCGAGAAGCTGATCAGCAGGTCGACATCGCCACTGAACGTGCCGAGTTGCAGGGCATGGTCAGTGAAGTAGGCGTCGGCCGCCGTCAGCGAGGTGAAGCTCTCGTCGAGCAGCAGGGTGCCGAAGTTGGAGATGCGGAAGTCGAGGTCGATCGGGGCGCCGCTGTCGTAGCCGGTGAAGTCAAGCAAGCCGACGAAGATTCCGGTGGAGCCATCGATTGAGAAGGTGTAGCGCGCGTCTGCGGCGTAGACCTTTTCATCGGGCTGCGCGAAGGCGCTTCGTGTTGCGCCCATCACGCCGATGCCGGCGATTTGCGGGGTCACGGCTGCCAGTGCGGCGGCCACTTGCGCATGCGATCCAAGTGCATCGGCAACTTGGGAAAGCGGCGGTTCGCCATCGGCGAAGGAGTACGCAACGGTCCCATTCGTGTTCGGTGATTGCGCCAGGTCGAGGTGCGTGTTGACGTTACCGGCACCGAAGGTGGCCGAGGTTGCAGCGATGCCGTAGTAGCCGTCAGCCGCTGCCGTGCTGCCAGTGACGATGCTGCGGCCCGATGTGCCCGCGCTGTGGCTGTGTGCGGTGGCCGCGCCAACGGCCGAGAACGAGTTGTAGGAGCGCGCGGTGGCGGTGCCATTGCCGCGCGTGTAGGCGTCCGCGTTGGCGACGACGCTGGCCCTGGACGCTGCGGCCTGAGCAGCGGCGTATGCGTTGCCGCCCACCTGCGTGGCCCGGGCGATGGCGCGGGCGTTGGCGTTGCCCGCCGTGTTGCCTTCGCCACCATAGGCGCTGGCAGTGGCGTTTGCGGAGAGGCCGGCGGTCACGGTGGCCGTTGCACGAGCGGCGCCGCCGTTGCCAGCAACACTGCCTGCACCAGTCGCAAAGCCGCCGTTGCCGCCAACTGCGTTCACATAAGAGGTTGCGTAGTCGAGAGAGCTCGCCTGCCCAGACGCGACAGCCGAGCCGCCATTGCCACCAGCTGCGGGAGCTCCCGCGCCCGCGCCACCATCGGCACCCGCAAGGCCTGCGGCGCCGCCCGCACCGCCATAGGCGTTGGCAGTCGATTGCGCGTCGCCGTTGAGTGGCGCGGTGGCGGCTGTGGCCGTGGCGTTGCCGCCCTTGGCACCTGCGCCGGCCTTGCCGCCCACAGCGCTGGATGTGCCCGCGGCGCCCGATCCACCGTTGCCGCCCAAGCCGCCGATCGCTGTAGCGCTGTTGCTCGTGTCGACATTCGACCCCGCCGTTGCACTGATGTTGCCGCCGGCCGTGCCCGCCGTGCCAGCTTGTGCTGGCGCCGTGCCGCTGCTGCCAGCCGCACCGTTGGTGCCGGCTTGGCTCACGTCAGCCGCGTAGGCTTGCGAAACCAATGCAGCCAGCAACAGGGGTGCAAGTGAGCGGACTTTGCGCAGCTGAGCGGATGACGAAACAACGGGCATGGATTTCCTCCTCGGGAGATTGTTTTGATGAAGAACGCAGCGCGTGGATCGCCGCGGACTCTCGGTGATGTCTTACAAAACGTCCATCGGCAAAGGAGACGACACATGCCGAACAGAGACTGCGCGCGACGGCGCTAACCTGGCAAGTAAGCGTGAAGTATTTCTCACGTCATCCTATCAGCAGCATGCGGCGGGGGGCAGAAGCTAACCGCACCAATGCGCCGCAAGGCGAAGCGGCAGGCGGAGGCTTGCAATTGATACACATGGGCTTCAATTGCCCATCTGACCGGGCCAGCGGATTCCCGCGCTGCCAAGCCGCACGTTTTCGGGTGTCCGGCTGTCAGAACACGCGGTTCAAGGCGCCGTCGAGTTGCTCAACAGTGCGGTCGATGTTGTGAAGCTTGTCGAGCCCGAAGAGGCCGATGCGGAAGGTCCTGAAGTCAGCCGGCTCATCGCACTGCAGCGGCACGCCGGCAGCAGTCTGCAAGCCGAGCTCCATGAATTTCTTGCCGGTATGGATGCCGGGGTCGTCGGTGTAGCTGACGACCACGCCGGGCGCCTGAAAGCCTTTGGCCGCAACGCTTTTGATGCCCTTGCGCGCCATCAAAGCGCGCACCTTGTCGCCCAGCTCTTGTTGCTCGGCCTTGACCTTGGCGAAGCCGTAGGCCTGGGTTTCTTGCATCACGTCGCGGGTGCGGGTGAGGGCGTCGGTGGGCAAGGTGGCATGGTAGGCGTGGCCACCGCCTTCATAGGCTTCCATGATCTGCAGCCACTTGCGCAGGTCGCAGGCGTAGCTGGTGCTGGTGGTGTGGTCGATCGCCGCGCGGGCGCGTTCGCTGAGCATCACAAAGGCGCAGCAGGGCGAGCCGCTCCAGCCTTTTTGCGGCGCGCTGATGACCACATCAACACCGAGTGCCGCCATGTCGACCCAGATCGTGCCGGAGGCGATGCAGTCGAGCACGAAGAGGCCGCCTGCGGCCTTGACGGCGCTGCCGACGGCGGTGAGATATTCGTCCGGCAAGATCATGCCGGCGGAGGTTTCGACGTGAGGCGCGAACACCACGTCAGGCTTCTCGCGAGAGATCGCCGCGAGCACTTCATCGATCGGCGGCGGCGCGTAGGGCGCCTGCCGGCCTGCCTCAACCGGCCGCGCTTTCAGCACGACCGCCGCTGACGGGATGTTGCCCATCTCGAAGATTTGCGACCAGCGGTAGCTGAACCAACCGTTGCGGATGACCAGGCATTTCTTGCCGCTGCCGAACTGCCGCGCCACAGCCTCCATGCCAAAGGTGCCGCTGCCGGGCACGATGACCGCCGAGCGCGCGCGGTAGACCTCTTTCAAGATGCCCGAAATGTCGCGCATGACGCCTTGAAACTTCGACGACATGTGGTTCAAAGCTCGGTCGGTGTAGACCACCGAGAACTCGGCCAAGCCTTGGGGATCGACGTTGGGCAACAGACCGGGCATGAGGAGCTCCTGGTTTGACGTGTGTCATGTGCCTCGGGCGAGCGTGGTGTGACACTGGCCGAGTGAAAACACGTTGGTGTATGGCCGAGTCAGCTTAGCACTGGCAACAGTTGCCGCGCCTGGGTACCGACCCGTATTCGGCCGCCGCTCGACGCTTGAAACCTTGCATCGCCGCCTCACATCAAACCATCGGAGGATCAACCCCATGCGACTCGACAAACTCACCACCCAGTTCCAAGAAGCACTCGCCAATGCGCAAAGCCTGGCGGTGCAAAACGACAACCCATACATCGAGCCGGCGCACGTGCTGGCCGCGATGCTGGTGCAAAGTGATGGCCCCAAAGCCTTGCTTGCACGCGCAGGCGTCAACACCAACAAGCTGCAGGCTGCGCTCGATGAAGCCATCAACAAGCTGCCTTCGGTGCAGGGCGGTGAGCAAGTGCAAGCCGGCCGCGAGCTCGGCGCGCTTCTGCAGGCGACCGAAAAAGAGGCCGGCAAACGGGGCGACCAATTCATCGCCAGCGAGATGTTCTTGCTTGCTGCGGCGGAAGCCAAATCAGCGGTCGGCCCGCTGCTCAAGGAGCACGGCGTGACGCGCAAAGCGCTCGAAGCCGCGATCGATGCGGTGCGCGGCGGCCAAAAGGTCGACAGCGCCGATGCCGAAGGCCAGCGCGAAGCCTTGAAGAAGTACACGCTCGACCTCACCGAACGCGCCCGCGCCGGCAAGCTCGACCCGGTGATCGGCCGCGACGATGAAATCCGCCGAGCAATCCAAGTGCTGCAGCGCCGCACCAAGAACAACCCGGTGTTGATCGGCGAGCCGGGCGTCGGCAAGACGGCGATCGTTGAAGGGTTGGCGCAGCGCATCGTGGCTGGCGAGGTGCCCGATTCACTCAAGAACAAGCGCGTGCTTGTGCTTGACATGGCCTTGCTGCTCGCAGGCGCCAAGTTTCGCGGCGAGTTCGAAGAGCGGCTCAAGAGCGTGCTGAAAGAAGTGGCGATGGACGAGGGCCAAACCATCGTCTTCATCGACGAGCTGCACACGATGGTGGGCGCTGGCAAGGCCGAAGGTGCTATGGATGCCGGCAACATGCTCAAGCCCGCCCTGGCGCGCGGCGAGTTGCATTGCATTGGCGCGACCACGCTGAACGAATACCGCAAGTACATCGAGAAAGACGCTGCGCTTGAGCGTCGCTTCCAGAAGATCCTCGTTGGCGAGCCGACAGTGGAGGCCACGATCGCGATCCTGCGCGGCTTGCAGGAAAAGTACGAAGTTCACCACGGCGTTGAGATCACCGACCCGGCCATCGTGGCCGCCGCCGAGCTGAGCCACCGCTACATCACCGACCGCTTCTTGCCCGACAAAGCGATCGACCTGATCGACGAAGCCGCGGCCAAAGTCAAGATCGAGATCGACTCCAAGCCCGAAGCACTCGACAAACTCGACCGCCGCTTGATCCAACTGCAGATTGAGCGTGAAGCCGTGAAGCGCGAGAAGGACGAAGGCTCGAAGCGCCGCTTCGTGCTGATCGAAGACGAGATCACCAAGCTGCAGCGCGAAGTGGCCGATCTCGATGAAATCTGGAAGGCCGAGAAGGCGGCCGCGCAAGGCTCGGCGCATTTGATGGAAGAGATCGACCGCGCGCGCACGCAAATTGAAGACTGGAAGCGCAAAGGCGACTTCAACAAAGTTGCCGAGATTCAATACGGCAAGCTGCCCGAACTCGAGCGCAAGCTGAAAGAAGCGCAGGCCAAGGAGCTGACCAAGAGCGCAACGGCGGGCAGGCCGCAACTGTTGCGCACGATGGTGGGCGCCGAAGAGATCGCCGAAGTGGTCGCGCGCGCCACGGGCATCCCGGTCTCGAAGCTCTTGCAAGGCGAGCGCGACAAGCTGCTGCAGATGGAGGCCAAGCTGCACGAGCGCGTGGTCGGCCAGGACGAAGCGATCACGGCTGTCGCCGATGCGATTCGCCGCTCGCGCTCGGGCTTGTCAGATCCGAACCGGCCGACCGGCTCCTTCCTCTTCCTCGGGCCGACGGGTGTGGGCAAGACCGAGCTCTGCAAGGCGCTTGCGGGGTTCTTGTTCGACAGCGTGGATCACTTGATTCGCATCGACATGAGCGAGTACATGGAGAAGCACTCAGTGAGCCGCTTGATTGGCGCGCCGCCTGGGTATGTGGGCTATGACGAAGGCGGCATGCTGACCGAGGCTGTGCGGCGCAACCCGTACAGCGTGCTGCTGCTCGATGAAGTTGAGAAGGCGCATCCGGATGTCTTCAACGTGCTCTTGCAGGTGCTCGATGACGGCCGGCTTACTGATGGGCAAAGCCGCACCGTGGACTTCAAGAACACCGTGATCGTGATGACCAGCAACCTCGGCTCACACCAGATCATGCAGATGGCAGGGCAGAGCAGCGAAGCGATTCACGACGCGGTTTGGGTGGAGGTCAAGCAGCACTTCAGGCCGGAGTTTTTGAACCGCATCGACGAGGCAGTCGTCTTCCATGCGCTCGACATCAAGAACATCCAGGCGATCGCGAAGATCCAACTGAAGACGCTGGAAGGGCGGTTGGAGAAGATGGACATGAAGCTCGATGTCTCGGCCCGTGCGCTGAGCGAGTTGGCCAAGGCAGGTTTCGACCCGGTGTTCGGTGCGCGGCCACTCAAGCGCGAGATTCAGCGCCGCATCGAGAACCCGGTTGCCAAGCTGATTCTGGAAGGCCGCTTTGGGCCGAAGGATGTGATCCCGGTGGACTTTGATGACGGCGAGTTCGGCTTCGAGCGCGTTGTGCATTGACGGGCAGGGCGGCGCTGGGGTGCTCAGTCGAACAGCGCATCCATCCGCTGTACCTGCAGGCGAATCAAGGTCAGGTTCGCCTGGGTTTTGTCGAGCACCGCATGCATCGCCAGACCAGGATGCTTGGGCACGGCGCGCAGCAGCAGATGGTGCGCGCCAAGCGTGATGGCGACATCGGGCGTGGCCTCGCCCAAACCGAGCGCGAGGCTCGCCGTGGACAACGCTGAAAGCATCTCGGCACCTTGCGCGGCCAACAGCGCGGGGCTGGGGCTGGGACTAGCGCCGGCATGGGCAATGTGGCTGCGGCTCGCCACTTCGAAGACGCAGCAACTCAGCATGCCGGCCAGCGCGCTGAGTTGGTGGACATAGCGACGCAACAGGTCGGGTGAGCTGAGTACGGGTTCGCGGCGGTCCGAATCGGGCGCTGGCCGCATCGCCACTTGCGCTGAAACCGGTTTGGGCGCAGTGCTGAATTCGGCGAGGGCTGGCAGCGTGTTCTGGCCGCTGCCTGATTGATCTCGCAGGCGGCGCCAAGTGCCTGCGATGAAAGCCCATGCATCGGCCGGCCGGCTGACCTGCGGTGTGGTGCGCACATTCACGCCGCTGCCGCGTGTCAGCTCGGTGCCATGCGCGGCGAGTGCGCTTGCCGAAGTGAGCGGCAGGAGCAGCAGATTCCGGTTCGGCCACGGGCCCGCGAGCATGGCTTGGTGCAAAGGCTCGAACGCTGCAGCGATGCCATGTGCTGCCACCTGGCCCACCATCACCACGCCGAGCCGGCTGTAGGCCAGCAGCAGGTGCGCGAGCGTGTGGCGCGCGTGGGCGTCGTCGGCCTCGGCCTGCGTCGAATACATGCGGATCGCGCCGCCACCGGCCGTGGGCAGCTCGACGAACTCCAGCGTGCAAAGCAGCGTGCCGTAACCCTGGCGACGAATCACGAGGCGCTGCACGACCGAGTCGACGGCTGCCGCAATGCCCACCAGCAGCTTGCGCGACGATGCGGTCTCGACGTCATGCACGGCGATGAACTCGGGCCGCAGGTGCTCGAACTGCTGACGCATGGCCTCGGCAGGCGCGCACGAGACGAACAACTCATGCTCGCTCGCGTTGATCTGGCGGCCAACATCGAGCGCGGTGATGCCAGCGTTGTCCGGCGCATCGTCAAGCTGTTGCGTGGCGAGCGATGTGTGCGCGCGCGTGGCGCGCCAAGCGTCGGCCGAGATCGAGGCTGCTTCGCCAGGCGGCGTGGGCGGTGTGCGGTGGGCGCTTGACATCGGTTTGCGGATGGCGGTGCGGGATGCTGAATCAGTTTAGACCGCGCCCGCGCTGGCCCCGTCCATAGAATGAGTACGACACAGGGCGCATGCCCGCGCCCCTGTCTGCCTCATGCTGCTGACACGAGATTTGCCACCGCCGAGCGCAAGCGAGAGCCCGCAGCGCGACGACTCGCACTGGCGCTGCAACCAGCGGCTCACCGCCGCGCTGCTGCTGGCGTGGTTTGTGGTGAGTTTCATCGCAACGTTTTTTGCACGCGAGTTGAACGCATGGCGATTCGGCTGGCCGCTCGGCTTTTGGGTGGCGGCGCAAGGCGCGCCGCTTCTCTACGTCTTGTTGGTCGGCATCTACGCAAGGCAGATGCGCCGGCTCGACGAGCGCCGCGCCGCCACCGAAGCCCACTGAAGTGTTGGACGCCACGCCACACACGCCGCAAGCCGCGTTCGCGCAGCGCTTGAACCGCATCTACCTGCGCTACACCGCGGGCTTCATCGCCTTCGTGCTCGCGCTGGCCTTGTTCGAGCAGCTCGGCTTGCCCAAGCGCTGGATCGGCGTGATCTTCCTGCTCGCAACAGTCGGCCTCTATGCGGGCATCGGCATCATTGCGCGCACGACGGACGCGAGCGAGTACTACGTTGCCGGGCGGCGTGTGCCGGCCATGTACAACGGCATGGCGACTGCGGCAGATTGGATGTCGGCCGCCACCTTCATTGGCCTGGCTGGAACGCTCTATCTACAGGGCTACGGCGGCCTGGCCTACGTGATGGGCTGGACTGGCGGCTTCGTGCTTGTCGCCTTGCTGCTGGCACCTTACCTGCGCCGCTTCGGCCAGTACACGATTCCGGATTTCCTCGGCGCGCGCTATGGCGGCAAACTCGCGCGCGCCATCGGTGTGCTAGCCACGATCCTTTGCTCCTTCGTCTACCTCGTCGCGCAGATCTACGGCGTCGGCCTGATCACAACGCAGCTCACCGGCGTCGATTTCGTCATCGGCATCTTTCTCGGCCTCGGCGGCGTGCTGGTGTGCTCTTTTCTCGGCGGCATGCGCGCCGTGACCTGGACGCAAGTCGCGCAGTACATCATCTTGACGATTGCCTACCTCGTGCCGGTGGTGTGGCTGTCGGTCAAGCAAACGGGTTCGCCATTGCCGCAACTCGCATACGGCAAACAGCTTGCGCACTTGACTGAACGCGAGCAAGACCTGCTTGCCGATCCCAAGGAGCTCGAGGTGCGCGCGCTCTTCAAAGCCCGGGCCGACGACTTGGCGACCAAGCTGCATGACGTGCCCACAGCGCTCGCCGCCGATCGCGCTAAAGCTCAAGGCTTGGCGCGCGATCTGAAAACGCTCGACGCACCGCTGCGCGACATCCAGCAAGCAGAAAAGGCGCTGGCGGCTTTGCCAAAAAATGCGGCACTCGCCCGCGAAGCATGGGCCCGAGAGCAGGCGATCAACCGAGCACGCAGCGAGCCGCTGGCGGGCATGCCGCTGCATGCACAGCCATTCGCGGGCGATCCCGCGGGCAGCCCGGCCGAGCGGTCTCGATTCGATGTCTCTCGCCGCAACTTCCTCGCACTTGTCTTCTGCCTGATGGTCGGCACCGCCGCGCTGCCGCACATCCTCACGCGGAGCTACACCACACCGTCGGTTGCCGAGGCGCGCGATTCGGTTGCCTGGACGCTCTTCTTCATCCTGCTCGTCTACCTCACGGCGCCGGCGCTGGCTGTGCTCGTGAAGGTTGAGGTGTTCGATGGGTTGGTGGGCTTGCCTTACGAAGGCCTGCCAGCATGGATCGGCCGTTGGGCGAAGGTTGACCCGGCGCTCATCTCCGTCATCGACATCAACCGCGACGGCGTTTTGCAGCTCGGCGAAATTCGCATCGGCAGCGACTTGCTCGTGTTGGCAACGCCAGAAATCGCAGGGCTGCCGTACGTCGTCTCGGGCATGGTCGCCGCCGGTGGGCTGGCGGCTGCGCTGTCGACCGCCGATGGCCTGCTGCTGACGATATCGAACGCGTTGTCGCATGACCTGATCTACAAAATGAGTGGCAGCGGGGCGTCAACGGCCAGGCGCGTCACCGTCTCGAAAGTGCTGTTGCTCGCAGCTGCGCTCGTGGCCGCGGCCGTCGCGGCGCAGCGCCCGGCGGACATTCTTTTTCTGGTCACCGCCGCGTTCTCGATCGCCGCCTCGGCCTTCTTCCCGGCGCTCGTACTCGGCATCTTCTGGCAGCGCGCAAACCGCTGGGGCGCGGTTTGCGGCATGGCGGGCGGGCTGGTGCTGGCGCTCTACTACTTGATTCGAAACGACGCGGCTTTTCGCGGGCTGTTCGGTGTGACAGCGCCGGTCGCGCTCTGGTTTGACATCCTGCCGGTGTCAGCTGGTGCCTTTGGCGTGCCGTTTGGTTTTGCGGTGTGCATCGCGGTCAGCTGGCTGACGCCTGCGCCGAATGCATCCGAGCGCAACTTCGCCCGTGAATTGCGGCTTCCGTGAGCAGGCTATACTCGCGGGCTTTTCCTTTCTCGCCTTGCTGCACCCGGGTCTGACGCTTCGGGGCGGCTTCAACACTGCACCGTGTCTTTGATCGCTGATCTTGGCCGGCTCGCGGAATCCACAAGGAGTTCAAATGCGTCACTATGAAATCGTCTTGCTGATCCATCCGGATCAAAGCGAACAGGTTCCGGCCATGCTGGAGCGTTACAAGGGTGTCATCACCGCCGGCGGCGGCAAGGTGCACCGCGTCGAGGATTGGGGTCGTCGCCAGATGGCCTACCTGATCCAAAAGCTCGCGAAGGCGCACTACTTGTGCATCAACATCGAGTGCAGCAAAGAAGTGCTGCTCGAGCTGGAAACGGGCTTCCGCTTCAACGACGCCGTGCTGCGCCACCTGACCGTGGTGAAGAGCCAGGCCGATGTGGCACCTTCGGTGATGATGAAGATGGTCGAGCGCGAAGACTCGCGCAAGTCGTCTGCACCCGCACCGCAACAACAAAGCCGCGAGCCACGCGGTGAGGCGCAAGCTTCGCAGGAGGCTTCGGCCTGATTGGGTTGTTGCGCGCTGGCCCGCGCGTTGACCGCTGCGCCCGATGAATCGATTGGTTCTGACGGCTGAAGTGATCGAACGCGGCGTGCTGCGGTACACCCCGGCCGGTTTGCCCGCCCTCGATTTGAGCTTGAAGCACGAATCACAGGTAACGCAAGACGGTTTGCCCCGCCAAGTCTCAGTTGAGATCAAGGCCCGTGCAATTGGGGCGATCACAGCGCAAGTGGCCCGCCTGGAAATCGGCAGCAGCCACGGCTTTGCTGGTTTTCTGGGTTCGCAGCGCAACGGCCGCGGTGTTGTCTTTCATGTGACCGAGCTGGATTGATCTTCAGCTCACCTGTTCAAAATTTCGGCCCTGATTCTGTGAGATCGGGCCGATCAGCCAAGAGGTTTCAATATGCCCCCGCCACGTGGTAAAGGTCGGTTCTCCAAGGACCGCAAACCAAAACGCAATACCCAGTCGCTGCTTTTCCGTCGCAAGCGCTTCTGCCGCTTCACGGTCACCGGCGTCAAGGAAATTGACTATAAAGACGTCGACACCTTGCGCGACTTCATCGGTGAAAACGGCAAGATCACACCTGCTCGCCTGACCGGCACGCGTGCGTTCTTCCAGCGCCAGTTGACGACGTGCATCAAGCGCGCGCGTTTCCTCGCGATGCTGCCGTACAGCGACCAGCACAAGGTCTGAGGAACGCATCATGCAAATCATCCTGTTGGAAAAAGTCGCCAACCTCGGCAACCTGGGCGATGTCGTCAAGGTCAAAGATGGATACGCCCGCAACTTCCTGATTCCAAGCCGCGCCGCTCGCCGTGCCACGGCTTCTGCGATCAAGGAATTCGAGCTCAAGCGTGTTGAGCTCGAGAAGGCTGCCGCTGAGAAGCTGGCCGCTGCGACCGCGATGGGCGAGAAGATGAGCGGCCGCACGGTCCACATCACGCAGAAAGCTGGCGTCGATGGCCGTTTGTTCGGTTCGGTCACGAACGCTGACATCGCCGATGCACTCACCCGCATCGACTTCAAGATGACCAAGTCGCAGGTTCGCTTGCCCAATGGTCCGCTGAAGACAGTCGGCGAGCACACGGTGACGGTGGCACCGCACACCGACGTGGTTGTTGAAGTCAAGGTCGTCGTGATGGGCGAGATCGACTAAGTTCTGAGCTACACGCTTGAGCTGAAGAAGGGCCGGCAATTGCCGGCCCTTTGCGTTGGTGCGTCTCGACCCCGAGGCAGAAACCAACGCGGCGCAAACATCCCGTCCACGAACCCGCTCAACGAAGCGCAATCCACCGACGGCCCCATGGTTCTCCACAGCCTTGTGCACAGGCGCTGGATGAGCCCGGCCGTATGATTTCCCGATGTCTGCGACCTTCTCTCCTCACGACGTTTCCACCCCTCCACGCCAAGACGACGAGGTCGCGCGGCTGCGCATACCGCCGCATTCGGTCGAGGCTGAGCAGAGCGTGCTCGGCGGCCTCTTGCTCGACAACAGCGCCTGGGACCGCGCCGGTGACCTCCTCTCCGACAGCGACTTCTACCGCTTCGAACATCGCCACATCTTTGCCGCGATTGGCGGGCTGATCAACGCCACCAAGCCGGCCGACGTGATCACCGTGTTCGAGCAACTGCAAGGTCTTGGCAAAGCCGAGGAATGTGGCGGGCTGGTGTATCTCAACGCGCTCGCTCAAAGCGTGCCGAGCGCCGCCAACATGCGCCGCTATGCCGAGATCGTGCGCGAGCGCGCGGTGCTGCGCAAACTGGTCGCTGTGAGCGATGAGATCGCGACCACCGCGTTCAATCCGCAGGGTCGCCAGGTCTCGGAAATCCTGGACGAAGCCGAGGGCAAGATCTTCCGCATTGGCGAAGAGGGCTCGCGCTCGAGGCAAGGCTTTCAGGGCATGGACGCCCTCGTCGTGCAGCTGATCGACCGCGTCAACGAACTGCACGAAAACGGCGCCGAAGAAGTGACCGGCGTTCGCACCGGTTTCTACGACATGGACCGCATGACCGCCGGTTTGCAGCCCGGCGATTTGATCGTGCTGGCAGCGCGGCCATCGATGGGCAAGACCGCGTTCGCGCTGAACATTGCCGAGCACGTGGCGGTGCAAGAGGGCCTTCCGGTTGTCGTGTTCTCGATGGAAATGGGCGCCTCTCAGCTCGCGCTGCGGATGGTCGGCTCGCTCGGCCGCATCGACCAAAGCAACCTGCGCACCGGCAAGCTGCGCGATGACGAGTGGGGCCGCTTGTCAGAGGCGGTTGAGAAGCTCGGCAAAGTCAGCCTGTTCATCGATGAAAGCGCGGCGCTCTCGCCGAGCGAGTTGCGTGCGCGCGCGCGTCGGCAGGCGCGGCAATGCGGACAGCTTGGCTTGATCGTCATCGACTACCTGCAGCTGATGAGCGGCAGCGGCGGCAACAGCGATGAGAACCGCGCCACGGTGATTGGCGAAATCTCGCGCGGCTTGAAGTCACTCGCGAAAGAATTGAAGTGCCCGGTGATTGCGCTCTCGCAGCTCAACCGCAGCGTTGAAACCCGCACTGACAAGCGGCCGATGATGAGCGACTTGCGCGAGTCAGGCGCGATCGAGCAAGACGCCGACGTCATCATGTTCATCTACCGCGACGAGTACTACACCAAAGAGCAGTGCAAGGAGCCGGGCGTGGCCGAGATCATCATCGGCAAGCAACGAAATGGGCCGACCGGCACCGTGAAACTCACCTTCTTGAAGCCACTCACCAAGTTCGACAACCTCGCGCCAGGCAGTTCGACTGGCAGCGAGTATTGATGGCGCACGCGGGCCATCGCGCCGCGGCGCTCGCTGACCGGACGGCCGTGAGCAACGCAGGCACGACCGCCGCCTCATTCGCGCCGTTGCAGCCATGACGCACCGTCGCGCGGTGTTGACGATGTTGGCCGTGACGCTGATGTGGAGCATGGCCGGCGTCGTCACGCGCCAGCTCGACGCGGCCCGCAGCTTCGAGATCACGTTCTGGCGCAGCCTCTTTACCTCGATCACCTTGCTGCCTTTGCTGGCTTGGATGCGTGGCCCGGCGGCGCTTGCGCAGTCAGTTCGACAGGGCGGCAAGACGCTGTGGCTCTCTGGCGTTTGCTGGGCTGTGATGTTCACCGCTTTCATGGTTGCGTTGACATTGACCGCGGTGGCCAATGTGCTCGTGACCATGGCGATCTCGCCGCTCTTGACGGCGCTGATCGCGCGCTTCGCCATTGGCCATCGACTTGCACCGCGCACCTGGGCGGCGATCGTCGTGGCGGGCGTGGGGATCGCGTGGATGTTCGCGCGCGAGTTCGTTGGCGCCGATGCGCGGCACTTGCTTGGAACGGCGGTTGCGTTCTGCGTGCCTGTGGCCGCAGCGGTGAACTGGACGCTGCTGCAACACAGCCGAGACGCCGCCCGCGACGACATGCTGCCCGCAGTTTTGATTGGCGCGGCGCTGTCTGCACTCGTCACTCTGCCGTGGGCGCTGCCATTCGCGGCCTCGGCCAATGATCTCGGCTGGCTCGCCCTGCTGGGCGCGGTGCAGCTCGCGATTCCATGTTTGATGGCGGTGGCAGTGGCGCGCTATTTGAGCGCGCCTGAGGCGGCGTTGTTGGCCTTGCTCGAGGTCGTTTTCGGCGTGGCCTGGGCCTGGTGGGGTGCGGCGGAAGCGCCGGCGCCCCACGTGTTGATCGGCGGTGCGCTCGTCTTGGTTGCGTTGGCAAGCAATGAGCTGATCGCGATGCATTCCAAAACAAAACAGCCAGCACAAACACACGATCCGCGCTACATTCAGTCAGGGGGTGAGGCATCATGATGATCAACTTGGCACGCTATGGATTCGCGCTGGTTGTCGTGGCTGCCGTTGGCGGTGCGACGTTCTATGTCGCCAGCGCGCCTGACCGCATCAAAGAACGCCGCAGCACCGCTCAGCAAGTGTGCGCGTCGGGCGGTGGAAGCTGGGTCATGGTCGGCAGGGACGAAGCCTGCGTCAGCAGTGATCCCGCGAAGCGAAACTGAACAGCCGACGAGCTTTTGATCAATCTCGCCCAGCAAGCGCTCATTCGGCGGCTGCGCTGGGGTGAAAGTCTGCTGCGCTCTCCGGCCAGCTGAATCGCGGTGCGCCAACGGCGCAAATGCCGCTTGCAGAAGATGCCTCGAACACGCCACGCGCCACGTTGTGCGGATGGGCTGCCGCTTCGGCGATCGTCAGCACGGGGGCGAAGCAGGCATCAGTGCCTTCGAGCAGGTCGCACCACTCGGCGCGAGTTCGCGTTTCGAATAATTTGGTGAAGCGCGCCTTCAATGCTGGCCAATCGGCCTTGTCGTATTGGCGTGTCGGGTCGACATCGGCCAGCCCTAGCTTTTGCAGCAGCAACGCATAGAACTGAGGCTCCAATGCGCCGACCGTGATGCAGCCGCCGTCGGCGCAGGCGTAGGTGTCGTAGAACGGCGAGTCGTGGAATGCGCTTGGCTCCGGGCCGCCCAAAGAGCCGCTCGCATGCAGCCATTGGGCGAGGCCGCCGAGCATGGCCGTGATATCAGTGATCGCCGCATCGACCACGCTGCCGCGCCCGGTGCTGCGCGCAGCGAGCACGCCGCAAACGATGCCAAAGGCCAAGCCAAGCGCGCCGGTGGCGTCGCCCACCACGGTTGGCGGCAGGATCGGCGGCACTGGCGGAGGCACTGGCGAAGGCAAGAGTGGCGAACCGAGTGGCGACACGAGAGGCGCCGGCCCGGCCCGCTGCGCGAGCGACAGCAAGCCACTGAGCGCCACGTAGTTCAGGTCATGCCCCGCCGCATGCGCCAGCGGGCCGTGCTGGCCCCAGCCCGTCATGCGGCCATAGACGAGCTTCGGGTTGCGCGCAAGGCAGAGTTCCGGCCCGAGGCCGAGCCGCTCCATCACGCCGGGCCGATTGCCCTCGATCAACGCATCGGCCTTATCGATCAAGGCGAGCGCCTCCGCCACGCCGCCTGGCGCCTTGAGGTCGATTGGGCAAAGCCGTTTGCCGATATGCAGTGGGTTGGCCGCACTGCCCGCGAGCTTGAGCGTCATCGGGTTGGCGTGGGGGCGGGCAATCAGCGTCAGCTCCGCGCCCATTTGCGCCAGCATGCGGCCGGCAAGCGGCCCCGGGCCGATGCCTTCGAACTCGACGACGCGCAGGCCTTGCAAAACGGTTTGCATGCGTTACTCGGGGATGACCGCGGTCACCTCGATCTCGACCTTGGCCTGGTCTTCGATCAGCGCCGAGACTTGCACCGCCGTCATCGCCGCATTGAAGCTGCCGATCAACTCGCGGAATGCGGCGCCAATCTCCGGGTACGCGGCCACGTATTCGCGCTTGTCGGTCACGTACCAAGTCATGCGCACGATGTGCTCGGGTCTCGCGCCCGCCACTTTGAGCACCTCCAAAACGTTCTGCAGCGCCTGCCGCACCTGACCCGCCAGCGTGTCGCTCGCAAAGCGGCCTTGCGCATCCCAGCCGATCATGCCGGCGACGAAGACCATGCGGCCCGTCGCGGCCACGCCATTCGCATAGCCGCGCGGCCGCGGCCAGCCGGGCGGCAGCAGCACTTGCGGACTGTGCGGCGCACGCAATGCCGAGTCGATCGATGCCGAGCCGATCGATGCCGAGTCAGTCAATGCCGACTCAGTCGATGCCATGACGTTCTCACTCGATGGGCTCATTGCCGCGGCTGTTGAAATGCAACCATCGCCAAGCGAAGGTCGTCAGGGATAGGCACAGGCCGGTGTGTGTTCAGATTCGTGAAGACGATGACTTGCTCGATCTGCACACGCGTGGTGGTGCTGTCGCGGCATAAGAGCGAGAGTCTCAGTGATGCGCCGCCAATGTGGGTGGGCGTGAGTGCCAGTGTCACATCGTCACCGAGCCGGCTGATGGCTTTGAATTCGCACTGCAAGCTCACTGTCGGCATGCCGATGCGCCGCTCGCTGATGAGCGCTGAATACGAAATGCCAAGCCCCTCGGTGACCCAATCTTCGACCAGGTTGTTGAACATGATCAAGTACTGCGGAAAGAAGACGATGCCCGCCGGATCGCAATGCGAGAAGCGAATGCGCATTGGGCGCTCGAATCGTTCGTTTTGAGTCACGGGGCCCATCCTGACCTCAATTGAAAGCGCTGTAGCTTACCGGTCTCGGTGCGCGGCAACGCACTCCGAAACTCGATCTCGCGGGGATACTTGTAGGGTGCAATTACTTGCTTGACGAAGTCTTGCAACTCTTTGATGAGCGCTGCATCCGCCGCATGCCCGCCATGCAGCACGACGAAAGCTTTGACGATCTGGCCGCGCTCTGCATCGGGCACGCCAATCACGCCGCACTCGGCGACTTTCGGGTTCAGCAGCAGGGCCTCTTCAACCTCAGGCGAGGCGATGTTGTAGCCCGCCGAAACAATCATGTCGTCCGTGCGTGATTGGTAGTGGAAGTAGCCGTCAGCATCGATCAAGTAGGCGTCGCCAGTGAGGTTCCATCCCTTTTGCACATAGCTTGACTGGCGCGAATCGGCGAGATAGCGGCAGCCCGTGGGCCCTTGCACTGCGAGTTTGCCGATCTGGCCTGGCGCCAGCGGCGTGCCGTCGTCATCGACGACCCGCGCGCGGTAACCCGGCACCGGCTTGCCCGTGGCGCCCGGCCTCGCGCTGGCTTCATCGGCTGAAATGAAGATGTGCAGCATCTCTGTTGCGCCAATCCCGTCGATCAGCTCAATGCCGGTCGCTTCGCGCCAGAGCAAGCGCGTGGCAGCGGGCAGCGCTTCGCCGGCTGACACGCATTGGCGTAGCTTCGTCGTGCGCAGCAGCGCGCCCTGCGCGGCCATGGCGCGGTAGGAAGTTGGCGCGGTGAAGAGCACGGTGCCGCCGAACTGCTGAATGCCTTCAAGCAAGTGCTGCGGCGAGGCTTGCTGGAGAAGCACGGTCGATGCGCCCACAGTCATCGGAAACAGCAACAAGCCACCCAGGCCGAAGGTGAAGGCAAGCGGCGGGCTGCCAATGAATACATCGTCTGCCCGCGGCCGCAGCACATGCGGTGGCCAGCAAGCGCAGATTGCCATCACATCGCGGTGAAAGTGCATCGTGCCTTTGGGCTGGCCGGTGGTGCCCGACGTGAAGGCGATGATGCAGGTGTCGTCCGCGGCGGTCGCCACGTTGTTGAACGATGGGCTCTGGCGCGCCATGGCGGCTTCCAGGCCGTCAGATGCATCGGTATTGAAGCTGATCACGTGGGCCAGCTGCGGGCAAGCGGCGCGGGTTTGATCGAGTTCGGCGGCCAAGGCCGCGTCGCACAGCGCGTGCGTGACTTCGGCTTTGCTGGCGATCTGCGTGAGCTCTTTGGCGCGCAGCATGGGCATCGTCGCCACCGCAATGGCGCCGGCTTTCATCACCGCGAACCAGCATGCCGCCAGCATTGGGTTGTTGGGTGCGCGCAGCATCACGCGGTTGCCTGGCACGAGGCCGAATTCGCGCACGAGCACGTTGGCGATGCGGTTGGCCTTGTCATGCAGATCGGCATAAGTCCAGCGCACACCGGGTGCTCGAATGCAGAGGCGGTTGCCACGGCCTGCGGCCACATGGCTGTCGAGCAATTCGGTGGCGCAGTTGAGCCGTGCGGGGAACTGCAGCGCAGGCAGCTCGAAGAGGTAGTGCGGCTGCTGGTCTGCAGGGGGCAGGTTGTCGCGCGCAAAGGTGTCGATGTGCGCGCTGAGGTTCATGCTGCGTCGGCCTCGGGAGACGTTTCGCTGGAAGTGCCGCTGGAAGCGCCGCGCCCTGCGTCGCGCAGATGGCTGCTGAGCAAATCGCGGCCGATGATCAACTGCTGCACCTCGGTTGCGCCCTCATAAATGCGGAGCGCGCGAATCTCGCGGTAGAGCCGCTCCACCGGCTGCTCGCTGACGACACCCAGCCCGCCCCACATCTGCACCGCCGCGTCAATCACCTGTTGCGCGCCTTCTGTGGCGGCCAGCTTGGCCATCGCGGCTTCACGCGTCACGTTGTGGCCTTGATCGCGCATCCACGCGGCGCGGTAGGTCAGCAGCGCAGCGCTGTCGATCGTGGTGGCCATGGTGGCCAGCTTGGCCTGCGTGAGCTGAAAGTCGCCGAGGAAGCCTTTGAACATCTTGCGCGTGGTGACGCGGTGCATGGCTTCATCCATCGCGCGGCGTGCAAAGCCGAGCGCGGCGGCCGCCACTGATGTGCGAAACACATCGAGCGTGCGCATCGCGATCTTGAAGCCTTCGCCCGCCGCGCCGATGCGCTGCGTGCGTGCAATGCGGCAATCATCGAAGCGAAGGCGTGCGAGCGGGTGGGGCGCCATCACGTTGATGCGCTCCGCCACTTCCAACCCCGCTGCATTTGCATCGACGATGAATGCCGAGATGCCGCGTGACCCGGGCAACTCACCGGTGCGCGCAAAGACCACGTAGAAGTCGGCAATGCCGCCGTTGGAAATCCAGGTCTTCTCGCCGTTCAACACCACCTCGTCACCGTGGACGGCCGCGCTGCAAGCCATCGCAGCCACATCCGACCCGGCATCGGGCTCTGACAGCGCAAACGCAGCAATCGCATCGCCCCGCGCCACGCGAGCGAGGTAACGATCCTTCTGCGCATCGCTGCCGGCGAGGCTGATCGCGCCTGAGCCCAAGCCCTGCATCGCGAAAGCGAAGTCCGCCAAGCCGTTGTGCCGCGCCAGCGTCTCGCGGATGAGGCAGAGGCTGCGCGTGTCAATCACCTCGGCCGCGCCGCCGTGCGCCGCGCCTGCCACGGCATGGCGCAACCAGCCGGCTTGGCCGAGCACACGGACGCAGGCGCGGCAAGTGGCGTCAACGTCGTCGCCATGAAGTTGCGCGATGTTCGCCGCGGCCCAGTCGTCTAGCACCAACGCCAGCTCGCGATGGCGCGGCTCGAAGAAGGGCCAATCGAGATGGCGTTGATGACTCTCAATGAAACGAAGGGCCGCTCCCGAGGTTCCTTGATCCCCTCGGGGGGCCTGGCGCGGAGTGGCAGGTTTGGGGGTGCTCATCAGTTGCCTTCGAACACCGGTTTTTGCTTCGCACTGAATGCGCGGTAAGCCCGCCCGAAGTCTTCAGTCAGCATGCATAGCGCCTGGGCCTGCGCTTCAGATTCAATGGCTTCATCCACGCTCATTGCCCATTCTTGCTGCAGCATCGTCTTGGTGATGCCGTTGGCGAAGGTGGGCCCGTGGGCGATGTCGTTCGCGAGTGATCGGGCGTCGGCAAGCAGTGCGTCAGGCGCGCACACGCGGTTGAAAAATCCCCACTGCGCTGCTTCTTCGCCGCCGAGCGCGCGCCCGGTGTAGAGCAACTCGCTCGCACGGCCTTGGCCGATCAGCCTGGGCAGCATCGCGCATGCACCCATGTCGCAGCCGGCGAGGCCAACGCGGTTGAAGAGAAATGCCGTCTTGCTGCGCGCCGTGCCGAGCCGCATGTCAGAGGCCATCGCGAGAATGGCGCCCGCGCCGGCGCACACACCGTCGATTGCCGCAACGATCGGCTGCGGGCAGTGCCTCATGGCCTTGACGAGCGCGCCGGTCATGCGCGTGAACATCAGCAACTCGGGCGCAGGCAGGCCGATCAGCGGGCCGATGATTTCATGCACATCGCCGCCGGAGCAGAAGTTGTCGCCAGCGCCGTGAATCAAGATGGCGTGCACGTCATCGGCATAGCGCAATGCTTCGAACAAATCTCGCAACTCGGCGTATGACGCAAACGTGAGCGGGTTCTTGCGCTCCGGCCGGTTGAGTGTGATGGTGCCAACGCGCTCGTTGACCGCCCAGCCGAAGTGCTCGGCCGTATACATCGCGAGCGGTTTGCGATTGCCTGAGGCGAGTTGGGGATCGAGCGGAGAGGTCGTCATGCGGAGTCCTTGGCGGCAGCTTTGTTCGCGGCATTTTCGGCAGCTTTTTCGGCAGCTTTGTGGGCGGCTTTGTGGGTAGCCTCAGGGGTGGCGGAGGTTTGCTGAATGTCGCTCAACTGCACGCGCAGCCGCCCGAGCAGGTCATGCAGCTGCGCCTTCTGCGGCAGGCTCATGCCAGCAAAGATGCTGATCACCCATGCCTCATGCGCTTGTGCCATCTTGGCAAAGAGCTTCACGCCTTTTTTCGTGAGCGCGACGCGGTAGGAGCGCCCGTCTTCGGGCTCCGCGAGGCGCTCGACCAAGCCTTCCTTCTCGAGCTCGTTGGTGAGCCCGGTCACGTTGCCGCCAGTGACCATCAAATAGCGGGAGAGGGCGCTCATGCGCAGCCCGCCGGGGTGGCGGTGCACTTGTGCGAGGTAGTCGAAGCGCGCGAGCGTCATGCCGAATTCGGCGCGCAGCCGCTTCTTGATCTCGGTCTCAATCTGCGTGCTGCACGAGAGCAGTCGCAACCAGACTTTCAGCGACTGATGATCGTCAGTCGCAACCCGGCCTTCAAAGCCGATGTGGTCGCAGCCCAGCAGCGGCGTGAGCTCGGGTGCGGTGGCGCGCTTCATGGGCTTTCTTTCTCCGTTGGCCTGCCAAGCCATGCCGCCTGCGCCGCCTTCTCGCGCGCGAAGAGCGATTCCATCTGCGCTTTGCCGGCGAGGTAGGGCTTCGGCCACTGGATCGGCAAGTAGCCGATCTTGGCGGCCTCGGTCAGCGTCCAGGCCGGGTTGGCGAGGTGAGGGCGGGCGATGGCGCAGAGGTCAGCCCGGCCCGCGGCGATGATGCTGTTGACGTGATCGGCTTCAGAGATCGCGCCCACTGCAATCGTTGCGATGCCCGCTTCATTGCGAATGCGGTCAGAAAACGGCGTCTGGAACATGCGGCCGTAGACCGGGCGCTCTGCCTTGCTCACCTGCCCCGATGAGCAACCGATCAGGTCAGCACCCGCGGCTTTGAAGGCACGCGCGATCTCGACTGCGTCAGTCGGCGTGATGCCGCCATCCACCCAATCGTGCGCCGAGATGCGCACCGACATCGGCCGATCCGCTGGCCAAGTCGCGCGCACTGCGTTGAATACTTCGAGTGGATAGCGCAGCCGGTTGGCGAGGCTGCCGCCGTAGTCGTCATCGCGGTGATTGGTGAGTGGCGAGATGAATGACGACAACAAATAGCCATGCGCGCAATGCAACTCCAGCC
>JAYWGR010000110.1:0-6487 GCA_043778145.1 Rhizobacter sp.
GCGTACTTTGCAAAGGAATCGTTGTGAAGTACGCCTGGATTGCCAATAACAGGGCTGCGTGGCCGGTCACTTTGACGTGCGACGTGCTGGGCGTGAGCACGAGCGGCTACTTCGAGCATCAGCGTCGGCACTGCACGAGGCAAGCCAGTCAGCCTGGCGGTGGCCGGCTCGGCAACGAGGCCCTGCTGGCCCACATCCGAGCCATCCACGCCGAGGTCAAAGGCGAATACGGCTGGCCAAGGGTATGGAAGGAACTGCTGGCGCGAGGCATTCGCGTAGGCAAAGACCGGGTACAGCGACTGATGCACACGCACGGCATCAAGGCGCGCAGCAAGAGAAAGTTCGTCGTGACGACCGACAGCAAACACAATCTGCCGATCGCCGAGAACTTGCTGGCGCGTGACTTCACGCCAGCAGTGCCCGACCGGGTCTGGAGCAGCGACATCACCTACATCGCCACTGACGAAGGCTGGCTATACCTGGCCGCGGTGATCGACCTGTTCAGCCGCCAGGTGGTGGGCTGGAGCATGCAGCCGCACATGCAGGCCAGCCTGGTGACAGACGCGCTGCGCATGGCGTGGTTCAGGCGTCACCCGGCGCCGGGTTTGATCTTCCACTCGGACCGCGGCAGCCAATACTGCAGCCATTCGTTCCAGGATGCACTGAGCAGCTACGGCATGCTGTCGTCGATGAGTCGCAAGGGCAACTGCTGGGACAATGCGCCCACGGAGAGCCTGTGGGGAAGCCTGAAAGTGGGGCGGCTGTATGGCAAGAAGTTTGCCACCCAGCGCGAGGCGATGGATGAGGTGATCGACTGGTTGACGTTCTACAACCATCGCAGACTTCACTCCACGCTGGGCTACCTCAGCCCGATGAGGTTCGAAGAAAACTGGCACGCGGCCCAGTCAAACAAAGCCGCGTAACGAAGTGGTTATGGACTACGTCAAACAGGGGCAAGGCCAGGCGATGTCATCCGCGACGTCTTCGTCATGTCAGACCTCTTCCTTTCCGCGTTTACAAGGCGTGAGCATTAAGTTCGGTGGATTGCCGCAGCGCGCCCAACCGTTCGTTCGCGGCGACATTTCTACGCCAATTTGCGCAGCGCAGCACGGCTTGCGCGGTACCGTAGAACCATCAATATTGATGCGAACGGCCATGAAACTCAACCTTCTTAGCTTATCCCGTGCGTTGTTGTCGTCTGACAAGTCCAACGAAGCAGGTACCTCGGGCCGCACACGCGCGGTTAAAAAGGCCAAGGTGGGCCGGTCGGGAAACCTGACGGCACGTGCCGTCCAAACCACCGCAGCGTCCGGTTCGGCTCCCTCGGCCCCTTCGGCTGCTGCCCGTACGGGCTTGCCGGATCGCCGCGGCGAGACGCCCGCCAGGATCGCCTACCCTTTCTCTGCACGGCCGGAAGGCTATGCCGACCTGGAGATGACCGACTTCTCCACGCAGGCCGCCGCGGCCCTCAAGCCCGTGGCCATGCAAGTCAGCGAGGAAAGCCATTGCACGGGCCACAAGCCGCCCGCCGATGTGGTTTCGGTGGATGTCTTTGGCGCCTATCTCGATGCGCTGCCGGTGTTCCGCCAGAAGCTGGAATCGGCTGGGTTCCTGAAGTCCGCGCCGCTTTCCGTCAAGCATGGGATCCTCAGCTACACCGAACGCCGCCACATCAAGGAGAACATCCAGTACAAGCGCCAGGACCGCGAGAAGCTGGTGCCGCTGTCCGAGACCGGGCGCACCGAGGGGGCCAAGGCACCGCGCCTCACGCAACCCACGGGCGCCATGCGCGCCGAGGAGAGACAGCTCGTCCAAGGCCGCAATCTGTATGGCTATGCCTTTGAGCGGCTGCGCGGCCAATCGATGGCATTGAGCAAGGTGCTGGTGCCTGCCAGCCGCAACCCGGCGGGCCTGATCGACGGTTGGAAGATGGCGTTCGCAAGCGAGAAGGAGGTCAAAGCTTTCTTCAAGCGCGAGTTCGACGTCACCCCCAAAAGCCTGAGCAAACAGGACGAGATCGCGTGGATGGTCGATGAAGGCGTACGACTTGCGGGCGAGCGCGCCGCCGAAGCGCGCGGTCAAAAATTCAAGACCCGCACCGAGGTGCGGAAGTTCTTCGAAAGCCGTTTCCAGCTGGCCATCGACAACCCGAACGCTGAACAGCGAGCCGCGCTCCTGGCCGGCCTCGCGTTGAAGGCCACCCCCCTGGGCGAACAGGTTTTCGAGAGCGCCTCTCGCTTCAATCAGACAGTTTGGGACGTCGGCCAGAACCCGAAGCTCCGCGGCCGGCCGACATCGTTCGTCCTCGCCGACGGCACCACCTGCAAGGATGCTTCGCGCGAAGGGCGGGCGGGCTTCGAGGTCAGCCTGGGCGACGGCAGTGCGACGCTGAAGTTCACGCGCCAGCCGACTGCCTCAGCCTTCGAAGTCAAGCTGGACCTGGGCGAAGGACGCGAGGTCACGCAGATCGATCCGCAGTTCATGGCCATGGTCCGCTCGAGGTTCTCTCAACAGGTGCTTGGCGCCTTGTTCGGCGAAGCCAAGCCCAGCGACTTTTCCGAGGTCGGCACGTTCCAGGAAATATTCGGGCAGGTGCGCGCACGCACCGAACTCGAAAGCAAGCTGGACGACTGGCTGTACAAGGACCTCAAAGACGCCGTCCGCGAGCGGCTGAAGGAAGCGGGTGACCCAGTGGTTTTCCAGGGCACTGGCAACTCGTACAACAAGGCCTTGTACGGTGAGAACTGGGGCAGCGAGGCACGCTCGAAGGTAATGGAGCAGATTTTCAAGCAGGCAGGCGAAGGAGATATCTTTGCGCATGGTTCCTGCGGTTTCCAGCAGGAAGCCATCTGGATGTTCGGCGGCCACATGGTCGCCTACCAGGACGACGGGAAGACCTATCGCTACAGCGACCACGGTGGCGATCCCCTCGAAGTGGAGTGCAAGCAAACCTACCAGAGCGTCAAGCCCTACACCGACACGGCGGGCGTGTACGAATCCAAGGTGGCCGTCGAAGGCGGTGACCCTGCTTCGCAAGGCGCGGAGCGATGGGTCCAGCGCGATGTCGCTCCTCTGACGCTGAACTTCTCCAGCCCCCGCGGCGATGAGATTCGCACGCACATGCTGCGCGATGACGCGGGCAAGCCGATCATCGCCTCGGCCGGATTGCGCGTGGATTCGTACCAGTCCTCGCTGGGGCGCGGAAGCGACATCAGCCATTCCGTCACCGGCGACCGCAACTTCGTTCCACCCTACTCAGCCAT
This sequence comes from Rhizobacter sp., assembly GCA_043778145.1. Classification (GTDB taxonomy): domain Bacteria; phylum Pseudomonadota; class Gammaproteobacteria; order Burkholderiales; family Burkholderiaceae_C; genus LMDS01. The sequence continues at coordinate 3,264 of JAYWGR010000110.1, forward strand.
CGTGACCTTGAAGGAAACCACGCCTCCTGGGCAGGTCCTGGCAGACGACTTGGGACGGCCCGTCCTGGACGAACTTGATGGGCAACCGATACGAGTTATCGAAGAGGTGGTACTCGAAGCGGTTATCGACGGACAGCCGCTCACCCTTGATGCCGCAAGTGCCAAGCGGGCCGCCATCGAGGCACGCCTGCGCGTGGCCGGTGCGGTGGTTCCGAATTCTGAGCACCCCGACACAAAGACCACCTATTCCGAAGACGTTATCCGCAAGCTCGCCGACAAGCAGCTTGCCACCGAAGTCACCTATCGGGTGGCCGAGCTGAAACGCTGGGAACGTGTGCCATTGACCCAAATGGCCGCGGACGGCCGGCACGAGCCGATGATGGGACCACACGGCATCCTGCATACCTACCGACGGGTCACTCACGCACACCCGCCCGCCGAGATGCTGACGGATCGGGTGCATGCCCAGATCCACTGCGTACATTCGCAAAACGGCTTGAACGTGCCCTACGTCGAACAGCTGCTGGCCCCCGGCACCGAAATCGTCGGCCACAGCATCCCGCGTGAGGGCGTGCAGGCCGATACCCCTTTGGCCTCCACCTTCCGACCCGCGGCGACGCGCGCATTCAATAAGCCGTTCGGCGCCTACCAGCCGCCCGGCACGCTGCGCGAGAAGGCCGTGATCGAGTCCATGGAAGGGCACAACTGGCGCACCACCCAGCCCCATTCCGACATGTTCAAGGGCGAGGCCGTCGGCCGGCGTGCGGACGGCACTCTCACGCAGGGTGAAGATCCGATGGTCCCGTTCGAGATCCAGCATGAGGTCGAGGACCACTTGCACGGCTCCCGCGCTGGCATTGAAGGCGCGATCACCAGCGGTATCGCGCTGCGGGACTACAAAAACGTCAAGGCTGACTTGCAGAGCAAACTGACGGAAGTTCGCCAGGGCCTGGACGATGCAACGCTGGCTTCGCAGTCGAGGCAAGAGCTGTACGGAAGCATCCTGTCACCGGCCGTGCCGCGGCCGTCCACCGGCGAAGCACCACGCCCGCCCGTGCCCGCCCTGGCTGGGATCGCTCGCCTGCGTAAATACGTGCCTGCCCCGGACTTGCCCGCGCCCTCGCCGGTGACCGCCAACATCACGCCCGATGCGGCCCCGGCGCCCACTCGCGAAGCCTTGCTTGCCTTGGTCGATCAGCAGCTGTCGCAGCTCCGCGATGGCCTGGAGATGGCTCTCGACAGCAACGAACGTGTCGCCAGGGGCTTCGACATGGAGCACGTCATTCAACGCCACTTCCGCCCCTGGCCCGACAAGATATCGACCACTGCCGAATTCAAGGCCGCGTCGGGCGCTGGCGACATTTTCGGGTCCGGCGCGCTGGGCGCCGAGCTGGGCCACTCGGTTGCAGCGACGACTGCGCTCAGCGCAGGTACTCTGCTGGGCAGCCTGATGCTCGCGGTCGCCGGCGTCGAAGGCATGAAGGATGCCGCCACGGACGTTCGCCGCCTGCGGCAGCTCATCAAACCGTTGAAAGCGCATCAGCAAAACCTGTTGGCCTTGCAGCGTGAGCTGCGCGCCCAGCCCGGCGACGAGCCATCGCCTGCGTTGGCAGAGTCCGTCGACCCCAGCTTGAAGGGCGTGGCAGCGCGGCTGCGCGCCGCCAACCGGCAACTGAACGACAGTGTCACTGGAATCCTCACCTCGGGCTTGCTCACGACCGCGGGAGGCGTGGGCGTGGCCGGCGGCGCAGTCACGATGGCGGGTGCCGCTGCAGCCTCGAAGGTGCTCGGCGGGGTGTACGGCGGCTTGGTCATGAGCTTCGGCGCCATCACGGCCGCGCAAGGCGCGCACCGTTGGAGGCAGCTCCAGGGCGTGCCGGAGGCGGTGGAACGCACGCTGGGCAAGGACAACGCGCTGCGCGTTGGCCTGGTGACGCTGCTCGAACACGAACGCGACGCTCGCAAGAGCGAGATCGCTTCGCGTGCGGTGTTGGCGGCGACGGGCGCAACCAGCTTGACTCTCAACGTGTTGGGCGCGGCGGGTGCCATTCCGACGGCTGGCGCATCGATCGGCCTCATCGCCGCAGGCGTGGGCATGGGCGCCGCTACAGCCGCCGCCTTCCGCCCAGTGAAAAGCCGTCAACGTGGCCTGCACGCAATCGGCGCCGTCGAGCGCACGACCAATCTGCCGACCACCTTTCTTCAGTCCCACGCGCAGCTCAATCACTTGGTGAACAAGCTCAACAACCAGGGCAACATCGTCACCCACTTCCAGCGCAAGATCATTGATGCGCACATGCCCTACAGCTTCCGTGCGCACCGCGCCGTGAGCAAAGTCTTGCCACAGCACGATCGCCGCCAGATCGCGCAAGCCATGCTTGGCAATCCACAAGCCGTGGCGGACGAATCGATGCAGTTCATGCTGCGCGCCTCCCAGTTCGAACGGCACTACTTGCAGGAGAACAAGCTGCCGGCATTGCAGCAGGAAGTTGATGCGCTCCTCAAAGAGTTCATCGACACGCCGGCGGACGGCGCAGCGGGCGCAGTCGCCGCACCGCGCCGCCAGATGTTGGCCATGCACCTGAAGGCGAAGGCCGACACGCTGCTGTCCGAGTCAGCTCGGCATTCGCAGCTCCAAGGGCTCGAAGAGCGGTTGAACCATTTCACGCGCCATCTGGGCAAGGAGTTCCTCTCCGATCCTGCGCTCGCGCATGATTGGAAAGAACTGCAAGTCGACTTCATCGTCTCGCACGACCTGGCCGCGGAAGCCATGTCGCGCAAGAAGTTGAAGCTGGTGCAGGCGCGCAGCGCGGCCGCTGCCGAGGCGGACGGAGATTCCGCCGCACCGCTACGCCAAGCGCTGAGCGAGAACATCGACCGCCGCTTCGCCAAAGTCTTCACCCACGCGTACCCGGACAAGATTGCCTACGAGCGGCGCGGTGCGCTGGAGCTGGCGCGGATCATGTTCATGGAAGAAGCAGGGCGGGAGATATCCGCCCCCCAGGCGGAAGGCGCCCAAGAATCCCAAGCTGTCGAGCTTGACGACGATGCCGACCGGGATGCGTTCACGCAGGATCGGGCTGCGATCAATGCAGCACGCGAGGGCTGGGACGGGTTCACTGAGGACTAGGGAAACTCTGCAAAACAGGCCCATGATTTGCATTCGTTGAGGCCATGAACGCCACTCTCAGCACCGCCATGAAGCAACTCGGCCTGGGCCTGAA
>JAYWGR010000111.1:0-6449 GCA_043778145.1 Rhizobacter sp.
TGCTCACGCCCAGCACGTCGCACGTCAAAGTGACCGGCCACGCAGCCCTGTTATTGGCAATCCAGGCGTACTTCACAACGATTCCTTTGCAAAGTACGCAGTCGCTTTTTTTAGGATGTCGCGCTCCATCTTCACGCGGGCCAGTTCGGCGCGCAGTCGCGCCAGTTCCATCTGCTCGGCGCTCACCGGTCGTTCGCCGGCGCCCTGCAGTTCACCCTTCTCGGCCAGCCGAACCCAATTGCTCAGCGTCTGCTTGGGCATACCCAACACCCGCGCTGTCACCGACGCCTCCTGCCCGGCCTTGACCAGCCGAACAGCCTCCAGCTTGAACTCCAGCGTGTACCGCGCGCGCTGCTGGTCTTGACTCTTCTTGCTCATCTTTCGTGCTCCTTGAATGCATTTTTAGCTTCAGCTATGGAGTACGTTTTTCGGGGGCAAGGCCACTCCATGATTGCCACCGTGACCAATCAAGGCAAAGCGCGCTGGATGATCATCGACGAGGCCTTCGATGCCGACAAACTGATCGAATTCCTCGGCGCCTTGATCAAGGACGCAGACCGCAAAGTCTTCCTCATCCTGGACAACCTGCGGGTGCATCACAGCAAGTTGGTGAAGGCGTGGGTGGCCGAGCACAAAGACCAAATCGAGCCGTTCTACCTGCCCAGCTACAGCCCACAGCTCAATCCCGAAGAGCGGCTGAACGCAGACTTGAAACAGGAAATGAGCAAGCGCGTGCCGATGCGCACGAAGACCAAATTACGCGAGGCGGCCAGCGAGCACATGCACATGTTGGAGCGCACGCCGGAACGCGTGATCAGCTACTTCCAAGACCGCCGCGTGCGTTAAGCGGCTTGAGACTTCATCGGGCCGGAGCAATAGCTACTTTCTGATGTCCTACGAGCTGCAAATTTCGCTGATGGTCAGTTGCTGCGATCGCATGATGTTGCGTATCTTGGCGATGGCTTCCAACCTCGGACCTTGCTGGAGGTTGAATAGCTCCAGCTGCAACGCTGCCACCTCTCTTTGCCGCGCCAAGATGAGCGCCTTCACCTCCTCGACCGTACGCGGCCTGACAGGCTTTATCCATCCGGTCGGAATTTCGTCGGTGCTCATGTTTTCCGATCTAGAGCAACCAGCAGAGCAGGAGAACGCTGACGACTGCGATCCACAACAAAAATGGACGCAGAATAAAAGGCCACTCTGGGCTGTCGAAGGGCGGTGGTTTCGCACCAGCACTGGCAAGAAGAGAGAGCGCCTTGCCGTGCTCCGACGGCGCCATCTGCAGCGCGTCTGCCGCGCCAGCGGAGAACGGCGGCCCGATTGCCGGCACAGCCACCGGGTAGGCGCGCGCCAGACGATCCAATCGCGATCGCATTCCGTTTTCCTTCATTCAGTGAAGACTTCCTGCAGCGTGCTCAACGCCGCCGACAGCGTCTTCGTCGAAACCGCGCCCAGCTTCTTGACCAAACGCACCTTGTAGACTGTTCGCACCTGATCCAGAAGGATCAAGCCCTTGGTGCCGCCGTGCGTCACCGCGACCCGGAACGGCGCCGCAAAGCCCTTGGAAGTCATCGGCGCAATGATGACCGTGCGCAGATGGTCGTTCAACTCGGCAGGCGACACGACCACACAGGGGCGCGACTTCTTGATTTCGCTGCCGACCGTAGGATCAAGGTTCACCAGCCAGATTTCGCCACGCCTCACCAGGCCAGCTCCGCATCGACGGCGTTGCCGAACTCGCCCATTACCAGTTCGTCCCCCCCCTCGGCCGCGAGCGCCTTCGCGGCCTCCGCCCAGCCCGCGCGAACCGGCCGAGCTGCTTTGCGCAGGACGATAGCGCCGTCCTCAACGGTCATTTCTGCGGCCTCGTCGTCGCCCAGACCCGCTTGCGCCAGAAGCGGCTTCGGCAGGACGACACCCCTGCTGTTTCCAATCGTCCGAATGGTCACTTGCATGTTCTCTCCAGTTGCTACAATGTTATTCCTCGCAGGGTTCGGCGTCAAGCACGTGCGTTGCCACATTGTGGACACGATCCTGAAGCCTTGACCGTCACCCAAAGGGTGGACTCGTCAAAATGGGTGCACGCTGGCGAGTGCCGTTCGGCGTGACCACAAAGGACTCGCCCGATCGGGTGTCGCCCGTCAGACCATCCTCGGCGTCGCCGGCCAACGCCTCGGCTCTGGCCGAGCCGTCGACCAGAGCCGAGGCGTCGTGTCGCGCCCGGCACCGTTTGCGGCGGCGCGGCCGCGCGCCATCGGCTACTTGCAAGGCAGTGCGACAACCAAGCACATGGCGCACCGTTCCCGGCAGTACGCCATGCGGTAACAGCGCGGGCCGAAGCCCGTGCTGTTAGCCGCGACGGTCAGTCGATAGCAGACAGGATCAGTGAAGCTTCCTGATGTGTCGACGCGAAGTCGCGCAGCAAGTGGTACAGGTCGACGAGCCGATCCGCCCCCGTCTGCTCTGCCAGCTGGCACAGGGCGAACAGCGTCGCAACGATCCCTGCCGCTTCACTCGACAGGTGCCCAGAGAAGCCGTTGCCGTCGACGGCGATCCGTAGCCATCTGCGCTGTTCGGAGCCATGAACATCCCAACATTGCTCAGCAAAAAGAAGTGCCAGTAACTGCCGCCGTAGCCTTCGCACAGACAACCCATCCAGTCATAGACCATCGATTCGGCGCGCATCTCTTCATCAGCAAACGGGATCAGCTGATTCATTAGCCGAATCCAGGCTTTGGGTGCTAACTGACCATAAAGGCAAGAGAGATAGTCCACGATCAAACGTGCAGCCGGCTCGACCGTGATGCCTTGCATGTGCTGCTCGTTACGGAAAGGAATGCCACGGGCTGCCAGTGCTGAAGCTGGCTGAGCTGGAATTGTTGAGCTTTTACAGCGTCGCCGAGAATCGCCTCTCTCCAGTGCAATTTGCGGATGAGCCCTCGTCGGCAGGCCGGTCCCGTTGGTCCCGCAAACACTCAGACGCACCCGACCCCAGCGGCTCCGGTTGCCGATTCTCCAGGTCGAGGTTAAACGCGTCGCAGACTGCATTCACGTCCGGACCATCAATTACCTGCTCCAAACCAGCCGCACGCCAGTCCCCGACAGTAGCCGTCAAAAAACGCTCGGCGGACCTCCGCATCTGACGGCTCAGCCACCCTCACCTGCCAGCCAGGCTCGGAGGTCAGATGTGCTTATCGCTCCCGCCGCTCGACCTTCGGGGGCGAGGACCGGCAGTCGACGCTAAGCGTTGCGCCGCTCGCTGGAACGTATGGCTTCAGACGCAGTTGCTGCAGTCAGTGCTGCATGAATTCGCAGATCAGACTTGATGCGTTTCCCTTGGGTAGTGGTAGTGGCAGTGCCCGTTGTCGGGCGCGGTCGAGAAATGCATGCGGGATGGCGTTAGCCCGCAGGGTCCGTGGCGGAATGATGTTGTATGCCATAGACCAATACTGGAACTCTCTCACTTCGAGCGGCTGGACGTTGATAGTCGTGACGTCGCGATGGCGATCGTCGCATTTGATCTGGTCATAGAGGGCGTGTGTCACTAAATCGGGCCCTTCGATCACCTGCATGAAGTTGCCATCCGAATAGATCAGCACGCCTGTCACTCCCAGACGCTTGTTGTTGGCTTGGCATTGCTCAACGAGATCCTGCAAGGTCGACTCCCTGAATCTCCGCACAGCAGAGCTGACATAGGTAATTGAGATCATGTCGTGTCCCTCGAAACCAGCACCCGACGCATTCTGCACTTGTGGAACAGGCCCGGAGTGGTTTGTAGAAGCTCTCAGCCGGCGCGGGCTGACGGTCTACTCGCCATCAAAACCGTGCAAAAACAGTTCACCGAGAAGCTTCCCTTGGTGCGGGTCGGCTCCTGGCCGTTATGGCAAGACTTGCATAACGGCCATTTCCGGTCGCTGACGAGCGGCAGCTTTCGTGCGAGCCAAGTTCTTGCCGAGACGACCTGGGTCACTGCCTGTGCGCGGCGACACGACACCGCCGACGTTTCCCTCATCCCATCACTGCGTGCCAGCGGCCGCGCGCATACCGCATGAAACCGCCGTCGTCGGCGAATCGCCACAGGTGCAGCCAATCGTTGTCGAGCACTTGGCGCACGACTGCGTGGTTGGCGATCACGCGTTCGATCGCCTCGACTGGTGCATCGATCACGACCGTCAGCCGCAGCGGTTCGTGGCGCCAATTGACACCGTCGTGCAGCGACTGCCGCGCCAGACCAATGCGCAAGTCGCCGCCATTGCCTTCAAAGACGCCAATGCGGCCGCCGACCACGTTGTGCAGCAGCTTGTTGCCGCTACCCAGGCGTTGCGGGTCACAGGTGGACGCGTGGTACTGCCAGTTGATCCAGTGCGTCACCAGCATCGGCGCCGTCATCAGCAGCTCCAGCACGCTGCCGTCAGCGTCGTTGGCCACGTCGTAGTCGTGCAGGAATACGCGACCCCCGAGAACAGTGCCCAGGCTGCGCGCGCGCGGCGCGATCAGGAAGGCCGCGTTGCCCGCCAGACCCCACTCGGGCCGCGTCTGCGCGCCGTCATTGGCGCGACGGCGCAGCTGGTCGAGCAATGACGTGTGCATTGGCTTCGGGTCGAGCCCGAGCGTCACCGCGCGCTCGCGGCGCACCTGGTCGCCGGCTTGCGCAAACACCGTTGCAGGCTGCGACGGGCCTGGTTATTCGAAAGCGGACGCGCCGGTCGCTCGCCTCACGCTGCAGCTCCACCGTGGCGGATCCGAAACTCTCGATCGACGCGTGCGAGCGTCTCGCCAAAGCCACCTGGCGCGCGGTAACGACGGCGTGCGCTCGTGACGACCCGTGGCGCGGCCGACCAGGCGATTGACGCGCCGTTGCGATACAAGGCCTGGACCAACGCGACATCCTCGCTGCTGCGCAGTGGCGGAAACCCGCCGACGTTCTCGTAGGCAATTGTGCTGACACCGAGGTTCGCGCCATGTATATGCCGATGGCCGTCCGCATCGGTGTAAGTGGTCAAGTGCTGTTGGCGCATGTGGTCACCGTACTCACCCCAATTCCTGACCTCGATCGTTCCGCAGACGGCATCAGTGCGCTGGTCGAGCTGGGTTGAGAGCCAGTCGTGTGCGACGAGCGAGTCCGCGTCGGTAAAGGCAAGCCAGCGTGCGCCCGCATCAATCGCCACGCGTGCACCGCGGTCGCGCGCTATACCCACATTGCGGGCATCTGCGACTACCGTCGTTGCCCCAAGGCTGCGCGAGATGCTGCCGGTCCGGTCACTGCAGGCATCCAAAACAACCACGATACGCACTGCTTCCCCGTCCAACCTTGGGCATCTGGCCGCCACTTGGATCGCTGCAATGCATGCTGCTATGTGGTCTTCTTCATTATGAGCAGGAACGATGACTCCGAGCATGGCACATCTCAATGGCTGGGGCAGGACGCCACGCCATGAGGCTATCGAGACAGACTGGGCACAGCTGTCGGCATCGCGCTCGCAGCTTTGTAGGCACATAGCTGGAGCGGGAAGATCTGCACTCACTACTGAAACACGAGCCGCCGAGTCCAACCCTCTTACAGCGTGGCTTAACTACCCAGGGTTTTGAGGTACCTCAACTCGCCGAGCAGATTGCGCTATGAGCAAATCAAACAAGATTTACACCCGAGGTCCGCGAACGCGCTGCGATGCGGTCGACACTGGCGCCAGAGACGGTGTCGCGACGACCGACCTGCAGCGGCAGCAGGAACTCGAGCGCGAGAACAAAGAACTGCGCCGGGCCAACGAAATTTTGAGGCAGGCCAGCGCGTTTTTCGCCTAGGAGACTGCGCGGCAGACGGTTTGAAAGATGATCATCCGAAACGCGACCTACCAGAATCGCACAGGCTCCATTCTCTCGATGTTGCCAAGGAGTCAGCGACCCCTGAAATTGCCACTTTTGGCGGCAACGGTCTTCTGCCGCGCAGACTCCTAGGCCGAGCTCGACCGCCCTGTCATCTCCAGATCGCTGACATAGCTGTCGCGACTCAAGAAGGCGGCACCAGTCAACGAGCCAATGCGTCCGCCGACGAAGTAAGGCTTGCGTGTTGTCGCACTTTCCCGATGCAAATCTCGGAACGCGGTCGACTGCAAAACCAACGGTACGCGTTGCCGACCGCAATGTCGGTGCGGTAGGAAACACACAGGCAGCGCGCAGCCCTGGCGCGGTGCGGGCCGCCTGTCCGTTGCCAACGCGACAGAACCGCGTCAAGTCATGAGCAATCAATCATCGGGACGCGGTCCGGTCGTTGATGTCTCATCCGCCGACGCCGGGGGCATGCCTGGCGCCACCGCCCGTCGTTTCATGCCCCGAATCGCCTCGATCTTGCGGGCCAACTCCTGGCTCGCATAAATGCTCGTGGTGCCGATGCTTGCATGCCCGGCGAGCGCCGAGACCACTTCGATTCGCGCCCCGTCGACCAGCGCCTG
>JAYWGR010000112.1:0-21550 GCA_043778145.1 Rhizobacter sp.
GTTCAGCGCGCGCGACCGGGATTCAAGGGCGATCTGATCGCGCAGCGTCCGTATTTTGCCGGTGCCACGGGTCTGGTCGCTGATATAAACAGGCGTATCGACGCCACGCTGGCGCTTTACCGCACGGGCGATGCCGCCCAGCGTATCAAAATAGTGATCGACCGAGGTGACGCCCAGTTCCACCGATTCAAGGTTCTGGTAGGCAAGGTCCACATCCTTCAGCGCCTTTTGCAGCACGGCCACGTTTTTCACCGCCTTGCCGTTGCGGCCATAGGCAAAGCTTTTGCGGTTTTCATAGGCATCGGCGAGTTCGTCTTCGTCGCCAAAAGTTGACTGGTCCACCAACACGTTGGCGTTGGACCCGTAGGCGCCTTCGGCGTTGGAAAACACGCGTAAGGCGGCGGTTTCCATATCGCAGCCCATTTGTTCGGCATAGGCCAAGGCATGGGCGCGGATGAAGTTCTGCGACACAGGTTCATCGGCTACGGCGCATTTATACGCAGCTTCGGCCAGCATTTTGGTCTGCAAGGGCAGCAGATCGCGGAAGATGCCGGATAGCGTCATCAGCACATCAATCCGTGGGCGCGACAGTTCGGATAGCGGAATAAGATCGGCACCAGACAGGCGGCCATAGCTATCAAACCGGGGCCGCGCGCCCATCAGAGCCAAAGCCTGCGCAATCGGGCCGCCGTCGGATTTGATGTTGTCCGACCCCCACAGAACCAGCGCCACCGTGCGCGGCAGGGTTGGGTGGGCGTCCAGCAGTTTGGTCGCCTGTGCCGCCCCATCGCGCAGGGCGAATTCGGTTGGCATGCGGAACGGATCGAACGCATGGATGTTGCGCCCGGTGGGCAGGATCTGCGGGCTACGGATCAGATCGCCGCCCGGAACTGGCGCGATGAAACGGCCAGAAAGGGCACGCAGAATAGCCGGGATTTCGGTATCGCGGGCCAGCAGCGTGTCAATACGCGCGCGTTCGGCTGCGGTCATCGGCGGCAGCAGGTCCAGATAATCAGCGCGCGCGGCGGCTGACATGGGCTTGCCCACGACATGCAGGCCGTCCGGGATCAGCGCATCTTCGGCTTCCAGCAGTTTCAACCACAACTCGGCAGGCGCGCGGCCCGCCATATCGACGGCGGCGGCTTGTTCAACGATAAGCGCCTCCAGTTCGGTCAGATCGTTGCTGTCAGCGGCGGAGATGCGCCAGCGGGTCAGCGTTTCTTTCAGCTCGATCAGGCCCTTGTAAAGGCCCGCTTGTGCCAAAGGGGGCGTCAGGTGGGTGATGGTCACGGCGTTTGACCGGCGCTTTGCCAGCGAGGCTTCGGATGGGTTGTTGGCGGCGTAAAGATACACATTGGGCATTTCACCGATCAGGTGATCTGGCCAATCGCCCGCGCCAAGGCCCGCCTGTTTGCCGGGCATGAATTCCAACGCACCGTGCATGCCAAAATGCAGCAAAGCGTCAGCCTGGAAGGTGTTGCGCAGCCAAAGGTAGAATTGCACGAAGGCATGCGTCGGCGCAAAGCCGCGTTCAAACAGCAGGCGCATCGGATCGCCTTCGTAGCCGAAGGTGGGCTGCAGGCCGACAAAGACATTGCCGAAATGCTGGCCCAGAATGAACACCGACCGCCCGTCGGATTGAATTTTGCCGGGGGCGGGGCCCCAGACAGCCTCAACCTGTTTCAAGGCTTTGGTATCGCGCACGATTGCATCGGCAGATACAAATTCCGCCACGTTGGCGGGCTGGCCGTAGACGGACGCATTGCCTTTAAGAACGGCGCTACGCAGATCATCAACCGTTGCTGGCACGTCGATAGAATAGCCGTCTGCCTGCATGCCCAGCATGGTGTTGTGCAGGCTTTCAAACACAGAAAGATACGCCGCCGTGCCCGCAGCCCTGGCATTGGGCGGAAAGCCGAACAGAACGATGCCGACCTTTTTGCTGGTATTGCCCATCTTGCGCAAATTCGCCAGCCGCAGGGTTTTTTCGGCCAAAACGGCCACGCGTTCATGGCAGGGCGACATGGCTTTGCTGTCAACCGATCCCTTGCACATATGCGGACAGCCTTTGCAGCCGTCCAATCCATGGCGGCCGGCAAACACTGTGGGGTTGGTCGCGCCGTCAATTTCGGGCAGGGCGATCAGCATGGTGGTTTCAATCGGGCCAAGGCCAGAGCCTGCCTGCGCCCACTGGCCAAGTGTTTGAAATTCCAGCGGATGGGCGGCGATATAGGGCACGTCGAGGGCCTTTAGCGCCTCAACCGCGGCGTCGCTGTCATTATAGGCGGGGCCGCCCACAAGGCTGAACCCGGTCAGCGATACCATGGCGTCAACCGTCACACCCTTGGCATTCTGGAAAAACGCGTTGATCGCGGGGCGGCCGTCAAGCCCGCCAGCAAAGGCAGGCACGCAGGCAATGCCGCGTGCCTCAAACCCGCGAATAACCGCGTCGTAATGTGCAGTATCCGATGCCAGAACGTAGGAGCGCAGCATCAGCAACCCGACTGTCACCTTAGCATCCACCGGGCGCGGCAGATCGGCCAGATTGGTTGTGATACGAGCAGGCAGGTCGGGGTGGTACATCGCCACTTCGGCGTAATCAATCGGCGCGTTCGCCACGATTCCGCGCCATTCCGCGCGGTTGGCATAGCGCCCCATCAGATAGCGCAGCATCTGTTCCATATTGTCGTCGGACCCGCCGAGCCAATATTGCATCGACAAGAACCACGCCCGCAAATCTTGGCGTTTGCCGGGAATGAAGCGCAGGATTTTCGGGATGCGGCGCAGCATCGACATTTGCCGCTCGCCGGATGACGCAGAGGTGCCCTTTTTCGGCTTCAGCTTTTTCAAAAGCGCCATCAACGGCGATGCGGGCTTGGACATATCCAGATCGCCCATTTTCGTAAGCTTGGTGATTTGGGTGTCGGCAATCAGGCAAATCATAGCATCGACGCGCGGGCGGGCGGCGGTCAAGTCGGGCAGAATGGCGGTCACGTGTTCTTCGATGAACAACATGTTGGCGATAATCATATCGGCATTGGCGACGGCGGTTTTGGTGGCGGCCAGCGAGGATGGGTTTTCGGCCCATTCGGCGGCGGCGTGGATGGTGACGGTGATGCCGGGGAACGCTTTTTGCAGGGTAGGCGCAATCCGGGCAGCGGGGCCGGCGGAATGCGAATCCATGGTGACAATGACGACGTTATAGGGCTTTGGCCCGCGCTGCGGGGCATCGACCTTGTCTGCAAGATAACCATCATCGCGCATAATGTGCCTTTGCCTCGTAAAGCGTCTCGACGCTGATTTGGGCGACGCCCTTGTCGGATGCATATTTTTCGGTGTTCCGTTTGGCCTTGCCGCGCACAAAGAACGGGATCTTCTTCAATTCACGCTCTGCTGCGGCGAGCCAGACCACTTCGCCGGAAACCACGTCTGTGTCGACTTTCAGGTCTGCCAGAACATCGTCACTGGGCGCGTGTTGGTCTTCCAATGCCTGCGCTTTGCCGCCGTGATGGCTGGCCCCTGCCGCATCGTGGAATTCAAAATCTTCGCGGAACATGGTCAAAAGATGCTCTTCCAGACCCATCACCAGCGGATGGATCCAGGTATCAAAGATCACATTGCAGCCTTCAAAGCCCATCTGCGGGCTGTAGCGCGCCGGGAAATCCTGCACATGCACTGGCGCCGAAATCACCGCGCACGGCACGCCGAGCCGCTTGGCGATGTGGCGCTCCATCTGCGTGCCGAGCACGAGCTCGGGTTGCAGCTCGGCGACACGGGCTTCGACTTCAAGGTAGTCGTCAGTGATGAGCGCCTCGACGCCGTAGAGCTTGGCGGCTTCGCGCACATCGCGTGCAAATTCGCGGCTGTAGGTGCCGATGCCAACCACGGTGAAACCGAGCTCGGTGGCCGCCACGCGCGCCGCGGCCACGGCATGCGTGGCATCACCGAAGACAAAGACGCGTTTGCCCGTGAGGTAGGTGGAGTCAACTGAGCGCGAATACCAAGGCGAGCGCGAGGTGGCTTCGGCCAAGGCTTGTGCCGCGTCGATGCCGGCGAACGCGGCCACTTCGCGGATGAACTCTCGCGTGGCGTTGGCGCCGATCGGGATGGTTTTCGTTGCGGGCTGGGCGAACGTGCGGGTGAGCCACTGCGCGGTGAGGGCGGCGATCTCGGGGTAGAGCACGACGTTGAAGTCAGCGTCGCCCAAGCGGGCGAGGTCGGCCGCAGAGGCGCCGAGCGGCGCGACCACCGAGACTTCAATGCCGAGTTGGCCGAGCAGCTTGACGATCTCTTGCACATCGTCGCGGTGCCGAAAGCCGAGTGCTGTGGCGCCAAGGATGTTGCAGCGCGGGCGCTGGCCTTCGGCCCGAGCGGGGCGCGGCGTGCCTGGTGCCGGCGCGTTGGGGCCAGCGAGCGCGCGAACCATTTGGTAGAGCGTCTCGGAGGCGCCCCAGTTTTCTTTGCGCTGGTAAGAAGGCAACTCCAGAGCCACGACCGGGATCGGCAGCGCCAATGCCTTGGCCAAGCCGCCCGGGTCGTCTTGAATCAGCTCGGCTGTGCAGGAGGCGCCAACCATCATCGCCTTCGGCTGGAAGCGCTCAAAGGCATCGCGCGCGGCGTTCTTGAAGAGCTCGGCGGTATCGCCACCCAGATCGCGCGCCTGGAAGGTGGTGTAGGTGACGGGCGGGCGCTTTTGCAGCCGCTCGATCATCGTGAAGAGCAGGTCGGCGTAGGTGTCGCCTTGCGGAGCGTGGAGCACGTAATGCACGTCGGTCAAGGCGGTGGCGATGCGCATGGCGCCAACGTGCGGCGGGCCTTCGTATGTCCAGAGGGTGAGCTGCATGATGAACTGGTCTAGGCCACTTCTGTTATATCGTTGACTTCAAGCCACGAGCCGCAAGCGGCGCTGCAGCGGGCGGGTGAAGAGCTCGGCCAAGTCGCCGGCTTGGTCGTAGCCTTGGATGGGCGTGAACACGAGTTCGATGGCCCATTTGGTGGTCATGCCTTCGGCCTCCAGCGGGTTGGCCAGGCCCAGGCCGCAGACGACGATGTCAGGCTGCGCGGCGCGGCAGCGGTCGAGCTGCTTTTCTACATGCTGGCCTTCGGAGAGCACCGTGCCTGCGGGCAGCCAAGCGAGCTCTTCGGCGAGGTGTTGGCGGTGCAGGTAAGGCGATCCGACCTCAACCAGTTGCATGCCCAGTTCACGCGAGAGAAAGCGCGCAATCGGCACTTCGAGCTGTGAATCGGGGAAGAAGAAGATGCGCTTGCCGGCCAGCATGGGCCGCTGGCGAGCCAGTGCTGCCGCGGCGCGCGCGCGGCCCGGTGCGGTGGCGCGCTCGAACACATCGGCCGGGACCGAGAAGGCATCGGCCGCGGCGCGCAGCCACGCGGTCGTGCCTTCGGCGCCGAGCGGGAAGGGTGCTGCAAGCCGCTTGGCGCCACGTGCTTCTAGCGCGCGGGCGGTGTCAGCGAGGAAGGGTTGTGCGAGCAGGAAGCGTGTGTTGGGACCAACGGGCGCCATGTCGCTCGCGCGGCGCGGCGGGAAGAAGCGCACTTGGCCGAGGCCAAGCTGCTGGAACACGCGCATGAACTGGTCTTCAACCACATCGGCCAAGGTGCCGACGATGATCAGCGCAGGCTCGGCGTTGGTTGCGGCTGGGGGCAGGCCGGGCACCATCGAGGCGAGGCAGGCATCTTCGCCTTGCGTGAAGGTGGTCTCGATGCCGCTGCCCGAGTAGTTGAGCACGCGCACCTTCGATGCGTACTGGCTCGACAGGCGCGATGCCGCCCGTGACAGATCGAGCTTGATCACCTCTGAAGGGCAAGAGCCCACCAGGAACAGGAGCTTGATCTCAGGCCGCCGCGCGAGCAGTTGGCTCACGACGCGATCGAGCTCGGTGTTGACGTCGGCCAGGCCGGCCAAATCACGCTCATCGATGATGGCGGTGGCGAAGCGTGGCTCGGCAAAGATCATCACGCCCGCGGCCGACTGAATTAGGTGCGCGCAGGTGCGTGAGCCGACGACGAGAAAGAACGCGTCTTGAATCTTGCGGTGCAGCCAGATGATGCCGGTGAGGCCGCAGAACACTTCGCGCTGGCCACGTTCTCTGATGACGCCGTCCATCACGTTCTGCACTGCAGGCACATCGCTGCAGCCGGCAGACGGCGCCGTGTGAATCGGGATCACGGGGCTCACGCTGCCCACCCCGCAGGCGTTGCCAAATCGCGCTGAGCCTGTTCGCGCCGCGCTTGATCGAGCCTGGCCGCGCGCAGCTTGAGAATGAATTGCGCGGCATTGATGACGTAGGTGGCGTAAGCGGCCAACGCCAAATACATCAGCGAGCGGCTGTCCAGCAAATCGCCGAAGAGTGCGACGAGGTAAGCCGTGTGCAGCGCGAGCACCAGCATGCTGAACACGTCTTCCCAGTAGAAGGCCGGTGCGAAGAGGTATTGGCCATAGACGACCTTCTCCCAGATGCAGCCAGTCACCATGATCGTGTAGAGCGCGATCGTCTTGACGACCACCGAGGCCACCGCGGCATCGTGCCCGGCGCCGGTGGACAGATACCGCAGCACCAGGCCCAAGCTCACCGCGAAGATCACGAACTGCACTGGCGCCAGGATGCCTTGCACCAGCGTCCAGCCGGAGGCGTCGCGGCGGCGGCGCTCTTCGGCGCTGTAGAGCGGCCGGTATCGACCGCGTTCGGCTCCAACTGAGTGCATTCATTGACCCCTTGACGACTGCTTGAGGGCGAATCTAGACCTGCACTCGATAGCTGTCAATCGGGCTAGACGTAAATCAAAAGTGACACTACATTGAGACCATCGTCGCGATACTTTGCTCGACCGGGCAGCCGACCAAGGGGGTGTCAACAATGGAAAGCCACCGATTGACGTTGCCGAATGTCAGTTGTAGAACCCCTTTCGTCAAAAGGGCCCGGCTTATCCGGGCACTCGGCGCCTGGGTTCGGATCACCGAAGCGGGGGCCGAGTCAGGCCCTCAGGTATCGGCCTGATGGCAATGCTCAGCCGAGCTTCGCGAGGAGAAGTCATGGAGAGGTTGCCTCAGGGGAACAGATCGCGTGATCGCAGCAACTCCAGAGGCTTGAAGCCCTCGGACTGCCTGGATCTCGACACGGCTCGATCGTTTCGGGAAGACGACGCCGCCAACGATGAGCGCATGTCGCAACTCGCGCGGGCGATCGAGCATGAAATCATTCCGCGCTTGATGCTCGCGCACCGGACCACGCCCGATCGGGCGTTGGAGCTGCCCCTCGACGACGCTGTCACGCCCGCTGACGTGCTTGCTTTTGCGCAGCTCGTGCTGTCGCACAGCGAAGACGTTGCGTTTGAGAGCGTCGAGGCCTTTCGCCGCCGCGGCGTGACGATCGACAAAATCTACCTCGATCTTCTCGCGCCCACGGCACGCCACCTCGGCAAGCTCTGGGATGACGACCTTTGCTCGTTCACCGATGTGACGGTGGGCTTGGGCCGCCTGCAGCGCGTGCTGCGGGAGTTGAGTTCGTCGTTCGGCCAGAGCGTGGATCACCCTTCGGGCGGGCGGCGCATTCTGCTGCTTCCGAGCCCGGGCGAGCAGCACACTTTCGGCCTCGTGATGGTGGCCGAATTCTTCAACCACGCCGGCTGGGACGTGACCGGCGGCGCCTGGGCGTCAGGCGCTGACGGCCCGACCATGGTGGCCGACGAATGGTTCGATGTTGTCGGCTTCTCGCTCGGCAGCGTTGTGCAGCTGGGCGCGTTGCGCGAGTGCATCGCGGCCGTGCGGCAGGCCACTTGCAACCAAGAATTGGCGGTGCTCGTGGGCGGCCCCTTGTTTGGCGAGCATCCTGAATATGCGGCCGGTGTCGGCGCTGACGGCATGACGGTCGACGGCCGCGAGGCGCCTCTCTTGGCCGAGCGTTTGATCGTGCGACTTGCCAAACGCTGAAACGCCTTCACCTATCATCCCCGGCCTTCGGTTCCCTGCTACAGCCCGATGCCAACGAGAACGCTATGCAGCACCGACCGGAAAAGACGCTTCCATGAGAGAGTTCCAATCGCCCGGGCGATCGCTCGGCGATCTGGATGCCGACGTCGTCGGCCGACTTGTTGCGGCCTCGGCGGATGTGGCGCTCATCGTCGATGAAGAAGGCGTGATCCGCGATCTGGCTTTCGGCAGCGAAGACCTCCTCCGCGAGGGTTACTACGATTGGCTCGGCAAGCCCTGGGCCGACACCGTCACCATCGAAAGCCGCCCGAAAGTCGAGGCTTTGCTGCGCGAGTCCAAAGCCAATGCCGTGCCGCGCTGGCGTCACATCAATCACCCGTCGCCCGGCGGCGCGGATTTGCCGCTGTCTTACTCTGCCGTCGCGCTGCCGCAAACCGGGCGGGGTGCGGCCGTTGGTCGCTCAGTCGTTTTTGGTCGCGATCTCCGTGCCGATGCGGTCTTGCAGCAGCGGCTCGTCAGCGCGCAGCTGGCGATGGAGCGTGACTACTGGCGCCTGCGCCACATGGAGACGCGCTACCGCTCGTTGTTCCAGGTCTCGGCCGAGGCTGTGCTTGTGCTCGATGCCACCACGCTCAAGCTCGAAGAGGCCAACCCGGCCGCGAATGCATTGTTCGGCCCGGCGAGCTTGCGCCCGGGCTGGCAGTTGGTTGAGAGCTTCGATGCGGCTGGCAACGCGGCGGTGCAAGCCATGCTCGCGGTTGTGCGGCGCAGTGGCCGGCCCGAATCGGCCATCGCCACCTTGCACGATCCTGCGCGCGAGATGACGGTGTCAGCCTCGCTCTTCAGGCAGGAAAAATCGGCTCACTTGTTGGTGCGCGTTGCCTCCGCCCAAGTTGAAGCCAAGCCGGGCCAGCCGACCGGGCGCGACATGCTGGTCAAGCTCGTCGAAGGCGCGCCGGATGCATTCGTCGTGACCGATCTCGATGGCGCGATATTGGTTGCGAACCACGCGTTCCTCGATCTGGCGCAGCTGTCGACCGAAGGCCAAGCGCGCGGCCAGTCGCTCGAGCGGTGGCTCGGGCGCACCGGCGTCGATCTCAACGTGCTCATCACCAACCTGCGCCAGCGCGGCGCGGTGCGTTTATTTGCAACTGTCGTTCGCGGTGAATATGGCTCGCTGACCGATGTTGAAATCTCCGGCGTTGCCGTGACCAGCGGCGATGCGCCGTGCCTGGGCTTCACGATCCGTGATGTGAGCCGCCGCCTCATCAGCGAAGCCCATGCTGGGCGCGACATGCCGCGCTCGGTGGGTCAGATGACCGAGCTCGTTGGCCGCGTTCCATTGAAAGACATCGTGCGCGACACGACCGACCTCATCGAGCAACTCTGCATCGAAGCCGCACTCGAGCTCACGCATGACAACCGCGCCTCGGCGGCCGAGATGTTGGGCCTGTCGCGGCAAAGTCTTTACGTCAAATTACGTCGATTCAACATCGGCGATCTGGCCGCGGCACCCACCGACGACTGATTTCCAGCCGCCCGAGCACATCGTTGGGTGTAAATCTCGGTTGACGCTTCTTCGCGTCAGATGCAAGAATCTTTTGCATGACACGACCCGCGTTGTCCGCTGTCGCGGAGCTGCTCAAGCCCATTACTTGGTTCCCGCCGATGTGGGCCTTTGGTTGCGGAGTGATCGCCTCAGGCGTCTCGCCGTCTGGGCATTGGGGCTTGATCGGCACGGGCGTGCTGCTCGCCGGGCCCTTGGTTTGCGCATCGAGCCAGGCGGTCAATGATTGGTTTGACCGCCATGTCGACGCGATCAACGAGCCGCAGCGCCCGATTCCCTCGGGCCGCATGCCAGGCCGCTGGGGGCTCGCCGTGGCGATCATCTGGACGGCGCTCTCGCTGCTGGTGGCGTTGGCGCTCGGGCCCTGGGGATTTGCTGCTGGCGCCGTCGGTTTGCTCCTCGCGTGGGCCTACAGCGCACCGCCCTTGCGCCTGAAAGAAAACGGCTGGTGGGGCAACGCCGCTTGCGGCCTCTGTTACGAAGGTTTGGCCTGGGTGACGGGTGCCGCCGTGATGGCCGGCGGCACGATGCCCAACCGCCGCTCGCTGATGCTCGCTGGCCTTTACAGCGCAGGCGCCCACGGCATCATGACGCTCAACGATTTCAAGGCCGTCGAAGGCGATCGGCAAATGGGCGTGCGCTCGCTGCCGGTGCAGCTCGGCGTGCAACGCGCAGCGCGCGTGGCGTGCTGGGTCATAGCGGTGCCGCAGTTCATCGTTGTGCTGCTGTTGACGGCCTGGCAGCAGCCCGTGCATGCGCTCGTGATCGTGCTGCTGCTCTTTGTGCAGTTGGTGCTGATGGACCGCTTTCTCGACAGCGTCACCGCCCGCGCGATTTGGTACAGCGGCTTCGGCGTGCCGCTGTTTGTGATCGGGATGATGGTGAGCGCGTTCGCGCTGCGCGCAGCGTCACATCCATGAGCGCAAACCACGGCCTCGGCTGGCTCGGCATCGCCCGGCTCGGGCTCGTGCAGGCGGCGCTCGGTGCCGTGGTCGTCTTGACCACGTCAACGCTCAACCGCGTCATGGTGGTTGAGCTGGCATTGCCGGCGGTGCTGCCCGGCTTGCTCGTTGCTTGGCACTACCTCGTGCAGATGGCGCGGCCGCGGCTTGGGCATGGCTCCGACGTCGGCTCGCGCCGCACGCCGTGGATCATCGGCGGCATGGCGGTGCTGGCCACCGGTGGCGTGGGCGCGGCGCTGGCAACCGTCTGGATGGCGCAGTCGCCGGTGGCCGGGATGCTGCTCGCGTTCATCGCTTTCGCGCTCATCGGCATTGGCGTCAGCGCGTGCGGCACGTCGTTGCTCGTGCTGCTCGCCAAGCGCGTGGAGGCGCCGCGCCGCGCATCGGCTGCCACGCTGGTCTGGCTGATGATGATCATGGGCTTTGCCGTCACGGCGGGCATCGCAGGCAAGCTGCTCGATCCGTATTCGCCGCAGCGCTTGGTGCTGGTCACGGCGAGCGTTTCGCTGCTCGCTTTGGTGTTGACGGTGCTTGCGATGTTCCGCCTCGAAGGGCCTGCGCGAGTTGATGCGGCGAATGACGAGCCCGCCGCGCTCAAGCCCAAATTTAGCGTGGCGCTGCGTGAAGTCTGGGCCGACGCCACGGCCCGCCGCTTCACGATTTTCGTCTTCATCTCGATGCTTGCCTACAGCGCGCAAGACCTCATCTTGGAGCCGTTTGCCGGCACAGTGTTTGGCTTCACGCCGGGTGCGTCAACACAACTCTCCGGCGTGCAGCATGGCGGCGTTTTGCTCGGCATGGTGGCGGCTGCATTGGCAGGACGCGGCCGGCGTTTCGGTTCCTTGCAGGCCTGGCAGATCGGCGGCTGCTTGGCATCGGCGCTGGCGTTGCTTTGCTTGAGCATGGCGGGCGTGGCGGGCCCGGTCTGGCCATTCAAGGCAACCGTGTTCGTGCTTGGCGTGGCCAACGGCGCGTTCTCGATCGCCGCCATCGCATCGATGATGCGGCTCGCCAGCGAGGGCCCGCCTTCGCGCGAGGGCATCCGCATGGGTTTGTGGGGCGCTGCACAAGCGATCGCCTTCGGCTTCGGCGGGCTGATCGGCACGGCGGCGAGCGATGTGGCGCGCTGGCTCATCGGCTCGCCAGCACTCGCTTACTCGACCGTCTTCGCGCTCGAAGCCGGCTTGTTCGTTGTGGCCGCAGTGCTCGCTGCGCGGCTTGGTCGCCAAGGGGCAGGCTCGCGCGCTGCGCCGGTTCAACGCGGGCCGCTCGTGGCCCTGCACGCAAGGGGACAGTCATGAATGCGAACCAGAGTGCTGATCTCGGGGCCACGGCTCGACAAACCACAGCCCCAGAAAGCAATGAGCCTGGCGAGATCGAAACCTTCGATGTCGTCGTCATCGGCGGTGGCCCGGCGGGTGCTACCGCTGCGCAAGACCTGGCTCGGCGTGACCGATCGGTGTTGCTGCTCGACCGCGCCGGCCGCATCAAGCCCTGCGGCGGCGCCATCCCGCCGCGGCTCATCAAAGACTTCGCCATTCCCGATGCGCTCTTGGTTGCGCGCGCCACATCGGCCCGCATGATCTCGCCGAAGGACGAGCGAGTTGACATCCCGATCGACAACGGCTTCGTCGGCATGGTCAACCGCGAGCAGTTCGACGAGTGGCTGCGCGAGCGCGCGGCGGCGGCGGGCGCCACGCGCCGCACCGGCCGCTTCGACCGGCTGACGCGGGGTGACGATGGCGTCAGCATCGTCCACTTTGACGCCTTCGATCGCGACGACAAAGATCGCCGCGCAGCCGCCAGCGTGCGCGCACGCAGCGTCATCGGTGCGGACGGCGCGCGCTCTGAAGTGGCGCGCCAATGCGTGCCCGGCGCCGAGCGCACGCGCTATGTGTTTGCCTACCACGAGATCTTGCGCACACCTGTGCTCGCACACGAGCAAGCTCGCGCTGACTTCGACGCTTCGCGCTGCGACGTGTACTACCGCGGCACGCTGTCGCCCGATTTCTACGGCTGGGTCTTCCCGCATGGCGACACGATGAGTGTCGGCACCGGCAGCGCCGACAAAGGCTTTTCGCTGCGCGGTGCCGTGAGCGGCTTGCGGCGGGCGGCCGGGCTCGAAGGTGCCGAAGTGCTGCGCCGCGAAGGCGCGCCCTTGCCGATGAAGCCGCTGCCGCGCTGGGACAACGGCCGCGATGTCGTGCTCGCGGGCGATGCGGCGGGCGTCGTCGCACCGGCCTCGGGCGAGGGCATCTACTACGCGATGGTCGGCGGCCAGCTCGCGGCGGAGGCCGTCGAGCAGTTGCTGCTAACAGGCAACCGGAGCGTGCTCAAACTCGCACGCAAACGCTTCATGAAGGACCACGGCACCGTGTTCCTCGTGCTCGGCATCATGCAGCGCTTTTGGTACGCCACCGATCGCCGCCGCGAGCGCTTCGTCAGCATCTGCAAAGACCGCGATGTGCAGCAACTCACCTTTGAGTCTTATATGAACAAGAAGCTCGTGCGCAAGAAGCCGATGGCCCATGTGCGCATCTTCTTCAAAGACATGGCGCATCTGCTCGGGCTCGCCCGCGTTTGACTGCCGCAAGCCTGAGCGCGACGAGTCTGAACATCCCGCGCCTCGTTGACCTCGGCATGACGAGCCTGCGGCTGATCGATCTGATCGATGCCGTGATCGTCTTCACCGTGATCGAGGCGCTGGCCTTGCTCATTCACCACCGCATCACTGGGCGCGGCGTGGCGGGCTCGCAGTTCCTCGTCAACCTCGTCTCGGGCTTGTGCCTGATGCTCGCGCTGCGCAGTGCGCTGGGAAGCGCGGGCGATCTGGTGGTGGCCGCATGGCTGGGGGCTGCCGGCTTGGCGCATGCGGCCGATCTTCGGCGCCGCTGGCGGCGCTGAAGCGCATCGCCCGGCCGCGGCGCCGTTGTCATTTTTGAAACGCTGCATCCATCGCCATGCGGCTGATCGGCAAGAGGCCGCGGCCTATGCTTTCGCATCGGTTCATCAAAGGCCCATGCCATGACCAACTCATCCGCCTCGTCCGCCTCGACAAGCTCGATGGCCCCGTCTTCACGCCTTCCCACGTTCTACCTGCCGCACGGCGGTGGCCCATGCTTTTTCATGGAGTGGACACGTGGCCCGGCCGACACCTGGGACCGCATGGCCGCGTTCCTCTCTGGGCTGATCGCCACGTTGCCGACCAAGCCAAAGGCCGTCGTCGTCATCTCAGGCCATTGGGAAGAAAGTGCGTTTGCCGTTACCACCTCGCCGCAGCCACCGCTGCTGTTTGACTACTACGGCTTTCCCGAGCACACCTACCGCCTGACCTACCCCGCGCCAGGCTCGCCGGCGCTGGCGCAACGCATTCGTGTCTTGCTTGAAAGCGCAGGTTTCGCGACCCGCGCCGATGCCGAGCGCGGCCTCGACCACGGTGTTTTCGTGCCCTTCAAGCTCGTGTTGCCCGATGCCGATGTGCCGGTGGTTGAGCTCTCGCTGCGCGGCGATCTCGACCCCGAGGCTCACCTGCGTGCCGGCCGCGCGCTTGCGCCACTGCGCGATGAAGGCGTGCTCATCGTCGGCACTGGCATGAGCTTTCACAACATGCGCCTCTTCGGGCCAGGCGCAGCTGCGCCATCGAAAACTTTCGATCAATGGTTGACGGCTGTGGTCGAGACGGCCGATGTGCGCTCACGCGATCAGCAGTTGGCCGCCTGGGCCGATGCGCCGGCTGCGCGGGCTTCACATCCGCGCGAAGAGCATCTGCTGCCTTTGATGATGGCGGCCGGCGCGGCGGGCGATGACCGCGGTGCGAAGGTCTTCGAAGACCATGTGCTTGGCGCGACTGTCTCGGCATTCAGATTCGGCTGAGCTGGCCCCACCCGCAGCGCGCCGGGTGCGTGAGCATGGTCAAGGCCATTGCCATGTGCTGGCGCTGCGCACAGAATGCGTCGCGCCCTGCCGTCGCGTCGGGTGACTAAGGGCTTGCGATGTTTGACGACCCTTCACCCCCCGGCCCCGACCGCCTCGCCGCACTGGCGATGTACCGCCGCCGCGCGCGAATCTACGACGCCGAGCTGGCCCTCTTCGAGCCGATTCGCCGCGCCGCCATCGCCAAGCTCTGCCTGCGTGCTGGCGACACGGTGTTTGACGTCGGCTGCGGCACCGGCTTGAGCTTCGCGGCGTTGGCAGAAGCCGTGGGGCCTGCCGGTACCGTCGTCGGCATCGAGCAGTCTCCCGACATGCTGGCGCGAGCTCGCGAGCGGCTGGCGAAATGCACACTACCGAGCCGCACGATGCTGCTCGAGGCACCGGTCGAGGCCGCGCCGATCGCGATTCAGGCTGATGCTGCGCTGTTCCATTTCACGCATGACATCTTGCGTTGCCCAGAGGCCATCGCCAACGTGCTGGCGTGGCTGCGGCCGGGCGCGAGGGTGGTGGCCACTGGCCTGAAATGGGCGGGGCCCTGGGCGTGGCCTGTCAACTTCTTTGTGCTGCCGGCGGCGCTGCACTCGGTCACGTCATTCGAGGGCCTGGTTGCGCCGTGGAGTCACCTCGGTCAGCAGCTCGATGCACTCGCTGTCGAGCCGATGCTGATGGGCGGTGCCTACATGGCCAGCGGATGCCGTGGCGAGTCTGGCGGCGTGCAGCGCGTGTGAGAGCCGCACAAGTGAGGGATAGATGTTTGCCAGCGCCGGCCTAAAGTGAAATCAGACGGCGGTGAAGCGAAGCATCTGCATCCTCACCAAACAGACCGACAGTGCGGAGTGTCGGCGCCGTCGCCAAATTCACGCGCTGCCTGCGCCTCTGTCGACTGCGCGCTCAGGCGCCCATCCAGCGGCCGATGGCTTCACGCAGCAAGTGATTCACATTGGTGTAGCCGCGCGCTGAAGGCAGCCACGCGAGCGAAGCCGCCTCACCTGCACGCGCCAAGCCCATTGGCGCTGCCTCGATCTCCATCGAGCCCGCAGCCGCTTCATCGAAGTTGTGCAGTGACCGCTGCATGTGCCAGCCGTGTGTGACCAGCACGATGTGCTTGATGCCCGCGGGCTTGAGCATGGCCACGCTGC
The DNA here is from genome assembly GCA_043778145.1 of Rhizobacter sp. Lineage (GTDB taxonomy): Bacteria > Pseudomonadota > Gammaproteobacteria > Burkholderiales > Burkholderiaceae_C > LMDS01. The sequence goes on from JAYWGR010000112.1 coordinate 15,550, forward strand.
GCGCGGCGTTCTCGCGGGTATCACGCGAGCGGTCTTCGACCCACTTCAAAGGCCGGCCAAATTCGCGCGCAGCGATCTCTGCGGCGATTTCCGCCTCGGCCATGCCCACCGCGTCGCCGCCGGCCCAACCAATGCCGCCGCTGAAGGCCACCGGCGCGCCGGTTTGGCGCGAGAGCCAGAGGCCATAGCGGAGGCGTTCGCTCGACAGCGGCGTCAAGCTGCTCACGCCGTACTCGGGCGCCAAAGGTTCCATGCCGCCGCCGAGCACGACGATGGCGACCAGCTTGCGCGCCTGCACCTCGGCCTTGATTTCGGCAATGCGCGAAGCGCTGAGCGCGCGAGGCAAAGGCGTCACGAACTGGGTCAGCAGCTGGGCCGTGCCCGTGCAAGTGCTGAGCCACATCAACGACACGCTGGTGATCACGACCAGCCAGCCCCAACCACGCCGCGGCAAGATCAGGCGCGCACCAATGAGCATGAGAAGCAGCAAAGGAGCTGGTGGCAACAGGAGTGCGGTGATGGCCGGCTTCCACGATTCAAGGCCGAGCAGGATGAAGAGGCTGTTCACGTCAGATGAATGCGGTTGGGCGCCAAGTGCGGTGGGGCGGGATTGTGCAGGACACGCACTGGGCGCTGCGGCGCGCATGATCGGCCAACGACGGTTCCTCAGCCCACTTTGGAGCACACCCGCCATGCCCACTGCCAACGCTCAATCCCTGCGCCAGCGCTTGATCCGCAACTTCGATCAAGCGCCGAAGGAGCGCCAACAGCGCGAACCGCTCTACGACACCGAATGCGCGCGATTGGCGCACGGCTCGGCCGCCACCAAGCTCGGCATTAGCATCGACATTCTTGCGCCCGGCAAGCGCGGCTGCCCCTATCACTTCCACCATGCGCAGGAAGAGGCCTTCGTGATCCTTGAAGGCGAGGGCAGCTTGCGGGTTGCTGGTGAAATGCTGCCGCTCATCGCCGGCGACACGGTGTTCATACCGCCCGGGCCAGACTACCCGCACCAGATCATCAACACCTCGGCGGCGCCGTTGAAGTACTTGTCAATCAGCACGCGGGAGACGCCGGAGATCGTCGAGTACCCCGACTCCGGCAAGTACCTTGCCGAAGCGCTCAGGCCCGATGGCAGCGAGGCGTTTGGCCGCATCCAGCGCACGGCCGATGATCTCGACTACTGGGAAGGTGAGCCGTGAGCCGAGTGTTGATTCTCAGGCGCTCAAGGCGCGAGCCGCTCGCGCAGCCACGAGCCGGCATCGTCGCCATCAGCCCGGCGATAGCAAAGCCGATCGTGCAGGCGCGACCTCCGGCCCTGCCAGAACTCCCAACGCTGCGGCGCCAAGCGAAACCCGCCCCAGTGCGGTGGCCGTGGCGGCTGCTCTGCAAAGCGCGCGGCGTAGTGCGCCATGTTTTCGACCAGCACCTCGCGCGACGCAATCACCTCGCTCTGCGGCGATGACCAAGCGGCGATGCGCGAGCTCAAGGGCCGCGAATTGAAGTAGGCATCCGCCTCGGCATCTGCGAAGCGCGACACCACGCCCTCGATGCGCACGACGCGCTCCAGCTCGACCCAATGAAACTGCAATGCCGCTGCCGGATGCGTTTGCACCTCGCGGCCCTTGCGACTCTCGAAGTTCGAATACCACGCGAGGCCGCGCGCATCGCAGCCTTTGAGCAGCACCACCCGTGTTGAAGGCCGGCCATCGGCGCCGACGGTGGCGAGCGTCATCGCGGTCGGCTCGGGTATCTTGCCGGTGATGGCTTGCTGCAACCACGATTCAAATTGGGCCAGCGGGTCGACAAGCGAGGCTGCCTCGTCAAGCTCAGCCAGCTCATAACTCTTGCGCAATGCGGCGATGTCGTCCATGCGCCGAGTATAGGAAGCCAGTTGCCCGAGTGCAGCCGGGCCGCTCCTGCGCCTTACTGGGAAAACCGTAGGGGCACGCACCACTGGCGCTGCAGCGGGCCCGCCGTCATTCTTGGCGCCAACGCGAGGCATGGAACATGCATTGCGAATCAATGATGCGTCACCAAGGAACGGGACATGAATTTGCCCCCGGCAGTGATTGTGTTGGCTGCGGGAAAGGGCTCACGCTTTCTCGGGCTCGACCACAAGCTCGCGCAAGACCTCGGCACGAGCACGGTGCTGGGCACGACCTTGCGCCATGCCACACAAAGCGGCTTGCCGGTCGTTGTGGTGACGACCGCCGCCTTCGCCAAGATCGCCAGCCAAAGCGTTGCGGCGAATGATCTCGTCGTGCTGCCCGAAGTGGGCGCCACGGGGCATGGTTCACTCGGCATGGGTTACTCCATCGCTGCGGGCGTGAGCGCTCGGCCCAATGCCAATGGCTGGATCATCCTGCCCGGCGACATGCCTTTGATCGAGTCGGCCACGATCCAAGCCGTGGCCGATCAACTCAGTCAGCACCCGATCGCCTATGCGCAGCACAAAGGCCGGCGCGGCCACCCGGTGGGCTTCTCGTCGGAGCTGTATTCGGAGCTGGTCAATTTGTCAGGCGACGAAGGTGCGCGCCGCTTGATCGCCCGCTATCCGGCGTTTGGCCTGGAAGTGGGCGACGCTGGCGTGCTCGTCGATGTCGACACAGAGGCCGATCTGGCCAGCGTGCGCGGGCAGCAGCCTGCGGTAGGCGCAGCGTCGGTCAGGTCGTGAGCGCGTGTTGGCGGGCGAGTGCCACGAGGCGCTCGATGTCGCGGTCTCGAATGCCGCAGTTGCGCAGGCTGCAGGCGGTCTCGAGCAAATAGTCGAGCGTGCTGCCGTAGCGCCCGCGGGCGGTGCGAAGAATGCTCAACATCAGTTCATCAGGCAGTGCGCCGGTGTGCGCCGGGCTGGTTTGGCTGAGCGTGAATGCCAACGCCTTGACGCGACCGTGCGGCGTGCCACAGGCGAGCCATTTCGGGTCATAGACGCCGGTTGGCATCTCGCGGTCCCAGAGTCGTGTGATCTCGGCATGTGCGCGTTCGGCCTCGATGCGGTAAGCCATGCCTCTGCATGAGCCGCCACGCACCAGCGCGAAGACGAGGCCCGGGCACTCCGGCGTGCCGCGGTTGATGCGTGAGCGCATCTGCAGCGCGCGGTGCCAGCCGTGCACGATGGCGGGCCGCTGTTCGGCGGCTGCGAACTCGGGCCGCCAGATCAGCGACGCATACCCGAACACCCACACATCGCTGCTGCCATCACAGGCGGCGAGCGTGTCGGCCAGCAGGCCAGAAGGGTCGCGAAGGGCCATCGATGCGTAAGCCACACTCATGGTGTAACTCTAGAATAAAAGCGCCGCATGCAGCCGCGAATGACGACGATCTTTACTGCCAAGTTTGGCGCTTCGTGGCCCGCTGCAAAGGTGTGAGCACCGACGGCGCAGGGGTGTGAACGCGGCGCAAATGTTCTCGCTTCGTAACCAAGTTACGAGATAATTTCAGCCCCAGTTACAGGCAGTGGCCGCACAGGAGCAAAGCAAACATGAGAAGCGCCCTGGTTGAAGTCACCCAACGCATCCGTGAGCGCAGCGTCTCGTTGCGCAAGGCCTATCTCGCGCGGGTTGATGCACTCGTCAACCGCCCTCGTGGCGCTGATCGACTGGGTTGTGCCAACGTGGCACATGCATTTGCAGCGCTGCCCGGTGAATCGAAGTTCCGGGTCGTTGCCGAGCGCGCGCCGAACATCGGCATCGTCACCGCCTACAACGACATGCTCTCGGCGCACCAGCCGTACGAAGGTTTCCCCGCGTTGATTCGCGATACCGCCCATCGCCTCGGCGCCACCGCGCAAGTGGCTGGCGGCGTGCCGGCCATGTGCGATGGCGTGACGCAAGGCCTGCCCGGCATGGAGTTGAGCCTCTTCTCGCGCGACACGATCGCGATGGCCACCGCGATTGCGCTCAGCCACGATGTTTTCGATGCCGCACTGCTGCTCGGCGTGTGCGACAAGATCGTCCCCGGCCTCTTGATCGGCGCTTTGCACTTCGGCCATCTGCCGTGCGTCTTCGTGCCGGCCGGGCCGATGAGCACCGGCCTCTCGAACACCGCCAAATCCAAAGTGCGCGAGCAGTTCGCGCAGGGCTTGGCCGGCCGCGCGCAATTGTTGGAGGCCGAATCGGCGGCGTATCACGGCGCCGGCACCTGCACTTTCTACGGCACCGCCAACAGCAACCAGATGCTGCTGGAAGCCATGGGTCTGCATGTGCCCGGCGCGGCCTTCATCCACCCGCATGCGCCCTTGCGCGAGGCGCTCACGCGCGAGGCCGTGAGCACCGTGCTCGGCATTGCCCGCGGCGGCTCGGTGAGCGACGAGCGCTTCACGCCGATTGGCCGGCTGGTCGATGAGCGTGTGATCGTCAACGCGATGGTCGCGCTGCTGGCCACAGGCGGCTCGACCAATCACTTGATCCACTGGGTTGCGGTTGCACGCGCGGCCGGCATCCTGATCGACTGGACTGACTTCTCCGACCTCTCTCACGCCACCCCGCTGCTCTCACGCGTCTATCCGAACGGCGAGGCCGACGTGAACCAGTTCCAGGCCGCCGGCGGGCCGAGCTTCGTGATCCGCGAGTTGATCGACAGTGGCGCCATGCACGCCGATGTGATGACCGTCTCGCCCGGCGGCCTGCGTGACTACGGCCGCGTGCCTAGCCTGGAGGGCGACGCGATTCGTTGGCAGGATCTGCCCGCGCACAGCCTGGATGAATCGGTCGTGCGCACCGCTGCCGCGCCCTTCGGCGAAGAAGGTGGCTTGAAGCTGCTGACCGGCAACCTCGGCCGCGCGGTCATCAAGATCTCGGCCGTGCCGGCGAGCCACCACATCGTCGAAGCGCCGGTGATTTTGTTTGACACGCAAGACGCTTTGCTGGCTGCCTTCAAGGCGGGCGAACTCGAGCGCGACTTTGTCGCCGTCGTCCGCTTCCAAGGCCCGCGCGCCAATGGCATGCCTGAGCTGCACAAGCTCACGCCGCCGCTCGGCGTGTTGATGGGCCGCGGCTTCAAGGTGGCGCTCGTCACCGATGGCCGCATGAGTGGCGCATCCGGCAAGGTGCCAGCTGCCATTCACGTCAGCCCCGAAGTGCTGGCCGGCGGGCCGCTCGGCAAGCTGCGCGATGGCGATGTGGTGCGGCTTGACGCCGTGGCCGGCACGCTGGCTGCACTCGTCGACCCCGCCGTGTGGGCAGAGCGCGCGATTGCTGAAATCTCAACCGTGCAAGCCGTGGTCAATGGCCATGACCTCGGCCGCGAACTTTTTGCCGGCATGCGCCGCAACGTGCTCACCGCAGAGCAGGGCGCGTGCACTTGGCTTTAAAACATCCTTTGGAGACATCGAACATGAACCTAGACACGCTCGCCCTTGCAGCCCATGGCCCGGTGATTCCGGTGATCGTCATCAACCGACTCGAAGACGCGGTGCCGATGGCCGAGGCGCTGGTCGCCGGTGGCGTCAAGGTGCTGGAGATCACGCTGCGCACGCCGATCGCGCTCGCCTGCATGAAGGCCATCGTGCGCGCCGTGCCCGATGCCATCGTGGGTGCCGGCACGATTCGCAGCATTGCCGATGCGCAAGCCGCCAAGGATGCCGGCTGCGTCTTCGGCGTCAGCCCGGGCTACACAAGCGCGATTGGCCTGGCCTGCCGCAACCTCGGCTTGCCGCTGCTCCCCGGCATCTCCAGCGCGAGCGACGTGATGCGCGCCAGCGGCGATGGCTACCAGTTCCTGAAGTTCTTCCCGGCCACGGCTGCGGGCGGCATCCCGATGTTGAAGGCGTTGGCCGGGCCATTTGCCGATATCTCGTTCTGCCCGACCGGCGGCATCACGGTCGAGACAGCGCCGCAGTTCCTTGCGCTGCCCAACGTCAAGGTCTGCGGCGGATCTTGGTTGACGCCGTCTGATGCGGTCGACTCCAAAGACTGGTCGCGCATCACCAAGCTCGCCGCTGCAGCGAAGGCGCTGCGTTCCTGAGGTGAATGCGCCGCGCGCTGGACTACCGCGCCTG